>CAJUKD010000001.1 GCA_910587235.1 uncultured Muribaculaceae bacterium
TCCGCTTGTTTGTTTTTATATGAAATAGTCGTTTTTTTATAATGCAAATTCGTATATTTGTAAAATATAATACGTCTATGTTGCAGTACCGTTAATGGTAGGCCGTCCGCTTACTGTATATAAAATAAGAAACGTATACTGACCCATTATATATTCATTGAATAATGAAAAACGATTTAAGCTCACAGATTAAGCTCGACCGCATTTCGCGGCGTTATTACAGTCCTGATAATGAAATAGAGCGGACTGCGTTGACACGCGAGGAAAAGATGGATACTCTTATTTTTGAAACTGCATCCGACGGTGCCGGTCATCTTGCCGAACGCATTGCCGCTTATATCCGGCGTTTCGTTTCGGAGAAAGGCAAATGTGTGCTTGCCCTCGGAGCGGGGACTTCAACACATCCTGTGTATGCCGGACTTATACGTATGGCCAAGGCCGGGGAGCTTGACTTCAGTAAGGTTATTGTATATAATATAAGCGAGTTTTTTCCATTGCATCCCGAGGGACCGTCGACATTGCGCCGTTTGCGCGACGTGTTTCTCGATCATGTAGATATAGCCGAGAGCAACGTACGCTCCATTAATCCCGGGATTACGAAAGAAACGATGCACGAGTACTGTCAGGCCTACGAGCAGTGGATTGCCGATGAAGGCGGCATTGATGTGGTTCTTTGTGAAATCGGTTCTAACGGTTCCATCGCTTTCAACGAACCTGGTAGCGCCCGGTCGAGTTTCTGCCGCATGGTGTTGCTTAGCAATGATACACGCCATAATATAGCCCACGACTATAAGTGCGATGAAATACCTACTACAGCTATAACCCTCGGAATTGCCGATATTTTGTCGAGCCGGCGTATACTGACTATGGCCTGGGGTGAAAGCCGTGCCGAAATTGTGCGCCGTACTGTGGAACTTCCGCCGGATACGAGTGTTCCGGCATCACAGCTTCAGGGTCATCCACATGTCCATGTAGCTGTAGACCTTGCCGCAGCCGAGGAGCTTACGCGGATAAGTCATCCCTGGAAAGTAACGTCATGCGAGTGGAATGACAAGCTGATCCGGCGTGCTATAGTCTGGTTATGCGGAGTGACAGGGAAACCGATCCTGAAACTGACAAATAAGGACTACAGCGACTGGGGGCTTGGTGAACTGTTGGCGATATACGGATCTGCCTACAATGTGAATATCAAGATTTTTAATGATCTTCAGCATACTATCACCGGTTGGCCCGGCGGAAAACCGGATGCCGACGACACCTACCGTCCGGAACGTTCGAAGCCGTATCCAAAGCGGGTGATCATTTTTTCACCGCATCCTGACGATGATGTCATTTCTATGGGCGGTACGTTCAAGCGCCTTGTCGACCAGCATCACGATGTGCATGTGGCATACGAAACCTCGGGCAATATAGCTGTGGGTGACGAAGACATGATGCGTTATATACTGCTGATGGACGGTATTGCCGGACATTTCGGCATGGAAACGCCGGAATATCTGGAGAAAAGCCGTGCGATCCATGAATTCATAGCTACCAAGACGGCCGGAGCTGTCGACATGCCGGATGTGAGGTTCATGAAAACAAAAATCCGTCAGGGAGAAGCGCGCACGGCATGCAATTATATCGGCGTCAAGCCTGAGAATGTGCATTTCCTGAATCTGCCGTTTTATGAAACGGGCACAATCAAGAAAGGCGACCTTACGGAAAAGGATGTCGCCATTGTCCGTAAACTTATAGAAGAAGTCAAGCCGCATCAGATTTTTGTAGCCGGCGACCTTGCCGATCCGCACGGTACGCATAAAGTATGTACCGATGCAGTTCTTGCAGCTATTGACGAACTTAAGGATGAACCATGGATGACGGATTGCCGGATATGGATGTATCGTGGAGCGTGGGCCGAATGGGAAATCGACCATATAGAGATGGCAGTGCCTATCAGTCCTGAGGAATTGCGATTCAAGCGCAATTCTATTCTAAAACATCAGTCGCAGATGGAGAACGCACCTTTCCTTGGCGATGACGACCGTCTGTTCTGGCAGCGTGCTGAGGAGCGTAATCGTGCGACCGCACGTCTTTATCAGGACCTCGGACTGGCATCTTATGAAGCCATCGAAGCCTTTGTTGAATACCATCCCATACGTTGAACCCGAAGGAGCAGGCTTTGGTAATTCCGAAAATATATCGTAATTTCGTGGCACGAAAAATTTAAGCACCATACCATACAGACACCGATCATGTTAGTAATAGGAATCGCCGGAGGCACCGGCTCGGGAAAAACGACAGTCGTCAACAAGATTATCAATAGTTTTCCCGCCGGGGAAGTGGCTGTGATGCCACAGGATTCATATTATAAGGATTCAAGCCATATCCCGCCGGAGGAGCGTAGTAAAATCAATTTTGATGAGCCTGACGCTATAGAATGGACTCTTCTGGTTGAACATCTTAAAGAGCTGAAAACCGGAAAAACCATACAGATGCCTACTTATTCCTACCTGACATGTACTCGTCAGCCGGAAACGGTCGAAGTATGTCCGACAGATGTCGTCATAGTCGAGGGGATTCTTGTGCTTACAGATCCGGTTTTGCGTAATATGCTCGATATAAAGGTGTTTGTGGATGCTGATGCCGATGACCGATTAATACGTGTGATAGCGCGTGACTGTATCGAACGCGGACGTACACCTCAGATGGTAATCGACCGCTATCAGGACATTCTGAAGCCTATGCACTGCCAGTATATAGAACCGTCGAAACGCTATGCCGATCTCATAGTGCCCCAAGGAGGCAGCAATACGGTTGCTATCAATCTGCTTACCGATTATATCGAGAGTCGTCTTCGTCGTCCTGCCGTACATAGCCAGATTCCCGGTTAAGAACCGAATCATAAGATGGGTGTCCTTAATTTTCTGAATCGCAATAACGAAGAGGCCGAAAAGTTGCCTAAACCGTTTGAACAGGCGATAGAGATGGTAATAGAAGACGATGCGTTTCCGTCCTCCCCCGACGATGAAACAACGTCGTCGGGAATAGTGTTGCGCACCGACAGTCTTGTGAAAAAGTATGGCAAACGTACGGTTGTGAATCATGTTTCGATCGATGTGACGCAAGGTGAGATTGTAGGATTGCTCGGGCCTAACGGTGCCGGAAAGACAACGACATTCTATATGACTGTCGGGCTTATACAGCCGAATGAAGGCCAGATATATCTTGATGACAAGAATATTACGAAACTGCCGATGTTCAAGCGTGCGCAGAATGGCATCGGTTATTTGCCTCAGGAAGCTTCGGTATTCAGAAAAATGAGTGTCGAGGATAATATCCGTTCTGTGCTTCAGATGACGAACAAGCCCCGCGACTATCAGCGCGACAAGCTTGAAAGTCTGATTTCCGAGTTCCGCCTGCAGAAAGTACGCAAGAATCTCGGCGACCAGCTTTCCGGTGGAGAGCGTCGTCGTACGGAGATTGCCCGCTGTCTGGCTATTGATCCTCTGTTCATAATGCTTGACGAGCCTTTTGCCGGTGTCGACCCTATCGCCGTCGAGGATATACAGTCGATAGTATATCGTCTGAAAGAAAAAAATATAGGCATACTTATAACCGACCACAACGCTCCGGAAACACTCAGTATCACCGATCGTGCGTATCTGCTTTTCGAAGGCCGCATCCTATTCCAGGGAACGTCGGAGGAACTGGCTGAGAATCCGGTAGTTCGCGAGAAGTACCTCGGACGAAATTTTGTCTTTCACCGGAAGAAGTTCGACTGACATTATTGTTATATCATATAGACGGGGCTGTATCTTTGAGCGATGCGGCCCCGTGTTTTTATAAAATTATGAATGTCTTTTCTTTTGCCCGTTGAGTGTTGGCGGCTTTTAATTCATATTTATAATAGAAACAAATAATGATATCGCGAAAATATGTATCTGTTAGGCTACGATATAGGCAGTTCTTCCGTAAAAGCTGCGATAGTAGACGCTCTCACCGGGGTCTGCGTCGCTTCTGATTTTTATCCCAAAACCGAGGCGCCTATACGCGCCGTGCAGCCCGGATGGGCCGAGCAAAATCCCGACGACTGGTTTTTATATCTAAAAAAAGCTACGGCATCGGTGCTTGCATTGTCGGGTGTGGATGCACATGACATCAAAGCCATAGGAATCAGTTATCAGATGCACGGCCTTGTGACTGTCGATCGCGATGGACGCTTGTTACGCGATGCAATAATCTGGTGTGACAGCCGCGGTGTATCTTTCGGTAAACGGGCTTTCGACGAACTTGGTGCTGCGACATGTCTGCCGCGTCTGCTCAATTCCCCGGGAAATTTCACTGCTACCAAGCTGAAATGGGTGAAAGATAATGAAGAAAAGGTTTTCAATAGCATATATAAAATAATGCTCCCCGGCGATTATATCGCCATGCGTCTTACAGGTGAAATCGCTACAACGGTGTCCGGTCTTTCGGAAATGATGCTGTGGGATTTCAAAGACAACGTGCCGGCTCGCTTTCTGATGGATTATCTGGGGTATAATCCGGATATACTTCCGGAATTGCTCCCGACTTTCGGCGAGCAGGGGCGGTTGACTGCCGCAACGGCCGCAGAGCTTGGTCTTGCTGAAGGGACTCCGGTGACTTACAGGGCAGGCGACCAGCCAAACAATGCCTTGTCACTTAACGTGTTCAATCCGGGCGAGGTGGCGTCTACGGCAGGCACGTCGGGTGTGGTATACGGTATAAACGGAACAGTAGATTACGACACGCTTTCGCGTGTCAATAACTTTGCGCACGTAAACCATTCAGTCGAGCAGACCCGCATAGGTGTCATGACATGTATAAACGGTACGGGAATATTGAATTCATGGATGAAGAAGAATGTGGTACCCGGTTCTTGTTCCTATGCGGAAATGAACGATATGGCAGCCTGCGCACCTGTCGGTTCGGCCGGAGTCACGATACTTCCTTTCGGAAACGGAGCCGAGCGAGTACTCGAAAACCGTGAGATTGGCTGTTCGATGCACGGCATCAATTTCAACATACATACACGCAGTCATGTGTTGCGTGCCGCGCAGGAAGGTATCGTATTCTCGTTCATATACGGCATGAAGATTATGGAAAACATGGGTATGGAAATAAAAAAAATCCATGCGGGAAACGCCAATATGTTCCTGAGTCCTGTTTTCAGAGAAACGCTTGCAGGTACGTCGGGCGCGACCATAGAACTCTATGATACCGACGGGGCTGTAGGCGCTGCACGCGGAGCCGGTATGGGTGCGGGTATTTACAGGAATAATACAGAAGCTTTCGCAACATTACAGAAAATTGCGCTTATAGAACCGGAGGCGGACAGTACGCCTTATCTGGAAGCCTATATGCGCTGGAAAGAATGTCTTGACGCAGAACTTTCGGCAGACAAAGGATGAAAATAAAAACATTTAAATCATATAAAAATGACAAAGAAAGAATATTTTCCTGCAATAGGCAAGATTGCCTACGAGGGTCCTGAAAGTTATAATCCGATGGCGTTTCGTTACTATGACGCCGATCGAATCATACTTGGAAAGCCGATGAAGGATTGGCTTAAATTTGCAATGGCCTGGTGGCATACACTCTGCGCCGAGGGTGGCGACCAGTTCGGTACGGGCACAAAAAAATTCCCATGGAATGACGGCCCGGATGCGATGACTGTTGCCAGACAAAAAGTCGATGCAGGATTTGAAATCATGCAGAAACTCGGGATTGAGTATTTCTGTTTCCATGATACCGATCTTATAGGCGATCTGGTTGACATTCCGGATTATGAGGAAAAAATGAAAGAGATTGTGGCCTATCTAAAAGAAAAGATGGAAGCTACAGGTATACGTAACCTGTGGGGTACTGCCAATGTATTCGGCAACGCCCGCTATATGAACGGTGCAGCCACCAATCCTGACTTCGACGTAGTTGCGCGTGCTGCCGTGCAGATCAAGAATGCCATTGATGCCACAATAGCTCTCGGTGGACTGAATTATGTATTCTGGGGTGGTCGCGAAGGTTACATGAGTCTGCTTAACACAGATCAGAAGCGCGAGAAAGAACATCTGGCAACAATGTTGCGTATGGCACGCGACTATGCCCGAACCAAAGGTTTCACCGGAACATTCCTTATAGAACCCAAGCCTATGGAGCCGAGCAAGCATCAGTATGATGCCGATACGGAAACGGTTATAGGTTTTCTGAAGGCTAACGGACTCGACAAGGATTTCAAGGTGAATATCGAGGTGAACCACGCTACTTTGGCCGGACATACATTCGAACATGAGCTTTGCGTGGCTGTCGACAATGGAATGCTCGGAAGTATCGATGCCAACCGAGGCGACTATCAGAACGGTTGGGATACTGACCAGTTCCCGATCGATAACTATGAACTGACCCAGGCCATGATGCAGATTATACGCAATGGCGGACTTGGCAACGGCGGTACCAATTTCGATGCCAAAACACGCCGCAATTCAACAGATCCGGAAGATATATTCATAGCACACATTGCCGGTATGGACGCAATGGCGCGGGCGCTTATCAGTGCCGCAGAGATACTTGAGAAATCGCCTTATACAAAAATGCTTTCTGAGCGCTATTCAAGCTTTGATGCCGGTAAGGGCAAGGAGTTCGAAGACGGGAAAATGTCGCTTGAAGATGTTGTGGATTACGCCAAGAGCCGTCCGGAACCGGCCGTTATTTCAGGAAAGCAGGAGCTTTACGAAGCTATTGTCAATATGTACGTCTGAGAGTGCATGATGTTTAATTAAAAGGAAGCACTTGAAGCCGATAAACGAGCTTCAAGTGTTTCCTTTTTTGCGGATTAATAGCCCATGAGTCCGAGTATGGCGGGGGCGAGAAGCGCGGTAAGCAGCCCGTTGAGTGTGAGTCCGAGCGACGAAAATGCTCCGTAACGGTCGCTCCGTTCCATGGCTGCGGAGGTGCCTACGGCATGAGCGGCAGTGCCGATCGACAGCCCTGATGCTATCGGACTATTGATATGACTGATTTTCACAATTTTGAAGCCGGTCATTCCACCAAAAATACCTGTGCATACGACTACGGCGGCAGTGAGCGGGGGGATGCCGCCGATCGATTTTGCAATTTCCATAGCGATGGGTGTCGTTACGGCTTTTGGTGCAAGTGACATGACTACTTCGCGTGTTGCTCCGAAAAATTCGGCAAGAATAACCACAGAAACTATGCCGGCCACACATCCGGCGAGTTCAGACAAAAGCAGTGGCAGCAACTGTTTTTTGATGGCATTCAGCTGTTTGTATAGCGGTATGCCGAGGGCTACTACGGCCGGTTTGAGCCAGAAGTCGATGTATTCGCCGCCGGCTTGATATGTTTCGTAATCGATACCGAGGCAACAGAGAAAACATATCATAGCCACGATGGCTACAAGGATGGGGTTCAGTAGTTTCAGACCTGTTATTCTTTGCAGATAGCGTGCGCCGAGAAAGAATCCGAAGGTGAGTGCTATAAGAAAATAGCGGTTGGTCAGGAAGTCCATAATTTTTTGTCGCTTATTGCTGAATCGATGTTTTTGCTCTGTCGCTACGGTTGTGCGATGCGATGCGTCGGCGGACCAATTGATGAACTTGTCCTGTCACTGCTATTATGACAATGGTGCTGCCTATTGATGCTCCGACGATCGGCAGCCACTGTTGAGTCAGTAGGCCGAGGCATTTCATCAATCCCACACCGGCAGGGACAAAGAAAAAGCCTAGATTATGGACAAGGAAGCTTGCGACTTTATCGACCCATGCCAGTTTGACTATGTCGAGTTTGAGTGCGAGTGTGAGCAACAGCATTCCTATGATGCTCGATGGAACGGGAATTCCAGTAAAGTATACTGCTAGTTCGCCTAAAGCGAGAAAAATAAACAGTATTCCGAATTGTAGGATAGACATTTTTACCTTTTATTCATACTATATTCAAAAACCGCTGCAAAGGTAATAATAAAAAACGGCGGGCAGTACGTTGCAATAAAAAAAGTGACCGGCATGAAAATTGCCGGCCACTTTTTGGGGTGATATGAACGGGAGATTCAGATTATTCCTCTTAGTTCGCTTATATCGTTCACTCCCTGACGTTCGCAGAATTCTGTGATTTCGTCGACGACGCGGACTGAGCTTGTCGGGTCGATGAAATTGGCCGTACCTATCTGCACGGCTGTAGCTCCGGCCATTATAAATTCCAGAGCATCGCGTCCACAGCATATTCCTCCGAGTCCGACGACCGGTATGTCGACGGCTTTCGCTACCTGCCATACCATGCGTACGGCCACCGGACGCACGGCGGGACCTGACAGGCCGCCCGTGACGGTCGAAAGCATCGGGCGCCGGCGTTCGACGTCGACAGCCATGCCGAGCAGAGTATTTATCAGAGAGAGGCTGTCGGCTCCGGCATCGCGTGCGGCCAGAGCTATGTTGACAATGGAGGTGACATTAGGTGACAGTTTGACCATCAGGTGACGCGGCCATGTCTTGCGTACGGCTGTGACGACTTCGGACGCACCGGCAGTAGTTGTGCCGTAGGCCATGCCGCCTTGCTTGACATTGGGACAAGAGATATTGATTTCTATGGCTTCGATTCCGGCCAGAGGTGCCAGACGTCGTGCCACTTCGGCATAGTCCTCCGGGCATGAGCCGGATACGTTGACTATTATCTGTGTGCCGCAGCCTGCAATGCGCGGATATGTCTGACTAATGAAATGGTCGACACCTTTGTTCTGGAGTCCTACGGCATTGAGCATGCCGGATGGTGTTTCAGCCATTCTGGGATATGGGTTGCCCTCGCGTGCCTCAAGGGTGGTTCCCTTGACGATAATGCCTCCAAGACGTGCGAGATCGAAAAAATCAGAGTATTCTTCGCCATATCCGAATGTGCCTGAAGCTGTCAGCACGGGATTTTTCAGCTGAAGCGAGCCTAAAGAAGTCGATAGATTTACCATGTCAGATCGTTGATATTGAAAACAGGGCCTTCGGTGCATACGCATACGTTGCCGCGAACGGTCTTCTCTACGCAGCAGAGGCAGGAGCCGACTCCGCAGGCCATAATGTTTTCGAGTGAAACTTCACATGTTATATTTCTTTCGCGGCATGCCGCTGCTACTGCCTGCATCATAGGTTTGGGTCCGCAGCACATCACGCGGTCGTACTCTCTTGCACTGAACACCGGGTGTGAGGTCACAAGGCCGTGGAAACCGGCAGATCCGTCGTCGGTGCATATATGGAGGTCGGCGCAACCGTCGAAACGGGCAGAGGCTACGAGTTCGGCGGCAGTGCGTGCGCCGTAGATTACCGCCGGCCACCGCCCGGAAGCGGCTATGACGCGGGCGAGATATAGCAACGGGGCTATGCCTACGCCGCCGCCGACAAGAAGAACGCGTTCGTCGGAACGTACGGCAGGGAAACCGTTGCCCAGAGGCATTACTGTGCTTATGCTGTCGCCGGGGCATAGTGCTGCTATTGCTTTGGTTCCGTTGCCTATGCGGCGTACAAGCAACGAAAGTGTGCGCCCGTCGTAGTCGAAAATGGAGATCGGCCGTCGCAACATTGTGCGACCGTCGGGAGCCTGAAGTTCAACAAACTGTCCCGGCTTTACCATCGGCAGCGCTTTGCCGTCGGGAGCAGACAGGACTATGGCGGAATATCCGGCGCCGAGGTCGTCGGAGGATTCGACGCGCAGGTCGAGCAGATGTTTTGTCATTATATTGCTGATGAATTCTAAATCCGTTCCAAAGTTACGTATTTTTCGCCGAACACATGATTTCCTTTGCGGAAAATATGGAAATCCCCCGGAAGCACAGTCTGATGTGCTCCGGGGGATTTTTGTGTCGTTATAATTTTGTTTCGGATGTAAGGCTTACATCATTCCGCCCATTCCTCCCATGCCTGCACCAGGCATGGGTGCCGGATTTTCTTCTTTCTTGTCGGTTATGACGCATTCTGTGGTCAGGAACATGCCTGCGATTGATGCTGCATTTTCAAGAGCCACACGGGTCACCTTGGCCGGGTCGATCACACCGGCGGCAAGAAGGTTCTCGTAAGTATCGGTGCGTGCGTTGTAACCGAAATCGCCATTGCCTTCGCTGACTTTCTGAACCACTACGGCACCTTCGACGCCTGCGTTGGCGGCAATCTGACGAAGAGGCTCTTCGATTGCACGACGTACGATTTCGATACCGGTCTGTTCGTCGTCGTTGGCGCCTTTGAGTCCGTCAAGACGGCTGAGGCAACGGATATAGGCTACGCCTCCGCCGGGGACTATGCCTTCGGCGACAGCTGCGCGGGTAGCGCTCAGTGCGTCGTCGACGCGGTCTTTCTTTTCTTTCATCTCAACTTCGCTGGGGGCGCCGACGTGGAGCACGGCCACGCCGCCTGCGAGTTTGGCAAGACGTTCCTGAAGTTTTTCGCGGTCGTAGTCGCTGGTAGTGGCTGCAATCTGCGATTTGATCTGGCCTACGCGTGCGGCGATTTTGGCCTTGTCGCTGTCGCGGTTTACGATGGTCGTGTTGTCCTTGGTGACAGTGACAGTGTTTGCATGTCCGAGATCCTGCATGGTGGCGTTGACCAGCTGCATGCCTTTTTCTTCGGAGATGACAGTACCTCCTGTAAGGATAGCGATGTCTTCGAGCATCTCTTTACGTCGGTCGCCGAATCCGGGAGCCTTGACGGCACAGATTTTCAGGGATCCGCGCAGACGGTTGACAACGAGTGCGGCCAATGCGTCCTGGTCAACGTCTTCGGCGATTATCAGCAACGGCTGTCCGCTCTGGGCTGTTTGTTCGAGAATGGGAAGTATGTCCTTGAGGTTTGAGATCTTCTTGTCGTAGATAAGAAGCAGGGGACGATCCATGACGCACTGCATCTTTTCAGTGTCTGTAACGAAGTAGGGCGAGATGTAGCCGCGGTCGAACTGCATGCCTTCGACTACCTCGATGTTTGTTTCAGTGCCTTTGGCTTCGTCTACGGTAATCACGCCTTCTTTTTTCACCTTTTCCATGGCTTCGGCGATAAGACGGCCTATGGTTTCATCGTTGTTGGCGGAAACACGAGCTACGTCCTCGATTTTCTTGAAGTCGTCGCCTACTTCCTCCGACATTTCCTTGATGCCTCCGACTACTGCGGCTACGGCTTTGTCTATACCGCGTTTCAGATCCATGGGATTGGCACCGGCTGTTACATTCTTCAGACCTACGGCGATGATTGCCTGAGCGAGAACAGTAGCGGTTGTTGTGCCGTCGCCGGCATCGTCACCTGTTTTGGATGCTACTTCCTTGACGAGCTGTGCGCCCATGTTCTGGAATGCGTCTTCAAGTTCTACTTCGCGTGCTACTGTCACACCGTCCTTGGTGATGTGGGGCGCACCGAACTGCTTGCTGATTATTACGTTGCGGCCTTTTGGCCCAAGGGTTACCTTTACGGCATCGGCCAGAGCGTCGACACCTTTTTTCAGTTCTTCGCGAGCCTGAATATTGAATTTGATTTCTTTAGCCATGATGTTATGTGTATTTTCTATCAGTTATAAATTACTTTTCGATGACAGCGAGGATTTCATTCTGGCGCATGATAAGGACTTTATCGCCTTCGAACTCGATTTCTGTCCCTGCGTATTTGCCGTAGAGCACTTCGTCGCCGGCTTTCAGGACCATCTCTTCATCCTTGGTTCCGTTGCCGACTGCTATTACCTCGCCTTTGAGCGGTTTTTCTTTTGCTGAGTCGGGGATGATGATACCTCCGAGAGTGACTTCTTCGGCTGCTGCGGGCCGGATGAGTACGCGGTCTGCTAATGGTTTGAGTTTCATAACTGTATGCTTTGTTTTTAAGTTTGTGTTGATGTCGTTTTGCTTATATGTATGCAAATACCGTTCCAAAAAATACTTTTGGCACATCGACTGACATTTTGTCAATTCCGATGTGCCAAAAGTGATAACGTTTCCTTATGGAAAATGGTTCAGCGTCCGGCTACCGTCAATGTGGAACCTGCGCTGTGAGCTGTTATTTCGGGCGCATACTGGCTTTGCAGTGTGGCTATTCCTGAAACGAATGTTCCGGAGTTGTTGGCTGTCATATCGTAGCTGAGGTGGTATGTGCCGCGTGGCAGGTAGCCTATGAAGATATTGGTGGCGGCATCGCCGTTCTCGCGATAGAAATACAGGCCGTTTTCGAATATGTTTCCCGGTAGTTGTTCCACAGGTTCGAGGGCGGCGGCGCGTTCGTCGGTAATTGCAACGTATTCGAGATCGCGTTTCACCTTAATTGTAAGTTGTACGGTTATTTTCTGTCCGAGAGTGAAGTTGTCGGTGGAGCGCAGATTACCGTCGTTGTCCTTGACGAGGTATCTTTTCTCTATCGATACGTCCTTTCCGGGCCGTGCTTTGACGTCGGCGGCGGGTATTGTGGAGATCGTGACTACAGAACCGTAGGATGGTGTCACACCGTTGGGACGTACGCTTATGGTGGCATTCTTTCCTTTGACATCGATTGCTTGGGTGAAATATCCGGAAGCGCTGTCTGTGCTGTCGATCTCGATTGGCTTTCCGTCGACAGTGACGTGGTTTGAGGCAGGAACATCGGTCCAGCATGTGCCTGTCAGCATTGTTGCGGCTATGACATAGTCTGGGTTGAAAGCGCCGAGATCATCGGTTGCCTGTGAACGTACGCATATCCATTGGCGCATGGCGTCGAGTTCGTCGGTTTCGGCGCCCATTACAGAAAAGGCCTGGATGATTGTTGCATATCCGCGTATGTCGTCGACCGATGGGAAGCAAAGACCCATACCCGGGCGTACGACACCGAACTGGCGCAGCGAGGCAAGGATGTCGGAAGCGACATCGCTTTTTCCAACGGCTTTCAGTATCAGAATATCGTAGGCCTTGCCGACGGTCGGATCATTCTTCCAACCAGACGCTATTTGTGCCGCAGTGCGGTCGATTATAGCTTTGGCACCGGCAGTGGGCTTGCATTCGGGTAGAAGAGCATGGACAAGAGCCAGATTCCGGTCGGTGTCGGTATTGAGTTTCGAGTCAGATAAAGTGCTGTCGATGTAGGCTACGGCTGAACGGATCATCTCATGAAGCTCTTTGTTGTCCTCGGGAAGCATGTTCAGGGAATTTGCTATGCCAAGCGTTATCAGGACGGTTTCGCTTGCCCACAATGATGATTCACGACTCCATGGACCCCAACGGAATCCACCGTCGTCGTTCTGAGCTTTTTTCAGAGAGGCGATGTTAGCGGTGATGCCTTCGGCTACGGCGTCACTGTCGAATAGCTGCGACAGCATCTCCATGCGGCGGCTTTGCTCTTGTGCGGTCTGTAACCATGGTGTCTGTTCGAGCATCAGGCTTTTGAGGGAGGCATTGCGGCTGAGCATTGATGTCAGTGCTTCGCTTTCAGGAGTTTTCTTCCATTGGGCTATGACCTCTTCGATAGCAGGATTATCGGCAATTATACGTTGCGAGGCCAATATGCTGAAAAGCGAGGAGGCTGCTGCGGGTGACATGTCGGTATTAAGTCCTTTTATACCACGCATCGCGCGCACGACATTCCAGATGGGATTCTGACAGTATTGCAGTGTCACACTCTTGTTGCCTTTTTCAGAAATTGTCAGCTCGAAATCCTTGTTTTCTTTTGGATTAAGATAGAATTCAGTGCTTTCTATCACAGTTGCGGAAGAGTTGAGGACGGGTATTATGTTCTGTTCACCGTCGGCAAAGTTACCTGCTGCCGAGCGTACACGATATCCTATGGCGGCGACATCGGCAGGTGCGTTGACGTTTATGCCGACGATAGCCGATGCTTTGGCTTCGATGGTGTCGGTGCTGACAGCAGTGGATAAAACTGCCATAGTGGCACAGTCGAAAATTTCTACTGTTGTGGTTACAGTGGTCTTGTCGTCGGAATTATTGAACACTGTTGCGGGAACGACCGCTTTGTCGCCCTGACGGAGGAAGCGCGGCAGGTTCGGCTGCACCATAACCGGTTTGGATGATACACAAGTCGCTTTGGATGATTCTGAATGAAGATCGGGTGTCCATGCGAATGCGTTGAACATCCATGCGCCGTTGGCATTAGGAACATTGAATACGATATTGACAATACCGTCGGCATCGGCCACAAGTCGGGGCCTCCAGAAAGCCTGAAGCGTTTCGCCGTCGCGATAGACGAAGTTGTCGGCCGATTGTGCGCGTTCTTTGTCGGACATTACATCTTGAATAGATATTTCCTTGCTTTCGCCTGATTCGGCATTGCCGGCCACTGTGATCGTTTCAGCCAGTTCAGGTATGGCTTCATCCGAGTCTTCTGCTGTTTCCATTTCCGCCATATCATTTATACTGCCGGTCACCGCAGATTTCATACTGGCGCCATAGTATCGGCCACGAATCATTAGTCTATGACCAAAATCGTTTGAGAACAGGAAACTCGGAGCGGACAGTGTACGAAATTTTTCCCCTTTGACAGGAAATTCGAAATAGCAGTATTGCTGTCCTTTGGCAGCGGGGTGGACGGAAAGCGAAGCGTTTCGGGTATATGTGGCTAATGAGCCGGGCCATAACAAGGATTGGAGTGAAGACAGCGCATGGTTGTAGAGTGTGGCTATCATCGCTGCCGACTCCAGCGGATTACCTTCGCTGTCGCTGATGCGGAAGCGCCATGTTTCACCGCTCCCCGGAACGAGGCGGTCACGGAAGCTTTCTGCTTCAATGCTGATTGCACGCTTGTCAGGACGGATTATTATTATGTCGCGAGAGCATGCTTTGCCGTCAATGTATGTTACGAAATGAATCCGGCCGGAATTCTCTCCTGCCGGGAGTTCTACGTCGAATGAATGGAATCCGTGTTTTCGTTCATTCACTTTTATATAATGTATTTTTTCTCCCGTGCAGAATGCTGTATATACCCATGCCTTTTCAGCAGCTACGCCAAAAGTCGCGGTAATCCGTCCGTTGTCGTCGGTCTTGTAGTGGTTGACAGGCAGGAAGAGCGTTTCATCTTCGGGCATACTGTTGTCGGCTATGTTGTAGAGGCTTATGCCATGACGTGATGAATTCGCCAGGGCGGTATCTACGGTGCTCAGTTCGATTGTATAGTTGCCGCCCGGGATTTTGTTCCAGTCGGCTTCTGTACGTTTCCCTGATATGGTATTGCCTGAAGCAATAGTTTTGTTGCGTTTGTCGAGCAGCTTCCATGTCAGTGCGATTTCTATTTTCCGGCCATCGGCATCGTATGCCAAAGGCGTGAATACGGCAGGAGAGGATGTGTCGATGTTGTTTTCCATATACTCCATGTCAAGAATATACGGTTTGCCGGTTGTGAAATTTTTTGAAGCTGATGCCGTTTCGGCAGTTACAGCCGTTACGTTTACTGAAGCTATGAAATCGCTGTACGGAGTGTCGCTTCTGTAATTTTTTTCTTTCAGCATATCAGCCGGTACGTCTATGGTGAATGTACCGTCAGGAGCTGTCACAGTATTTATTTCACCAAGCTTTTGGACAGGGTTGAACCACCGCCAGCGGTGTGCTCCGTTTATAGTGGCCTCCACTTTGGCTCCACCTACAGGCATACCGGAATAGGTGATGGCGCGTCCTTTCAGACGTATGGCTCCTTCGACGGGAACATTACGTTCTGTTGATGTCATCTCGACTTCGAATGTGGGAAGACGGAAGTCGCTTACCATTACCTGTTGGTTGCCTATGTTGCTGTCGGGCTTGCCGATTGTTGCCGCTGTCAGGTTGTAATAGCCGGTAAGTCGTCCTTTTGGGATTACGAAATCGCATGTGGCACGGCCGAAAGCATCGGTCCGGACAATGCAACTGTCTGCTTTCTGCCAGTTGGCGTCGAACAGGGAGATGATTATGTCACTGTTGGCAGATACTGAATGAAGTTTGTCTTTGTGGCGGCTGACCACGACGGCTACCGCTATGCTGTCGCCCTGGTGATAGATCGGGCGGTCGGTGAATATGTCGGCTTTGAGGAATTCTTTATCGTTGTTTTCATAGAAACGGCTTACGGGCAGATAAAAAGCCTGTCCGAGATTATATCCTTTGTATGAAAAGGAATAATCTCCATAACGGTCGGAGTTTTTATCGGTTCTGTAGTTTAAGAGTCCGTTTGCATCAGTCCGTCCGAGTCTGATAGTTTTGTTGCGACGTTTGTTGTATGGCACCAGACTTATATCGACGCCCGAAGTTGGACGTCCGCTTATATAGTCGACTGTCGCTATATATGTGTTCTCGCATCTGCCGAAAACTACAGGCATAAATGGACTTGCAATGATTTCATCGGCGTACCCTTCTAATTCTGGCTTACCGTTGAGCATCGGAACGATGGCATAGCGTCCGATTTTGGGGAGTGTCAGTTGAAGTTTCAATTCATGTTCGATCGCAGTCGGTGTTGCGGAAAGTTTTACTTCGTCGACAAGTGACATGCCGGTGGTGATATTTTTAACTGACAAGTCGGTTTCACCTGCCGGAATAGAGTATATGCGGTATCCTACAGAGGATGCGAAAGAGTAGGTCAGGTCCATGTCGGCAGAATGGCCTGGTGCTGTCACTCGTGGTAAAGAGATGCTTACACGCGGTTGTGTCAGCTCGTTAAGCCGATTTGTCAATGTCGCATTGCCCCACCAGTCGGGGAATGCGGCCAATGATTTCCTTATACATGATATGTCGGCTCTGCGACGTGCGATATCCTTTGTTTTTTCATTTTCATAGTTGTTGTATATATCTGATTCTGTTTCTTCAAGGTAATAATACAACAGTAGCCGGGCATTCTCGTAAGTGCTGTAGCTGTTATAAAGCTTGCGCAATTCAGAAACCGGATTACGGTTTTCGTTTAGGGTCTTTTGGGCGAGCCAATAGAAGAAGCTGTCGGAAGGCGTTTTCGATGCGGCAAGACGGCTTTTTATAATTGTGTCGCACAGATTCTCTGTTCCTATATATTTTACGGTTTTGCACGATATTTCAGCAGCTGCGTCGGCTATTGTCGGTAGATAGCGCGATGTCAGTGGATCGCACTCTATGACAGCCGAGTATTCAGATACGGGGTTTTTGGTGTTCGATGTAAGGCGGGAACAATCAATAATCAGTTCGTCTATACGGCTCTTGAACTGTTCTCCATTCCATGCGCTTATGTCTGCCGGCAGTGGGTAGAGCGGTGCGTTGACACGGTCGTAGGCATAGCGTCGGTTCTGATATATTTTTTTGAGAATGACGGCTTCATATAGTTTCATCAATCCGCGGGCTGTAGAGTTCGGTTCGTTTTGTGCCACACTGTCGATTTTTGCCGGCCATGCTTTCAGGCTGTCGGGATCGATACGTGAATCGGCAGCGGTCATAATCAGTAGTGCGCGCAAGCGGGTGATTCCAGCGAGCTGCGGGTCGGCGATTTTGTCGGCATCGGCAAGCAGTTTGCCGGCGTCGGCCATGGCTGTTTTAGGATAGGCGAAGTCCGGTTGTTTAAATCCGTCCGCGCCTTTTGCGGAGAAGAGAGTCATCAGCAAAGCGAGAAATATAAACAGTTTGAGATTCCGAGGTTCCTTCATGGGACGTTCATTTTAGGATATTTACATATAGATATGACGCACAGCAATGGCAAAAGTTTAGTGTGTAAATAAAAAACAAGAGGCAACGGGTGCGATTAGCCCCGGCCTCTTGTTTTTTATAAACTTCAGCTTATTGCTTATTCAGACCGCAGATTTTACATTTTTCATTAATCTCGGTGAAGAAGTCGTTGCCTTTGTCGTCCACAAGGATGAAAGCAGGGAAATCTTCTACTTCGATTTTCCAGATCGCCTCCATGCCGAGTTCCGGATATTCGAGCAGTTCCACCTTCTTGATTGAATTCTGGGCGAGAACGGCCGCCGGACCTCCTATCGAACCGAGGTAGAAACCGCCGTGCTTGTGGCAGGCATCTGTTACAGCTTTTGAACGGTTGCCTTTTGCAATCATTATCATAGAGCCTCCGGCATCCTGAAATTGGTCGACGTACGAATCCATGCGTCCGGCTGTCGTCGGACCGAAAGAGCCGGATGGCATTCCGGCGGGAGTTTTTGCCGGTCCGGCATAATAGATGGGATGTTCTTTGAGGTAGTCGGGCATAGGCTCGCCACGATCGAGGCGTTCTTTGATTTTCGCATGTGCGATATCTCGACCGACGATGATTGTGCCTCTTAGCGACAGGCGTGTCGATACAGGATATTTTGACAGTTCGGCGAGTACTTCGGCCATCGGACGATTGAGGTCTATTTCAACCACTTTTCCTTCGCCGGCTTTGCGCATTTCTTCGGGGATAAGTTCGCCGGGATTGGCGTCGAGTTTTTCAATCCAAAGGCCTTCACGATTGATTTTTGCTTTGATGTTTCGGTCGGCAGAGCAGCTGACACCCATTCCTACGGGGCATGATGCGCCGTGGCGAGGCAGGCGGATTACGCGGATATCGTGGGCATAGTATTTCCCTCCGAATTGTGCGCCGAGTCCGAGTTCTTCGGATGCTTTCTTGAGCTGAGCCTCAAGTTCTATATCGCGGAAAGCGTGGCCGTATTCATTGCTTTCGGTTGGCAGTGAATCAAGATATTTTACGGATGCTTTCTTAACTACTTCAAGATTCTTTTCAGCCGATGTGCCGCCAATAACGAATGCGATGTGATAGGGTGGGCAGGCAGCAGTGCCGAGGGTGCGCATCTTTTCGATAAGGAAAGGCAGCAAAGTCTTGGGGTTGATCAAGGCTTTCGTTTCCTGATAAAGATATGTCTTGTTAGCCGAACCGCCGCCTTTTGCAACGAATAGGAAATGATATTCGTCGCCTTCGGTAGCGTGGATGTCGATCTGTGCCGGAAGATTGCAGCCTGTATTCACTTCGTCGTACATGTTCAGCGGCGCATTCTGGCTGTAACGCAGATTGTCGGTAGTGTAGGTCAGATATACACCTTCGGATATACGTTCTTCGTCGTTGCATCCGGTGTAAACGTTCTGTCCTTTTTCTGCATGACAGATGGCTGTGCCTGTATCCTGACAGAATGGCAATGCTCCTTTGGCTGCCACTTCTGCATTGCGCAGCATCGTGAGGGCTACGAATTTGTCGTTTTCGCTGGCTTCGGGATCGGAGAGAATTTTGGCTACCATGGCATTGTGTTCGCGACGCAGCATGAAAGCATTGTCGTGGGTGGCCTGGCGGGTCAGTACGGTGAGTGCCTGCGGGTCTACGACCAGAAATTCGTGGCCGCCCCAGTTTTCAACTTTTACATAGTCTGATGTCAGGTGGTAGTACTCGGTGGTGTCGGGACCGAGAGGAAACATCGGTTGATAGTGGAATGGTTTTGTTGCCATAATTGGATTATATGGATATATTTTAGCTGTTTATACTTGTCTGCGCAAAGATAGCAAATTTTTTTTGAACGTGTTTAAATCCATGTGGCACGTTTCCAGATATATTCGAGAGGTCCGTGTTTGTAACGGCCTGCCCATATACGGCAGAATGCGTACTGTACGGCAAAGATTGCGATGCCGACGAGTTCGCTTGCGCTGATGCCGAGCTGAAGAAAAAGTCCCCAGTGATAAAACAGGGCAGAGCCTATTATGCCTTGTGTCACATAGTTTGTCATGCTAAGACGTCCATAGGGTATAAGCCATGAAAATATACGGTTTAGGCGCCTGCTGCAGTAATATCCGAAAAGGATTCCTGATGTCAGCATAAGCATGAAACACAGATTTGAGAGAGAAGACAACAGGATCAGTAGCGGTGTACTTATATTGGGGTTCGAAATATATTCGCCTGTCATTGTGTTGAGTCCGTGAAGCGGGAAGAAACATACAGTGGAAATGGCGAGCACCCATCCCCATTTGTGCAGTTGCGGACGAAGAAGCCAGCCTTCGCGTCCTATCAGCATGCCGGCCATGAAAAGCCCTGCAGTCTGTAGCAAGCGTCCGTGTTCCCATGCCCAAGCGAGAGATGCAAGCTGGCCTTCCCAAAGATTTACCCTGACTGTTTCCCAGAACGAACCTGCCGACTGCACGGCGAAGGTGGCAGCCCAAAGAGGAGCGGAATTGATGTGTGCTATCTCGTAATCGGGCGACACAAGGGCGCGTATAATCTGATATATACAAACCGGTTGCAGCAGACATATAGCGCTGAGCGTGATTATCCATTTGCGTGGAAGTCGGCATGTCAGTACGAGGATGAATCCGATCAGGGAATACATCACCAGAATTTCGCCTGTGAAAAAGCATGCGTTGATGTTGCCTATTATGAAAAGCAGCAGAAGGCGCCAGCAGAACCTGAGGCGGAAATCCTTGCCTTGCATTCTCTGGTTGTCATGCTGTATGAAAAAGCTGAATCCGAAAAGCAATGCGAAAATAGCGTAGGCTTTTCCGCCGAATGCAAAGAAAAGGCCGTCCCAGATAGCTTTGTCGGCAAAATTCAGCCACCGGCTTTGTGTTGATGTGTCCGGGAATGAATAGAAGTTGAAATGTTCAATGGAGTGGAGCAGTATGATCGCGAGCACTGCAAAGCCTCGGAGGACATCGGCCACATCGACTCTTGCGTGTCTTTTGATGGTTTCGTTCATGCTGTTGTATGTTCGTATTGGATTATTTTTTTATTCCGCGTCGGTCGAGCGCGCGTCTATAGGCTGCGGCGTTGCTGAGGTGGCGGTCGTAGCTGTCGGTGAAGTCATGACGTCCTGAGAAATCGGCTTTCGCGCACATGTAGAGTTGCTTGCCTGACGGGGCGTTCAGGACTGCATCGATTGTGCGTTTGTCGGCAATTCTGATTGGACCCGGAGGAAGTCCGTTATTGCGGTATGTATTGTAAGGCGAATCTTTTTCAAGCATACGTTTTGTGATTCTTCGTGCCGCGAAATCACCGTTGGCGAATTTTACAGTAGGGTCGGCTTGCAGCGGCATTCCTTTTGACAGGCGGTTCAGATACAATCTTGCTATCATTGGATGTTCGTTGCGCGATGCGCTTTCTTCCTCGATAATTGAAGCCAGCGTGCTCACCTCTGTCGGCGATAGGCCGAGAGCAGACGCTTTGTCGGAGCGTCGGTCCGTGGACCAGAAATGCTCTGAAGTGGTTGCAAGGCGCTCGACTACTTTTTCAGCCGGTGTTGTCCAATAGAATTCGTACGTGTCGGGTAGAAAAGCGGCAGGATAGGTGGTGCGGTTTTTGAAACCGCGATTTGTCAGAATGCTGTCGCAGGCGGTCATGAAGTCTGCGGCGGTGAAATCGAAACGGGATGCGGCCCGGTCGGCAAGTTCGTCGATTGTTCGCAGATTGTTGAATGTAAATCGTATCGGATCCTGACGTCCGTTGCAGATGCGACGGCTAAGGGACAGGGCGCTTTCGCCTTTAAGAACACGGTAGTGTCCGCGTGCTCTTCTGGCGTTTCCTTTCTGAAGTTTCCATAAACGCGTCACGGCTGCACCGAAACGATTGCCGAGTCTGCCGCGCAAAGAATCTCCTATGGCATCGCTGCTGCTGCCGGCCGGAATATATACATCGGCATATTCGGAGGGAAACGGGGTAAGGATTTCTTTACTAATATATATATATGCTGTCGCTGAAATTAAAATTGAGGCAACTACAATTTTTATACCGTTTGAACGTTTCATAGAACAAAGGTACAAAATTCCATCAAACACTTCATTGCTTACGGACGTTTTTAAACTAAACATAATCTTATGGACAGAAAAGACAACACATTAAAGACCGAAGCCCTCGGATATCACCGTTTTCCCCAGGCGGGAAAGATTGAAATAGTTCCGACGAAGCCTTTCGGAACTCCGCATGATTTATCTTTGGCGTATTCGCCGGGTGTGGCATATCCATGCCTTGAAATTGCCGATGATGCCGACAATCAGTATCTTTACACCAACCGTGGCAATACGGTCGCTGTTGTAAGCAACGGTACGGCTGTTCTCGGCCTTGGCAACATAGGCGCGCATGCGGCCAAACCGGTTATGGAAGGCAAGGCTCTTCTGTTCAAAGTATTCGCCGGCATAGATGCTTATGATATAGAAGTGGATGAAACCGATCCGGCACGCTTTGTCGATATTGTGCGTGCCATAGCTCCTACATTCGGAGGCATCAATCTTGAGGATATCAAGGCTCCTGAATGCTTCGAGATCGAGAAAAATCTTGTCGAGGCATGTGATATCCCGGTGATGCATGACGACCAGCATGGTACTGCTGTTATTGTAGCTGCGGCCATGATCAATGCTCTTGTCGTGCAGCAAAAGCAGATTGGCGAAATACGGCTTGTTGTGAATGGTGCGGGGGCGGCGGCCATGGCTTGTACGCGCCTGCTGGTATGCCTCGGAGTAAAAAAAGAAAACATAGTCATGTGCGACAGTCGCGGTGTAATACGTACTGACAGGCCGAAGCTCGGCGAGGCCAAACGTGAGTTTGCTACGACACGTACCGATGTGACTTCACTCTCCGATGCCATGCGTGGTGCCGATGCTTTTCTTGGTCTTTCTGTTGCCGATGTGGTGAATGCCGAGATGCTTGCATCGATGGCGGATCGACCCATTGTTTTTGCTTTGGCAAATCCTAATCCCGAAATAGCCCGGGAACTTGCATTGTCCACACGTTCAGATCTGGTTTATGCAACAGGGCGTTCCGACTATCCGAACCAGATAAATAATGTTTTGGGATTTCCTTATATATTCCGTGGCGCTCTCGATTCGCGTGCCGGCACCATAAATGAAGATATGAAGCTTGCGGCCGCCCATGCTATCGCAGCACTGGCCCGTCGCGAGCCTTCCGCTGATCTTAAACGTCTTTATCCTGATGAGGAGCTGGAATTCGGACGGGATTACATACTTCCCAAGCCATTCGACCGACGTCTGCTCCAGGCTGTGGCTCCGGCTGTTGCCAAAGCGGCTATGGACAGCGGTGTAGCCAGGCGTAGTATTGATGACCTTGAGAAATATGGTCTTGAATTGCGACGGTGTGTGGTCAGAGCAGATGCCGAGATGGAAAATTTCCTTAACAATACATGTCGGCTGTCTTAAAAAGATTATTTAGAATTATTTCAAATAAAACATCTGTAAAATTTCGTCGTGCGCAGATTTTTTCGCAATTTTGCATCGCGAAAAAATCTGCGCTTCTATGATTAAACTGTCACAACTTAAGACCGGGGAACGTGGTATTGTGGTCAAAGTGCTTGGCCATGGAGCTTTCCGTAAGCGTGTCATAGAGATGGGATTTGTCCGCGGACAGGAAGTGGAAGTTCTTCAGGCTGCCCCTCTCCGCGATCCGGTCCAGTATCTTGTGATGGGCTACGATGTGTCGCTCCGGCGTTCGGAAGCCGATCTTATCGAGGTCGTACGCAGTATTGATCATACAGAAGAGGATGATGAAAACCGTTTTTCTGCGGCAGCACAGCCTAAGCATAATACCGAAGAAGTAAGGCGCAAGGTCGATACCCATGGCCATACAATAAATGCGGTGCTGATAGGAAACCCGAATTGTGGAAAGACATCTCTGTTCAATTCTCTCTGTCACACTAATGAACATGTCGGGAACTATAGCGGTGTGACTGTTGATGCCAGACGTTCAACCCTCAGATACGGTGGCTATACTTTCAATATCGTAGACCTTCCGGGCACTTATTCGCTGACCGCATATTCTCCCGAGGAGCTTTATGTCCGTCGTTACCTGCGTGATTTCACTCCTGATGTGGTCATAAATGTAGTGGATTCTTCGAACCTCGAACGTAATCTATATCTTACTACTGAGCTTATCGACATGGACACACCTATGGTGATTGCTCTGAATATGTACGACGAGTTGCGGTCCACCGGCGGAAAACTCGATTATGAGGCTCTCGGAGCAATGATAGGTGTTCCTATGGTGCCGCTTGTGGCGCGTACGGGTGAGGGACGCGACAATCTTCTTGATACTATAATATCGGTGTTCGAGCGTCGTGATCCGGTCGTACGTCACGTACATGTCAATCTTGGAGCCGATGTCGAGAATGCTGTGCGTCGCCTTGTCGATGTGCTTAAGGCCGAACCTGCCGTCGACAAAGGATTTTCGCCACGCTATATGGCTATACGCCTGCTTGAAGGAGATCGTGAGATTGAGGATAGTCTGCCGTCGAATATAGCGGTTGTCCCGCGTCCTGACACGATGTCCGATGATGGCGCTCCGCTTTCTTTGCAGTCAAACCGTCTGCTGATCCTGCGTGACAGTTTGCGCGGTCGTATCGAGAGTCTACATGACGAAGATATAAATTCAATAGTGGCCGCTGAAAAATATGGTTTTATAGCCGGAGCATTGGCCGAAACATTCACACCGGGTAAAGTCGACGGAAAGCGTGCCACGCGTTTCCTTGATGCTGTGGCAACAAATAAGCTGGTTGGTTTTCCGGTATTCTTCGCCATAATGTTCTCCATATTCTGGCTGACTTTTGTTCTGGGGCAGTATCCGGTTTCATGGATTGAAAATGCAGTTGCTTGGATAAGCCGTACGCTGAATCTGGTCATGTCGTCGGGTCCGCTCAAAGATCTTGTCGCCGACGGGATAGTAGGAGGAGTAGGCGGAGTTATAGTATTCCTGCCAAATATACTGATATTGTATTTTTGCATCTCGTTCATGGAAGATTCCGGTTATATGGCCCGGGCCGCGTTCATAATGGACAAGGTCATGCATCGCATAGGCTTGCATGGGAAGTCTTTCATACCGCTAATAATGGGTTTCGGATGCAATGTGCCTGCAATTATGGCGTCAAGGGCGATCGAAAGCCGTTCCAGCCGTATAATCACCATATTGATAAATCCTTTCATGTCGTGTTCGGCGCGACTGCCGGTCTATGTGTTGCTTGTCGGAACGTTTTTCCCGACGCATGCCGCTCTGGTCTTTATGGGGCTTTATATTCTCGGAATACTTGTGGCTATGCTGACGGCACGTTTGCTTAGACGTTTCCTTTTCAAAAAGGATGAAACACCATTTGTCATGGAGCTGCCGCCTTACCGGTTGCCGACACTAAGGGCATCGTTGCGTCATACATGGGAGAAAGGCAAGGAATACATAAGGAAGATGGGCGGTATCATACTGTTCGCCAGCATAGTCGTCTGGGCTTTGAATTATTTCCCCATGCACCGTCAGCAGTCTTATGAAGTTACGGCCGCAGAGAATATGGACGATGATATTATCGACCCGTCGCGCGATTCTTATCTGGAGATGATGGGCAAATTCATAAATCCGGTCATGAAACCTCTTGGCTTCAACTGGCGTGCCTCTGTGGCGGCATTGGCCGGTGTTCCTGCAAAAGAGATTGTGGTGTCCACTCTCGGAGTGCTCTACACGGGCGATGGAGCGGACGATTCGGAACGTCTTGGCGCGCGCCTGTCGTCGTCGTCCACTGCCGGACGTCAGGGCTTCACACCTGCGGTGGCTTTGTCCTTCATGATATTCATTTTGCTTTATTGTCCGTGTCTGGCCACTGTCGCGGCTATCGCACGGGAAACGGGAACATGGTGGTACTCATTGTTCAGTATTGTTTATAATACTGCTGTGGCCTGGCTTATTGCATTCGCCGTTTACCGTATAATACTCTTGCTCTGATTTTATTTGTAGCCTTTTGAGCAAAATTGCGTTTGAGTTTGTTAGGAGAGTATAATTAATACTAATCCTGACAGCTAAGGCTCACTTCAATTCCTTACAGAGGCTATGAATAAGATATCATTGCGGATTATCTGCTTTATTTCACTTTTTGCTTTTGCGGCGGCTCCGCTTGCTCATGCCGGTTCTCTTTCGCCAACAGAGGCTCTGAACCGTGTTTACAACGGCAGGCATAAAGCTCCTGCCAGGCTTCCTTCAGCGCCATCGTTGTCGCTTGTCATGACAGAAGATATGCCGGGAAGAGCCGAAGCGGGATGTTATGTGTTCGCATGCCGCGATGGCCGGGGCTTTCTTGTTGTGAGCGCCGATGATGCCATGTGTCCGTTGTTGGGATATTCGGCTTCTGCATGTGTTGACGTTTCTACTGTGCCGCCTGCCATGCGTTACTGGCTTAAAACGTATGCACGCGAAATTGAAGCGGCCGCATCAGAAGGACGGTCATACATCGCATCTGCCGTTTCGCGGCGTGTGCGTCCTGCGATAGAACCGCTTGTGTCTACACGATGGAATCAGGATACCCCATATAATAATATGTGTCCCGATGTAGACGGGGCACGAGCTGTCACAGGATGTGTCGCCACGGCTCTTGCTCAGGTTATGCGCTATCATCGTTGGCCGCAGCAAGGGCATGGAGCGAACAGTTACATGCTTACCGACGGAACTGAGGTGTCGATGAACTTTGCCGACAGTTATTTCGAGTGGAACGAGATGCTTGATGACTATGCGCTTCAGGTGGCTACTCCGACACAGAGTTCAGCCGTGGCTGAACTTATGTTTGCCTGCGGTGTTGCAGTCGACATGCAGTACACATCAACCGAGAGTGGCGCTCAGGTTCTTGATGTTCCTGCCGCCATGGTTAAATACTTTGACTATGATAAGGGAATCCGCTATCTTTCGCGTGACTATTACGGCCTATATGCCTGGGAGGAGTTGATATATGACCAACTTGTCGAATTCGGCCCTGTGCAGTATTCCGGTCAGAGCAACGAGGGAGGACATTCTTTTGTGTGCGACGGTTATAGTTCCGACGGATATTTCCACTTCAACTGGGGCTGGGGCGGAATGAGCGACGGATATTTTCTCCTGACAGCCCTTGATCCTGATGAGCAGGGTATAGGTGGCTCTATGTCAGGATTCAGTTATGATCAAAGTATCATAGCTAATGTCAGCCGACCGGCCGGAAGTGAAACAGTCGTTTATGAGAATATACTTTTCGACGGAGATTTTGCTGTGGGGCCGCGGCAGACCGATGCCGGTTCTGCTGTTACAGTTTCAGGATCTGTCGGTAACTTTTCAATAGATGCCGTTTCCGGTACACTTGGGATGAAAATAATGTCCTCCATGCCGTCGGCCACACCGCTTTATGCCGAAGGACCGGAAATCCGTGACATGAATCCGGGCGGGTTCCTGCGGGGATATCAGGTGCTTCTGCCTGAATATATTCCTGACGGTGAATATATTGTCAGTCCTGTTTTTCGCGGAGCATCCGGAGAATGGACTGATATTCCTGTGCGGATTTCCGATGCATCTTCTGTGCATATGAATGTTTCAGGAGGAATATGCACCTTTACCGATATTTCAGGAACAGAGGTTGAGATTCTGAATCTGAAAGCCCGGACTCCTTTTTATCTCGGTTGCGATTTTCATATTACGGCAAAAGCCAGCAATCGGTCCGAGGAGGAATTTTACGGAGTTATAAGTGCTGTTCTTGCAGAACCGGATACAGATACGCCTGTAGCTCTCGGCGATAATTTTTCTCTCGATCTTCAAGGCGGACAAAGCGAGGATATAGAATATATTTCGGCCTTCGAACGTTTTATGCCGGGACAAGAACCGGTCGCAGGGATTTACAAACTCTATTTTGTCGACACCGATACCGGTCGTATCCTCGGTGATGGAATCGAAGTTGAATTACACGCACGGCCCGAGAATGTGGTTGTTGCTGTTACAGGACTTACGCTTGCCGACGGACGAACTACTGATGTCGACAAGACGGAACTTTCTTTTAGCGCGACTGTCGATTGTACCGAAGGCTATTTCGGCGGAACTCTTACGGTAGCTATATTCCCTTATACGCATGACAGCAGTGAGATGCGATCTGTAGCCACATTCACTTCGGAGCCTTTGTTTGTCGAAGCCGGTGCTTCTGTGCGTATGACAGCCGGTGGCGATTTTGCTGAAGGCGAGGAGAACCGCACTTACATGGCTGTTGTTTTTGACGGACAGACTCAGATCAGCAATCCGCTGCTGTTCACACTCGCACGTGACAAGGTCGACGTACGAGGAGTCGAAAGCCGTGATGAAGTGCGACTTTATCCTAATCCGGTCGAAGGACTGCTTTATGTTGAATCAGGCAGCCGGGTATTAAGTCTTAGTGTATATTCGGCGGTAGGAGCTGTAGTGCTACATAATCGCGGGGAGTCCCAGATCGACATGTCGTCGTTGCCGTCAGGCATCTATTTTATAGAAGTTAATACCGAAGGTGCCGGAAAGTCAATACGCCGTATCATAAAGAAATAAATCCGGAGGAATGTGGGGGCGGGAGCCGATGTACCTGTCGTGGGCGCGGCTCCCGATCCTGTATTTGAAACAACAGGACTATATTTCTCAATTTCTTTGTCTGATTAGGACGATTGTGCTAAATTTGTGGAAATTTTAAGCGTTTGATCGTTTTTATGAACGTAAGTTACTGGATTTCGCGTCGGCTTCAGTTGCGTGGCGGTCCCGGCTCGGGCAGTTCGGCAGGGGCTGTCATTGCCGTGGCAGGGATAGCTTTGGCTCTCGTTGTGATGGAACTGACCATAGCTGTCGTGATAGGATTCAAGGAAGAGATCCGGCATAAACTCATGGGTTTCGACGCACAAGTGACGGTCTATCCCGCTTATGACCCGACTACCGGCTCAAGTGCGCATTCAATAGACAATTATGACAATTTACGTTCAATAATCAGTGAATCGACAGGATCTTCGGATATAAGGGCGGTGATCCGTCAGCCCGGGATACTGAAAACCGATAATGATTTTCAAGGCGTGATATTCATCGGCCAAAGTTGTGATGCTCCTTTTGAATTTGAACTCGGCAATATCACTGAAGGGTGTTGGCCTGATTATTGCTCTGTCGGTAGCGATGCCGATCTGGTGATTTCGCAGACGCTTGCACGTTCGCTGGGGCTTTCGGTAGGTGACAAACTTTTTTCGACGTTCATTATCGACGGAGAAGTGAAATTGCGGCGCAACCGTGTTGCCGCACTCTACAGTTCCAGTTTCGGTGAATACGACCGCAATGTAGTATACGCCTCTCTTAGAATGTTGCGACGTGTGTCAGGACTTGATTCATTGAGCTGTACGAGCATAGACGTGCGCGGGATAGCCGATTCCGACATAGCTGCCACGGCATCTGTCCTGCAGTCCGATCTGCTTGAGGCTTCAGCACGTCCCGATGGTCCGGGACTGCATCCCGTATCGTCGGTGATGGAGAGCGGAGCTTTGTATTTCAACTGGCTTGCACTGCTTGATACCAATGTGGTGGTGATATTTGTCTTAATGCTCTGTGTGGCTGCTTTTACGCTGATTTCAAGTCTGTTTATCCTTATTCTTGAGCGTGTGCGTACCATAGGAGTGCTTCGTGCTATAGGTGCCGACCGTCGTACGGTGGAGCGTGTGTTCATGTTCATGGCTATGCGTCTTGTGGCTATGGGTATGCTTTTGGGTAATCTGGCCGGTATCGCTTTAATTTTGATTCAGCACTATACCAACGCGGTGCCGCTTGATCCCGAGATGTACTATCTGCGTTCGGTGCCGGCGGCTCTTGAGTGGGGATGGTTCCTGCTCCTTAATGTGGGCGTGGCGTTGGCAGCATGGCTTGTACTTGTGCTTCCGGCACGTCTTACGGCATCTGTCGACCCGGCCAGAGTGATGCATTACGAGTAATAAATTCCGAAGCGTCGCACATTTTTCCGATTCACTTGTTTTAAAGAAAGCAAATAATCCACCCGCGGAGCTGCTGCGCGGAGCAAATTCAATTTATTTGATTATCTTTGTCGGAGAAATAAAGTTAAATTTTTAATGAACGATTCATCCAAGCTTAAAGAACTTATAGTAGAAGGAATCCGCGACCGCAAGGGTCGCAAGATAACTGTGGTCGATATGGCCGATATCGACGAAGCCTCGGCTCGCAGTTTCATAATTGCAGAAGGCACATCCACAATGCATGTGGCCTCAATCGTCGAAAGCGTGGCGGATTATGTGCGCATACATTCCGGCATAAAGCCGTTCAATGCCGACGGAAACGACGGTTCGGAATGGATTGTACTTGATTACGGCGACATCTGGGCACATATCTTTCTGCCGGAAGCACGTATGCGATATAATCTCGAGGATCTGTGGGCTGATGCTGTAATAAGTGAATTGCCCGATTTGGATTAATCATTCCACACCAATAACAGAAAACAACAATGCCTATTTCTCCGAATATCAATAACGGAAAAAATAAGAACCCGTTCAAGTTCAGCCTCTGGTGGATGTATGCCATCGTCTTTTTTGTGCTTGGCGGCATACTTTATTTTGATAATGACACCGTCAACAAAGAGGTGCTTTATTCCGATTTCGAGCGCTATGTCGAGGTCGACCACGGTATACGTAAAATAGTTGTCTATCCTGACAAACGCGAAGTTCAGGGCTTCCTGACCGATTCGCTGGCTTCCGTGCTCTTCCGGGGTACTAATTATGCCTCGGACAGGGGTGTCGACGCTACCGTAACTGCCAATATCCCATCGGCCGACCAGCTGACGGAAAAAATTGATAAATGGCGTGAATCCGGAGCTTTCACCGGCGACTACAAGGTGGAAAATTCCGGTAATTTCACACATCTTATCTATGGCATTCTGCCTCTGGTGCTTATGGTTGTGTTCTGGATATATCTTATGCGGCGAATGTCGGGCGGTGGTTCGGCCGGTCCCGGTGGAGGTGTATTCAGTGTCGGCAAATCGAAAGCAATGCTCTTCGATAAAAATAATTCCGATAAAGTTACGTTCAAGGATGTCGCCGGTCTGAGTGAGGCCAAGACGGAAATTGAGGAAATCGTCGAATTTCTGAAAAATCCTGATCGCTATACAAATCTTGGCGGTAAAATACCAAAGGGAGCCTTGCTTGTAGGACCTCCCGGAACAGGTAAGACCCTTCTTGCCAAGGCAGTTGCCGGCGAAGCCGATGTGCCGTTTTTCTCCATGTCGGGAAGTGATTTTGTCGAGATGTTTGTCGGTGTCGGAGCCTCGCGTGTACGCGACCTCTTCCGTCAGGCCAAGGAAAAAGCTCCATGTATAGTATTCATAGACGAAATCGACGCCGTCGGTCGGGCACGTAGCCGCAATGCAGGCATGGGATCGAACGACGAACGTGAAAATACCCTAAACCAGCTGCTTACAGAGATGGATGGTTTCGGCAGCAACAGCGGCGTGATTATTCTTGCCGCTACTAACCGCGCCGACATACTCGACAAAGCTCTGCTGCGCGCCGGGCGTTTCGACCGTCAGATTTACGTCGATCTGCCGGATCTTCCCGACCGTGTCGCCATCTTTAAAGTGCACTTGCGCAAGGTGAAGACTGCTCCTGATCTTGATATTGACCTTCTTGCGCGCCAGACTCCCGGATTTTCAGGAGCTGACATAGCCAACGTCTGCAATGAGGCTGCGCTGATTGCAGCCCGTCACAATAAAGAATTTGTCAGCAAGGACGATTTCTCGGCAGCTGTCGACCGAATTATCGGCGGTCTTGAAAAACGTTCCAAGATAACTACCGACGAAGAGAAGCGGGCAATCGCCATACACGAGGCCGGACATGCTACCGTGTCATGGCATCTGCGCTATGCCAACCCGTTGGTCAAAGTAACTATCGTACCTCGCGGCAAGGCTCTTGGTGCGGCATGGTATCTGCCGGAAGAACGACAGATAACGGCATCCGATGTATTACTCGACGACATCTGTGCCACTCTTGGCGGTCGTGCGGCCGAAGAATTGTTCCTCAACCGGGTATCCACCGGTGCCGCGAACGACCTGGAGCGCGTCACCAAGCAGGCCTATGCCATGGTGGTTTACTATGGAATGAGCGATCGTCTGCCGAATCTATGCTACTACGATTCCTCCGGTCAGGACAGCATTTTCACAAAACCGTACAGTAACGAGCGCGCCAAAATCATCGATGAGGAAGTGTCGCGTATCATCAACGAGCAGTACGAACGAGCCAAGACCATCCTTCGCGAGCATGCCGAAGGCCATGGACGCCTTGCCGACACGCTGATCAACCGTGAGGTGATTTTCACCGAAGATGTCATCACTATTTTCGGCCCGCGCAAGTGGGCGTCGCGTACCGATGAGATTCTCAAAGCCAACGAGTCGCAGACGCTTCCGCCTCCCATCACCGATGTTGAGGCCGCCGAGGTGTCGTCATCGGTAATTGACGCTGATGCCGATGAAAAAGAACAATCAGAATCCTCTAAAGAATCATAAAAGGTAATTAAAGGCTTTTTTGTCTTTGAACCGCCTGATAATGCGTTATATCAGTACAAACAGTCCCGGGACTTCCGTTTCTCTCAGCGAAGCCACATGCCGCTGTGTCGCTTCTGACGGCGGCTTATTCATGCCGGAATATGTGCCGGTAGTGCCTAAGGCATTTTTTAACAATTTCGAGGAGATGAATATACGCGACATAGCCTATGTCGTGGCTACAACCTTTTTCGGCGATGATATAAATCCGGAATTGCTGAAAGGTATTGTGGACTATGCTTTCGTTGCCGATGCGCCGTTGGTCGAGCTTTCTCCCGATAATTATGTGCTTGAACTCTTCCATGGACCGACTTTGACGTTCAAGGATTATGGAGCACGTTTCATGTCAGGATTTCTGGATGTTGCCGCTGCCGTCGACGGACGCCGCCGATGTGTCATAACCGCCTCTACAGGAAATACCGCTGCTGCTGTGGCTAATGCCGCTGTAGGAATGAAAGATGTCGATATATTCATACTTTTTCCACATGGCAAGCTCAGTCGTATGGCAGAGGCTCAGTTCACTACTTTGGGGCGCAACATACACCCTATAGAGGTGAATGCCGGAATAGATGAATGTAAAAGCCTTGTCGGCGAGGCTATTGCCGCAAGCGATTCGATAGAGGATTATTGTCTTATAGGAGCCAATTCAATCAATATAGCCCGCCTTTTGCCGCAGATTGTGTTTTATTATTATGCTTGTTCGCGGCTGCGCAAAAAAGGGCACAGGCATGTGGCGTCAACACGTTTTGCCATCCCTTGCGGCAATATGGGGAATCTGGTGGCCGCTGAGCTTGCGCGCCGTACCGGGCTGCAGACAGGGCGTATCATTGCCGCCTGTGCGGCCGACAACAGCGCTGTAGCAGGCGAATGGCAGGGCGGCGGGCATCCTGCCGTAAGCCTGGCTCCCTCAATGTCCATGCGTGATTCATCCAACTATGCCCGTTTGCTTCATCTCTACGGAGGCAACAGGGAAGACATGGTGCGTGATATGGAATTTTTCGGTGTGGACGATGCCGATATAATCCGTACTATAAATTATGTACGCGACCGTTATGGCTATACATTCGATGCACATGGCGCAGCGGCATACGCCGCACGTCTGCAGGCTCTTGGCGGTGACGTATCGGCAGGAGTACCTGTTGTAACTCTTGCCACGGGGCATCCGGCCAAACTTCTCGACACAATGACCGCCATTACGGGTGCTTCGGTCGAAATGCCGGAAAAACTTGCATGTTTCATTAATGCACGACGCGTACCTGTACATAAAATTCCGCCTACTATGCCCGCTTTGCGTAAAGCAATAAGCAAGGCACTGCATTCCAACGACAACAGATAATTCCTTAACCTTTTTAAATAAAACTGAAATGGCAAACAAACGTAATCTTAAGAAGCTGATCCGACGAGTGTGCGGAGAAATCGCGGCTGAAGCGATTATCGCTTATCAGACCATACCTTCCATGTCATCCGAAACAGTCGGACAGATTCTGGGTGATGTGGCCGAACTGCAGTGTGAAACTTTGTCACGCATAAGCTTTTCTTTCGACAAATCACGGGCTGACTTCGAGAACGGAGCCGCCTATCGTGCTGCACGCCGCCGTTACAATGCCGCCGCTTTCGCACGCCTGAGAACTGATTTCACCGAGGGTGTAAACAAAGTGTTGAAGGAACTTAACGCCGCCATTCCCGCCGAAGTAAGGGAAGCCAACAAGCAATGAACCTCGCGGGTCTTATTCTGAAGATGTTCGGCTGGAAAGTCGAGATCACAGTGCCGGACTATGAAAAGGCCCTGATATGCGTGGCGCCACATACAAGCAACTGGGATTTTATAATCGGAAAACTTGCCTACGCCTCTGTCGGGCGTAAGGCAGGGTTTCTGATGAAAGAAGACTGGTTTTTCTGGCCTTTGGGTCCTGTGTTTCGCAGTATAGGAGGCATACCCGTACCTCGGCGCCGTAAGAGCGGGTCGCTGACCGAAACGATAATAGAGAAATTCAGAACAACAAATAGTCTTGTTCTGGCCATAACTCCGGAAGGTACGCGCAGCCGCAATACCGACTGGCATACGGGCTTTCTGCATATAGCCCGTGAAGCCGATGTGCCCTTGTTGCTGGGAGCTATAGATTTCGCCGACAAACGGGTGCTCATATCAAGACGTTTTCTACTCTCAGGCGACATTGCCGCCGACATGGCTGCCATAAAACGCTATTACCGGCCTTTTAAAGGCAAACATCCGGAAAAGTTCGCAACCGAATAAAGATATGGATACTTACGATATTTTTCGTGTCGCATCCGCGCCTCTCGATATAGTATGGGCTGATCGTGATGCCAATCTTGCCGCTGTCGACGCTATTGTGGACAAGGTGGAGGATGGTGCTGATCTGCTTGTGCTTCCTGAACTCTTTTCCACCGGCTACGTCAACGATCCCCAGCTCCTTGCCGATATAGCTGAAACCAATACGGGCCGTACTGTGGATCGTCTGAAAGAATGGGCGTCACGCCGCAGTATTGCCATTGCCGGCAGCTTTCTGGCACGCACTGCCCACCGCTATTATAATCGTGCTTTTTTTATCGAACCGTCGGGAGAAGAAACGTACTACGACAAACGCCATCTTTTCTCTCTCAGCGATGAGGCAAAGGTCTACGCACAGGGCGTGACCAACAAACCCATAATTCGTTTCCGCGGATGGAACATATCCATGATTGTGTGCTACGACCTGCGTTTTCCGGTATGGTGTCGCAGCATACGCAATTCCTACGACTTGCTCCTTGTGCCGTCCAATTGGCCGCAGGTACGCGGATATGCTTTCGAGCATCTGCTGATAGCCCGTGCTATCGAGAATCAGGCGGCTGTGGTAGGCGCAAACCGCGGCGGCGAGGACGAATATGGGAAATACGACGGCCTGTCGTATATTTTCGACTCCAACGGTAAACCTGTCGCGCGCCGCGACGAACGCACCGGCCTGTTATATGCTGAGTTGAACCGTGGTCGCTTGCGCACACAGCGCGAGCGTTTCCCCGTTGTCTACGATGCCGACGAATTCCGGCTTACAGCTCCGGAGCTATAGGGAATGATACTGCAACCGTTCCCGGCGGATTGCGCGGCAATAATGGTTTGATGCGATGGATTTCAGGGGTATTTTTTTGAAAATTCGGTAAAAGGACTTACCTTTGTCAGTATAACGTGCGGGTTATGGATCCGACCATTCCCGACGTGCCTTAAATCGTTTCGTAAACAGAATTTATACTTATAATTTTTTTAGATTCCACGCTATCAAGTTATGGCAGAAAAAAAAGAAAAATTGTTCGACCAGTTCCCGGGCGTCAGCTATGAGGAATGGCGGGCAAAGGTTGAAGCGGACCTGAAGGGCGCCGATTTCAACAAGAAACTGGTGTGGCGCACCAATGAGGGTTTCAACGTTGAACCTATCTATCGCGCCGAGGACATTGCCTCCTTCAAAACTACGGAAAGCTTGCCGGGGCAGTTTCCCTACGTCCGCGGCACACGTGCCGACAATGACTGGCTGCATCGCCAGAACATCATCGCCGACAGTGCAGCCGAAGCCAATGCCATCGCTCTCGATGTGCTCGGCAAGGGCATCAATTCTCTCGGTTTTAAGGTGGCCGACGCCGCAGATGTGGCAGTGCTGCTTAAAGGCATAGATCTTGCTGCTGTCGAGATCAATCTTAACTGCTGTCCTTCGAAAGCAGTAGAAGTGGCTCGCGCTCTTGTGGCTTGCGTCAAGGAGCAGGGTGCTACAGACTCATTCCGCGGTTCTGTGGAATACAATCCTCTGCGTCGTGCGTTGCGCCATGGCGATACAGCTGTCGACACAGCCGCAATCGCCGGGCAGGCCTGCGAACTTCTCGATGCCGTCGCCGAAGTCAAAGGAATACGTTGCCTCGACGTGGCTTCCGTAATTCTGGCGAATGGCGGAGCTTTCATTTATCAGGAACTCGGTTATGCCCTGAGCTGGGGTTCGGCGTGGATGACCATGCTTACCGAAGCCGGACGCAAGGCTGAAGAAGTGGCCGCCCGCATCAAGTTTGACATGTGTGTGTCGTCGAACTTCTTTATGGAAATCGCCAAATTCCGTGCCGCCCGCATGCTGTGGGCGCAGATTGTAGAGCAGTACAAGCCTGCTTGCGACTGCGCTGCCAAGATGATGGTATGCGCTACGACATCCACATTCAACCAGACCATTTACGATGCCCATGTGAACCTTCTGCGCAGCCAGACCGAGGCATTCTCGGCATGTGTGGCAGGCGTCGATTCCATGGTGGTGACACCTTTCGATGCACCCTATAAGCGTCCGGATGCGTTCTCCGAGCGTATCGCCCGCAACCAGCAGTTCCTGCTCAAGGAAGAAAGCCACATGGACAAGGTCGTCGACCCTGCCGGCGGTTCCTACTACGTCGAAACGCTGACTGTGAATCTTGCCCGCGAAGGCTGGAAACTATTCCTCGAAACCGAGGAACAGTGTGGATTCTTCGCTGTCGTTGCAGAAGGCAAGGTGCAGGATGCCGTTAACGCTTCCAATGCCAAGCGCCATACCGATGTGGCACGTCGCAAAGAAGTGCTGCTCGGCACAAACCAGTTCCCGAATATCAACGAAATGGCCGCGGACAAAATATCTCAGACCGGTTGCGGTTGCAAATGCGGCTGTGGTGCCGAGAAAGGACCGCATGCACTGTCGATGAAGCGTGCCGCTTCCGATTTTGAAGCTTTGCGTCTGGCTACCGAGGCCTCCGCGAAACGCCCCAAAGTGTTCATGCTTACTATAGGCAACCTTGCCATGCGTCTGGCACGAGCGCAATTCTCTACAAACTTCTTTGGCTGTGCCGGTTATGAGATCATTGACAACCTCGGTTTCGATACAGTAGAGGAGGGTGTCGATGCAGCTCTTGCCAAGGGGGCGGATGTAGTCGTGCTCTGTTCGTCCGACGACGAATACGCCGAACTGGCTCCCGCAGCCTACCGTTACCTTGCCGGCCGCGCCGAATTTGTTGTGGCAGGTGCTCCGGTTTGTATGGAAGCACTTCAGGCCGAAGGCATCACCAACTTCGTGCACGTACGTTGCAATGTGCTCGAAACACTCCAAGCATTCAACGCCAAACTTCTTAAATAACACGGTTACAACAGCTATGAAACCCGATTTCAAGACAATCGACATAAGCGCCGCCGCTGCCGGCGCCCAATCCTCCGCCGCGGTAACCGCCACGGAAGACTGGCTCACTCCCGAACTTATCCCCGTAAAATCAGTCTACACCAAGGAAGACCTCGAAGGTCTGGAACATCTGAACTATGTGTCGGGTATTCCTCCGTTCCTTCGTGGCCCGTACAGCGCCATGTATCCTTTGCGTCCCTGGACAATCCGTCAGTACGCCGGATTCTCGACGGCCGCCGAATCCAATGCTTTCTACCGCCGCAACCTTGCATCAGGTCAGAAAGGTCTTTCGGTGGCATTCGACCTTGCAACTCACCGAGGCTATGACGCCGACCATTCCCGTGTTGTAGGCGACGTAGGCAAGGCGGGTGTGTCCATCTGCTCGCTCGACGACATGAAAGTTCTTTTCGACGGTATCCCCTTGAACAAGATGTCCGTGTCGATGACAATGAACGGTGCCGTTCTTCCCGTACTCGCATTCTACATCAATGCCGGACTGGAACAGGGTGCCAAACTCGAAGAGATGGCAGGTACAATTCAGAACGACATTCTGAAAGAATTCATGGTGCGCAACACCTATATATATCCGCCGGAGTTCTCGATGCGTATTATCGCCGATATTTTCGAGTACACATCGCAGAATATGCCCAAGTTCAACTCGATTTCCATATCAGGCTACCACATGCAGGAAGCCGGTGCTACATGCGACATCGAACTTGCCTACACTCTGGCCGACGGACTCGAATATCTGCGTGCCGGTGTCAATGCCGGTATGGATATCGACGCTTTCGCTCCGCGCCTGTCTTTCTTCTGGGCAATAGGCATGAATTACTTTATGGAAGTGGCTAAGATGCGTGCCGCTCGTATGCTCTGGGCCAAGATCGTCAAGCAGTTCAACCCCAAGAACCCCAAGTCGCTGGCCCTGCGTACACACTCGCAGACATCCGGATGGTCGCTGACAGAGCAGGATCCGTTCAACAATGTCGGACGTACCTGTATCGAAGCCATGGGCGCCGCTCTCGGACATACCCAGTCGCTTCACACCAACGCTCTTGACGAAGCTATCGCCCTGCCAACTGATTTCTCTGCGCGTATTGCTCGTAATACCCAGATATATATCCAGGAGGAAACTCAGGTTACCCGCGAAATCGACCCATGGGGCGGTTCTTACTATGTCGAGGCTCTTACCAACGAGATAGCACACCGCGCATGGGAGCATATCCAGGAAATCGAGAAACTCGGCGGAATGGCCAAGGCTATCGAAACAGGGCTTCCCAAGCTGCGTATCGAGGAAGCTGCTGCCCGCACACAGGCGCGCATCGACTCCGGTCGTCAGACAATCGTCGGTATCAACAAGTATCGACTTGACCACGAGGATCCTATCGATATCCTCGAAATCGATAATACCGAGGTGCGCAAGGAACAGATAGAACGTCTTAACGACGTGAAGGCTCACCGCGACGAAGCCAAGGTGAAAGAAGCTCTTGCCGCCATCACCGAATGCGTGCGCACCAAGCAGGGCAATCTGCTCGATCTGGCTGTGAAAGCTGCCGGTCTGCGTGCCACACTTGGTGAAATTTCCGACGCCTGCGAAGAAGTCGTAGGACGTTATAAAGCAGTAATCAGAACAATTTCAGGCGTGTACTCGAACGAAACAAAAGAAGATCCGGATTTCCTGCGCGCTCGTCAGATGTGCGAGGATTTTGCAAAGCGCGAAGGCCGCCAGCCTCGTATCATGATTGCCAAGATGGGGCAGGACGGTCACGACCGTGGTGCCAAAGTAGTAGCTACCGGCTATGCCGACTGCGGTTTCGACGTTGACATGGGTCCGCTTTTCCAGACTCCTGCCGAGGCTGCCCGCCAGGCTGTGGAGAATGACGTGCACATTCTCGGTGTATCGTCGCTGGCTGCAGGACACAAGACTCTTGTTCCTCAGGTCATAGAAGAACTTCGCAAGCTCGGCCGCGAGGATATCATGGTGACAGCCGGCGGTGTCATTCCCGCTCAGGACTATGACTTCCTTTACAAAGCCGGTGTAGCCGCTATCTTCGGTCCCGGTACGCGTATTCCGGCATCTGCGATCAAGATGCTTGAAATCCTCAACGAAGAATAACAAACTCAACATTCCCTCCGGATCCTGCCGACTTCCCATTAAGGCAGGATCCATATATCCCGAAACCGGCGTCTGTCGTGATGACAGGCGCCGGTTTTCAGTCGATAAAAAAAGCCGCGCAAGTGCGCGGCTTTTAATCTATATCTATGTTTTTTTTCTTATAGTTGTGTAGCGGGGTCGATATTGGCGGCCTCGATGTCCTTGAAGTAGCGGTATGTGCTTACTTTCAGTTCGGCGCAAGCGTCCTCGTCGGCTACGATAAGAGCCTTGGGGTGCATCTGCAGGGCGGAGAGAGTCCACATCTGGGAGATGCCGCCTTCTACGCCGTGATGCAGCGCGCGGGCTTTGTTGTAGCCGTTGACGATGATCAGTACGCTGCGGGCGTCCATCACAGTGCCCACACCGACTGTCAGCGCTGTCTTGGGAACCTGATTCACGTCACCGTCGAAGAAACGCGAGTTGGCGATTATGGTGTCCTGGGTGAGGGTTTTCATGCGTGTGCGCGAACGCAGGGATGATCCGGGTTCGTTGAACGCGATGTGACCGTCGGGTCCTACTCCGCCGAGGAAGAGGTCGATACCGCCGTAGGATGCTATCTTTTCTTCATAGCGGCGGCATTCTTCTGCGGGATCGGTTGCGTTGCCGTTGAGGATGTTGACGTTTTCGGCAGGGATGTCGATGTGGCTGAAAAAGTTGTTCCACATGAAGCTGTAGTAGCTTTCTTTGTGTTCGCGGGGCAGTCCGCAATATTCATCCATGTTGAAAGTCACTACGTTGCGGAACGATACTTTGCCCTCTTTGTTGAGCTTAATCAGTTCGCGGTACATTCCAAGGGGTGAGCTGCCTGTGGGGCATCCGAGGATGAAGGGATGTTCTGCCGTGGGGTTTGCTTCGTTGATGCGGGCGGCCACGTAGTTGGCGGCCCAGCGGGAAACGTCGCTGTAGTCTTTTTCGATAATAAGTCGCATAGTGTAAAAAGGTTAATTAAAGATTAATAAGTGAAGTGAATTTATAAATCTAAAAACTCGACCCGGAAAAGTTATGTTTCCGGGTCGTGCTTTGTTTTTTATCAGAAGAGCCAGGCGGCTGTTACTGTCCAATAGTTATTCTTGCCGTCGATTTCAGTGCCTTGATAGCTGCTTACTTTCTCGACAACGTTGGTCATGCCAAGACCGTATGACGCACCGATCTGCAGATGCGAGAACAGTTGTACGCCAAGACCGAAGTTCCAGGCGATGTCTACGCTCTTGTTCTTGTAAGCATCTGTTATCGCTTTCTTGGAGCAGAGGAATGCGAAACTTGGGCCGGTGAATACGTAAGGGGTGAATACTTTGCCGATAAGGGGCAGATTGAGTTTGTATTTGAGGTTTACGGGGATTTCGATGTAGTCGCGGCTACGGAATTTCTTGTCGGTTAGCACGCCGATTATTTCCTGGCTGTCGCTGTTTGAGGTCGCGCCCTGAATGTTACGGTGTACGTACATGACAGAGGCATCGAAACCGACGTTGATGATAGGCACAGTGAATTCCACCTGTACACCGCCTGTGAAGCCGGCGCGGTTTTCGGAATCGAAAATTTCTTTGTTGAAGCGCATCGAGTTCACCTCCATGCCCACTCTCGGACCGATTGCGAACTGAGCTGAAGCTGTGCCTGCGGTTGCGATTATGGCAACAATGGCAAACAGAATTCGTTTTGCGATGTTCATAGCGTTCTATTTTATTATGGTTGAATATATTGATCTTTTATTGTACAGAGTCAGAGCCGCGAGGCTTTTTCGTCGGCAAAGTTAGTGCTTTTTTTGAGTAAATTGACTTTAATGTGAAAATTCTTTTAAAAAATCCACGGTGTTATTTAATTAAGGGCGAAAAATATTATTTTTGTGGAATATGACACAGGACGAACGCATAGCAATAGAAGAAAAGGTTGTGGAGATGCTCCGCACCGTTTATGATCCCGAGATACCTGTCGACATCTACAGCCTCGGACTTGTATACCGTATTGAGCTTTCGGATGAAGGTGAGCTGACGGTCGATATGACTCTGACCGCGCCCAACTGTCCTATGGCGGACTTTATAATGGAGGACGTCAGGATGAAGCTCGAATCGATAGACGGAGTAAGTGCTGTCAATGTCAATATAGTATTCGAGCCTGAATGGACTCAGGACATGATGAGTGAGGAAGCCAAGCTTGAACTTGGTCTGCTTTGAATACTGACCGGGAGTGGAGAAGCGTCGTAATACATATTTTATAAGCGATCTGCATCTGGGGGCACGATATGTCGCCGACCGTTGCGCACAGGAAAAGCGAGTGGTGTCTTTCCTGCGCTCTATCGCCGGAGATGCCAAAGCTCTGTATATGCTTGGCGATGTGCTCGACTACTGGTATGAATACCGTTATGTGGTACCACGCGGTTATGTTCGTTTTTTCGGCGAACTTGCCCGTCTGGCCGATGCAGGAGTAAAAATATATTGGTTTATCGGCAACCACGATATCTGGCTCTTTGACTATCTTCGGGATGAAATCGGAATTTCGATTGTCGATCCGGCAGGCGGAGGTATTGAGTCGGAAATCGATGGAAGTGTGTTTTTCCTCGGTCATGGCGACGGGGTAGGGCGTCAGCCACGTGCTTTCCGCTGCCTTCGCTATCTGTTTCGAAACAAGTTCTGCCAGCGTCTTTATGCCGGCATTCATCCTCGCTGGACTGTCGGGTTCGCCATGAACTGGAGCCGTAGCAGCCGCAGTAGCCACGAAGGCAAGGCTGAAAGACTTCCGGACAGTATCAGGGCGTTCGCGAGTACATATACCGCCGCCCATCCTGAAGTACATTATATTATTATGGGGCACTATCATCTTAAAGTCGACGAAGTTGTCGGCAAGCATTGTCGTCTGATTGTGCTCGGCGACTGGATTGACGGCGGATCTTATGCAGTGTTCGACGGTATGAATCTTGAAATATGTAAGTACAAAGGCTGAAAGAATCACTATTAATATTTATTAATATATTTTCAGCCAACTTTGATTGAGTGGCTTGCGGATCGTGCAATTAGCTGCATGATAGCGGAAAAGCAAGTGATGAAGAGCATTTTTTAGCACCTTTGCTTAAAAACTATGTCGTACAACATATAAAAATGTTTGGCAAATAGTCAGAAAAGCATGACCTTTGTAACGCAAACCTAAAACAATCTTTTTTACCTTAGAAATTGTACCTATTGGAAACCAATAAAAAGGGCCTCTGTGACGGAGGCCCTTTTTATCATCTTTGAATTATTGTGAATGTTGCACCCGGAGATGCCCTCACTGTGCCTTGCCACCTTGCCGGCGTAAAAAGGGGGACTGCTGCAAAATCTAACATAGCCTCGTTGTGAAAAAATAACATTTTACGCTTTGCCCCGCTGTTATATTTATTTTGAACGGCGGGGCGAATGTCGTAATTTTGTTCTGCAAACAATAACCTTGAAAGATACCGATGGAAAAAACATGGCGTTGGTTTGGACCCAACGATAAGATTACACTTGAAATGTTGCGCCAGATAGGCGTGGAAGGTATTGTCACTGCACTCCATCACATTCCGAACGGCGAGGTGTGGACTCTGGATGAGGTGATGAAGATGAAAAATTATATAGAGGAGCGCGGACTGCGCTGGTCTGTGGTCGAGAGTCTGCCTGTTGCGGAATCTATCAAATACGGCGGGTCTGACCGTGACGGGCTGATAGAGCGCTATAAGGAAAGCCTTGCCAATCTTGGAAAGGCAGGAGTGCGGACAGTGTGCTATAATTTCATGCCCGTGCTTGACTGGGCACGCACCGACCTTGACTACCAGAACGCCGACGGCACTACAAACCTCTATTTCAATCTTGCCGAGTTTGCGTACTTCGACATACATATTCTAGGACGCGAGGGAGCGGATGCCGATTATGGTGCCGATACGCTGGCACGTATGGATGCGGAAGTGACTCCTCGTATGGATGCCGACGCGCGCAGGCGCCTTGTAGAGAATATAATCGTAAAGACCCAGGGCTTTGTAAACGGTAATATCAGTGAGAACGATCTGCAGCCGGTAGAAAAATTCCGCAGTCTTCTTGAACTGTATAAAGGAATAGATGCTGATACGCTTCGTGCCAACATGGCTTATTTCCTTAATGCGATAATGCCGGTATGCCGGGAGTACAACATAAATATGTGCGTGCATCCCGACGATCCGCCTATGCCGATTCTCGGTTTGCCGCGTATAGTCACATGCGACGACGACATAGAGGCGTTTCTAAATGCGGTTCCCGATCCTCATAACGGCCTGACATTCTGTGCCGGTTCTCTCAGTGCCGGCGCCCACAACGATGTTACGGAACTCGCTCGCAAGTATGCCGCACGCACTCATTTTGTCCATGCACGTATCTGTCGTGTGCTTCCGGACGGTGATTTTCGCGAGTCGTCGCATCTCGATCCGCGACTTATTGATGTGATACGTACTTTCGAGCGCGAGTGCCCGGATGTGCCTATGCGCGTCGACCATGCGCCTCTGATGCTCGGCGACGGCGAGATGGGTTATAACGCCGGATATTCTTTCCATGGACGTATGCTCGCCTTGGGTATGGTGAGTGGTATAATGGCAACAATCGATTCTGAACAGAAATGAAAAACTTATTCGATATAAAAGATAATGTGACCGTCATAACTGGCGGTACAGGTGTGTGTCGAGCGTCGCGGAATGAATCCGTATGCCGGCAGGATGAGAGCCATGCTGATGTTCGCGTTTGTACCAATTCTTGCCCTTTTCGCACAGCCTCTCGGGACGTATTCGGCATGGTGGCCTGCTGTAATAATAGGTCTGGCGTGTGCCGCACACCAGGCATGGAGCGCCAACCTCTATTCGACTATAGGCGACATGTTCCCAACTTCTACAGTAGCATCAATTGTCGGCATAGGAACTATGGCCGGAGGCATAAGTTGTTACATCATCAATCAAGGTTCCGGACTGCTTTTCGATTATGCTGCCGCTGCCGGCGATGCTTATTCTTTTCTCGGTTTCAGCGGTAAGCCCGCCGGTTATATGACTGTATTCACCGTATGTGCATTCTCATACCTTGTAGCATGGTCTGTGATGAAGGCGCTTGTGCCGCGATATAAGAAAATTGAAATATAAACAGATAAAATATCCAATGAAAAAAACGAGTTTCTTTATTATTTCTCTTGCTGTTCTGTTGCCTCTTCTTGCGGCCTGCGGCAAAAAAACTAACAAGGAGTCTGAACAGTCTGATACCTCAGACTACGGTTATCTCTATTGTCACATGAGTGAACGGGGAGAGTGGACCGCTTATGCCCTTAGCCGCGACGGCCTGAATTTCACCGATCTTATAAATGGCGATTCCGTATTCAGCCCGCGCGAACATGCCCGTATAGAAGGCGGCACGCGCGACGCCTATATAACCCGCACCCACGATGGCAAAGGCTATCTGATGGTTACTACCGACATGTGCGTGGCACGCAGCGGCAAGTGGAACAACTACGGTATAGATCTTTTGCGTAGCGACGACCTTATCAATTGGGAATCCGTGACATTCGATTTCCGTAAAGGGCCTGAGATTTTTTCCAATCCCGACGGAGAAGATCCATATAGCGACTATTCGACCATAATCCGCGTATGGGCGCCGCAGATTATATGGGATGCCGATTATCAGTGGCCCGACGGCCGCAAAGGCGGATACATGATTTACTACTCGCTTTGGAACCCCGATGCCGGCGAAGGCTATGACCGCATGTACTATTCGTATGCCGACGAGGATTTTACTACGCTTACCAAACCGAAACTTCTGTTTGACTGGGGCTATGCCACAATCGACGCCGACATAAACTTCCTGCCCTCCGACAGCCTCTACCACATGATGATAAAGAAAGAAGGCGGAAAGCCCGGCCTGTTCACTTCTGCCGCTCCGACCCTCCACGGTCCGTGGCCGGAACCCGTCGATTCCGATTATGTAAGCTTTGAGGGTAACAAGATGTGCGAGGGTGTGTCGGCTTATCAGCCCATAGGTTCCGACAAGTGGTATATAGGATATATAGAATACTCCTCAAGCCCGAAACGTTACCGCATTTGCGAGGCCGACGAAAACATGCGCAACTTCCATTCTCCGCGCGATATTCAGGGTGTTGATGCTCCACAGCACGGTTCTTTCATGCGCCTGAACCGCGACGAGTACGAACGACTCGAGCGTTGGAGCGCCTCGCGCACCGACAGTATCGACTGATTTATCGTGTATTGCGGATCCACGGTCCGTAGAAAATATTTTATTTCCAATCGGTAAAAAAGATGAATATAAATAATGGTTTCCTAAGGTCATGGTTAGGTCGTCGTTTGCCGGCAACTGTTTTGTTGCTGGCAGCGACGCTATCATGTGCAGCAGCCGATATATCATTCGGCAACTCAGAAGATTTTAACGCCGGATGGCGTTTTGCATTATGCTCGGATTCAATAGCTCCGGCATCAGTTTCTTACGACGATTCCGCATGGCGTATGCTCGATCTGCCGCATGACTGGAGCATAGAGTCTTTGCCGTCGCCATCTCTCAATGCCTGTACCGGATTTTTTCCGGGTGGCATTGGCTGGTACCGCAAGAGTTTCGAGGCATCTCCCAAGGACTCGGATGTGACGTTCATATATTTTGAAGGTGTCTACAACCGAAGCGAAGTGTATCTCAACGGGCATTTGCTCGGTAAGCGGCCAAACGGATACGTTTCGTTCTATTACGACCTTACTCCATATCTGCGTGAAGGAAACAATGTGCTTGCAGTAAGGGTCGACCACTCGCGCGAAGCCGATTCGCGCTGGTACACCGGTTCGGGCATCTATCGCGACGTGAAACTCGTGCGTGCCGCTACAACCCATTTCGAGCCGTGGGGAGTTGGCTGGAAAGCCCGTGACATCTCGGCTCGCAGTGCCGTCCTCGACGTTGATTATGCCATAGCGGGTCTTGACGGTGTCGGACGCCATTCGGTCGAGGCGGAATTGCATGACGCATCAGGCCGACTTGCCGGACGCTCGACTGTCGGCAATGCCGGTGAAAAAGGTGTGCTTAAAATGAAGGTGAAATCACCGCGTCTGTGGAATCTCGATGCTCCGGAACTATATACGCTTACTGTTCTGTTGAAAAACCGTAAAGGCGATATTGTCGACCGTTCGCAATGCCGGGTGGGATTCCGTACATTGGAATTCAGCCCCGACAAGGGTTTTGCTCTTAATGGCCGCAATACCAAGGTCAAAGGTGTATGCCTTCATCATGATGCCGGAGTCCTCGGTGCTGTCGTTCCTCCGCAGGTGTGGCGCCGACGCCTTGAAAGCCTGAAATCTATAGGTGTCAATGCTATCCGTATGAGTCATAATCCGCAGGCTCCGGTTCTCTATGACCTTTGTGACGAACTTGGTCTGCTGGTGATGGACGAGGCCTCCGACGAATGGGAATTCCCAAAACGCAAATGGGTCACCGGATGGAATGTCGGCACGCCTAAGTTCGAAGGTTCTTTCGACTTTTTCGAGGAATGGATAGAACGGGACGTAGCCGATATGGTACGCCGCGACCGCAATCACCCTTGTGTGGCGTTTTGGAGCATAGGCAATGAAGTCGACTATCCAAACGATCCGTACTCGCATCCTGTTCTTGACCACGGAGGTATAAACCAGCCTAATTTCGGGGGCTATAATCCCGACGCGCCGTCGGCCATGCGTATCGGCGAAATTGCCAAACGGCTGGCGCCGATAGTGCGGGCCATAGACGACAGTCGACCGGTCACAGGTGCCCTTGCAGGGGTATTCATGTCGAACGAAACTGATTATCCGGCCGCTGTAGACATTGTGGGCTATAACTATACGGAAGATCGTTATGACGCCGATCATGCAAAATATCCATCAAGAATAATCTACGGCAGCGAGAACGGCCACGGCTACCAACAGTGGCTTGCCGTGCGCGACAAGGACTTCATTTTCGGTCAGTTCCTGTGGACGGGAACCGACTATCTCGGGGAATCAGGCGTATGGCCTTCGCGTGGACTCGGTACAGGATTGCTCGATTTCGGAAATTTCCCGAAAACAAGAGGAAAATTCCGAGCTTCGCTGTGGTGTGAAAATCCCGTCGCTTATCTTGTGGCATATCCGCATCCCTCCGACGGCCGTGATCCGGGCTATTGGATTGACGCTCCCGCTCATTGGAACTATGAAAATGAAGGAACAATGATGCGTGTGCTTTGTTTCACCAATGCCGTATCGGCGCGTCTGCTTCTTGACGGTAAAGAAGTCGGCGCTGAAAAGACGCGCGACGACAGCCGGGGTATGATTGCATGGGATGTTCCATATTATCCCGGTAATCTGACGGTTGAGGCGCATGATGCCTCCGGGGCTGTTGTGGCATCCGATATGCTTGCAACAACAGGGCGTCCGTACGCTTTGAAAGCAATATCTGATCTAACATCCCTTGATGGCGATTCGTCCTTGGCGCAGATTGTGATCGAGGTGGTCGACGAACAAGGAAGACGCATCGATCTTGCCGATAATCTCGTACATTGCCATATCGAAGGAGCGGCTAAGCTCCTTGGTCTTGAAGGTACGGGTAATCACGACATGACACATCCGCGGGCTTCGTCGCGCAGGGCTTCATCGGGCCGTCTGGTGGCCTATGTACGGCGGACTGCTGCTCAGGGAAATGCGAAAGTACGTTTTACTTCGCCCATGCTGAAGTCAGCCGAGCTGACGCTAGAGGTGAAATAAAACAAGCTGAATTTATGTGCGAATGCCCCGCTTTTTACGGGGCATTAGTTGTTTAATGCCGGAATCGAAGCAATATTTCAGCGACTTTTCCGATTATATATAAAAGGAGTAAGTAGATATGGAAAAACGGATTTTTTTGCCTTTGTTGATGATATGCTTGTTGGCGTGTGCTTGTTCAAAACAGAACGAAGAACCGCTTGCCTATGTGCTGACGGCTTTCAGTGGCGATATAGCCGTTTCCGGCGACGGACGTTCTGCCTTGATAAAGTGCGATGATTTGCCGCATAGTTATGATATAAACATAACAGGAAATTTCGACAGGATAGAATTTGACAAGCGGATATCGTGGATTTCGGTGTCTTTTGTCGCATCCGTCATTCACATTGAAATTCAGGGCAATCCATCGGAAAGTCAGGCACGGCAGGCTGTACTGGAATTTACCGTGCTGCGCGATGGTGATTCCGTTTCCGGATCTATATCCGTCAATCAGCGTGAGGCTCTTTCCGGAAAGCCTGTTGATCCTGAAAAGCCGGATGACGGCGGATTTCCGGAATGTCCTGTAAGCCTTGATTTCAATGCTTCGGAATGGGAGGCTTGCGGTCTGACTCAATCTTTTTCACATTGCATTTTCAATAAAGATAAAGCTTTGCCATCCTGCTATTCTTTCCGCGACTATCATGCCACGGGATTGGGCGGAGTCGTGGTTCTGACTACTTTCGACGGCCAGCCCAAGGCTTACGATGTAGCATGTCCGGTTGAATGTGATTCAGAAGTGACTGTCACGGTCGAGGCGATGACTCTTGTCGCCAGATGTCCGGTCTGCGGCAGCTGTTTCGATCTTTTTTTGGGCGACGGCACCCCAAGGCAGAATTGTGAGGCTGCCAGACGCGGGATTTCCATGAAACGATACACTGTAGGGCATGGCGCAGGTCCGTATTACCATGTCAGCCGATAGCTTTTATGGACGTGGGGAAGCGTTGTTATATTGCCATCGATCTGAAATCTTTTTATGCCTCGGTGGAATGTGTCGAGCGTGGTCTTGATCCGCTTGATACCAATCTTGTCGTAGCCGATGCCGGGCGTACCGACAAAACAATCTGTCTTGCAGTGTCGCCTCCGCTGAAACGGCTCGGCACCGGAGGCCGGCCGAGGATGTTCGAGGTACGCCGATGTGTAGCCGACGCCAACCGACGCCGTCTTGCAGATGCACACGGCCATAGCTTCAGCGGAAGTTCGGTATCTTGTGCCGAGCTGTCGGAAAATTTGTCGCTTGAACTTGACTTCATTGTCGCCAAACCGCGTATGGCGCATTATATAGAGTTCAGCACCCGTATCTATGATATTTACCTGCGTTTTGTCGCGCCGGAGGACATGCACGTATATTCTATCGACGAAGTTTTTATTGATGCCACGTCCTATCTTCCGGCCTATTCTATGTCGGCTCATGATTTTGCGCGGCTGATAATACGCACAGTCCTCAGAGAAACGGGTGTTACAGCTACTGCGGGAATAGGGACTAATCTATATCTCTGCAAGGTGGCTATGGATATTGTTGCAAAGAAAATGCCTCCAGATACTGATGGAGTCCGTATTGCCGAGCTTGATGAAGCGGATTACAGACGTCAGCTGTGGAACCATCGGCCGCTGACGGATTTCTGGCGGGTCGGTCGCGGTACGGCCGCACGGCTTGAACGTTCAGGAATGATGACCATGGGCGATGTGGCAAGATGTTCTCTGAACCATGAGAATATACTGTATAAGATGTTCGGTGTCAATGCCGAGCTGCTTATCGATCATGCCTGGGGATGGGAGCCTGTGACTATGGAGCTTATAAAAGCTTATAGACCGGAGTCGCGTTCGATATGCAGCGGACAGGTTCTTTCACGACCTTATTCGTCGGAAGAAGCCCGTACTGTTGTTCTTGAGATGGCCGATGAACTTGCTCTCGACCTCGTTTCAAAGCGTATGCTGACCGACAAGATTGTGCTTGAACTCGGGTATGACGTGGATAATCTTTCTTCTCCGAAGGCACGAGAGGCATATACGGGGCGTATCCATATCGACCGTTACGGCCGCGAAGTTCCCGAACATGCCCACGGAACGATCACTGCTGCTCCCGGGGGCGTTCCGACATCTTCATCGGCTGAAATATGCTCTTCCGTCGCGGCGCTTTTCGACAGAATCGTCAATCCTGCATTGCTTGTGCGGCGTCTGACTCTTACTGCTATCGACTTGCAGGGCGAGAATGAAGCACTAAAGCCGGATGGAGGCGATCGGGCAGTGCAGCTTGATCTTTTCGGTGAAGTAGAAGCGCGTCGCCGCGAGAATTTGTCGCGGGCTGAAGCTCTTGCCCGGGAGCGGCGCCTGCAGGAAGCGATATTGAAAATAAAAGGCGTATTCGGAAAAAATGCCATATTAAAAGGAATAAATTATGCCGTCGGTGCGACACAGCGTCAGCGCAATAAGCGCATAGGCGGGCATAGCGAGTAGAAACAATGGATAGAAATTACGATGATATTATAAATCTTCCGCGTCCGGTGTCGCGTTTCCACAATCCCATGCCATTGGAAAAGAGGGCCGGACAGTTTGCTCCATTCGCGGCGCTTACCGGACACGGCGATGCAATTTCCGAAACCGGACGTGTTGTCGATAGCCGTATAGAGTTGTCTGACCACGAACAGCAACGTTTATCGGATAGTCTGAGGCATATTATGGCTGTGCCGGAATGTAAGCGTCCCTTAGTTACAGTCCGTTATTTTATGCCTGACGAACACAAAGAAGGCGGAAGCTATCTTGATGCCTGCGGACGGATTTCTAAAATAGATGCCGATATGGCTGTACTGGTTTTCGAATCCGGATTGCGGATAAATTTGGCCGATATCTGTGCCATAGGCACAGGTGCGGTCTGTCCGGATTGAAAAATATTGGTAACTTTGTGTCGTAATTTATATATTTACCAAGATGTCAGACGAAGTTATACGCATTGATCTTGACGGTGTGCTGAGGCAACGATTGCCGCGTCATTACCGCTATATTCCGGGATTCCTGATTCGCGCCGCCGAGCGTTTCATACGTCAGGACGGACTAAACCGGCTTCTTGAAAGCAATGCTGGACGTACGGGAGCGGAATTTTGCCGCGGTATGCTTTCCGATCTCGACATAAGCTGTGATATAATAGGAGAGGAAAATTTGCCGGGTGTGGCTGATTGCCGCAAACTTTTTGTGTGCAATCATCCGCTTGGAGCACTCGACGGTGTAATTTTTATAGATTACATAGCACGTCGATACGGAGAGCCGCTATATTTTGTGGTCAATGACCTTCTTATGGCAGTCAAACCGCTGACGCCGGTGTTCCTTCCTATAAACAAACATGGTCGCCAGTCGCGCGACGCAGCAGCGGCCATAGAGGAGGCTTTTGCCGGCACGAGGCCGATAATAATGTTTCCCGCAGGGATGGTGTCGCGACGTAAAGGGCGTGTCATCACGGATTTACGATGGCACACCATGTTCGTCAACCATGCTATAAAATACAATCGTGATATAGTGCCGGCGTTTTTTGAAGGTAAAAACACCGATTTCTTTTATCGCTTTGCACGCTTTCGGGAGCGCTTGGGCATAAAGTTCAACATAGAGATGTTGCGTCTGCCCGCAGAGATGTTCCACAGCTGCGGCAAGCGCTATCGCCTGTATTTCGGTAAGACTATTCTTGTGTCGGAGCTTCGAGGAGGTCATGAAGCCCGGACAACGGCTGAAGCTATACGGCGTATTGTCTATGATTTGCCGGAACAGTAATGATTGCGTATATTTGTGCTTGATACTGAAAAAACGGTCATCCGGATATTATAATGAAATATTTCTCGAATATATTCTCCTTCCGCCGCTCCGCGGCGACGGCATCGCTTCTGGCTGTCTTTGCTCTTGTTGCGTCGGCAGCGCCGATCGATGATGCAAAAAAACTGTATTTCGATGAAAAATATGAAGAGGCTCTTCATCAGCTCGAGCGCCTTGTCAAGCGTTCGCCACGCGACGGTACAGCCAATTTCTATCTCGGTGCGACGCTTCGTGCACTCGGTCGGGAGTCCGATGCCGTGGCGCCCCTGAAAAAAGCAGAGGAGCGCGGTGTGCTTGACGCTTCGCGGATTCTTGCCGAAATGGCTCTTGCCGAATATCGTGTCGACGATGCCGACAACCACCTGTCGGCATGGAGCACGGCTATGAAAAAAAAGAAAAAGGCTATGCCGGAAGAATATGAAAACATGAGTTCAATGCTTCTGCGTATGCGTAACATGCTCGACAGGGTGGAAAAGATAGAGGTAATAGATTCCATTAATGTCGATGCCGACGATTTTTTTCGTTATTATCGTCTTTCGAAGCAGGCCGGACGGCTTGTGTCGGCTGCACGTCTGCCGGGAAGCGGTGCTTCGGTGATTTATATTCCAGAGAGCAACAGCGAGATGTTGTGGGCGGCTCCTGACAGTACGGGTTGTTACAGCCTTTATGAAAGCTCTGTTCTCGACGACGGCACTGTCGAACACCCGGCTCCGGCCGATGAAGCACTCGGAGAAGGCGGATCTGCCAATTATCCTTTCCTTATGTCGGACGGCATGACCCTCTATTATGCCAACGACGGAGAAAACTCTCTCGGAGGTTATGACATATTCATGACCTCACGTTCCGACGGCGAAGGAGGCGGATACCTGAAACCGCAGAACATAGGCATGCCTTACAATTCGCCCTACAACGACTATATGCTCGCAATCGACGAGGTGACCGGTCTGGGGTGGTGGGCTTCCGACCGCACCCGGATTCCGGGAAAAGTGACGATCTATGTATTCATACCCTCGCAGATGCGTGTCAATTATCCATTGTCCGACGAGCATCTGACAGAACTTGCGCGTCTGACTTCTATATCCCTTACCTGGAATCCGGACGCTGACTATTCTGCATTGAGGGCAAAAATATTCAGTGCCGACACGGCAGCTTCGTCCGATATGGAAAATGCCATGCCTGTTTTCCTTATGGACATGGGCAACGGCAAGGTTTACACCTCCCTTTCCGACTTCAAACGGGAGGAAGGCAGACGCTCTATGGTGGAGTATCTCGGCGAGCGTGTCCGCTTGCGCAAGTTGCTCGAAAGCCTTGATGCGATGCGCGTGCGTTATGCCGCCGGCGAAACGTCGCTGACTGCAAAAATTCTTGATATGGAAGCCGAGGAACGCGACATACGCGGCAATCTTGAAGTGTTGAGGAATGCCGTGGTAAGAAACGAAACTGTCGGACGTTAACATTAAAAACATCTGGATCAATGACAGCTTTCATTATAGCTCTTGTTTTGCTTGTCGCCGGATATTTTGTATATGGCCTGGTGGTGGAACGCATCATCGGAATCGACCCTTCACGCTTGATGCCATGCCGGACCAAGTGCGACGGGGTGGATTATATTCCTATGGCCACATGGCGCGTATTTCTCATCCAGTTTCTGAATATAGCGGGACTTGGCCCCATATTCGGTGCGATAATGGGTGTGATGTTCGGTCCGGCGGCATTTCTGTGGATCGTATTCGGTACTATCTTTGCCGGGGCAGTCCATGACTTCGTGTCGGCTATGATGTCGGTTCGCAGTGGAGGCGATTCGTTGCCCGAGCTTGTCGGACGTGAGCTGGGTTCGGCTGTCAGGCAGCTTATGTGTGTGATTTCGGTAGGGCTGTTGGTTCTTGTCGGTGCCGTTTTCGTTGTCACACCATCCGACCTGCTTGCCGGCATGACTCCCGGCTGGGCTGATGGAACGTTCTGGATATGTGTAATCTTTACCTATTACGCACTTGCCACACTTTTGCCTGTCGACCGTCTGATCGGCCGTCTGTATCCTGTTTTCGGTGCGGCATTGTTGTTTATGGCACTCGGATTGTTGTGCTATCTGCTTTTCAGCGGCATTGATATTCCGGTTGATTTTGCCGGTGGCCTGCAGTCGCGTTACGGAGGCGAAGGACATCCGGTGTTTCCTATGATGTTCGTAAGCATAGCCTGTGGTGCGATTTCCGGTTTTCATGCCACACAGTCGCCCATGATGGCGCGCTGCCTTAAGAATGAAAAGCTCGCGCGTCCTGTATTCTATGGCGCCATGGTGGCCGAAGGGCTTGTGGCTCTCGTCTGGGCTGCCGCGGCCATAGCTTTTACAGGCGGTTATGAAGGACTTCAGGAGTATATGTCCTCGCACAATGGTGCGGGCGCGCTTGTCCGCGAGATTTCCATAGCCTGGCTCGGTACTTTCGGCGGCATTCTTGCCATTCTCGGAGTGGTTGCCGCGCCAATAACTACAGGCGATACGGCTTTGCGCTCGGCGCGCCTTATAATTGCCGACTTCATGGGTTTCGACCAGAAAAATATCTGGCGCAGACTGCTGATCACGTTGCCTTTGTTTGCCGCTACTTTTGGCCTTATGATGATGGATTTCAGCATTCTCTGGCGCTATTTCGCGTGGACGAACCAGATGCTCGCGACATTTACCCTTTGGGCAGCAGCGGTATATCTTGCGCGCCACGGCCGTTTTTTCTATATATGTCTTTTGCCGGCAATGTTCATGACAGCTGTCGTAGTTACATATTTTTTCTACGCCCCGTCGCCTGAAGGTCTGGGTCTGTCGATCACCATGTCCGCCGCCATAGGAATCGCCGCCGTGCTGATTGCATTGACGCTGTTTTGCCGCTATCTCTATCTTCTGCGTAGCGGACGCCGGATCCATGATCCGGGTTATTGAAAATTTAAAAATCATTCTGCAGGATGAACCTGATTGAACTTGTTGCCGATTCCCGCCTTTATACACTTCATAGCCATACACCTTACTGCGACGGCCATGCTTCGGTGGCCGAGATGGCAGATGCCGCTGTCGCTGCCGGATTCACACTATACGGATTCACGCCGCACAGTCCGGTGCCTATAGATTCGCCATGCAACATGTCAAAGGCCGATGTGGATGCCTATCTTGCGGATGTGGCTGATGTCGTGCGCAAACATGAAGGTTCGGGATGTACCTTTCTTTCAGGCATGGAGATAGACTATCTTGGCCGTGAATGGGGCCCTTCACATCCTTATTTCGCATCGTTGCCGCTTGATTATACTATCGGCTCCGTGCATTTCATTCCATCGCAGGAGGGCGATATGGTCGATATCGACGGCAGTTTCGAGAACTTCCGCCGTAAGATGGACGTAAATTTCCACGGAGATATTGAATATGTAGTGCGTACATTTTTCAGTCGTTCAGCCGATATGATCGAGGCGGGCGGCTTTGATATTCTTGGACATTTCGATAAAATAGCCCAGAATGCAGGATGTTATTCTCCGGGTATCGAGGATACTCCGCTTTATCGCCGTCTGGTCGATGGGCTTATCGACATGATTGCCGACCGTCGCTTGTTGACTGAAATCAATACCAAGGCTTATGCACGCTTCGGCCGCTTTTTCCCGGCCGAACGCCATTTCCGTCGTATTGTCGATGCCGGAGTGCCTGTTCTGGTGAACAGCGACGCACATTATCCCGACCTTATCAACGCATCGCGAAATGAAGCTTTCGAGCTTCTTGACCGCCTTAAATCCGACAACTTATGCCGCGTGTGATAGAACTTCTTGCCCCGGCACGCAACGCCGACATAGCCATAGAGGCTGTGCGCCATGGTGCCGATGCCGTTTATATAGGAGCACCGGCATTCGGTGCACGAGCCGCGGCCGGAAACTCGGTGGACGAAATCGCGCGCGCAGTCGGATTCGCCCACAGCTATGGAGCCGCGGTCTATGTAACGCTCAATACTATTTTGTACGACTCCGAGCTGGAGGATGCACGGCGGCTTGTCGGCGAACTTTACCGCATAGGTGTCGATGCCCTTATAGTGCAAGATATGGCTTATCTTGAAATGGATCTGCCTCCCATACCGCTACATGCCAGTACGCAGTGCGACATACGCGAAGTGGCAAAGGCTCGCCGTCTTGCCCGTGCCGGATTCTCGCAGCTTGTGCTGCCTCGCGAGTTTTATGTCGCCGAGATAAAAGCTGTTTCCGAAGCTGTCGACGTGCCTCTTGAGGTTTTTGTTCACGGAGCTTTGTGCGTCAGCTACAGCGGCGACTGTCAGGCCGGTCAGCTTGCTATGGGGCGCAGTGCCAACCGCGGGGCTTGTCCGCAGATGTGCCGTCTGCCTTATGACCTGCTTGCTCCGGATGGTTCTGTTATCGAGTCCGGTCGGCATTTCCTGTCCTTGCGGGATTTATGCCGTATCGACAGCCTCGAAGAGTTGATAGCGGCGGGTGCGACATCTTTTAAAATCGAGGGTCGCCTGAAGGATGCCTCCTACGTCAAAAATGTCGTGGCGGCATATTCGCAGGCTCTCGATGCTATTGTAGAGCGCTCAGGTGGGGCACTTGTGCGGCGTTCGCAGGGGCGTGTGACATACTCTTTTACGCCTGACCTCAACCGTACTTTCAACCGAGGATATACATCGTACTTTTTTCATGGGCGCCCTTCGAATATGGCTTCGATGGCTACTCCCAAGTGGGTGGGTGCCGAAGTCGGACGTGTGATCCGTCCGTATGACCGTTGTCGCGGATTTTTCGTGGCTGATTTGTCGGAGGAGCTTGCCAATGGCGACGGCTTGAGTTTCTTTGATCGTACCGGACGCTTCGTGGGTTTCCGTCTGAACCGTGCCGACGGCTCAAGGCTTTATCCTGCGACACCTGTGGATGTCGCTTCAGGAACAGTTATTTACCGCAACAGCGACCGTATTTTCCTCGACCGTCTTGAAGCGTCTGCAGCCGAACGCCGTATAGGCTTGAAAGGCGTTTTGCGCAGTGTGCCCTACGATCGCATTGTCCTCGAACTGGAGGATGAACGGGGTGCCTCGGTGTCGGTGTCGGCTATATGTCCGGAGCAGCAGTCGCAACGTCCCCAGCAGGAGTACCGCGTGTCGCAGCTTTCCAAACTGGGTGCGACGGTTTATACTCTCGACTCGCTCGACGACCGGATCGGCGACCGTTTTGTTCCGGCTTCTGTACTCTCGGCTTTGCGACGCGATGCGGTGGCGGCAATGGATTCATGCCGTGCGGCACGTCTGCCGTACGACCGTCGTCGCCCGGACACCCTCGATGATAACGCCTTTGCCGGCGAATCACCGTTGAGCTATCATGATAATGTGGCTAATGTGCTGGCGGCGCGTTTCTATCACCGCCACGGCGCCACGATTGGCGAACAGGCTGTGGAAGTAGAGGATAAAGCTGAAGGTGAACGGGTGGTGATGACGACGCGTTATTGTCTGCGTCGCGAGTTAGGAGCCTGTCTGCGTTCTAAAAATGCAGGAAAGCTCCCGTCGCCGCTTTATCTGCGATCCAGGGACATACTTTACCGTCTTGATTTCGACTGCGACCGCTGCGGAATGAAGCTTGTTCTAAATCCCGTGTCACGATGAAGGCTTTCCAGACTTCGGACTATTGAATTGTAATTGTGTAGTTTCACGTAAACTTGCTGTTAAGTGTAATTCCGTATTCTTATGGTGCTTCCATGTGGGTATGTGCCGGGGGTGGTATATATATGATCTTTTGCGGAAGTGTATCGCAGGATATTTCGGGCCGTGTTTCTGTATGAGCTGCTCCGCGGCAACAACGGTCATAGCGAGAAAAGATTCGGTTTTGTCGCCTTTTTTCGAGAAATTGCACATTTTCAAGCTTTTTGTGCTTTAAAATTTTAAGTGTCATTATGACGCAATTTTCATATACCTTTGCCTATAGGAATAGCCTGACTTTTGTCAGATGGTATAATTTGTGTCCTTTTACGATATTTTTGCTTTTTATTTCTTGTGATTTCAATATAAATTTGCACTTTTGCAAAAAATAATTACGAAATAAAACCATGAAAACCTTTGAAGATGTAGTCGATCTCTTTCGCTCTCATGTATCTCGTAAACGTGTGGCTGTTGTATGTCCCGATGATGAAAGTACTGTAGGTGCGATACGTCGTTGTGTTGATGATAAACTTGCTGAAATCATTCTTGTGACATCAGGCCGTGAAAGCCGTGAGCTTGATGAATTCATGGCTGCCAATTCCGACAAGGTGCGTACGGTTGAATGCACGTCGGTAGATGACGCCGCACGCCGAGGAGTTGCTCTGGTACGTGAAGGCAATGCCGACGTGCTTATGAAAGGTAGTATAAATACCGACAATCTTTTGCGTGCGGTTCTCGACAAGGAATGCGGGCTTTTGCAGAAAGGTGCCGTTATGTCGCATCTGACGGCAGTCGATACACCTGTCTATGACCGGCTGATATTTTTCTCCGACGCGGCGGTGATTCCTCGTCCGACACTTGAACAGTTCGAGGCTATGATACGCTACGATGTTGATATATGTCATAAAATCGGTATAGCCGAACCCAAGGTCGCCCTCATACACTTCACAGAAAAGGTAAATTCCAAATTCTCGCATACTCTCGACTATGTCGAATTGAAATCCAAGGCTGCCGCCGGAGAGTTCGGCAATGCAATTGTCGACGGTCCCATGGACGTCAAGACGGCATGTGACGCCCATAGCGGAGAGATGAAAGGCATATCGTCGCCGGTTGTCGGCAAAGCCGATATTCTTATATTCCCGACTCTTGAGGCTTCGAATACATTCTATAAGACTATGTCGCTTTTCGGTCGGGCAACCATGGCCGGAGTGATTTGCGGAACTATTGCTCCGGTGGTCGTACCTTCGAGAGCCGATACAGCCGATTCCAAGTTCTACAGCCTTGCCCTCGCCTGTGTGGCCGCAGGCTGACATACTCTTTTCTCCGAATCAGAACATCACAAAACAAACTACCTTGCATGAAAAAGATCCTCGTCATCAATCCCGGTTCCACTTCAACCAAAGTAGCCCTCTATCACGACGACAAGCCTGTGTGGAAAGAAAGTATTACGCACACGGCTGAGGAGGTGGCACGCTTCGAACATCCGAACGAACAACTTGAAATGCGCGATTCGGCAATGCACAGCGCGCTTCGCGAAGCCGGAATACCTCTTGATTTTGATGCCGTGATAGCTCGTGGCGGTTTGTTGAAGCCGACTCCCGGTGGTATATATATAATTGATGACAAGGTCAAGCAAGACCTTATTCATGCACGTATGGAGCATGTGTGCAACCTTGGCGCCCTGATGGCCGACGATATAGCTAAAGAGATAGGATGCCCCGCATACATAGCCGACCCGGAGGTCGTGGACGAACTTATGCCTCAGGCACGTCTGTCCGGTTTGCCCGAATTGCCACGTCATTCGATTTTCCATGCGCTCAACGGCAAATCCGTGTCACGCATCTATGCCGATTCCATTGGCCGACGTTATGAAGATCTGAATCTGATAGTGGTGCATCTTGGCGGCGGTATTTCAGTGGCCGCGCACCGTAAGGGCAGGGTAGTGGATGTCAACAATGCTCTAAATGGCGACGGCCCGTTCAGTCCAGAGCGTGCCGGCACACTTCCTGCCGACCAGCTTGCCGAAATGTGCTTCAGCGGTAAGTATACTTTGCGTGAGGTCAAGAATATGATTAACGGCCGTGGTGGTCTTGCCGCTCATCTGGGCACGAAAGATGTTGCAGAGATTGCAAAACGTGCAGCAAAAGGTGAAGAGCCTTTCCGCTCTGTTCTGGAAGCCATGGCATATTCAGTGGCAAAGGAGGTCGGAGCACGTGCCGTAGCCCTAAAAGGCAAAGTAGATGCGATAATCGTGACCGGCGGCATAGCACACAGCGATTACTTTGTGTCGCATCTGTCGGAATGGATATCATTCATAGCTCCTATTGTACTGCGTCCGGGTGAGGATGAAGTAAGTTCCCTCGCTTATAATGCACTTGGTGCCCTTAACGGTCGTATGACCGTAAAAAAATACCATCCGGTCGATTAGCCGTTGCTATTATTTTGATTTTTAGAATTTAGAGGGGTGTATCCGTATCAGGATATGCCCCTTGTTATGTTTTATGGAATTCATTAGTGCATGACCTGTTGACTTCCAATATAATAATTTATGAATATTTATGTGATTGATTTGTGTTTATGATGGAAAATACAACTTATCTTTGCGGAAACTGAATGTAGAGAATGTCACTATTTAAATGGCTCTGTGCCGATTGTGTTTTAATCATATCATTGAAAGGTGAAATGCGGAATATATACGGAATAAGTGCTTGCATATTGCTACTGGCAATGTTTGTGTCTTGTAAGGAAAATACGGATTCACCGGATGTGCCCCCGCCGGCAGCTTCAGCCTCTATTTCAGGCACGTTGCCGGTACTATATATTGAAACCGAGAACCGTAAGCCGATAGAATCCAAAGAAGAGTATCTGGATGCCGTATACAGGCTTGATCCGATGGACGCTGAAAATGTCGAGCCTCTCGGAACCGAGGCGGAACCTTTGCCGATGCAGATTCGCGGTAGGGGACATTCGTCATGGAAAAGTCCGAAAAAACCTTATAAGATAAAGCTCGGTAAAAAAACAGCTGTGATGGGTATGCCGAAAAACAAACATTGGGCATTGTTGAAACCCTCGGAAAACACAGTGGCAGGGCTGCATCTCGGAAAACTGGCAGGCATGGCATGGACTCCGGATTTTCGTCCGGTGGAGGTGGTGCTGAACGGGGACTATATAGGCTTGTATTTTCTTACTGAAACTATACGCATCGATGACAATCGCGTGAATATATATGAACAGCAGGATCAGGAAACGGATCCGGAACTTATAAAAGGCGGATGGCTTGTGGAAGTTGATAATTACCGCGATGACTGTCAGATAACTATTCCTGAAAACGATAGCTGGAACCTTACATTGAAATATCATTCTCCGGAAGATTTGTCGGACGCACAGTTGCAATGGCTGACCGATGAGTTCAAAGCCATAAATTCAGCCATTTATTCTGACGACAAAACGTCGACCGAATGGGAAGAATATATGGATGTCGAAAGCATGGCACGCTTCTTTATCGTACAGGAGGTGATGGATAATCCTGACGGATTTCACGGCAGTTTCTATCTCCATAAGGACTTGAATGACGGTGCAAAATGGGTAGCCGGTCCTGTCTGGGATCTTGTGTGCTACAACCGCGAGAAAAGCGATTATACATTCAGAATGAAAGTCCATTACGGATTCACGCCTCACTGGATAGGTGAAATTATTCGCTATGACAGTTTCTGTAAGTCGGTTGAGAAGGTCTGGAACGAGCTTTATCCTGATAAGATAAATGAAATATATGCTTATATCGACGATGTGGTATTGCCTCTTGGTCCCGCATGGCGAAATGACTGCGCGAGATGGGATGATGATCCGTCCCAGACTGCACAGCTCAGAGCTGACCGGATTAAGACAGCACTGCGCCGTAATATCGACTGGTTTGACAGTCATTTGCCTGTAAGTTCACAAATAAATGCCATGGCTGAATTTTGACCAACACGGTTGCCATAAATCCGTAAATTCTTTGTAACTTTGCGGCAATCGGGTTAATACCCGTTCCCAGACAGTATAAAAACTCAAAAAATGCTACTTATGAAAATCAACAAATCGCTTCTTACGGTTCTTGCCGTAGTTCTGCTGGTGCTCTGCGCATGTTCCACCACGCCTAAAGAATCCCCACTTGCCGCTATAGCCGATAATCTCAATCTGGAGATGGCAAAAACAGTTGAACAGGCTCCCGAATTTCTGGATTCCGTGAATGTTTCATATTCAGACGGCATATTCACTGTAAAGGCAGCTCTTGCCGATTCGCTTATTGACGTCCGGCAGTGCGGTGAGGCTCTTGTTGAATATTTCACCGCTCTTGAGTTGAAGCGTCACCCCGGGAAGAACCTCGATGACTTTGTAAATACGATAACAAAGGAAGAGGGAAGTCTTGAGATAATTCTTAGCGGAACCACCGGCGACAGCCGTACCTATACAATAGGAGCTTCGCGCCTGCGTAACCTTGTGAAGCTCTCCCCGAGCCAGCTCGGCTATCAGGAAGCACGTGCAAACGTACTTGAAATCCTCGCTTCGCGCGTCGCTTTCTATCGTGCCGATGCCAATGCGCAGGATGCCGAGTTCGAGGTGGCAAACAAGTTCGCCAGCTACACCATAGTGTTCGCCAACACCCGCAAGTTCGCAAATCAGACCCCGGGTACCCTGAAGTCGCACTATCTGAAAATTCTACATCCCCGCTACGAGGCTTTCGGCCCTTACGAAGCCACAGTAAAGGAGATGCTGAAATCGATGCAGATCGACGGTTACCGCTTCATCTATGCCAACGGTACGGGAAAAGATGCCCAGGGCATCAAGGTGGCTCTACCCTGGCGTAGTATCTGATGTCTGATTGTTAAAACCATTTCTGATATATTCTGTAATGACTCTTGTTGACAGATTCCTGCAATATGTGAAGTTCGACACCCAGAGCGACGAACTTACCAACATGACACCGTCGACGCCCGGACAGATGATTTTCGCGCGCCACCTTAAAGACGAGCTTGAGGCTATAGGTCTGACGGAAATCACTCTTGACGATAACGGTTACCTTATGGCGACTCTGCCCGCTACTCCCGGTTACGAGGGTGCGCCTACTATAGGTTTCATTGCCCATCTTGACACGTCGCCCGATATGTCGGGACGCCATGTGTCGCCACGCATAGTCGAGAATTACGATGGCGGCGATATAGTGCTGAATCAGACAGACGGCATTGTCCTTTCGCCTTCTGAATTTCCAGAACTGACCGACTATGTGGGGCAGAATCTTATCGTTACCGACGGTACGACTCTTCTCGGAGCCGACGACAAAGCCGGTGTGGCCGAAATCATGTCGGCTGTGGCTTATCTGAAAGAACATCCTGAGATAGCCCATGGCAAGATACGGGTAGCATTCAATCCCGACGAGGAAATAGGGCAGGGGGCACATAAGTTCGATGTAGGCCTTTTCGGTGCCGACTGGGCATATACAATGGACGGCGGTGCCGTAGGTGAACTCGAGTTCGAGAATTTCAATGCTGCCGTAGCACGCATCACATTCACCGGACGCAATGTGCATCCGGGTTACGCCAAGCACAAGATGATAAATTCGATGCGTATCGCAAACCAGTTTGTCATAATGCTTCCGCGTTGGGAAACTCCTGAGCACACAGAGGATTATGAAGGCTTCTATCATCTTGTGTCGATGGAAGGTACTGTTGAAAAGACGGTGCTGACCTATATCGTGCGCGACCACGACCGCGACCGTTTCGAACGCCGTAAAAAAGAACTCGAACATCTGGTTCGTAAAATCAATCACGAATTTCCCGGATGCTGCTCCATTGATATAAAGGATCAGTACTATAATATGCGTGAGCAGATAGAGCCTGTAATGTATATCATCGATATAGCGGAACAGGCTATGCGCGAGATCGGGGTTGAACCCAAGGTGCAGCCTATACGCGGAGGTACGGACGGCGCGCAACTGTCCTTCAAAGGTCTGCCGTGTCCTAATATATTTGCCGGAGGACTGAATTTCCATGGCCGCTATGAGTTCGTGCCCATTCCTTCGATGGAGAAAGCCGAGGCCGTGATTGTAGAAATCGCGAAAATAGCTGCAAGGCGTGAAAAATAGTCCGGAAGTCTGCCGCACTCTTGTGGTGGTCACCGGACCGACAGCTTCGGGCAAGACTGACCTTGCCATATCCATAGCGCGACATTTCGCCTGCGACATCATTTCGGCCGATTCTCGTCAGATTTACCGTGACATACCCATAGGCACCGCCGCTCCCTCGCCAGGGGAGCGGCGGCGTGCTGTCCATCATTTCGTGGGTTTCCTCGGGCTGGAAGAGTACTATAGCGCCGCACGGTTCGAAAGTGACGTAATGGCTCTGTTGCCGTCGATGTGGGAAAAATCCTCTGTAGCGGTGATGTGTGGCGGTTCGATGATGTATGTCGACGCTGTTGTGCGTGGCATAGACGACATGCCTGCTGTCGACGACAGCACCCGGGCTTATGTGGCGGCTTTGTACCGTGATCACGGTCTTGACGGCATCTGTGCGCAGCTTGAGATTGTAGATCCGCACTATTACGCGCGTGTCGACCGCCGTAATCCCCGCCGCTTGCTGCATGCCCTTGAAGTTAGCCTGCAGGCCGGTCGGCCTTACTCGTCGTTCTGTACGGGAGAAGCGCGTCAGCGTGATTTCCGTGTTGTCAAGCTAGCTATTGACTATCCGCGGGAGCAACTATTCGGGCGCATTAACAGTCGGGTAGAGCGGATGATGGACGCGGGTTTTGTTGAGGAAGCACGGGCTGCTTTTGCTGTGGCCGGCAACGCCAATTCGTTGAATACTGTAGGTTACAAGGAATTGAAAAAATATATTGACGGTGAATGGGATTTGGCGACAGCTGTGGCTCGCATAGCCAAGAACACACGTGTCTATGCCAAGAAACAACTGACATGGTTGCGGCGTGATAACGATGTGCATTGGCTCGATCCGTCTGCCGATTTATTTCCTCAGGCTCTTGCCGTAATAAAAAAAATATCGGATTGTGATTAAGATACTGTTGTTCATCGGTGCCGGAGGCTTCCTCGGAAGCGTGGCGCGCTACGGTGTTTCCCGCTTTATGACAGATGTGGCAGGAGTACAGTCCTTATGGGGAACATTTCTGGCCAATATAATAGGCTGCTTCCTTATCGGGCTTCTGTATGGACTTTTCGATCGTCACAGCGTGCTTGGCGAACATTGGCGTCTGTTCCTTACAGTAGGCTTTTGCGGAGGATTCACTACCTTCTCGACTTTTGTCCATGAAAATTATGCCGCATTCGGCGATGGCCGTTTTGTCCAGATGGCATTGTATGCGAGTTTGAGTTTTCTGGTCGGTCTGCTTATGGTTCATGCAGGCCACGCTATTGTCGGAAAGTTATAAGTACCGGTGTATTGCAATAAAAAACGCCTGTCATAGCTGATTTATGGCAGGCGTTTCGTTTATAATTGTTGCGTTTTAAGCTAACAGGCTTACCGAGCGTTTGATGAATTCATTGAGGGCTTCTCCGCGCAGCAGGCCGTTGCCGAGCAGGGCAAGATCGATAAGCTGCTTGACGACAGGCTGTCCGGCGGCATAGTCTGCCACGATTTTGTTCTGGCGTTCGCGAGTTTCGCCTACGGCTTTTTCAAGCTCCTTGATTTTCTGCTCGCCTTCGGCATCCGGAGCTTTGTCGCCGGCCGCTTTTCTGATTTCGCTTATTGCGGCGTTGTCGCTGTCGATGCTGTCTGCCAGGGGGTTTACTTCGGAGTCGAGTTCTTTGCCGGCTTTGTCGCGCAGGGCTACGATAAGCGGATGTTCGGTATTTACTACCAGATTATAGCTGTCGGGGAGTTCGCCATAGAAATTCATGCCGGGATTCATTGCGGCCATTTCTTTCATACGGCGCATGAATTCCTCCTGTGTGATTACGATAGGGGCATCGCCGGGAGCCATAGCCTCGAAGCTTACGAGGAAGTTGGTCTTTTCGACAGTCGGGAGCTGCGAACTGAATATGCCTGTCAGGATGTTACGCTGCAGGGGAGTCAGATCGGCTTCTTTGCGGTCGGCTTTACGTATGAGCTGGTCTATGACACCTGAATCGACACGGACAAGACGCGTTTTCTCGAATTTCTGTTCGAGGAGGCCGACAAAATGGTTGTCGAGCTGTCCGTCGAGCAGAAGTACGTTATAGCCTTTGTCGTTGGCTGCCTTTATGTAGCTGTATTGTGCTACAGGATCGGTGGTGTAGAGGTAGATGATGTTACCATCGGCATCGGTTTGTTCAGCCTCTACCAGTTTCTTGTATTCTTCGGCTGTGAAGTAACGGTTCTCGGTGTCGCGCAGCAACATGAATTTAAGCGCGGCGTCGCAGAATTTTTCGTCGGTGAGCATGCCGTAGACAATGAAAAGACGGATGTCGTCCCACTTCTTTTCGAATTCGGCACGGTCGGCTTTGAAGAGTTCTTCAAGGCGTCCCGACACCTTCTTGGTTATGTAGCCTGATATTTTCTTGACGGCACTGTCGCTCTGGAGGTAGGAACGCGACACGTTCAAGGGGATATCGGGTGAATCGATCACGCCCTGGAGCAGCATCATGAATTCGGGTACCACGCCTTCGACCGAATCTGTGACAAATACCTGATTGCAATAAAGCTGTATCCGGTTTTTGTTTATGTCGAAGTTATTTTTGATTTTCGGGAAGTACAGTATACCTGTCAGGGTGAAAGGATAATCAACATTGAGGTGGATCCAGAACAGAGGATCGTCCTGTCCGGGATAAAGCTCGCGGTAGAAATTGAGATAGTCCTCGTCCTTTAGGTCGGCGGGTTTCTTCATCCATTGAGGCTCGGTGGCGTTGATTACCAGATCGCGGTCGGTGTCGGTCATTTTGCCGTCCTTCCATTCCTGTTCCTTGCCTGATATTACGGGTACAGGCAGGAAGCGACAGTATTTTTTCAGCAATGTGTCGATGCGCACCTGCTCGAGGAATTCCTTGCTTTCATCATCGATGTAAAGGATGATATCGGTACCGCGTTCGGTGCGGTCGCCTTTCTCCATGGTGTACTCCGGAGAACCGTCGCAGGTCCAGCGTACGGCTTCAGCGCCTTCCTTGTAGCTAAGAGAATGGATTTCGACCTTTTTGGCAACCATGAAAGCCGAGTAGAAACCGAGTCCGAAGTGTCCGATGATTGCATTTGCGGAATCCTTGTACTTGGCAAGGAATTCTTCGGCTCCTGAAAATGCGATCTGGTTGATGTAGCGGTCGATGTCGTCGGCGGTCATGCCTACGCCGCGGTCGCGGACGGTGAGGGTTCCTGCTGCTGCATCGATATCAACTCGCACATCGAGTGCGCCCAGTTCGCCTTTGAATTCGCCGAAGGAGGCTAATGTGCGGAGTTTCTGGGTGGCGTCGACAGCGTTCGACACAAGTTCGCGAAGAAAGATTTCGTGGTCGCTGTAAAGAAATTTCTTGATGACGGGGAAGATGTTTTCAGTCGTTACCCCGATAGTTCCTTTTTGCATATAATGGGTTGTTTAATAAGTTCAGTTATCTGTTATAACAACCTGCAAAAAAAATGCCACATTCGAAAATGTGACATTTTGTCATAATTAACTATCGTGACTTACTTTTTTCTGCTGTCGATTTCGCGGAGGAGTTCGTTGACTGCGGCGCGAAGCTGGAGATCTTCGCCGTGTACGATGGCTTCTGGTGTATTTGCCACCTTGATGTCGGGTTCAAGCTGGCGGTTTTCGAGGAAGCCTCCGTCGGGCAGACGGTATCCTACTACCGGAATACCGAAAACAAGTGTGGGATCCTGCATTGTAACCCAGTTGACCGATGTCATGGTTCCCGGAACGGGCATACCTACGAGTTTGCCGATGCCGCGGTGCTTGTAGACCCAAGGCGTGCCGTGGGCGTTGGAGTAGCAGGCTTCGGCCATAAGCATGACAGACGGTTTGTTCCATCGGCGCGACGGCATGTCGCAGGTTGCCTCGCCGCGAACTTCCTGTGTGAAGTATTTTTCACCGGAGAAGAGCACTTCGATGTCTTCATGCAGGCGACCGCCTCCATTCCAGCGTATGTCGATCACCACACCTTCGCGATCGTTGTATTTGCCCATCAGGTCGGAGTAGACTTTGCGGAACGAGGCGTCGTCCATAGAACTGATGTGCACATAGCCGAGGCGTCCATTACTCAGGCTGTCGACGTCGGCTGCGCGGCGGCGTACCCATCGGTCATACAGCAAGGCAGATTCGGCTCCGGCGCTGACCGGGCGTACTGTCACTTCGGCATGTGTGCCGTCGGGAGTGCGCACGCTGAGCAGTGTTGCAACTCCGCTACGATCGGCGAGAAGGACTGAAAGCGGGGTGTCGCTTCCGATTTCCTCTCCGTCGATTTCCTCTATTATGCTACCGGCCACAACTTTTCCGTCCAAGGGACCTTTGGACAGCACTTCTTCGATGCGTACGCCTTTGCCCGTATAGTTCATGTCAAGTATGGCTCCAAGGCGCGCGGTGCGCTCCGCGGCCGAAGTGGGCGATGTTCCGCGGAAACGTCCGCCGGTGTGGCTGACGTTGAGTTCACCGAGCCATTCGCTGAGCAGTTCGGCGAAATCGTAGTTATTGTTGATATGCGGCAGGAAGCGACGGTAGCTGTCGGAGAGTTTTTTCCAGTTGACACCGTGCATGTCTGTGCGATAGAAGCGCTCGCGCTCTTCGCGTTCGGCATTGTCGAACATATAGCGGCGTTCGGCGGCAGGATCGAGGGTCTTGCGTGCGTTGTAGGTGATATTTTTAAGACCGCCTCCGCTGCTCATCTTTTTCAGGGATTCGCCGAATACGAATATTGTCTTGCCGTCGGCCGAAGCATCGAATCCTGCGTGGCTGTCGGTCATACGCTTGGTCATTTCAAGTTCTTTCTCGCGCATGTCGTACTCCCACAGGTAGGAAGCTTCGCCTCCTTCGGCTTCGGATATGAAATAAAGTGTTTCTCCGTCGGCGTCGACAATATGGTCGAGCATGTCGACCGACATCGGCGTTACCCTTACGAGGCGATCTGCGATGCCTTCGACGTCAATGTCAAGAGGTTTGTCGCTGTCCGAATCTTTTTTGTCGGAATTTTTGTCTTTCTTTTCCTGCTCTTTTAGTAGCTCTGTTTCTTCTTTGCTCATGCGGTAGCGGCGGTACGCGTCGTCGTTAAGGAATGCGAGCATCACATCCATCTGTGAACCCCAGGACGCGTGATTGCGCATTCCGTAGCGTTCCGATACGAAAGATATCGCTTTGCCGTCGGGAGTCCAGCGGGGCATTGCGTCGAAATATCCGCTGTTGGTGATGTTCGTCAGGCTGCCGTCGGCCACATTTATCAGGGCTATGTCGGTATACGGGTCATGTTTGCGGTCGACGATCTCCAGGGCAATCCATCGTGAATCGGGCGACCAGCTGTAGGAAAATCCTCCGTCGCGCTGCCGGTAGGTGCTGCCGTCGGTAAGCATGCGCACCTTGCGGCTTTTCATATCCATTACGGCGAGTTTGTTGCGGTTGAGAATGAATGCAAGCTGTTTGCCGTCGGGCGACATTTTTGCAGCCGAGCGTTCATGCTTGTCCGCTTTGAACAGAGCTTCTTCGTTGATTATTGTGGCATGGGCGAAGTCGTGACCCTCGTCGCTGCGGGCCACTGTGGCTTTATAGATGTTGAAACGCCCGTCGCGCTCCGAGGTGTAGATAAGCGCGCTGTCCGAAGCCCAGCTCAGGTCGCGCTCGGCTTCGGGGGTATCGGAGATCTGTTTGGTCGTACGGTAGTCGACAGGTGTCACGTAGACATCGCCACGGTATATGAACGCTATGGACTTTCCGTCGGGCGATGCCACTGCATTTTTACCTCCCGAAGTTGCGCTTAGTTTGCGCGTTTCGGACGGGAAATCGGCGTTCAGTTCTATTTTTACTTTTTCGGGTTTACGTGCGCCGGAGGCAATAGTGTAGAGTTCGCCGTCGTAGGCGAAGGCCATGCGTCCGTCGGTTGCGCGCGAAAGGAACCGGACAGGGTGTGTGGCCAGACGTGTGACGGCTTCAGCCTTGTCCGCTTCGGAGATTGAGGCACGATAAACGTTTATGGAAGAGTCGCCGTCGCGTTCGCTCAGGTAATATATTTCTTTCCCGTCTTTTCCCCAGACCGGATTTAGGTTTTCGCCGGGGCGGTGTGTCAGCTGTGTGTGACGTCCTGTAGCCGGTTCGTAAAGCCAGATGTCGCGTGTCACCGACGAGGTATGGTGCTTGCGCCACTCGTCCTCGAAACCTTTCACATCCTGATAGAGGAAGCTCTTGCCGTCGGGACTCCATGATATATATCGTGCCGGAGTGGCAAGAATCTGTTCGGGTGAACCTCCGTCAATGCTGACGGCGTAAACTTCGGTCATGCGTCCTGATGGGTAGAGTGCGCTTGACGCCGGATCCTGTATGGCTGCCGAGTACATCACTCGGCGGCCGTCGGGGGTAAAAGTTTCGGGAATTTCCGATGCTGAATCGAACGTCAGTCTTTTCCATGTTCCGGGGCGGTGTGCGTCGACGGTGAATATGTCGAAGTTGCCGTGGCGGTCGGATGCGAATGCCAGGGTCTTGCCGTCAGGACTCCAAACCGGATTGCATTCATAGCTTGCGGCTGATGTGATTCGGCGTGCGCTGCCTCCGCTTGTCGGTACGGTGAATATGTCGCCTTTATATGTAAATACGATTTCGTTTCCGTCGGGGGAGATACGGGCGTCGCGAAGCCACATTGGCGCAGACGCTTCCAGTCCGGCGGCATTGGCATCAGTCATGGCCGCCGTGAAAGAGAGCAGGATTATCAGTTTCTTTTTTTTCATACAATATTTTGCAGGAACGTTGGATAATTGGTTTTCCATGCGAATATACAAAGAAATTGCCGCTTTTGCGAATTTTATACCATTATATTAGTTTTTTCGACCTTTAGAATAGGGTGGAGAGCTATTTAATGATTACCTTTGCACGGTTTTTGTAAACGCGCGATGTCCCGACTCAAAACCTGTACAAGGGCTTCAGCCCTGTTTTTTGCTATCGCATTATGCGGTACTGTCGCTCCGTCGCTTTCTGCCGGAGAGGACGGTTTGCGTCCGTTTACCCTTGTGCTTGATCCGGGGCATGGAGGCAAAGACTACGGTTGCACAGGGCGTAGTGCCAAAGAGAAAACTATAGTTCTTGATGTGGCGACGCGGCTCGGACGGATGATCGACAAGCGTTATGCCGATAGTGTGGACGTTGTCTATACCCGCAAGGATGATAGCTTTATATCTCTCCAAGACCGTGCGGCAAAAGCTAATGAGGCAGGAGGCGATCTGTTTATCTCTATACATGTCAATTCCCTTGACCGCCGTAACCGCAATCGTGCGAAGATTCATGGCGCATCGGTCTATACGGTCGGGCTGCACAAGTCCGAAAGCAATCTTGAGGTCGCCATGCGTGAGAATGCCGTAATCGAGCTTGAAGGCGAAGACGCCGAGGAGATTTATCAGGGATTCGATCCGAATTCGACGGAGTCGTACATAATATTTGAGCTTAGCCAGAGCGCGCATCTGCAAAACAGCCTTGAGATGGCCTCTCTGGCGCAGGAAGCTTTGGTGGACCATGCCGGACGAGCCGACAAAGGTATCCGTCAGGCCGGATTCTGGGTCCTATGGGCTACGGGTATGCCGTCGGTGCTTGTAGAACTGGATTTTATCTGCAATCCTGAGGCGGAAAAGTTTCTCAATACGGCATCCGGACGCCAGAAATGTGCCGAGGCTCTTTTTGAGGCTTTCGGAAAATATTTCGGACGTCATTCCGAAATCCGGCGGCACTCAAATCAGAAATATTAACGAAAAAAGCATATACAGAGAGATTCGAAATGAAAAAAGTTTTTCGCAAAGAAGTAATTATAGGATTAAGTGTAATCGCGGCTCTGGGCATACTGGTGTTCGGAATCAACTATCTCAAAGGGGTAAATGTATTCAAGGCATCCAATTATTATTATGCCGTATACGATAATGTCGAAGGCCTGGCTGTTTCTGCACCTGTGACTCTCAACGGATTCAAGGTAGGGCAGGTGCGCGACATACGCTATGAATTCAATAACCCCGGCCATGTGTCGGTGGAAATGAGTCTTGACAAGGCTCTGCGCATTCCGTCGGGTTCCAAGGCCTTGCTTGGGGCGGATTTGCTTGGCACTGCATCCATATCGCTTCAGCTAAACAATGAAGCCGCTTCAGTCCATGCAGTAGGCGACACCATTGAATCAGGTTCGGCAAAAGGATTGATGAGCGGTCTGACCGAGAACGTCATTCCTTCGGTGGAAACAATCTTTCCTAAAATCGACTCGTTGCTGTCGGGGCTTAATGCTATTGTAGCCGACCCTGCTTTGAAAGCCTCTGTTGGGCGGCTTGATGCTATTTCAGCTGATCTGGCCGTTGCTTCACAGCGTTTGGCATCGACCATGAATTCTCTTGCACCTGTGGTGGCTGATGTCAAGAATATCACAACGAATGTGGATTCGTTGACCGGCGACCTTGCTGAAGTATCGCATCGCCTGAATCAGGCTGAAATCGACAGCCTGCTCGCAAATCTCGGTACCACATCGGCTAATCTTGCTGCTCTGTCTGCCCAACTTAACGATCCTGAATCAAGCATAGGTAAGCTTACGCGTGACCCCGAACTTTATGATAATATAAATAGTACGGTTTCATCGCTTGATTCACTTTTTGTCGACATCAAGCGCAATCCCAAGCGATATGTCACTATAAAGGTATTCTGACTTTATTTAAAATGATTCTAAATTAGCGAAGTCGGGCGACATCATGCTTCTGTATTGCTGAATGCCTCATTATCGCATATTTCACGGCTTCCGACTTGTCGGAGGCCGTTGTTTGTGAAACTGTGATTGTATATGATTGCGCATTGATATGTAGTTTGTTAGGTGAAAGCCTTAACTCTTTTGTTTAAGCTTTGCAAAGGCGGATTTGTAAAATGCTGAACTGTTTACACTTGCAAAAGAATTGAAAATTGCAAATAAAAAGCTATTTGTTTTTCAACATTTTTTTTTGGAATTTTGTAATCGGAAATACAGTGCCCCAAAAGCAGCTAACCACCCCCCAAATCCCCCAAGAAATGGAAAGCCGACACAAAGAATTATGGAGCGAATGTTGCCGCTTCATAAAGGACAACATCACGCCGCAACAATACGACACCTGGTTCCGGGACATCACTTCGGTGAGTTTCGAGAACAACACTCTTGTGTTGATGGTGCAGTCGGAGTTCTTCGTAGATCAGCTCGAAGAACGCCATCTCGATGTGTTGCGTGCGGGGATTAAGAAAGTGTACGGTCCGGGGGTACAGCTTTTCTATGACTATTATCCTGTCCACAACGACCCGTCGACAGTGATAACCCAGCGCAGCGCGCAGCCTTCGCCCACGATCATGGCGCAAAGCAAGGCGCAGCCTGCGAACCCGTTTCAGCCGAAACCTGCTGCCGAATTCGATCCGCAGCTTTACGCCCGCTATACATTCGAGAACTACTGCCTCAGTCAGAGTAACCAGATTGCGCGAACCATAGGCGAATCGATTGCCGACAATCCGACAATCAAGACATTCAACCCGTTTTTTGTTTTCGGTTCTACGGGTGTAGGTAAAACGCACCTTATTCAGGCAATAGGCATACGTATAAAAGAGAAGAACCCGCAGGCGCGCGTGCTTTATGTCACCGCCCGTCTTTTCGAGAGCCAATATACGGCCGCTGTCGCGAAAGGTACCACAAACAGCTTTTTCCATTTCTACCAGAGCATCGACACTCTGATTATCGACGACATACAGGATCTTCAGGGAAAGAAAGGTACGCAGAATATTTTCTTCCATATCTTTAACCATCTGCATCAAAACAACAAGCAGATTATCATGTCCAGCGACTGTCCGCCGGCTGAGATGGAAGGTTTTGAAGCCCGTATGCTCTCACGTTTCAAATGGGGTATGTCGGTAGAGCTTGATAAGCCCGACATTGAGCTGCGTCGCGACGTTCTTCAGCTCAAAGCCGAGCAGGACGGACTCGATATACCGGCTGAAGTGCGTGAATTTATAGCATCGAACGTTACCGACAGCATTCGTGAAATAGAAGGAATAGTCGTGTCGCTCTATGCGCATGCCACCGCACTCAATTGCGACATCACGCTTGACCTTGCCCGTCGTGTACTGGCTAATGCGGTGAAAATCAATCGCCGGAGCGTAAACTTTGAAGTGATAGCTGAAGCCGTGGCTTCGCATTACGGCGTTAAGCCCGACCTGCTTTTCACCAAGAGCCGTAAGCGAGAGATCTCCGATGCGCGTCAGGTGGTGATGTATCTTGCAAAGAAACTGGCGAATATGCCCCTTACCAAAATAGGCCATCGTATCGACCGCACCCATGCTACCGTGATATATGCCTGCCGCAATATCGAAGAACGGCTTGGAATCGAGAAGAAGCTCGCTGCCGATATCGATGCTATCGAATCTGCAATAATGCAGGCCTGAAAGGCCGCGGCCATACCATTTAACCGATTCTTTTATGAAGCACAATCTGCTTTGCCTCGACGGCGAGGCCGTATTTCCCGTTTCCGATCCACATTGGAAACGTTTCGACCTTATTGAGGGTCTTGACAGCTATAAGATTTACAACCATTATCCGCACGACGACGAAGAAGGCATCATAGCCAATCTACGCGACTGCACGATGGCGCTTACCAACAAAGTGCCGCTTACCTCGCATATCATTTCGGCATTGCCCGGACTGAAATACATAGGCGTGCTTGCCACGGGATATAACGTGGTCGACGTCGAGGCTGCAACCCGTGCCGGTATAACAGTCACCAATATCCCGGCCTACAGCACCGCATCCGTAGCCCAGATGGCTATATCCCATCTGCTGGCAATAACAAACCGTGTAGAGTATTATGCCGCATGCAACCGCGGTGGCAAATGGTCGGAGCAGCCCGATTTCTGTTATCGCGATTTTCCTTTGCCCGAACTTGCCGGACGGCGTTTCGGGGTCGTGGGCTTCGGAAATACGGGAAGAGCGACTGCGGCCATAGCGGCAGCATTGGGCATGGAGGTGGCTGTGTATACTTCGAAGCCGGCCTCGGAGTTGCCGGCGGGATATGTGAAGACCGGACTCGACGAACTTTTCGCCACATCCGATGTCGTAAGTCTTCATTGTCCGCTGACGCCTGATACACGCAACCTTGTTGACACGAGCCGTCTGGCCATGATGAAACCGACAGCCATACTCATAAATACATCACGCGGTCCGGTTGTCGACGAAGCGGCTCTTGCCGATGCGCTCCGTGCCGGAGTCATTGCCGCTGCAGGACTCGATGTCCTCTGTCAGGAACCGCCTGAAGCAGCTAATCCGCTGCTTTCATTGCCTAACTGTTTCATAAGCCCGCACATCGCATGGGCTTCCGACGCCGCACGCGAGCGCCTTTTCGACATAGCTCTCGGCAATGTCGGAAGTTTCATTGCCGGCACGCCTGTAAATATGGTCAACCGGTGATGACATGTGCGGAAAAAGCGTTATTTTTGCACATGATTATGAAAGAACAGAACTATGATTTCGACAACGTCGTCGACCGCCGGCTGACCGACGCTACAAAAATAGAAGAACTTGAAGAAAAATACGGTCGCTGCGACCTGTTGCCGCTGTGGATTGCCGATATGGACTTCGCTACGCCGAAACCGGTGCTCGACGCCATGCGCGGCCGTCTTGCCGACGGCTCAGTCCTCGGCTATACGACAGCTCCCGCATCGTTCTGGAACTCCATCACCGGATGGCTCCGCCGGCGTCATGGCTGGGAAGTCGACCGTACTGAGATAGACTATATTCCCGGAGTCAAGAAAGGACTCGGGCTTTGTGTGAATTTTTTTACCCGTCCGGGCGACAGGGTGGTCATACAGCCTCCGGTCTATCATTCGTTCCGTTCGGTGGTCGAGGGAAACGGACGTGTGCCTGTGGAGAATCCTTTGATTCTCGGCGACGATGGAAATTATACTATAGATTTCGACGGCCTTGAATTGCTTATGCTTGAGCAGCGTCCATCCATGATGATAGTCTGCAACCCCCATAACCCTGTCGGCCTGCAGTGGGATGCGGCCACTCTTGCACGTGTGGCTGAAATCTGCCGCGACAACGGCGTTGTTCTTTTATCCGATGAAATCTATGCCGACCTGACTTTCTCGGGTGTGCGTCATATCCCTACCGCCACGGTGTCGGATGCCGCCGCCGAAGTGACCGTCACGCTTGGAGCGCCATCCAAGTCGTTCAATATTCCCGGTCTGGCGAGTGCATGGACAGTAGTCAGGTCGCCACGCTTGCGGGAGCCTTTCTTCGCATGGCTCGAAAGCAGCGAGTTCGACACTCCTCCGCTTATGGCCGTTGCCGCTACCGAGGCCGCTTACAGCCGTTGTGCCGGCTGGCTTGAAAATGCGCTATCCTATATAGAGGCCAATGCGGACTTTGCCATAAATTTTATTTCGCGTGAGATGCCTCGTGTAAAGGCTCTCAGGCCGCAGGCCGGATTCGGGCTGTGGATCGACTTCCGTGATCTTGGCCTGGACGACGCGGCATTGACATCCATGTTTGTCGACCGTGCCATGATTGCCGTCAGCGACGGCCCTTCTTTCGGCACCGGTGGCAATGGCTTTGTGCGACTTAATATTGCCTGTGCGCGTCCTGTCCTTGCCGAGGCACTTTCCCGTGTGGCTAAAGCTGTCGGCGGTTGCTGAGAGTCATGAGTTGCGAGCCATATATTGAGTTTACAAAAATGCACGGTCTGGGCAATGATTTTGTCCTGATAGACTGTCGCTATGCTCCCGACCGCGATTTCGCCTTACTTGCCCGTCGCTTGTGCCATCGTACCGAGGGCATAGGGGCCGACGGACTCTTGTTGCTGCTGGATTCTGAAATAGCTGATTTCCGTATGCGCATATTCAATTCCGACGGTTCGGAGGCGCAGATGTGCGGCAACGGGATACGCTGTATCGGAAAATATGTTTTTGATGCCGCTATTGCAGCACGTCGCCGCACCATGACGGTGGAAACTCTCGGCGGTGTGCGTAGCATAACAGTCGCCGGGATTTCGCCGGACGGATGCCGCGCACTGACGCTTGCCGTCGACATGGGCTTGCCGGTACTCGATCCTTCGCGTGTGCCCGTGCGTTCGGTCGGCGACGGTTCGGCGCCTTTCACCGTAAGCCTTGATTCGGGGGCGGGTGTGGAGCTTATGGCTCTGTCCATGGGAAATCCGCATGGTGTGCTTTTCGTGGACGATGTGGATGCGGCGCCTGTCGGAAGTCTTGGACCCGAGCTTGAACGGCATCCGGTATGGCCGGAAAAAGCAAACATAGAGTTCACGCAGCTGCTTGCCGACGGCAATCTTGCCGTGCGGGCATGGGAGCGCGGAGCCGGTGAAACCCGTGCGTGCGGGACGGGCGCATGTGCTGCTGCTGTCGCCGCCGTCATGAGCGGCCGCACCTCGTGGCCTGTTACTGTGCGTCTGCGTGGTGGCGATCTGCTTATAGATATGGACGCGGCCGGACATATCGTGATGACAGGCCCGGCCGCGGAAGTATTCAGGGGAAAAATCTGATTCCTTTAAATAAAAGTACGCTCGTAGTAGTCGACAAACGCATTGTTGACCATGCGGTTGCCTCCCGGTGTGGGGTAGTTTCCCGAGAAATACCAGTCACCGGGATGGTTGGGTACGGCATCGTGCAGGCCTTCAAGCGTCTGATAAAGAATGTCGACTTGTGCTCGTATGTCGGGTGGGGTGAGCATGTCGGCGATTTTGCGCGACACTTCATCGTCGGTGAACGGCGCGTAGATGGCAGTCACGGCATTTGTCTGTTCTGCATCGGGCAGTGTCAGATTGCGCCGGCATTCGGCATAGGTGTTGTCGATGATGTCGCTGCGGCCGCCGTCGAGCAGTAGTTGTATGGCGGCGCGGAAAGCCGTAAGCTCGTCGAGGTTTGGCATGTCGATGCCGTAGTAATCGGGGAAACGGACCTGTGGCGACGATGATATGACTATGATACGCTCCGGCAACAGGCGGTCGAGTATGCGCAGGATAGACTGCCGCAGGGTGGTGCCGCGCACTATGCTGTCGTCGATGATAGCAAGCGTGTCACGTCCGGTGCGTATGCAGCCGTAGGTCACGTCGTAGACGTGCGTCGCAAGGTCGTTGCGCGAACTGCCTTCGGCTATGAAAGTACGCAGCTTTATGTCCTTGATGGCAATTTTTTCCGTGCGGACTTTGCGGCGCAGTATTTCGGTGATTTTTTCACGGTCGAGTTTGCCTGCGGCGCTGAGTTCTGTTAGCTCGGCAACGCGGTCGGCGTCCAGCCGGCGCGTAAGTTCTTCCGTCATGCCGAAGAAAGCCACCTCAGCCGTATTGGGTATGAAGGAGAACACTGTGTCGTCGAATCGGCCGCCGATCATCTCTATAAGTTTCGACACGATGTTGGCGCCTAGAGCCTTGCGCTCTCGGTATATGTCGGCGTCGCTACCGCGGGAGAAGTATATCCGCTCGAACGAGCAACGGTAGTTCGGACCCTGCGGTAGGATATTGTCGATGCGGACATTTCCCTGGCGGTCGACTATCACGGCATCGCCGGGCGTAAGTTCGCGTACACTGTCGCGGGGGACGTTGAACACCGTCTGGATTACCGGACGTTCCGAAGCCACCACCACGATCTCGTCGTCGCGGTAATAGAAAGCGGGTCGTATCCCCCGGGGGTCGCGCATTGCAAACGACGAGCCGGAACCTGTCACTCCGCAGATTGTGTATCCGCCGTCCCACAGCGGGGCGGCCGAGCGCAGCACCGAGGCGATATCCAGTTCGTCCTCGATTTTGCGTGCCAGCTCCGGATCGCGGATTTCGTCGCGGTAGAGGCGATAGAGGCGGTGGTTCTCTTTGTCGAGCGCGTTGCCTATCTGTTCCAGCAGGAAAGCGGTGTCGCTGTAGAGGCGGGGGTGCTGTCCCGAGCTTTCTATTGAGCGGAAAATCTCGGCCACATTGGTCATGTTGAAATTGCCGCATAGCATCAGCGCGCGCGAGCGCCAGTTGTTGCGGCGCAGGAAAGGATGGGTGTATTCCAGGCCGCTTCGGCCGGTGGTGCTGTAGCGGAGATGCCCCATGTAGATCTCTCCTATGAATGGCGCGAAGCGCTTTATTTCTTCAGTATCGGCTTCATTGATTCCTGCGGGGATCTTCGATCCAATGGTGGCGAAAATCTCGTCGATGGCTCCTGTGCCGAGCGCGCGTTCGCGGAATATGTACTCGTGGCCGGCGGGAGCGTTGAGTTTTATCACACCGACGCCTGCGGCTTCTTGTCCGCGGTTGTGCTGCTTTTCCATCAGCAGATAGAGGCGGTCAAGACCGTAGGTCCAGGTGCCGTATTTGGCTTTATAGTATTCCAGCGGTTTGAGCAGGCGTATCATTGCCACACCGCATTCGTGTTTCAGTGCTTCCATTTTGGGATAGTCTGGGTTTAAAGTTTAGAGTTTAAAGTTTAGAGGATGAAGTTCTGTTAAACCTTAAATTCTAAACTTTAAACCTTGTCTTTTATCGTATGAATAGCAGTTCGCGGTACTTTGGCAGTGGCCACATCTCGTTGTCGACGAGCAGTTCGAGTTTGTCGATATGGCGGCGTATGCTCTGCATTGCCGGCACGATGTTGTCGTGGTAGGCAATGGCTTTCTCGCGTTCGTCGGCTATGGCGTTGGCTCGCTTGCGGGCTTCGACCATCTCCTCGACCTGTTTTTTGATCTCTCCGGCATGGCGCGATATGCGTTCTATCGTGTCGAGGTCGGCGCGCGACATCTCGGCAGCTTTGTATTTTTCGAATACGGTCGAGAGCTTCATCACATTGTCGAGCAGCGACGACTGGTAGCGTATCGCCACGGGCAATATGTGGTTGATGGCGAGGTCGCCGAGGACGCGGGCCTCGATCTGTACTTTCTTGGTGTACATTTCCCATTTGACCTCGTTACGGGCTTCCAGTTCGACTTTCGAAAGCACGCCCGTGCGGTCGAACATTGCGATGCTTGCCTCGCTGAGATATGAGTCGAAGATGCGGGGAGCGCTGCTTTCGCAGTCCAGGCCGCGGCGTGCGGCTTCTATCTGCCATTCTTCGCTATAGCCGTTGCCGTCGAAGTGTATGTTTTTCGAGGCTTTGATGAGTATGCGCAGTTCATCGAGTATGGCGTCCTGAAGAGTCGAGCCTGCGGCTGTGCGGGCGTCGACCTTCTGGCGGAAGTCTTCGAGCTGGTCGGCTACGGCCGCGTTGAGTACGATCATGGCCGAGGCGCAGTTGGCCGACGAGCCGACGGCGCGGAATTCGAATCGATTGCCCGTGAAAGCGAAAGGCGAGGTGCGGTTGCGGTCGGTGTTGTCGATCATGATTTCAGGAATCTGCGCCAGGCCGAGCGAATAACCTGCTTTACGCGACAGGTCGGTCAGGTCTTCCGACGAACTGTTCTCGATCACGTCGAGTATTCCTGCCAGCTGGCTGCCTGTGAAAATCGATATGATGGCGGGGGGCGCTTCGTTGGCGCCGAGGCGATGTGCGTTGGTGGCTGACATTATCGAGGCCTTGAGCAGGGCATTGTGGCGATGCACGGCGGCCATGACGTTGACGGTGAATGTGATGAAGCGCAGGTTTTCCATCGGAGTGCGGCCTGGAGCGAAAAGCTGTGTGCCGCGGTCGGTGCCGAGGCTCCAGTTGTTGTGCTTGCCGGAGCCGTTGACTCCTTTGAAGGGTTTTTCGTGGAGCAGCACGCGGAAATTGTGGCGGCGTGCAACCTCGTTCATCACCGACATCAGGAGCAGATTGTGGTCGTTGGCAAGGTTAAGTTCCTCATATATGGGAGCCAGCTCGAACTGGTTGGGCGCCACCTCGTTGTGGCGTGTCTTGGCGGGTATGCCCAGACGGTGGCATTCGATTTCCAGATCAAGCATGAAAGCTTCTACCCTCGAGGGAATAGCGCCGAAATAGTGGTCTTCGAGCTGCTGGTTTTTGGGGCTTTCGTGGCCCATCAGCGTGCGGCCGGTCATCACTAGGTCGGGGCGTGCGGCATATAGGGATTCGTCGACAAGGAAATATTCCTGTTCCCAGCCCAGCAGCGGCGTTACGTGCTTCACTTCGGGGTCGAAGTAGCGTGCCACGGGGGTGGCGGCGCGGTCTATGGCGTTGATTGCACGCAGAAGGGGGGTCTTGTAGTCGAGGCTTTCGCCTGTATATGATATGAAGATAGTCGGAATGCAGAGAGTTTCGCCCATGATGAAAGCAGGCGACGATATGTCCCATGCCGAGTATCCGCGGGCTTCGAATGTGTTGCGTATTCCGCCGTTGGGGAAACTCGATGCGTCGGGTTCCTGCTGCACCAGCAGTTTGCCTGTGAACTCCTCGACCACTCCGCCGCCGCCGTCGTGTTCAACGAAAGCGTCGTGCTTTTCGGCGGTGCCTCCCGTCAGCGGGTGGAACCAGTGTGTGTAGTGGCGGGCGCCGTTGTCTATGGCCCAGCGGCGCATGCCTATGGCCACATTGTCGGCCAGCGAGCGGGTGATGGGCTTTTTGTTCTCGATGGCGTCCACAAGGGCGTCGAATGTGTCGCGCGAAAGGTATTCGAACATTACGCGACGGTTGAACACGGCCTTGGCATAGTAGGATTCCGGACGTTCGGCCGGAATTTCGACGGCCACGGCTTTACGGTTCTGTGCTTCTTCTACGGCTTTGAAGCGGATTGAGGATGACATATAATATATGTATTATTAATTGTAAAATACTGTCGTTGGCAAAAAAAGAATCCCGCTTGGCGGAGTCGGAGGCTGTTGTGGCAGCCGCCCGGACGCAAGCGGGTCGGTAGGTGGAATTTGTTCGGTATGGCTCGGCGTAGCAATGGCCTACGGAGCGACCGTAGGTCGGGGAGGGCAGAAAGAGCGTTTCTCTTCGTCGAAGCATACCTTAGGAATGTATCGGTTGTTATCCACCGCAAAGGTAGCTATTTCATTTCAACCCTGCAATTTTTTTTGCAGGATGGCATGTCCGGTTTAGGGTTTAGAGAACGTAGTGACGTGCCGTGGCAAGTAATGGCTTATAGTTTCGCGGAAAGCTTGTGCTATTTAGTGATTATTAACAATTGATAGGCCGGTCAATTATGAAATTAGGATTAATTTTGTATTGCAATTTATGTACAATTCCGATGTATTATACTGTTGAGCGATCTCTCTATTCGACAATGATGTCGAGTTCAATGATATACAGGGCAAAAAGTGTGCCCGCAAAAGAGGCCATGTCCGTTTAAGGCATGGCCTCTTTTTTGTTTTATCAATTTGTATAGGTACAAATTACGGCGAATAACAAACTCAAAATATCAATCACATTTCAAATCAAATTATGAAAAAACTCTTACTATTTTTTACATTCCTAAGCGCCATCGCACTCTGGACCCATGCCGATGTGGTGGCATTTGTCGCTGATGGCTTTACCTACTCCGGTACGGGCACGAATGTGACTATCAAAAATAATTCATCTAATAATATTGCAGGTGAATCATTTTCAAATAATGACGTAACAATTACATTCGAATCCGCCAACTCTACAAAAGTCACAGTAAACTCCAATTTGGTTCGTTGGTATGCTGGTGATATATTGCATTTTACACATACAGATGGTGTAACAATAGAAAATATAAAAGTTAATTGTTCTTCGTCTACTTATGCAGGAAAAACTACTACTCCTGCGTTTTCATCGAATACTAATAATATAAATACGTATATTTTAACAGAAACGCAACAGGCTTTATCGGATTTTACAATAAAGACTTCTGCTCAAAAACGTTTTTCTTACATCGAAGTAACTTACAGCAAGAAAACTCTTCTGCCCGATGCTCCCATCACATTCGGTTCCGGAATTGATAACTCGACTCAGACGATAGATATCGTAAAGGATGTAGCGAATGACTATTGGACTGCAGCTCCAGTGCTTAGCGGTGCTGACGGACTCCCGGTTACATACGCTTCGAGCGATGACAATGTCGCTATGATGGATGACGACAAAGTCATGATTGTAAGCGCCGGCACGACCACTATCTCCGCTACCAGTGCAGCTACCGAACAGTATGCCGAAACTACGGTTTCATATACCCTTGTGGTCGAGAAAGCTACGCCTGTTATCAAATTCACGCAGGAGAAAGTTACGCTGAACGCAGGAGAGGAATACACACCTGCATTCACCGACGATACAACCCCCGGCCTTACATATGCATATTCGATTGCCAACGAAGATCTCGCTCTGATTGACGAAAATACAGGGCATATTCTTGCTGACGAAAACAGCGGCACGACCACCGTCACCGCTACATCCGCGGAAACGGCAACCTATAAGTCAGGCTCGGCTTCGTTCACCCTCGAAGTAAAAGGCAAGCTCGCTCCGACTCTTGCTTTCAACCGCGAAATCACCGACGGAAAGGTGATAATCAATCTTGTCGACGATGTGAATAATGGCGAATGGACGAACCCGGTTCTTGCTACATGCGCTGAAAACCTTTCGGTGAAATACCGCTCGTCCAATGAAGAAGTCGTTATGGCCGAGGATGGTATGTTTATGACAGTCGGACCAGGTACAACGACCATCACGGCCTACACTGAATCGACACCTGAATACGCTTCCGCTTCCATCAGCTACGAACTTGTGGTTGAAAAGAAAGCTATGACACTTACGCTTGACCCTGCCACGGAAAACTACGATCTTATGCTCGGTGATGAAGCTCCTGTCGCAGTATTTGTCAACGGTGCCTCGTCTGAAGCCGTGACAGTCAGCAGCAGCGACGAAGCTGTGGCTGTATATGCCGACGGCAAAATCACTACCAAAGGCGCCGGTACAGCTGAACTGACTTTCACTCTTGCCGAAACAGCCACCGCTACGGGTGCTGTCGCCAAAGTAACCGTCAACGTCACTGACCCCAATGCTCCCAAAGTCGACGTGCTCACGACAACGGTGTTTAATAAGAATTCATATACTACCGCTGTGACATACAATTCGGATGAAACAAAAGCTTCATATACCGGATATGTTATGAATAATAAAGATAACATGCAGATGAATGCCGGTAGTAGTAACGGTATCTATACTATTAAATCCGGCGGTGTTGTTAAAAATGTTACTTTCAAGTGGGCATCCAATACCACTGCAGAGCGTGAATTTGTGATATATGGTTCTCATACGGCATATACAGGCAAACCGACATCAAAAGAACTTGCTCGATTTAAATACGCTTCCGGCGACACTGAAAAAACATTTGATTTTACAAGCCTGGATGAACAATATGAATATGTAGGATTTAATTCAGGCGGAAAAGTAATTTATGTCGAATATATCAAGGTTGAATGGGGTGCTGGTCTGCCCGTCGCTACCCTGACATTCCCCGAAGGTGTAGCCGCTTCGGAGCAGACGGTCAATATCGTCGACGATGTTAACGCCGAAGGCTATTGGGAAGCAGCTCCCAAGGCTACCTGTGCCGAAGGTCTTGACATAATCTACACTTCCTCAAATCCTGAAATCGCCGCATTCGACGAAACAGGCTTGAAAATCCTTGCCGCCGGCACGACAACAGTCACAGCCGAGGTGAAATCGACAAGCGAATATGCAGGTGCAAAAATCAGCTACACTCTCAATGTGGTAAAGGCTGTTCCCGTTCTTAAGTTCACCGCCGAATCGGCAAGCGTCAAGGAAGGCGAAAGCATTGCCATGCCAGCTGTCGAGTGCACCGAAGGACTTACGCTTACATATTCCACCGACAATACATTGCTTTCCATAGCCGAGGACGGCAGCAGCATCATTGCCGCCGCTGTGGAAGCTGATACTGATGTGGTGCTGAAAGCTGCTTTCGCAGGCGACGCCCGCTACAAGGCTGCCGAAGCCACTATCCCTGTTAAGATTATCGCCAAACTGCATGCCACCCTCAGCTTCGGTGAAGCTGTCGACGGCCAGGAACAGAGCGTTGCTCTCGTCGATTTCGATGGCAAGGCATGGACAGAAGCCCCTGTCGCAACATGCTCCGCGGAACTGCCCGTGATCTATAGCACTGCCGATGCAGCTGTGGCTGAATACGTCGACGGCGCTCTTGTGATCCGCGCGCTCGGTACGACTACCGTCACCGCTTCCGTCGAGGCTACCGAAGAGTATGCAGCCGTAAGCACGAGCTATACTCTGAATGTTGTCCGCAAACCGACTGTCATTACATTCAACCCCGATAAGTCTATCTACAGCTACCCCAATACCGTACAGGTGGGCGACAGCTTCGAAGTGCTGCTCAACGGCGAAACGGCCGACGGCTCACGTGAGGTGAAAGTGGCCGGCAGCGACGACAATGTGGCTACATGGGAAGGTGGAACAATCCAGTTCGGCGGCGCTCTGGGCACCACCGTGCTTACATTCTCCGTTGATGAAAACAAACACTACGAAGCCGCTTCCGCCGAAGTGAAAGTCACAGTCTACGATCCCGCCGTTCCCGAAGATACCGATGCCGACTTTAAGTTTGACTTCACCCAAGGTGCGAACTATGGCCTGTCAGCTTCGTTCCAAAACAATTCAAATCATGTAAGTGAATGGACAGATGAAAATACAGGAATAAAGTACAAAATGGAAGCTGAGGTAGCAACATCCTTCGGCCTGTATTCAGAACTTCGATTCTATAAGAATGGAACTACTTACATTACAATATCTGCGCCCAGCCATTTCACAATCAAAAATATTGTTGTAAATGGTACAGCCAAAACAGGCTTCAGCGTTGAAGAGGGCAATGGTAAATATGCGGACGGAACCTGGACCGGCAATAGTAAAGAAGTGAGAATGAGTGTATCTGTAAGTAGTACGCTGAAAGTTAATGCTCTTTCTGTCACCTACTGCCGTCAGCCTGAGATTCCACTACACAGCTTCGATAAGGCTACCAATACGCTCCACTTCGAAGTTCCCGAAAATGGCGACGGCGCGCATGTGCTGCATGTTATGGTGAAGGACGGCTACTACGATTTCTCCATGGATGAAGAGGCTCAGAACTCTCCCCGCCGTGCTGCTTCCACCGCCGACTTCGGCGCTGACTGGACCGACCTCGGCACCGATAAACTCGACATCACTCCCGAACGCGACAAGACAATCCTTGTGCGCACAGTCCACAGCGAAAGCCGCACTCCGAGCACTGGTACAATCAGCTACTACACCGACAGCGAAGGTACTACTACCGGCGTAGGCAATGTGGCCGTGAATGGCGACGCTGATTCCGACGCAGAGTACTATACCCTGCAGGGCGTACGCGTGGCTGCCGACAACCTGACCCCCGGCTTCTATATCTGCCGTCAGGGCAAGACTGTCAGCAAGATTCTTGTGAAATAATCCCCTTGCGGGTCATCCGCATGACATAAAAAAACAACGGGGCGTGCCTTCCATAGGCGCGCCCCGTTGTTTTATGGGGTTTATAGTTTAAGGTTTAAAGTTTAGAGAATTTCGAACCTAACGTAGGGACGTGCCGTGGCACGTCAAATTTTGTCCGACGAGTCGTTCTGTCACAACGTCGGCTCTCCGAGCCTCGATGTTATTCCGTTCGTTCCACCCCATGAAATCATGGGGTTAAACACAAGCGCGCACCCTCCGGGCGCTTTTGGGACGTGCTGTGGGGGGGGGGAGGCCGGAGGCCTTACATTTTGTATAGCCTCAGGATTACGGAGCGCAGCGTAGTTTCCTGAGGATCTGTGGCATGGTATATAATAAATTAAGGTCGAAGATCTTACATCGTGTTGGGATGCAAGGTCTTCGACCTTTGAATGGGAGATTGCTTCTGTCCTCCGGGATTCCGGGCTTATGCGAATAGAAATATGCTGTCGGATTTCGGAGTTTTGCCGGATGTGTTATGGCGCTGCAAGGCAGCTATCCAAGTTTCAATTTCAGACGTGCCGCGGCACGTCCCTACGTGCAAAAGCTCTCTAAACTCTAAACCTTTTAATCAGCCAGAGGTACGGCGAAGTAGGCCGAGCGGCCGGAGGGCAGTATACCGGTGATGAACATCACTTTGTCGCGGTCGGAACCCTGACGGAGGCTTTCGTAGATGTCCGTTATCTGCTTTTCGGAAGCGATGCGGATATTGTTGATGCTCAGGATTATGAACCCTTTGCGTATACCGGCTTTGTAGAAGCGTCCGTCGGGATCGGCTTCTCTGACGCGTACGCCGGACTTGATAAGCAGGCGGCGGCATGTTTCCTCGTCGACCTTCTCGAATGTGGCTCCGAGAGCGCTTACGTCGTCGCGGCGGCTGATGTCGACTGTTCCGCGGCTATTGCGCAGGGTGGTCTTGCGACTGAGGCGTTCGCCATCGCGGAAGAAAGAGATTTCGATGTTGTCGCCGGGGCTGTAGCGGGTTATTACCTCCTGCATCTCGGCTGTGGAACGCACGGGATAGCTGTCGATGGCCACGATTACGTCGCCGGGCTTCAGACCCGTTTCCATGGCGGCGCTGCGGTCTTCCACTTCAGCCACGTATATGCCTGTGGTCACTCCTTTTATTTTCTTTTCGCTGATAAGTTCCGGCGACAGTTCGACGAAGCGTATGCCGAGGTAGGCTCGCTGCACGGTGCCGTACTTCTGAAGGTCGGCTGTGACTTTCTGAACTATGGACGTCGGGATGGCGAAAGAGCATCCGGCGTATGTGCCTGTCTGGGAGTAGATGGCTGTGTTGATGCCTACGAGTTCGCCGCGCAGGTTGACGAGTGCTCCTCCCGAGTTGCCGCGATTGACGGCGGCGTCGGTCTGGATGTAAGCCTCGATGCCTCCTGCCGACGGTGTGCCTGTCGTGGTGGATATGTTTCGTGCTTTTGCGCTTACGATGCCCGAAGTGACCGTTGATGTGAAGCCGAAAGGATTACCTACGGCAAGCACCCATTCGCCCAGACGCAAATCCTCGCTGTTGCCCATAGGAATCACGTGGAGATCGGCCGGGGCGTCGATGCGTATAAGAGCGAGGTCGGTGGTGGGGTCGCTGCCGATCACTGTGGCCTCGAAATTGCGGTTGTCGTTGAGTGTCACTTCCAGACGCTCGGCGTCGGCGATTACGTGGTTGTTTGTTACGATATATCCGTCGGCTGAAATGATTACGCCCGAACCGAGTCCTATCTGTTGCTGCTGGGGCTGCTCGCGTTCGGCGCCGCCGTTGTCGTAGCCGCGGCGGTTGCCTCCGCGGCCCCGGGGAGAGCCGAAGAAGAATTCAAAGAAAGGATCGTCGAAGTAGTTGCCTCCCTGCTGCACGCCTTGTCGGCGGTTGGGAGAGGCGAAACTCTTGACACTGACTACGCCGTTGACGGTCGATTCGGCCGCGCGGACAAAATCGTCCTGGGCGATGAAGCGTCCGGGTGCCGGGGTCGTGGTTGCCGGAGTGGCATCCTGAGCCTGAGTGTGTGTACAAGCCACCGGCATCGCTGCGCCGGCAAGCATAAGTGGAATTGCTGCTAAGATTGCTTTTTTCATAATGAATATAGTGTGATTGTAGTTTTGTCAGATGATAAAAGAAGGAATTTAGAGTGCCAAGGCACGTCGCTATTCCTCGATTATGCATGTAGTCTGTCCTTTTGATTGCAAATATAATGCAAGGTTTAGCAATATAGGAAAAAAGTACCCGAATCTTAGTGATTTTTTAATGTTAACATTTGCTTTTAACATTTGGCGCTGCCACTTTGTCAGTCCGGCATAGGCGTATATATAATGAGTCCCGGATATGAATTTTTTATGTCTGCAGACAACCGAAACGCATCTGTGGGTGTTGTGTATATATCAAATGAAAAAAACAATATTGACACACACATTTACGATATGAAAGAAATAGCACTTGTAGGCACCAATTGCCGTGTATTTGCCGATGTTGCAGGCGAACTTCTCGCGAACGGACTCAGCGTCAACGCGATGTTGGATTTTCCGGAGAAGCTTATGTTTGCCGACGACCGTCTGACCGTGACTCACGCCGATCTCGCACGCCATCAGTCGATGGTCGATGCTTTCCGGGGCTACCACGACGTGGTGCTGACCTATAACGATGACTTGAGCGACCATTATACGAACGATCTTACTCTCCGTTACTTTGTAGATACCGTACATGCCGCGCGCGAGGCCGGGGTGGCTCGTGTGGTGGTGGTCGGAGCGCCTGAGTCGGAGGCATTCTTTGTGAGCGATCTTCGCCGCCTCGACGACATAGACTGGGTGTTCATCTCGACCGAAGGCGACTATCCCGTCCGTGCAACCCGCGAAGTGATTGAACCGTCGTTCCACAAGGAAGTGTTCGCAGAAGGCTGATAATAGAGTCTTTTTTATTCTCATTCGCCTTTCTCCTCTGTGAACGGGGCGCCGTGCCGGAACACGCACGGCGCCTTTTTCATATACAACGTCAGCGGCCGGAATCCGATAAAGGATATTCCGGCCGCTGATGTTGTGACGTGGGATGTGTCCCGGCTCTTATGCCTTGATGCGCTCTACGTAGGAACCGTCGCGGGTGTCGACACGCACTTTGTCGCCTATGTTGCAGAAGAGGGGTACGCGGATTTCAGCTCCGGTTTCCACTGTTGCGGGCTTGAGGGTGTTGGTGGCGGTGTCGCCCTTTATGCCGGGTTCGGTGTATGTGATTTCGAGAACGACGCTGGTGGGCATTTCGCATGTCAGGATGGTGTCGGAAGCTGCGTGTACCATAGCTTCGCAGATGTCGCCTTCCTTGAGGAACTGTACGCCGTCGATGCTTTCGCCGGGGATTGCTACCTGTTCGAAAGTTTCGGTGTGCATGAAGTTGTAGCCCATGTCGTCCTTGTAAAGGAACTGGTAGGGACGGCGTTCGATGCGTACTTCCTCAACCTTTACACCTGAGTTCCAGGTTTTGTCGAGGATGCGGCCTGTCTTGACGTTCTTCAGTTTTGTGCGTACGAAAGCCGGGCCTTTGCCGGGTTTTACGTGGAGGAATTCAACGATAAAGAAGTAGTTGCCGTCGATGTCGAGGCACATACCGTTTTTGAAATCAGCTGTTGTTGCCATAAATTATATTGTAGTTCAGTTATATGATTGATTTATTTGTCTGATTGCGTGCCAACTGCGCGTAAGCGTCGTTTGCGGCTGCAAAGATACGAAAAAATCGGACAAATACCAATTCGCGCTTTATCGGCCGTGCGTGCGGCTGTCAGCGCCGTATATTGCCGGGGGCTGTCAGTATGTGGTACATCAGATCGTGGAACAGGCGGTGTTCGTTCTGCCGCGAACCCACGCCTTTGCTTTTTGTGTCGAAATCGCGTATGGCCGATATGATTTCTATAAGCTGGAAGGGATTGTAGCGGGCCATGCCTTCGCGGTAGCGTCGGAGCTGTATGGGGTGGCGCAGTTTGAAAAGAGCCATCAGAGCGGAGTCGCCACGGTCGGGAGAGTAGTAGGCCACCAACAGGTCGGCAAAGAAATTGAATACATTTGTAGTTACCATCACCAGCGGCGCCGACTTGGGATTGCTGCGGAAGTAGGCTATGATGCGGAACACTTTGGCCGCGTCTTTGACGGCGAGTGCATCGACCAGTTCGAAAGTATTATATTCCTTGCTGATGCCGATATTGCGCTCTATGGCTTCGGGTGTGACTGCAGCTCCTGGCCCGAGAATGCCTGCCAGTTTGTCGATTTCGTTGTGGAGGCGGCTGAGGTCGTTGCCTATGAATTCGCATAGCATTTCAAGCGATTTCTGTTCGGCTGTCAGCCCTTTGTTTTTTATGTATCCGGCTATTGCCGCGGGCACTTGATAGTCTTTTAGCTTTTTTGATTCGAATACGACTCCTTTTGCCGAGTTTATCGCTTTTATGAGGTCCTTGGCTTTTGCCTCGGCGCCCCGGCAGCAGATTACCAGGATAGTAGTGGGGGAGGGAGAACCGGCATATGCGGCGAGTTTGTTGAGCTTTGCCGCCGGAACGGCCTGCGCTTCTTTGAGGATCACCACCTGGCGGTCGGCCATCATTGGCATGCGGTGGCACAATTCGCTGACGGCGGCAGGCTCGACGTCGGGGGCGTAGAGGGTGTACTGGTTGAATGCTTTTTCGTCGTCGCCGAGTATTTTGTCGAATTCGTCGACAAGTGCGTCTATATAATAGCCTTCTTCGCCGTGGAGCAGATAAACGGGAGCGTATTGCCGGCGGGATAGGTCGGAGCGTATGCTGTCGAATGTGGCTGATGCTTGTGCCATGTGGAAATATTTTTGTAAATTTACAACAAAAATCCGAATCACGCATAATGACTCCGCTAAATCTCCCGCCTTTTGAAATCGCTTTGCGCGACAGTGACGCCGGCACAGAGGTCTATGATCCTTTGCGCCGTAAATGGGTGGCGCTGACTCCTGAGGAATGGGTGCGGCAGCATTTTGTCAACTTTCTCGTCGCGGACCGTGGCTTTCCGTCGGTGCTGATGGCGAATGAGATAGGCCTGAAGCTGAATTCAATGACGCGGCGTTGCGATACTGTGGTTTTCGACCGCAGCCTGCACCCTTTGGTGATAGTGGAGTACAAAGCACCGACGGTGGCGGTGACACAGAAGGTTTTCGACCAGATCGCGCGTTACAATATGGTGCTTGATGCTCCGCTTCTTGTCGTGAGCAATGGTCTGAGGCATTATTGCTGCCGGTTCGACCGCTCGGCCGGAACATACGCTTTTCTGCGCGATATACCGTATTGGAGCGCAATTGCTCCGTAATTCAAAAAATATGTGTAACTTTGCAAGTTGAAATAAAGAAACAGAAACAACGCTTATAATCATAAGTTACATCTATTTAATCTATCAGGGTATAAATGAACGTTGCAATAGTCGGCGCTTCGGGCGCTGTCGGTCAGGAATTCCTCAGAGTGCTGGAATCAACAGCTTTTCCTGTGGACGAACTCCGTCTTTTCGGTTCGGCGCGCAGTGCCGGACGTTTTTATGATTTTGCCGGCCGGCGGATTCAGGTCAGGGAGCTGACATCCAACCCCGATGACTTTGCCGGTATTGATTTCGCTTTTGTTTCAGCCGGTGCCGGAGTTTCGCGCGACTATGCCGGTGTAATAACTTCGGGAGGAGCGATAATGATAGATAATTCCAGCGCGTTCCGCATGGAAGCCGATGTCCCTCTGGTTGTTCCGGAAGTTAATGGTGACGATGCCTTGACGGCTCCGCGTGGCATAATAGCCAATCCTAACTGTACGACCATACAGATGGTGGTGGCTCTCAAGCCTATAGCCGACCTTTCGCCCATACGCCGCGTGCATGTGTCGACATATCAGGCTGCCAGCGGTGCGGGAGCGAGCGGTATGGAAGAGCTTGAGGCGCAGACCCGCCAGCTTGTAGGCGGCGAGGTTCCGACTGTTGATAAATTCGCATGGCAGCTTGCGTTCAATCTTATTCCGCATATCGACACTTTTACAGACAACGGCTACACCCGAGAGGAGATGAAGATGCACTTCGAAACGAAGAAAATCATGCATGCCCCGGAGCTGGAAGTAAGCGCCACCTGTGTGCGTGTGCCTGTCATGCGTGCCCACAGCGAGGCTATCTGGGTGGAAACGGAAGAGCCGGTGGGTGTTGACGCCGCGCGCAAAGCCTTTGCGAAAGCTGATGGCGTGGTGCTTGTGGATAACCCTGCGGCCAAATCTTATCCCATGCCTCTCGACTGCGCGGGACTCGATCCGGTGTTTGTCGGACGTGTGCGTGCTGATCTTGCTAATCCGCGCGGGCTTACTTTTTGGACTGTCAGCGACCAGATCCGGAAGGGTGCCGCCCTCAATGCCGTGCAGATAGCGCAATATATAATATCCCGACGCCGCTGACAGATCCTCCGTCACGCCTGTGTCAGGGCGAGGCGTATTTAGACAAAAGAAAGAATGGTGATACTATCGCATCCACTCGTTACACAACCGGTTCAGATTTTTTTTATTGTACTGGTAATCATTCTTTTTGCGCCTATTCTGCTCAATAAGCTTAAAATTCCGCACATCATAGGCATGATTGTGGCCGGTGTTGTCATCGGGCCATACGGTTTTAATGTGCTCGACAACGATTCCAGTTTTGCGGTGTTCGGGCAGGTGGGACTTCTTTATCTGATGTTCCTTGCCGGCTTGGAAATCGACATGTTCCACCTGCGCCTTAACCTGCGCCGCGGACTGTCGTTCGGCATACTGACTCTTGTCATCCCTCTTTTGCTCGGTGTGCTTTCGAGTGTGTATATTCTTGGCCAGAGTTGGCTGACGGCAATGCTGCTCGGAGCCATGTATGCTTCCCATACTTTGATTTCGTACCCGGTTGCCGCACGTTTCGGCATCACAAAATCACCGGCTGTGCTTATAGCCATAGTGGGGACTATCATCGCTGTCGTGGGCGCCCTGCTGGTGCTTGCCGCTACTGTGAATATCGGCAGGGAAGGCGTCTTCGATATAGGAGTGCTGTTGTGGCTGGTGCTGAAGATGTTGCTCTGGCTTGCCGCTATCGTCTATGCTTTTCCCCGCATGGCGCGCTATTTCTTCAAGACTTACAGCGACAAGGTGACGCAGTATGTGTTCGTCTTGGCGCTTGTGTTTCTGGCGTCGTGGACAGCGCAGATCGTTGGCGTCGAGCCTGTGCTCGGTGCTTTCATGAGTGGTTTGATACTCAATCGCTATGTGCCGCCGGCATCGCCTCTGATGAGTTCTATAGAATTTGTCGGCAATGCTTTGTTCATTCCTTATTTCCTGATCAGCGTCGGCATGATGATAAATGTGCGTGTGCTTGCCAATGCCGACACCCTCGGGTTCTCTCTCGTGATGCTCGTGGTGGCTTTGCTCGGAAAATGGCTGCCGGCTTTCATAGCGCGCCGCCGCGACGGACTCAGCGCAGCGGGCGGGCGTGTGCTTTTCGGTCTTACAGCCGCGCACACTGCGGTGGCTCTTGCCGTTGTCACACTGGGCTACAACATGCACATGCTCGACGAAAAAGTGCTTAACAGCACCATACTCGTGATTCTCGTGACCTGTGCGTTGGCTCCTATAATCACGGCTACAGCGGCATCGAAGCTTAAAGTCGAGATGATGGCAGACGACGAACACCGTATGCTACGACGTACGCGCGTGAACAACACTCTTATCACGGTTGCAAACCCTGTCACTGCCGGCTCGTTGGTAGAAATGGCGGTGCTTATGCGCAATGACCGCGGCAGTCATAATTTCTACGCGATTCATGTGCGCAGCGAAAATTCGCAGGCCGCCAGGACTATTTCGGCGAACTCGCTTGACGAAGCCAGGCGTTCGGCATCGAGTGCCGATGTCACTCTTACGGGACTCGACCGCTATGACCTCAACATAGTCACAGGCGTACTGAACGCTATAGAGGAGCGCGATATAACAGAGATTTTCCTTGGAATGCATCGGCGAACCACAGTGATAGATTCATTCTTCGGTTCCAAGGTAGAGCAACTATTGCGTTCCACCAACCGTATGCTTATCCTGACCCGTTGCTTCATTCCTCCGGCTACGCTGACGCGCATCGTTGTGTGGGTTCCTGCCGGGGCGCAGTATGAAACGGGATTCAGCCGCTGGGTGCGGGCTATCGCGCGTCTGACGCGTCAGGTCGGCTGTCGTGTAATTTTCTGTAGCCGGGGCGATATTCAGCCGTTGATACGCGGTGTGTTGTATCAGGAGAACTACGGAATACGCTGCGAATTCCGTACGTTCGAGAGCAACGACGATTTCGTGTTGCTCTCGAACAAGATTCTCGACGATGATCTGTTTGTTGTCATCGGTGCACGCCCGCAGTCGGTGTCGTTCAATGCCGATATGTCGGAAATGCCGAACTTCCTGCAGCGCTATTTTTCTCAGAATAATATTATGGTCATCTATCCGGAGCAGTTCGGGGAGGTGCCTGCGCTGACGAGCTTTGTCGATCCTATGGCTTCGGACATAGCCACGCTTCCGTCGCCATGGTTGCGCCGTCTGCACACCAGGCTGGCATATATTGCCGCACGATTTGTCAAACCCGGACGGCGCCGTCGTCGCTCAAAAATCGAACTTTAGTCCGCTTCTGAAGGCAGATTGAACAGCTGACGGCCTTCCTTGCTCATCATGTCGGTGAGTTCGTAGGGCTGGAAACGCACGTCGATGACCCCCTGCGCATAGCTTGCGGCTTCATAAGGCTGATATGCGAAAACTATGTCGCCGCTGTTGGTTACGTAGAAGTTTCCGTTGGCAGGCAGTCCTTCTATCGATATGGGACCGGCGAGCGCTTCCATGACTTTTGCACGTTCGCGTATTTTGTCAACAAGTTCATCGTTCATCTTTTCATGGACGAAAATGTCGTCAAGTTCTATTATACGTCCCGATTCGATGTCGTAGTTGATGTATTTTGTGTTTGAAGAACCATGAGCCGATCTCGGATAATAGAAGTCCGTTTCTACGGCATAAGATAGGAATGTCTGCGACAAAGATTCTACGGAACCTTCAATTGTTATATATCCGTCGGCTTTATATAATGATTCGCCGTTGAATTGCTTTGTGTCCTTGTCTGTGTTCAGATTAAACCCGAGTTCTGATGCGTATTTGCGGAAATATTCAGTTGCTACGGTGTCGGAGTAAGTTTCCGCTTTTCCGAATGCGGCCGACACGATAGAGTCGCGCAGCGCAGTGCTTTCGTCGCCGTATATACGCTCCGGCATAAGGATTGTAGAGCGACAGGCGATTGTTAGGTCGTGGTCGCTGTTATAATCCGAGGCCGAACCTTCAAGCGTGTAGACATTCTCGACGCTTTGGCGTGTGAAATCGATTGTATTGTCGCTGCCGCTTCGGCATGTGTCTGTTCCGCATGATGAAATCAGTGCTGCCGCCGATATTGCAATAGCGGCGCTGAACGCTGTCTGCAGTTGTCGTTTAGTTTTCATATTATTGTAATTCTTATAATTAATCGTCGTTTGGAGCATAACAAGCTCGTGTGTTGCAAAGTTCAGCGCCCCGAAGCGGATGTCTGTCCGATACGGGGCGCTGATATTTTTGCCGTCAGGAAAGTCCTATCGCAACTTTAGTTTCTGCCCCGGGCGGAGTTTTGATTTGGTGCTCAATCCGTTGAGCTTGCACAACCGGCTTACGGATGTGCCGTTGCGCGATGCTATACGGCTCAGGGAATCGCCTTTGCGGACAACGTATGTCGCCGAACCTTTGCCCTTGGACGAAGAGGACGCTGTAGCTCGCCAGGGTTTTGTCGGATTTTCTTTCAGGTAGCGCTTTGCGTATTCGCTGTTGGCCGCCGGCGAGAAATTGCGTGCGTTCTGGTATGTATTCTTGTCGAATGTGTATGAGTCTGTATGGGTGGTCTGGTTCGCGAAGTCGAATATGGCGCAAGGATTGATAGCATATCCCATGTAGCGTGTTTCGAAATGAAGGTGCGGACCTGTGGAGCGGCCTGTGTTACCGCCGAGAGCAATCGGGGTACCTGCTTTTACATATTGGTCGGGTTCGACAAGGAATGCAGAAAGATGGCCGTAGACGGTTTCAAGGTCGTTGGTGTGGCGTAGCACCACGTAGTTGCCATAGCCTCGGCGCTCAAAGTTTGTTATGCGCACTCGGCCGTCGAATGCGGCACGGATTGTGTCGCCCATATTGATTTTAAGGTCGACTCCTTTGTGCATGCGGCGGAAACGGCGGCGGTAGCCGTAAGGCGAGGTTATGTAGCCGGGGTGCGGCATTGAGAATTTCGACACGTCGATGTCGGCGGTCTGCGGAACCATGCTTTCTGTGTAGCAGTTCACACGCTTGCTGTCCCAGCCTTCGGTATATATGTCGAATTCGGGCTCGTCCTCATCGGAGAAGAGCGATTCGAGATATCGTGTTGTGTTGTCGACTGTTATTCCCGCATTACCCTGATTGGCAAGAAGTCGTCCGTGTTGGGCTTTGTGCTGGTCCGGAAGTCGGAAATCCTGTGCCGAAGTGGTATTTGCAAAAAAGAGGCCTGTGGCGATTAAAAGGTACCTGTTTATTACGGAGAGTGTCATCTGTTTTGTTGTCGTAGTCCTGGTTCTTGGTTTTGGATCAGTCAAGTTCGTCGGGGGCATATATTGAGCCGATGCCTGCCAGAGTGTAGTCGAAAATTTCTTCAGGGCGGAAGAAACGGTTTATTTCGATTTCCGCATTTTCGGGAGAGTCGGACGCATGAATGATGTTTTCCTGACCGCTCATACCGAAGTCGCCGCGGATGGTGCCCGGGGCTGCGTTGCGGCAGTTTGTGGCTCCGGTCATGGCTCGCACAACTTCTACGGCGTTTTTACCGCGGAGCACTGCTACGATGACCGGTGTGGCTGTCATAGAGTGCAGTAAGGATGGGAAAAATGGACGGTCGACGAGGTGTGCGTAGTGTTCGCGGAGTATTGCTTCGTCGAGGCACATCATTTTGATGCCGGCTATAAGGAGGCCTTTGCGCTGAAAGCGTGTCAGGACATCTCCCACAAGGCAACGTGCGATTGTGGACGGTTTGAGTATGATGAAAGTCTGATCCATGGTCTGGTGCAGGTGATAGATTGTTTATGTTAAGACTCACAAAGTTAGCTTTTTTTTCTTGCAAAGTCAAGCCGGACAGCTGCAAAAAGTGTGAAATTTTCACAAAACGTTGGAAACGGATGAACAACGGCACCGTATCATTCGGGATACGGTGCCGTTGTAATAGCGTATTTTTTTTCGTTGCTGTTTATTCCGCTTTGAGGCGGCGTCGGAAGTTATCGGCCAAGGCGCTCTTTTTTGCGATGTGGTCGAGCACCATGCGGGCGAAAGGATCGTTTTCGAAATCGCCGCGCACCTGTTCGAAGTCGGCGGCCTGTGTTTCATTGGTGCCGTCGGCGCCGAAGCCTATGCGCGAGATAAGGGAGAATTCTTTACGGGCGTCGTCGTATAGCATGTTGTCGAGGCGGACGACACTCTGTTGCCAGTGGTCGGCGATTTCGGCAAGGTCTTCTGCCGTCAGTTCGCTGCATTCTTTGCCGAACCATTGTTTGAAATTGTCGGCGACCCATGTCCATTCCATGTCGTAATAGTCGTCGGCAATTTCATGGATGCGTTTTTCGGCCTCGGCGAGGGATGCGATCTTGCCGTCGGCTATGTCAGCGCAAAGCCGGTCGATTTCGGTCTGCGGGGCAATCATGCCGGCTATGTCGAGCCATTCGCCTCGTCCTGCGTAGGCTGTCGGCTGCAGGCGGGAGGCCACGGCGTCGGCGTCGCGCAAATCCGTTTCGCGCAGACGGTGTATTATTGAGTTTCCGAAGAATTTGTCGATAGCCATTCGGTAATAGTCGCGTCCTTTGCGCAGGGCACGGGCGTCGATAGTCATCGAGTGGTAGGCATATTGGTCGGCGGTCAGGCCTGTGGTCTGTTCGATTGTGTCGAGCAGCTTTATGCCGTCCAACATTTTAGAGATGGTATAGGGGCTGAGAAGGTTGAAGTTGATGGCGTCGAGGCGTGGGCTGCCGGGCTTGCGGCGGTCGCGCTTAGGCCATTTCTGGGCATCGCGTATAGTTCCTACGCTTTTTATGTTCACGCCCGGCACGAGGAAACTGCGTCCGCGGTTCTCGATCAGATAAGAGAAAGGAAGGGCTGATGTGTCGGGGTGGTTTACATGGCGTCCCATTACGAGTGAGAATGCGCCGATGCGAGCGGGCCATAATATATATGAGTCGCTGGTCGTTTTTGAGCCACGCTCTACCATCCCCTGATGTATGGGACCGAGCTTGTACATGTGGTTGCTCTGGTTTGAGCCCGAACCGGCGTTGAGGAATGAGAACATTCCGGCAATCAGCAGGCTCGACTTGTGCATGGTCACAGTGTAGGGGCCGGCGAATATTGCCGCGGCTTCTCCGTTCTCGCACACACAGTTGGCGAAAAATAGAGAATCGTGGGCGGAAAACAGGTGGGATAGATGACAGGCTTGCCCGACGAATGTATTGACAAGTACTACAGAGTCTTCGACATGCGCGCCGGGTGCGAGAACGAAGTTTTCGGCCATTACGTTGGCACCTACTACAACCGGGTCGGCTTCGCAGCCTGCTATTGTGCCGTTGTTGAGGCGGGTGACTCCTTCTACGCGGGCATAGTCGCCGATCTCGACGTTCCGTATTGTTCCGCTGTTGATCACCGAGGCATTGATTCCGATGCGTCCGCGGTCTGATGCTTTTGCACGTGCATGGTCGGCTATAAGCTTGCGCAGAGCCGATGTCAGACGGGGATTGTGACGGTATAGAGCGGTGAGATAGGCAAGCTGAGCCGAGAGGTTTTCATAGATAGGAACCTCGCGTCCTCCTGTTTCGTTCAGTACCGATACGTCGGTGCCTATGCCGAAAGAAGTCAGGCCGTCGGTGCAGATACAGTCGGTATTTTCGATGAAAGCGCCATCGGCTATGTCGTAGTTGGCTATGTAGTTTCCTATGCCGTGGATATAGACGTCGTTGCCTACTGTGCAGTTGTGAAGTGTGGCGTCGCTGATGCCGGAACTAAGAACAATTCCACCTGTACGGGTAAATGTTTTAGAAAAGGTTCCGAGAAAGATTTTGCCGGAAAAGCGGACATTTCGGCAGCATTCGGGGGAAAATCCGTCTTTGACGTTTATTTCTGTCCAATCTGCCGCTGTACATCCGCGCCTTTCGAGTATTGATATTTCCTCTTTTGTCAGGGAGCGGAATTTTTTGTCTGGTTTGTCAGATGTCGTCATAATTGCAAATGAATAAGTGCGTAAGTGTTTTTTTTGTGACAAAATTACGCATTATTTCCGTAATATCGTTTTGTATTGTCTGAAAAAAAAGTCAGTCGATTATGTCTGTAGCCTTGTCATCGGCTGTGATAGCACGGATCGTACGACATGGGTTTCCGGCGGCGAAAGTGTGGGGTGGTATGTCGTGGCGGACAACGCTGCCGGCTCCGACAACTGCTCCGTCGCCTATGGTCACGCCCGGAAGGATTATTGTGTTGGCGCATATCCAAACGTCGTTTCCTATGGTCACAGGACGGGCTTTCATTATTCCTTCGCTGCGCTGTGCTGCATCAAATGCATGCTCGACGGTGTATATTCCCGTATTCGGTCCGATAAATACATTGTTGCCTATGCACACCTCGGCTTCGTCGAGTATCGTAAGGTTGTAGTTGCCTACGAAGCCGCTGCCTATCCGGATGTTGAAGCCGAAATCGCAGTGGAATGGCGAATGGATGGTGAAAGGTTGTCGGATTCCACCTAAAAGCGATTCGATGATGGCACGGCGTTCAACGAGCCTTGACGGAGGCAGGGTGTTGAATTCAAAACATTTTTCTTCACAAGCCATAAGGCGGGCTGCGATGTCGTCGTTGATGTAGTGGCTCCAGATTCCGGCACGGAGCATTTCGTATTTATCCATAAGGCGTATTAAAAAAACGGAACTGACATCTTTCGATCTCAATTCCGTTTTGCTCAGGGTGCCCGGTGGGGCTCGAACCCACGACCTTCGGAACCACAATCCGACACTCTAACCAGCTGAGCTAAGGGCACCATTTTTAAAGGCACTGCAAAGGTACGCATTATTTTTGAATCTGCAAGACCTTGCCGCGCTTTTTTTTGATTTTTTTTCGGTGTCCGAGGTCAGCTGTCGGCTGATTTGCTGTCGTCGACGGGTATATCTCCATGACTGCCAAGGAGCAATACGGCCCGGGAGGCCATGTCGGCGGGAACAAGCAGTTCTATGGGCGCCCAAGTCATTGTCATAGGATAGACAGAAGCAATGGTGTCGTTGCGCAGTACGGATGGTATTCCTGCGGCACTGAGCATGCCGCGGGCGATGTGAGCCTCGCTTTCGACGGTAAATTCGCCGACGCTAACCCAATCTTGTCTGATTGCTGTCATGATGTTTAAATGTCGCTTTTGTTGTAGAACTGAAGGATTCGTGTGCGGAGTATGGACTCGTATTTTGCCTGTACGGCCTCGGCCATGGCGGCAGTGTAGTTTGATTTGGCCTCCTCGAATTCTGTGGCGTTGGCGCGTCCGAAGTCGTATTTCTGTTTCATGGCTTCAAAAGCCGCCCGCGATGCTTCGACGGCCACGTCGGCCGCACGGCGTTTTTTGTCGGCGCCTACGGCCTGTGTATAAGCTTGGTTTATTGCCTTGAACAGGCGTGCGCGGGAGTCGTCGAGCCTCAGGCGTGCGTTTTCTTCCTGGAGTCGTGCGCGGCGCACACTGTTACGGGTGCCGAAAGCGTCGAATATGGGTACTGACAGCGAGAATCCGAAACTCTGGCTGAAGTTGTGGCGCATCTGCTGGCCGAAGTTTTCGTTGTCGATGCTGGAAGTCTTGTAGTAGTTGGTGCCGAGTCCGGCGTTGAGAGATAGGGTGGGGATGTATCCTGTTTTAGCCAGAGCTGTATTTTTTTCAGCGCTTTCCACTTCGAGGGCTGACGCGCGCATGGAGTGATTGTATTGAAGTGCGTTACGGAACACATCGTCGGCCGATACGAGCGGCAGTTGTGTGTCGGCGAGCGGACTTATTGAAAAACCGTCGGCTGAGGGCAGGTTGAGGAGCTGGGCCAGATCAAGCAAAGCCATTATACTGTCGTTGGTAGCGTTGACCACTGTAAGTTCGTCGGATGCTACTTGCTGTCGAGCCTGATAGATGTCGAGTTCGGGGATTTTACCGGACTCGAGCAGTGCGGATCGGCGTTGCAGTTCTCCGCGTGATATGGCGAGGCGTTCTTTGGCCACCTGCAGCATTTCTCCACTGTAGAGAGCCTGAAGATATTGCGATATAACGTTGAGGGTCACGTCGTCTTTCGCAGCCTCAAGCTGTTCTACCATGGCACGTAGTCCGCTTCGGGCATAATCGAGGCGCCGTACGGCCGACAGACCCTGAAAAATCGGCAGTGACAGTTGCGCACCTACGGAAAATGAAGATGTGTTTCGGTTGGCGTAGGTATTGTCGGCGGTCAGGGCACGCCCGAGGTTGAACGATTGTGACGCATATCCGCTCAATTGTGGCAGAAATCTGTCTTTGGCGGCGGTGACGTCGAGTTCGCCTGAAAGGGTTTCGAGGCGGCGTGTGCTGACGTCGATGTTGTGGTCGATGGCATAGCTCACACAGTCGTCGAGGCTCCATGGTTCGGCTGAATTTGCGCCGGCGGCCCAGAGTGCGAGCGAGAGCGACAGCATTATTTTAGGTTTCATAAGTTTGCAAGTATGAAATTATTCTGTTATTCTTTCTCCGCGCAGGCAGGCAGTGGAATCGACACCCGAGCGCACTTCGATGTTGATGCCGTCGCTTACGCCTGTGTCGATGGCGCGGCGTTCGAATATCTGTTTTGGCAGACTGTCGGTCAGGACGTAGACATAACAGCTGTCGCCACGGAATTCCACGACGGATTCCGGCACCGTCAGCAGACCGGTATTGCGGCTGAGGATTACAGTGGCGTTGGCACTATAGCCTGCACGCAACTGGGTGTCGATGCTGTCGGGAAGATGGAGTGCGGCTTTTATTTCGAAAGTGTTGGCGCCGGCGTTGTCGGTGCCTTTAGGCGCGATGTATTCGATTTCGGCGGTGGGGTGCATGTCCGGTGCCGCTCCGACGACAATTTCCATAGGCATCCCGACTGCGAGCTGTCCTACTTCCGTTTCGTCGACTTTGCCTTTGAATATCAGGTTGTTCATGTCAGCGATCGTTGCAATTGTCGTGCCGTCGTTGAATGTGTTGGCCTGGATTACGGAGCTACCGACTTTCACCGGCACATCGAGAACCAGACCGGTGATTGTGGCGCGTACGAGAGTGTTGCTTTCGGTGGCGTTGTAGCGCGATACGCCGTTGCGCACGATGTCGAAAGCATCGGCGGCGGCATCAAGTTCCTGCTTTGCCTGTTCAAAAGTCTTGAGCGAATTCTCATATTCCTCGCGGGAGATGATTTTGCGTTCGTAGAGGGCTTTGTCGCGTTCGTGTTTGACGCGTGCATCCTCAAGGTTTATTTCGGCGACGTTGATGCGGTTCTGAGCCGACGACAGCGACGAAGCTTCCGGTATGACTTTGATTTTTGCGATTATATCACCTGTGGCTACGCGATCGCCGGGTTTTACTGCAATATCGGTTATGATGCCTGATATCTGCGGTTTGATGTCGATTTCGTCGCGAGGCTCTATTTTGCCTGTCAGCACTGTGCTGCGTTCTATGGTGCGGGTTGATGCGTTGACAAGATTATAGCGCTCTTCCTTGGGGCGTGAATTAATGTAGAGATATACGAAAGAGCCGATAAAAAGCAGTCCGACGATTGTCCAGAGTGCGATTTTAAGAATGCGTTTCATGCGTTGTATTGAAATTTATTTATATGCGGTGTATGGTTTATTTTTCTCTCATGGCTTCGATTGGCTTGATTTTCATCGATTTCAGGGCCGGGACAGTGCCGGCGGCACTGCCGAGGACAAAGAATGTGGCTACGATTACTACGGCCAGCCAGAAACTGATTTCAAAGCCCGGTGCTCCGAAGCCGGGCACGCTTGTTATTTTGTCGGCGGCGGCAAGGACGATTGTTGCGAACACCACTCCGGAAGTACCGGCAACCAGAGTCAGAAGTACACTTTCGGATAGTATCTGCACCACTATGTCGACAGGTCTGGCGCCTATGGCACGGCGTATTCCAATCTCGCGCGTGCGCTCCTTGACTATAATCCACATTATGTTTCCGACACCGATCACACCGGCCATCAGCGAACCCATGCCGACGAAAAATGCCAGTATTGCCAGGCCGATGAAAAGATTGTTGATGGTTTCGAACATTTCCGATACATCCATGAAGCTTATCGCACTTTCGTCGGCGGGATGGATAGGATGGTTGAGCGACACGGCGCGGCGTATTCCTTTCTGCAATTCGGCGGGAGTGTGCCCGTCTTCGGCAGTGTATATGAAAAATCCGTAGCGGTTACCCTCGTTGAATGCTCTCTGGCCTGTGGTGACGGGAATTATGAAAGATTCGTCGATGCGTCCGGCTATGCTTACGTCGCTTTTTTGCGCTACTACGCCTATTATGCGCATGAACACACCGTTGAGCGATACGTATTGGCCTACCGGAGATTCTCCGGGAAATAGCTCGGACGCCAGATTGCGGCCTATCACCGCTACTTTGCGCGCTCGGCTGACGTCACTTTCGTTGATAAGGCGGCCTTCGTCGACGATTGGTTCCATCATACGGAAGTAATCGCTTTCTACTCCTATTGTCCGCGTCGATTTGCTGTGGCTGCCGTTGACGGCTGTCACAGATCGGCTGTTCACGGGCGTAGACATGGCTATGTGCGGCACCGTGCGGCGTATGTTGGCTACATCGCGGTCGTCGAGTTGTACTGTCATGCCTTTGTTGAACCCGCGGTAGGCTATACTTGTCGTTCCGGTGAATGCGCCGCCGGTGTTTGTGGCGAATCCTGCGAACTGGCGCCGCATGATTCCTTCGAGTCCTTGCGAACCGCCGAGCAGCATGGCGAGCATTGCCGTGCCCCAGAAGATTCCGAATGCCGTAAGGAGTGTGCGCGTCTTGTTGCGGGCGAGCGTAGCTCCGATTTCGCGCCAGTTCTCTATGTCGAAAATTGCAAGTTTCATGATTCAGGCTATTCGTCGCGCAGAGCTTCCACGGGTTTGACTTTTGTCGCTTTTATGGCGGGGAAGAGTCCGGCCATGGTGCCGGCCACCACCAGTGCGAGTGTTACTTTAAGAGCCATGGCCACGTCGACTGTCGGATCCTTGAAGTCGTTCGAGTTGCCTATAAGCATATCTATGATCTGTAGCACGACCATGCCGGCCACAAGGCCGATATATCCGAAAAGCGAAGTTATAGCCACGCTTTCGGCCACGACCTGACCGAGGATCGAACGCGGTTTGGCGCCGAGGGCGCGTCGTATGCCTATCTCGTGTGTGCGTTCGCGGACGCTGACGAACATGATGTTGCTCACTCCTACGATTCCCGTCAGCAGGGTGAACAGGCCGATCAGCCATACGGCGAGGTCGAGATAGCCGAGTCCCCGGCGTGCGGTTATGTTCTGGGTGAAGGCATTCCATATCCATACGGCGTTATTGTCATGCGGATTGAAACTGTGGCTGCGTGCCAGTGTGGCTCGAATCTCTTTTTCGGCCTGTTCGCCTTCTTCGAGGGTCGATATATTGCGGACTGTCACTTCGAGTTCATAGGCTTCGTTCCCGTTGCCGGTTATACCTTTGAGTGTGGAATAGGGCACGTAGGTCTGGCTGCGCCAGCGGTGGTCGTAGATTCCGACTACGGTCCATGCTATGCCCATTGATGATACGGTCTTTCCCAGAGCCGAAACCTCGTCGCCAAACATCAGGCGGGCGTTGCGGGCGTGGAGCACCATCACCTTGCGTTGCTCTTTCATGTCGGGAACGTTTATGAAGCGGCCGTGCAGTATCTTCACTTCATCGGAATTCATGGCTTCGGGATATACGGCGTTGAAGCCGCCCGAAATATGTCCCTTGGGTCCGATGATGGATGAAGTGTCGTTCGACGAATATGCGATCACGCGCTCGACGCTGTGGCGGTTCTCGTTTTTCACCTTGTGGACATCGTCGTCGCTGAGGTCTATCGAGCGGCCGTCCTTGTAGCCTTTGAATGGCATTGACGTATATCCGCCCCAGACGGTTATTCGGTCCTTGTGGTTTGCGGTGTTGCTCTCGAAAGAGTTGTAGACTCCACGCGACACACCGAGCAGTATTATGAGCATGAATATGCCCCATGCCACCGACAGTCCGGTGAGCACCGTGCGTGTGCGGTTGTTGCGCAGAGTCTGCCGTATTTCGCGTACGAGGTCAAGCATTTTTTTCGTCGGAATTGGTTATCATGCCATCGGATATGCGGATTATGCGATTCGTTGCCGCGCCTACTCCCGGGTCGTGGGTGACTATTACGGTAGTCATGCCTTCGGCATTGAGGTCGCGGAACACCTGCATTACTTCCTGCGACGTGTGGGAATCGAGTGCTCCTGTCGGCTCGTCGGCAAGTATTATGGACGGATGTGTCACAAGTGCGCGGGCTATGGCTACGCGCTGTTTCTGGCCGCCGGACATTTCTCCCGGCAGGTGATGCGCGCGGTCGGCGAGTCCCATGCGTTCGAGCTGTTCCATGGCCATGGCATTGCGTTTTCGGCGCGACACACCCTGATAGAACAGCGGCAATGCCACGTTCTCAAGCGCGTTTTTGTAGCCGATAAGATTGAACGACTGGAATACGAAGCCTATCATGCGGTTGCGTAGTTCGGCGGCGCGGTTTTCGTTAAGGTCTTTGACAAGAACTCCGTCGAGGTGGTAGTCGCCGCTGTCGTAATTGTCGAGTATGCCGAGTATGTTCAGCAATGTTGATTTACCGGAACCTGACGCACCCATTATGGCCACCAGTTCGCCGCGTGCTATATCGAGGTCGATGTTTTTCAAGACATGCAGGGGAACTATGCCGGGATATGTCTTGTTGACCTTGCGGAGTTTAATCATCGTCGTTTTTTATAGGAGTTCGATTGTAGATTATTAATTACGTGTTTTATATCTTAGACGCATTCAATGATGAAATATTACACATCACGGTGAAAAAATAAAAAAGAAAGAGCGAAAAACGTCATTGGTCATTCGCTCTTTCTTTTTTATATGTCTGCTGTCGTTTATTTTGCGATAAGCAGGAAGTAGTTCTTTTTGCCTTTCTGGACAATGATGTAACGGTCGTTCAGAAGCATGGATTCCGAAGCGGTGGCCATCGGGTCGGTCACTTTCTCCTTGTTGATGGAGAATCCTCCCTGTTGCATGAGTTTGCGCATTTCAGCTTTGGAGGGGAATACGGCTGCTTTATCGGTGAGCAGGTCGGCAAGGCGTATGCCTGCGGCGATGTCGGCTCGGCTGACTTCGAAAGTGGGGACACCTTCGAACACGGCCAGAAGTGTGTCTTCGTTGATTCGATGCAGGATGTCCGATGCCTTGTTGCTGAAAAGGATCTGCGATGCCTCGACTGCGGCTTCGTATTCTTCGGCGCTGTGTACCATGGTCGTGATTTCCTTTGCCAGGCGTTTCTGCAGAGGACGGAGGCCCGGGTCGGCGTGCTGTTCGGCAATAAGATTTTCGATTTCTTCACGTGAGAGTTCGGTGAAAATCTTGATGTATTTTTCCGCATCGGTGTCGGATACGTTAAGCCAGAACTGGTAGAATTTGTATGGCGACGTGTAGCGGGAATCGAGCCATACGTTTCCGCTTTCGGTCTTGCCGAATTTGCCTCCGTCGGCTTTCGTTATCAGAGGACAGGTAAGGGCGAAAACATTTTCTTCGCCTTCGACGCGCCTGATAAGTTCGGTGCCGGTTGTCATATTTCCCCACTGGTCCGATCCTCCAAGCTGCAGACGGCAGTTTTTGTCGCGGTAGAGGTGGAGAAAGTCGTAGCCCTGGAGAAGCTGGTAGCTGAATTCGGTGAACGACATTCCCTGCTGGGAGTCGCCGGCCAGGCGTTTTTTTACGGAATCCTTGGCCATCATGTAGTTGACGGTGATGTGCTTGCCTATATCGCGGATGAAATCGAGGAAGCCGTAGCCTTTCATCCAGTCGTAATTGTTGACGAGTTCGGCGGAATTCGGTGCGTCGGAGTCGAAATCGAGGAATTTTGCAAGCTGGCGTTTGATTGCTTCCTGGTTGTGGCGCAGGGTCTGCTCGTCGATAAGCTTGCGTTCCTGGCTTTTCATCGACGGGTCGCCTATCATGCCTGTGGCACCTCCGACCAGTGCTATGGGTTTATGCCCCGAGCGCTGGAAGTGTTTGAGCATCATTACCCCTACGAGGTGGCCTATGTGAAGGCTGTCGGCAGTCGGGTCGATGCCGAGGTATGCCGTTGTCATTCCTTTTTTGAGCTGTTCGGCGGTTCCCGGCATAACGGTATGGATCATGCCGCGCCATGTAAGTTCTTCAATAAAGTCCATTTAAAGAATATGATATGATGGGATTAATTTAGAATTCGGTAAAAGCGAGCGGCAGCAGCATTCTTACGGAAGGAATAACGTAGGTGGCCTCGCTTCCGTAGAGGATCACTTCGACGTCGTGGCCTGCAAGCATTTCGTATTCCAGAAGCGACTGTCGGCATGCTCCGCAAGGTGCTGTCGGAATGGCTGTGAATTCGCCGTCGGTACCTCGCGCGGCTATGGCAATGCGGACAAAATGCGCGTCAGGGTAGTGTGCTCCGGCATAGAAGCAAGCCGAGCGTTCGGCGCATGTCCCTGAGGGATAAGCCACGTTCTCCTGATTGGCGCCGGTGACAATTTCTCCGTTGTCAAGCTCGATGGCGGCTCCTACACGGAAATGGCTGTAGGGTGAATATGAGCGGGAAGTGGCTTCGCAGGCCAGGTCGACCAGATGGCGGCGCTGTTCGTCCAGTTCGTCGCAGGAAAAAGATTTTACCGGAATTATGATGTTGAAATCTTTCATGTGTGGCTTTTTTTATTGTGACGGCAGAGCATGCCTGTTGTAATTATAACAAGCTTGGCATCTTAAGTTCTGCAAAGTTACGTCTTTAATATATAAAATGAAAATTCTCCGAAAAAATTTTTATATATGGGGAAAAGGCCGTAATTTTGCAATTCGTAAGCGCATAGTGGCCGAATGCCGTATGTGCGTATAAAACAGGAAAAATCAAAACATCAACAATATCAATGGAAAATCCCAATGTAACTCCTCAGCAGACCGATCGTGCTGAAGAAATCGTGGCCAAGGCCAAAGCAAACAAGAAAACGGTTTATGGTGTTCTTATCGCTGCAGCTGTGATTGTTGCGGCAGTCATCATCTATATAAACGTTGCAGCCGCCGGAAGCCGCAAGGCCGACGACGCTATCGCCAAAGCCGACATGGAGCAGAACGATTCCATCGCCACTTCCCTTTATGCCGAGGCTGCCAAAGCCGGTTACAAGAGCGGCAACCGCGCTAAAGTAGAGATGGGCATACGTCTTTTTAACGATGGCAAATATGAAGAAGCCATCAAATATCTCGACGATGCCGACATCAAGGACGATATCGTGGCTGCGGGCGTATACTCTCTCAAAGGCGACTGCTATGTGAATCTCGACAAGAACGCCGACGCTCTGAAGTGCTATGACAAGGCCATCGGCACTGCCGACGGAAACACACAGCTTGTTCCTCTCTTCCTTGTCAAGAAGGCAAACGTATACCGTGCCGAAGGCGACTATGCGAAAGAAGCTGCCGCTTACAAAGAGCTGATCGACGAATATCCCGAATACGTCCGTGCATCGCAGACCGATATTCGCAAATTCTACGAACGCGCACAGGCTCAGGCTGCGAAGTAAGCGCCGCCTACGGACTTGAGTCCGGCAATGATAAAAAAGGCGCTGTGCCGTAACGGGCATGGTGCCTTTCCTATATAATTATATAAGAGACGGTCAGTGGACAACAATATCGCAAATTCTTCGGAACGCCTTGCGCGCCTCGCTTCGGCGCCTGTCGGGCGCCTGTTGTGGGACTACAGTCTTCCGGCGGTGGTCGGGATGCTTGTGATGTCGCTTTATAATGTCATCGACCGTATATTCATCGGCCAGGGCGTAGGTCCGGAGGCAATCGCGGGACTTGCCATAACGTTTCCGCTGATGAACCTCGCAACGGCAGTCGGAGTCCTTGTCGGCGTTGGCTCTTCCGCAAGAATATCCATCGTTCTCGGAGCGGGCGATCGTGAACAAGCCAATCTGATACTTGGAAATGCGCTTACGCTTACCTTTGTAAACGCTGCTGTCTACATAGCGCTGTTCGCCATATTCCTTGAACCGGTGTTGCGGGCTTTCGGTGCCTCCGACGCCACGCTTCCTTATGCGCGCGATTTTATACTTTATCTGTTGCCGGGGCTGCTTATGACTAATCTGGCCTATGGTTTGAACAATATAATGCGTGCTTCCGGATACCCCTCGCGAGCCATGTTCACGATGCTCATTGGCGCGTTGACCAACCTGTTGCTCGCCCCGCTGTTCATTTTTGTTTTCGGCATGGGGATAAAAGGGGCGGCTATCGCTACGGATATAGCCATGGGAGTGTCGGCCGTTTTCGTGATGGCTCACTTTTTCAGGCGTGACTCGCTTGTGCGTTTCACTCCCCGCACTTATGCCCTTAAATGGCCTGTGGTGCTCTCCATCATATCCATCGGTGCAGCTCCCGCGCTGGTGAATGCCGCCGCTTGTTTTATCAATGTCATAATCAACACTACGCTTTATCGCTATGGTGGAGATAACGCCGTGGGAGCCGCAGGCATATTCACAACCTATGCGTCGCTTCTGACCACGATAGTACTCGGTATATGCCAGGGCATGCAGCCCATTGTCGGTTATAACTATGGAGCCGGTTCTGTCGGGCGCCTGCGGCGTGTGTATCTGATTGCAGTCGGGGTGTCGACGCTGATTACGGCTATCGGTTCGCTTGTAGGCACATGTTTTCCCGAAAGTGTCGCCGCCATGTTCACCACCGACACACTTTTGCAGCAGAACACTGTCCGAGCACTGTCGTTGTCAATGATGGCATTCTCCGTTGTCGGCTTCCAGATTATAACCACCGCATTTTTCCAAAGCATAGGTAAAGCCTCTCAGTCGATATTTCTGAGTCTTACCCGTCAGGTTCTGTTTCTTATACCTCTGCTGCTTGTCATGCCTGACCGCTTCGGGCTTGACGGAGTGTGGCTTGCGTTTCCAAGCTCCGACATTATAGCCACGGCTGTCGCATTGCTTATGGTCGTGCTGCAATTCAAGATAATAGAACGTTCATTCAAGAAAAAATCATGTTAGAATATATCCGTGGCGAGATAGCCACTCTCAATCCTGCCGTCGTGGTGCTTGAAACCCGTGCAGGCCTTGCTTATCTTCTTCATATTTCATTATCCACATTTTCGGCTCTTGAAAACTCTAAGGACGCGAAACTTTTTGTCCACGAGGTAATCCGCGACGATGCATGGCTACTCTACGGCTTTGCTGCGGAACGCGAGCGTGAGATCTTCCGTTCGCTGATAGGTGTGTCGGGCGTAGGGGCGGCTACTGCAATTATAATCCTGTCGTCGTTCAGCCCCGATGAACTGGCGCAGACCATAGCTTCCGGCGACGTAAAACGTCTGAAAAGTGTCAAAGGCATAGGTGCGAAAACAGCCGAGCGCATAATTGTTGACTTGCGGGATAAAATAAAACCTGCCGACGACACGTTATTATTACAGCCGCAAGCCACGTCCGACGCATTCGACGAAGCTCTGGCAGCGCTGACTATGCTTGGTTTCGACCGCAAGCATAGCCAGAAAGTGCTGAAACAGCTTTTCGACGCTGTCCCCGCCATTAAGGTGGAACAGGCCATAAAACAAGCGCTGACAATGATGTAGCGCTTCTGCGCGCCGGCGCGGCCACGCACATCGTCAATGGAAAAAACGAAGACGCGACATATTTTTCTTCCCTTGATCAAGGCGCTGTCGATTTTATTCGCGGCGGCTCTCGTCGTGTCTGCGCCCGTGACCGCCCAGTATTTCAAGTCCGAACTGACACCTCCGCCTCCTGCCGCATACCCTCCTCCCCCTGCCAATCCGGCGGATTCCATCATGATGCCTTTCCCCGTGCAGCAGACAGTGCCGCAGAGCTATGAAGATCTTATGTCCGACGAGCTTGCCTACGACCTTTCGGATCCGTCGAACATAACTACATCTGCAGAATATGATCCCGCTACGGGGTGTTATGTGGTGCGCACTAAAATGGGCGATTACGATATTGCGACCCCGTTCATGCTCTCCAGGGAGCAGTACGACAACTGGCAGCTGCGACGTTCCATGCAGGAGTACTACCGCGAACGCAACTTGGCGCAGATCACCGAAAAGGAAAAGCAGCCCTTTAATATCTTTGATATGAACTTCGCTCTCGGTCCGTTGGAGAAAATTTTCGGGCCGGGCGGTGTGAGTCTGCGCACTCAGGGATCGGTACAGGTGCAGATGGGAATAAAGAGCAACAAGACCGACAACCCCTCGCTCTCGCTTTCGTCGCGCCGCAAGACCTATTTCGACTTCGATCAGAAAATCCAGGCTACGATAAACGCAGGTGTCGGCGACCGCATGAAGTTCAACATGACTTACAACACCGACGCCACCTTCGACTTCGACTCCAAAAACCTTAAACTTGCCTATGAAGGCAAAGAGGACGATATAGTCAAGAATATTGAGGCCGGTAACGTGTCGATGACCACCGGTTCGTCGCTTATACGCGGATCAACAGCCCTTTTCGGTATAAAATCGAAACTGCAGTTCGGAAAACTTACAGCTACGGCTCTTGTGTCGCAGCAGAACTCGGAGTCGAAGACCGTGAATTCCAAAGGCGGTGCTCAGACAACCGATTTCACGATCAATGTCGACGAGTACGACCAGAACCGCCACTTCTTCCTCAGTCATTTCTTCCGCGACAACTACGATAGTTTCGCCTCTCGTCTGCCATACGTGTCGAGCGGTGTGAAAATCACCCGTATAGAAGTCTGGGTAACCAACAAGAGCGGACGCTACGAACAGGCCCGAAACCTTGTGGCATTCGAAGACCTTGCCGAAAACCGCGTTCTCGCCAATAATTATTGGCAGCCCAACCCGTCGTTGCCGAATCCGGCCAATGCCTCGAACAACTTGCTGTCCGTCATCAAAAACGAATATCCCGGCGCACGTAATATCAACAATGTCACCCAGGCGCTCGAACCGCTGTCGGCCTACGGAATCGAAGGCGGACGAGACTACGAGAAAGTGGAAAGCGCGCGCCTGCTGTCGTCAAGCGAGTACTCTCTTAACTCGACTCTCGGCTATATCTCCGTTCGTAGTGCTCTTAACGCCGACGAGGTGCTGGCCGTAGCTTTCGAGTACACCTATGGCGGACAGGTATATCAGGTCGGTGAATTTTCCGGCGACATAACTTCCACCGACCAGTCGCTCTATGTCAAGATGCTCAAAAGCACTACGGCATCGCCTAAGCAGCCGATGTGGAAGCTGATGATGAAAAACGTCTATAATCTCGGAGGCTACCAGATTCAGAAAAACAAGTTCAGGCTGAACATCAAATATCTTTCCGACACCACCGGAACACAGATCAACTATCTTCCCGTGCCGGGACTGAACAACCAGTCCCTGTTGCAGGTGATGAATCTCGACCGTATAGATTCCAACGAGGAAAGCAATCCCGACGGCTTTTTCGACTTTATCGAGGGCTATACCATAATAGCGGCTACCGGTAAGGTGATATTCCCTGTTGTTGAACCTTTCGGCTCCCATCTTGCCGCAAAAATAGGAAATCCGGCAATCGCCGAGCGTTATGTCTATCAGGAACTGTATGACTCCACGCTGGTGGTGGCGCGGCAGTATGCCGACAAGAATAAATTCATACTCTCGGGTGAATATCAGGCTTCCTCCGGATCACAAATACGACTCAATGCCATGAATGTGCCGCGAGGTTCGGTAGTAGTGACCGCGGGAGGTGTACAGCTTACAGAGAATTCCGACTATACCGTGGACTATGCCATGGGTATAGTCACAATCACCAACCAGTCGATTATCGACTCCGGGCAGAATATCAGTGTAAGCCTCGAAAACCAGTCGATGTTCTCCACACAGCGTAAGACCCTTCTCGGCCTGGATTTGCAGTATCAGCTCAACAAAAACCTTAACATAGGCGGTACGTTGCTCCATTTTTCCGAAAAAGCGCTTATCGAGAAAGTCAATATAGGCGACGAGGTGGTCAACAACACCATGCTTGGCCTGAATCTGGCCTATAACGGAGAGTTCATGTGGCTGACAAACCTGCTCAATAAAATACCTACAGTCAATGCAACGCAGCCGTCGCGGCTCAATCTCGTTGCCGAATATGCGCGCCTGCTGCCCCATCAGCAGAAATCAGGCTCAAACAAAGGCTCTTCCTATGTCGACGATTTCGAGTCGACACAGACCGGCATCGACCTTCGCTCGCCGTATTCGTGGTTCCTGGCCTCCACGCCCTACGATCCCTCGCCCAATGCCCTGTTCCCCGAAGCACAGCTCAGCAACAACGTGGACTATGGCAAGAACCGTGCCCTCCTGAACTGGTACTATATCGACCGCCTTTTCACCCAGCGCAACAGTTCTCTGGCTCCCGGCTATATAAAAAGCGATCTCAAACAACTTTCGAACCCTTATGTGCGCGAGATATTCTCTTTCGAGATTTTTCCCGGCAGGGAACGTGGTTATGGTGAATCGAACACAATCCAGACTCTCAACCTGTCGTACTATCCCGACGAGCGCGGTCCATATAACCTCGACTACGCTGGAATGGACGAAGAAGGTAAACTGTTGAATCCTGAAAAACGATGGGGCGGAATCATGCGAAAGATGGACAACACAAACTTCGAGCAGAGCAATATCGAGTATGTTCAGTTCTGGCTGATGAATCCTTTCCTCGATCCGGAAAATCCCAACTACGAAGGCGGTGACCTTTACATCAACTTCGGCGAGATGTCGGAAGACATTCTCAAGGACGGACTCAAAAGTTACGAGAACGGCATACCTGTCGACGGCGACGATCAGTATCTGACCGAAACCGTCTGGGGACGTGTGTCCAAACAGAATTCCCTGACTTATTCTTTTGACAATTCAAACGGTGCCCGACTGGCTCAGGACGTCGGACTCGACGGTCTGCCCAATGCCGACGAATTTCTTTTTCCGTCCTATCAGAATTATCTTGAAGAATTGCGCCGCCGTCTGCCTGCCGCCACAATCGAGCGTATGCAGGCCGACCGCTTCTCGCCGCTTAACGACCCTGCCGGCGACAACTATCATTTCTATCGTGGATATGACTACGACGATCAGCGCCTCGGCGTGCTCGAACGCTATAAACGTTACAACGGAGTCGAAGGCAACTCGCTTTCTCCCGAGGATGCCGACGATCCGCTCTACCAGTCGTCGCGTGCCGTGCCCGACGTTGAGGACATAAACCAGGATAACACGCTCAACGAATATGAACGTTATTTTCAGTATCGTGTGTCGATCCGTCCCGAAGATCTTGTGGTTGGTAAGAACTATATAACGGATAAACAGGTCACTGTGGTTCCCACACGTGACGGATCCAATCCTGAAGTCGAATGGTACCAGTTCAAGATACCTTTGAAGGATTACGAAAAAATCGTAGGTTCGATAAGCGACTTCTCTACCATACGTTTCGCCCGCATGTTCCTTACAGGTTTCAAGAAAACCACCCATCTGCGCTTCGCCACTTTCGAGCTTGTGCGCGGAGAATGGCGAAGCTATGATTTCAACCTCAATTCGCGTGGCGACGCTCCCGCCCAGGGACAGCTCGACCTTTCGGTTGTAAATATCGAGGAAAACGCCGGACGTGAACCGGTCAACTATGTACTGCCTCCGGGTGTGACCCGTATAAGCGACCCCGGACAGAGCCAGATAGTGCAGCTCAACGAGCAGTCTATGTCGATGAAAGTCCTTGACCTCAACGCCGGCGACGCCCGCGCCGTCTACCGCAACACGCAGCTCGATTTGCGCAACTACAAACGGATGCAGATGTGGGTGCATGCAGAATCGCTTATCGACGACCATACAAATCTACGTTCCGGCGACCTTTCGGTGTTCATCCGACTCGGCACCGACGTTAAGAACAATTTCTACGAATACGAGATTCCTCTCGAATTGACGCCGCATGGAAAGTACAACCAGTATAGTTCCACCGACCGGGCAATAGTATGGCCGGAGAACAATTACTTCAATTTCAACTTGCAGAACCTTGTCGAGTTGAAGAAAGAGCGCAACCGTGCACGGCGTGCCGAGGAGAGCGGGGTGGGCTTCGGCACACTCTTTACCGGACGCGACCCTGATCGCGAGCGCAACCGCATGGCCGTGCTCGGCAACCCGTCGCTCAGCGATGTGCGTGTGATCATGATAGGCATACGCAATAATTCGGCGACGACAAAGGACGGTATCGTGTGGGTGAATGAACTCAAGGTGACCGATTTCAACGAAGCCGGCGGATGGGCTGCCAAAGCCAATGCCACGCTGTCGGTATCGGATGTCGCGACGGTAAATCTCGGAGGACATATCGAAACTGCCGGATTCGGCGGTGTCGACCAATCGCTCAACGAACGTCGCCTCGATGATTACATGCAGTATAATGTCGCCGTTCAGGCCGATCTCGGCCGTTTTCTGCCGGAAAAGGCAAAACTGCGTGCTCCGATATATTACTCCATGACCAAGGAAAAGACTTCGCCGAAGTACAATCCTCTCGACCAGGATGTGCTTCTGAAGGATGCTCTCGACGACTGTACCACCAAAGAAGAACGTGATTCGGTGAGCGCTTACGCCGTAGAGCGTTCGAGCGTGCAGAACTTCTCTATTTCCGGGCTGAAATTCGATGTGCAGAGCAAGACTCCGATGCCTTGGGATCCTGCCAATTTCACACTGAATTTTTCTTTCAGCAAGCAGGCCAAGAATGATCCTACGACTGAATATGAAAATACAAATGACTACCGCGGCTCATTGCAGTATTCATATTCGCCTTTCATAAAACCGTTCAAGCCCTTCAAAGGAATAAAGTCGAAGAGCAAGAACGCGAAATTCCTGAAAGACTGGGAGCTGCAGTGGGTTCCGAACAATATCTCGTTCCAGACGAATATGTCGCGTTATTATTATGAGCAGCAGACCCGTTCTGAAACCGACGTCATGTTCCAGCTTCCCGTGTCGGTCAGCAAGAACTTCCTTTGGGATCGTCAGCTTGCACTGACATGGAATATCACCAAGACTCTATCGCTGACTTTCAACTCCAACACCTCGGCGCGCATCGAGGAAACAGTAGGAGCCGTCAACCGCAGGCTGTTTCCGGACAAATACCGTGACTGGAAGGACACAGTCTGGCAGAGTATACGCTCTATGGGTACGCCCTGGGCATATAACCAGACTTTCACGGGACAGTACAAGGCACCGTTCTCGCGTATTCCGTTCCTCGATTTCCTTACCGGTTCAGTCAGTTACAATGCCACTTACCGTTGGGATCGTGGCGCTACGATCGACGGTGTACAGCTTGGAAATTCCATTGCCAACCAGGCCGTATGGAGTGCCGACGGACGCCTGAACTTTGAAAACATCTATAATAAGATTCCTATTTTCAAGGAAGTCACCAAGCGTTTTGCAAACAGCCGCCGTCCTTCGACTCCTAAAAAAGCAAAGAAGTTCGAGCGGACATATAAACTCAAGCCTGATACTACCTTGACTATCAAACATAATCTCCGTAATAAAAAAGTAAAAGTCACCGCAGTCCTTGCCGACGGGGGTACCACTCCATTCCCTGTTGAAACGCGCGTGACCGACCAGAATACTGTCGAGGTGCTTACGCGTGGCGACAAGAATGTCAAGTTCACTATTGTGGAGCAGCTTAAAGATGAAAAGAGCCTTGCCCGGAATATAGGCGAGTATGCTTTGCGCCTGTTGCTGTCGCCGCGAAATATTTCCGTGCGCTATCGCGACACCCGCACCATGCAGCTGCCGCTCTTCGGACCGAGTATAGGAAATGTGTTCGGGCAGAGCCTTTCCTATGGTCCTATGTCGCCGGGCCTTGACTTTGCATTCGGTTTCACCGACGAGCGCTTCATCGACCGTGCTCTCGAACGCGGATGGCTGATTACCGACGACGGTCAGACTTCGCCTGCCGTGTGGTCGCATGCCAATGAATTTAATGTTGAAACGAATTTCGAGCTTTTCAAGGGATTCAAGGTACAGCTGACCTTCAACCGTACCGACAACCGCACGCAGCAGGTACAGTTCATGTACGCCGGCATGCCGACTTCCTACAACGGTTCGTATACCAAGACCCATTGCGCTATTTTGACGGCTTTACGTGCCTCAAGCGCTGATAATGGTTACTATTCGCCGGCATTCGACCGTTTCCTTTCCAATATTCCGGTAGTGCGCGAGCGTGTCGAGGCTCAGTATGCCGGAATGAATTATCCCGACGCCGGATTCATCGCCGGAACTCCACATGCCGGACAGCCTTTCTCTCCCGAAGTAGGATCTGTAAGCGAAACATCGTCAGATGTTCTTATTCCCGCATTTGTGGCTGCTTATACAGGCACCGACGTGCGCAAGGCTAATCTGAATCCGTTCCCCTCTTTGGCTGCGATGCTTCCCAACTGGCGCATAACCTACGACGGCTTCATAAACCTCGGGAATATGCGCAATATTTTCAAGACATTTACTCTCACTCATGCCTATCAGTGCACATATTCTGTAGGTTCTTTCTCCTCCTATCTGAACTGGGTCGGCACCGGAAATGGTGATCTTGGCTTTGCGCTCGATGAAATATCTGGGCAGCCAATTCCTTCGTCGCCGTTCAATATATCTTCGGTAGCCATCACCGAGCGTTTCGCACCGCTTATCGGAGTGAATGTGACTCTAAAGAACGAGTTGCAGATCAATGCCGAATATCGCGACCAACGTACTCTTACGCTCAATTCTTCTGCCGGTCAGGTGGTCGAGGCTTCCTCGCGCGGGCTGACCATTGGCGCAGGCTACAAGATTGTTGGTTTCAATACTGTTCTGAAGATGAAAGGATCGCAGCAGGGCATAAGCAACGACCTTACACTGAACGCCGACTTTTCGTTCCAGAACAATCAGGCGCTTATCAGGCGCATGGAAAGCAATTACACGCAACCGACGAGCGGGACGAATACGCTTGGCATCAATTTCACTGCATCCTACATCCTGAGCAAGCGTGTGACTGTCGCCGCCTATTTCGACCATCAGGTCAACTCGCCCATCGTCACCACAAGTTCTTATCCCACATCAAATTCATCCTACGGTATTTCCGTAAATCTATCTCTCTCCAGATAATCCGGAACATATCTGAACAACACCTTTTGCCTACCAAGCGGATAGGCGTGCGGTGGCATGTCCTTACATGAAATAAACAAACCGGGCTGCGCCGTAAACGGAATTACGACACAGCCCGGTTTGTTTGAATTTTTATTTTTTTTGTTTGCTACGCCTATTCGGGACGATTCATAATTTTCAGTCGGTGATCAGGTCGTGGCCTGTCATTTCGGCGGGTTGCGGAAGCCCCATGATGTGGAGGATGGATGGAGCCACATCGGCGAGTTTGCCGTTTTCGACTTTTGCCTTGGCATCGTCGCTGATGTAGACGAAAGGCACCGGGTTGAGCGAGTGTGCGGTGTTTGGAGTGCCGTCGGGGTTGACAGCATTGTCGGCATTGCCGTGGTCGGCGATGATGATGACGTCATAGCCTGCTGCTTTGGCGGCTTCAACGGTGTCGTGTACGCAGCTGTCGAGCGTTTCGACCGCTTTCTGGATGGCGGGATAGATGCCTGTGTGGCCTACCATGTCGCCATTGGCGTAGTTGACGACGATAAAGCTGTATTTCTCCGATTTGATGGCTTCCACAAGTTTGTCCTTTACTTCGTAGGCGCTCATCTCGGGTTTGAGGTCGTAGGTAGCCACTTTTGGAGAAGGAACAAGAATGCGGTCCTCGCCGTTGAAAGGAGCCTCGCGGCCGCCGTTGAAGAAGAATGTCACATGCGCATATTTTTCTGTTTCGGCGATATGAAGCTGCTCAAGACCTTGTGCGGAGATGTATTCAGAGAGGGTGTTGCTTACATCTTCCTTGTCGAAAAGGATATGCACGTCTTTGAACGACGAGTCGTAGGGAGTCATGCAGTAGTACTGCAGGCCGGACACGGTGTGCATGCCTTGTTCGGGCATGTCTTTCTGAGTGAGTACCTCTGTGATTTCCTTTGCGCGGTCGTTGCGGTAGTTGAAGAATATGACGCAGTCGTCGGCTTTGATGGTTCCGTCGACAGTGGCATTGTTGATCGGCTTTATGAATTCGTCGGTCACGTCGTTGTTGTAGCTTTCCTGCATGGCGGCCACCATGTCGGTAGCCTGTTCTCCCTTGCCGTCTACTAAAAGATCGTAAGCCACCTTGACGCGCTCCCAGCGACGGTCGCGGTCCATGGCGTAGAAGCGGCCGATGATGGATGCTATAGTGCCGGCTGATTTTGCGCAGTGTTCCTGTACCTGACGGATGAAGCCTATGCCGCTGCGGGGGTCGGTGTCGCGGCCGTCCATGAAGCAGTGGATGTAGACTTTTTCAAGACCGTAGTGTTTGGCGATGTCACAAAGAGCGAAGAGGTGTTCGAGCGACGAGTGTACGCCACCGTTTGATGTAAGCCCCATGAAATGTATGGCCTTACCGCTTTTCTTCGCATATTCGAAGGCGCTGATGATTTCTGGATTGTTCAGTACGGAGCCGTCTTTGATAGCCTTGTTGATTTTTACAAGATCCTGATAGACCACGCGGCCGGCGCCGATGTTGAGGTGGCCGACTTCGGAGTTGCCCATCTGTCCGTCGGGAAGACCTACGTGTTCACCGCTGGCCTGCAGCTCGGAATGCGGGTAGTTTTCAAGAAGATAGTTCCAATAGGGAGTTGGGGTGGAGTAGATGGCGTTGGCTGTGCTGTGTGCGCCTATGCCCCATCCGTCGAGAATGATCAGAAGTGCTTTTTTAGCCATATTAAGGGTTATTTTGTTGGTTGTTGTTGTTTGCAATATCGTCAAGGCGCTCGCGGCGAAGCCGTTCACGGCGCTTGAGGTTGAAGTGGAGAAGAACTATCACCGCGAGGGTGACGCCTATGACTCCGAAATAATAAAGTGCGGAGCTGCGCCCCGCGGCATATTCGTCCCAGCCTATGGTGGCCATGACGGCCAGATAGACCAGCAGAATCAGAGGTATGACAGTAGAACGCCTGGCTTTCATCACTTGTTTTCGGTATTTTCTGTTTCTATAGGGTGGAGATAGGGCGATTCCATGGGTTTGAACCGTCCGGAGCGGAGGTGGTCGTAGAGGCGCAGACAGGCCCAGGCGTCGAGAGCGGCATAACCCTGCTGAGCTTCGCTGAGGGTGTCGGCTTCCCAATTGGTCAGGCGCTGGCCCTTTGATATTCGTTCGCCGAATACTATACCGTAGATTTTCTGAAGGGATATATCCTTTATCCTGAATGCTCTGACTTCGCTTTGCAGGTCGATAAAACCGGCCGGTTCAAATTCTTCGCTTCGCCGGATGGCATTGAAATCATCGTGAACCGATAAACCGATTTTGAGTATGTCGGGATTTTCGAGGAAGCGTTTCAGTTCAGCGCAGATACCGATTTTGTTCAGGCGGAAAAGAAAACAGCGTTCTTGAGTCGACAGTTGCATAAGAGCCACCTTGTGTCGGCTACCCTTGCGGAACGAGGGTCGCGTTTCGGTATCGAAGCCCACGGCTTTTTCTGATGACAGTGCGCGCAGAGCTGAATGGGCTACGGCGGCAGAGTCGACGAGCACTATCTGCCCGGGAAATGAAACCACGGGCATTTCCGCCAGTTCTTCCTTGCTTATGTGTATCGAAAAATCGTTTTCGTCCATAACGTTACAAAGTTATGAATTTCGTATCGGAGCGTAGTTTGTGTTTAACTTTTTTTACATAATTGATGGCATCTTCATCACCTCTGATTCCGGGAAATGTGATGCTGTATAACGGCTTATGAAGCCGAATGTGTCGGCGGCGATGGTGGCGTCGGAATCAAAATGAGTGTTGTAGACAACGGCGGCAAGTTCTATACCGCGGGAGGATATGGCTTCGAGCGACAGCACTGTATGGTTTATGGAACCGAGTACACCGTTTGTAACGAGTACGGCAGGCAGCTTACGCGATGCTATATAGTCTATGCAGAAAAGATCGTCTGTTACCGGCACCATCAGTCCGCCGGCGCCCTCGATGAGAACGCGGTCATAGCGCCCTGAAAGGATCTCTGTGCTTCGGTCTGCAAGGCCGAGGTCGATTTCGCGTCCGTCGATCCGTGCGGCCAGCTGAGCCGAAGCCGGGTAGGAGAATATGATTGGAGCTGTTGTCCCGTCCAGATCTTCCGGCAGAGCGCCGGTGCCGCATAGGCGTCGGTGAGCTTCTATATCTTCGGAGCTGCCGGTGCAGCCTGTCTGTATGAATTTCTGGGTGGCTACGCTCAGGCCTTGTCGCGTCATAAGGCCTGCGAGCCATGCTGTGGCGTAGGTCTTTCCGGCGTCGGTGTCAATGCCTGTTACGAAGAGAGTCTTATAATTAAGAAGTTTATCCATTTTTTTTCAGGATGATGATGATGGGGCGATATGTGATGTGGTATTTTCCGTCGAGATCGGGTTGGTAGTTGTCGATGCGCCGCCGCAGGTCTGTTCGGTCGCCGCCGCGACCGAGAGCGTTGACTCCGGTGGCTTTAAGATGACGGAACACATCTATGGAACTGTCAAAAGTCATGTCGCAGGCATATTCCTCGAAGTGGAGCAGATCGAATCCTGCGGGGATTATTCCGCGCCATTGTTCTGCTGTCAGCATAGGCAACGAACGACCTGTCACGGCTTCCACTTCAGCGAGATTTCCTTTGGTGAAAGCCGAGAACGCAAGAATTCCTCCCTTGCCGAGAATCTGCATGCTCCGGCGCATGAAGCGCGAAGGCGAATTGAACCATTGTATGGTTGATGCCGAGGCTATCATGTCGAGCGAGTCGGAAGGGATGGCTGATATTGCAGTTTCGGCGTCGCATCGCCGGAATATGATTCTGTTGCCGGGATAGTCTTCGATTCCTTCCGGAGCGTTGCCGGCTATGTCCCATAATTCGAACGAAGCACTGTCGAGGTGGCGGGCAAGCCGGTGCGATAGTGAACCTGTACCGCAGCCTATTTCCAGCACGCGTGCGCCACGACGCTCTATTGCGTCGGTCACCCGGCATGATGTCATGGCTTTGTGCAGCCGGCTGACAATATCGCTCTGTACGGGTGCTGCTGAATCGTAGCTTCTGCGACCGCGTCCGAAGCGTTCGGCAGCCATCTGTTTGTCGACGAAATGACGGTCGATTATTCGCTGCATGTCCATCAGGTGGCCGGCATTTTCACACACTGTCAGAGGCACGCCGGCCTCGTTCCATGCCCGCCACTGGTTTACGGCGGGGAATATGGCGTCCATCCGTCCTATAATCGCCAGATCCCACTTCCCGACAGGAGGATTGGAAAGCAGTGGCGGTGGATATATGGCGGCAAGTTCGTCGGCAAGCTCTTTTATGTCGCGTTGAGGCTGATGATTTTGGAAGCGTTCGAAATCGACGCGCTCGGCGGCCAAGCGACGGTAAAATTTACGTAAGGATGATTCACACAGGCCGTCGGCTGTGCCCAGGAATATACGAACGGGAATGCCGTTGCGGTTGTCGACCGGCTTCAGTGTGCCGTTGACGGCTATCCGCTTGGTGATTCGGCTGTCGATGGCATGTGTCGACATTGAGGCGGCATAGACCCCCATCGACCATGCGAGAATGCAGATTTCGCGATACCGAGCCACGATTCCCCAGTCGATGGTGAAGTCGCGGTAGTCCCAGATTACGACGATATCGTATCCGTCGCGGTGCAAACCTTCGAAAGGATTGTTGTCCATGGCCCATCCTGCGAAGAGAATTATGACGCTGTCGTTTGATTCTGACGATGATACGAATTTATATTGCATTTCGATGCGCTACAAGCGATTTTTTACTTACAAAATTACATAAAAAATAGATAGCAAAAAAATAGGTTGCGTGTAAGCGCAACCTATTTTTTTGTATAGATGTGAAGTTATCAGCGGACGGCGACTTTTGTAGCGTGTCCGTCGACGATTACGATATAGAGTCCGGCAGGAACATGCAGCGAAGGCTGCAGGCGGCCTGCGATGTTGTATACTGCTATATTGTCGTAGTCGCCGGTGACGATAATCTCGCCTGTGCCGCCGATGACAGTGCAATCGTTTCCGTTGTCGTCGGCTATTATGTTGTTGCCGATGCCGCTTACCTTGTCGGTGGCGAATACGGCGAAGCTGTTGGCGGGAACAGTGACGCTGAGTTCTGCGCCTTCGGCTTTGACGGCTGGCATGAAGCCGGGAGTTGCGTAGATAAGTTTGGCATTGGAGGTGTTCATCACCGAGGGTGTTACGGTGATGTCCATTGATGCACTGTAGGACGGGTTGATGAATGCTATGATTTCCTTGTCGGCGGTTGCCAGACGCATTGTACGCTGTTTATCGAAGCGTGAAGTCAGGCCTTTGGCCTCGAATGTGGCGTCGCGGGCAAAGAGTTCGGGGTTGGATGCACGCAGGAGGTTCATGCGGGTGTAGGCGCGGAGCACGTGCAGACGGTCGGCATCTTCAAGATATTTCCAGTGTACGATTTTTGGATCTGTGTTGTTGCCGTTGTTGCTGTCTTTGGTGTTCTGCTGGTTGCCGAGTTCACCGAACTGCCATATCATCTTGGGACCGGGTGTTAGAAGCATCTGTACGCCGACGGAGGCCAGGCGCTTCATGGTTACGGCTTTGTCGCCCTTGACCTGCGGAGTCACGCCCCAGGTGTCGACCTTGTAGCCCATTCGTTGCTCGTCGTGGCTTTCGGCATATGATACGGTGGAACCCCAGGGGCGGTTTCCCTGATTGCGTGAGAAGAACTGGTTCATGCCCATGGCACCGTTGTCCCAGCCCATGGCATACTGGCAGGATGCGTCGTTGATGTTTGCCCATTGTAGCTGTCCGTCTTCGCCGAGTTCGATTTCCTCTTTTGATCCGGCAAGGTCTTCGTTGATGTGGATACCGTCGGGTTTGACAGACTTGATGACGCCGTGCAGGCGTTTCATGCGGTTGACACGTGAGGCATTGTAGGCTTCTGTGCCGGAAGAGTAGCTGTCATTGTCGCCAAGGCCTTTTACGAGGTCGAAGCGGAATCCGTCGACATTGTATTCTTCAAGCCAGTAGACAAGTGCGTCGGTCCATTGCTGCTGCACCAGTGCGTTGCCCTGATTCCAGTCGTTGAGCACGCTGTAATCGTGGGGTGCAACCTTGTTGTAGAACGGATTGGAGTTGATGTCGTACATCTGATACCATGGGTGCAGACCGTCGCTCTGGTTGAACACGATGTCAAGGATGACGGCTATACCTGCTTTGTGGCATTCTTCGATGAAATCCTTATAGTCGGTGGGGGAGCCATAGGCTTTGTCGGGAGCGAGGTAGAAGTTTGTGTTGTAGCCCCATGAGTTGTTGCCGTTGAATTCCATGATTGGCATAAGTTCCACGGCATTAACGCCGAGATCCTTAAGATAAGGAATCTTTTCAATGGCTTTGCGTACGGTTCCGTTGGCGGAGGCTACGCCTTCATTGCCAGTGAAATCGCGGAACAGGAGTTCGTAGATCACCAGATTGTCATGGTCGGGAATGGTGAAGTCGGAGAATTCGTATTCGTCGATGTCGCCGCGATACACGCCCAGCATCACGTCCGAGAATTTCTCGTAGGGGTACTGTGGACGGTCGGGCCAGATTGTCTTTGACAGATAACGGTCGTTGTAGCAGTCCAGAATAAGGTGGGCGTATGGGTCGGCGACTTTGTAAGTGTCGTCGACAACGAAGTAGTAGGGATACCATTCATTGTCGGCAAGGCCGTCGACAGTGATCCAGAAATAGCGGTTACCCTGATAGTCCTGGTATTTCATCATGTTTTTGCCGAGGAACTTGTAGTCGTCCCACGAAGGCACGAGCATAACGCTGGTCTTGCCGGGAGCGGCGAGGCAGAATGTCACTGTGCCGTCGGTATTTTTGACAGCACCCATACGGGGTGTACCGCCGGGATAAGTTTCGGCTTGTGACTGGCCGGGGAAAGCGATGTCGAAGCTTTCGCTGCGGGTAACATCTCCTTGGGTAGCGCGGGCTTCGATGCTGTATTCACCTTTTTCTGTGAAATTGATTTCCTTGCTGAGAGTCGATGCGTTGGCGGCTGATGCGACAGGTGTTCCGTTCATCAGAATTTCAAGTTTGCCGGCAGAAGTTGTGTTGACGGTGAAAGTCATGGCCGTAGGCTGTGATATCACGCGTTTGGGCGAGCTGCAGTTGAATTGCATCTGGAAGCCTTCGGGCATTACGTCGACATAGATATCGCCTCCTGTGGCTGTCTTGCATTCCTTGCGGCCGTCGGCGGTGCGGAATACAAGAGCAATCTGTTTTACCGTTTCCGAAGGGTCCGTAATGCCGAAATAGCCGGCTATGGTGCCGATCGACAATGTATATGTGTTCGGGCTTATGTACTTCAGATGGTTTTTGTCTGTGTTGGCCTCCTGGGCATTGCCTGACGACGGCCAGGGGAAAATGGTATATTTCCAGTCGCTTCCGCTCGTGCTCTTACTTGTTATAAGGCCTATATGGGCGTAGATTTCCTCCGACTGCGGTGCGTTGGCGAAAACCTGATTGCACAGAGGGGAATCGGAGTGGAAAGTAAGCACAATGTCGCTGCTTGATTGTTGAAGAATCAGCGGCGACGACGTCACAATCTGAGCTGCCGGTCGCTGTACTGCTATAGCCACGACCGCAAGCATCATAAGAAAAATTTTTCTCATGTCGTTTTTGTGGATAGGTTTGAGGTTTTATGAATAAATAAGTATGTAGTATCCGTGAGGTACGGTATCGCGGCGATTGCCGGATAGATCATTCTTGACAAAGTTACGACAAAATACGACACGCTTTAAAGAAAACGTGTTAAAAGTGCTTATTGTTCGTTTTTAATTATGATATTGTTTGTCAGGGCCGACGCTGTTGTATGAAAGAGTCGAGGTCATCCTCTCGTCCCAGTCCGAGTGTTCGTCGGATGCGGTAGCGGCTTTTGTGGACACTGTCGCGGGATATGCCGATGGCAAGAGCTATCTCGTCGGTACTGCGGTGGAGAAATATCAGCATACAGATCAGCTCGAGCGAAGGCGTAAGATCCGGATAGTCGCGTCGAAGTTCTGGCAGGAAATGCGGATAGGCGGTTGCGAACGAGCGCTTGAATTCGGCTTCATGTTCTTTTTCGAGAATCAGCGGAGTCAGCAGTGTAGTTTCCTGCAATTCGGGACGGCGGTTTTCCAGATCGCGGTTCAATGATTCGATCTGTTTGTTAAGATCGACGCGGTCGGCGATAAGTGAGTCGATACGGCTTTGCTGTATGCGTCGTGTGCGCAGGTGGCTGCGGCGCTGGAATATGAATGTAAGGGAAATGGCAGCGAAAATGAATATGGCCAGGATACATCCGAGTAATATGCGTTGCTGTGCAAGTTCGAGCTGCAAGGCCAGTATCTTGTTTTCTTCTTCTTTTTGCGTTGCGCGGTGGCGGAAATCAGCGCCTGTTATACTTGCCAGTTTTTCTCGGTTGAGCAGTGTGTCGCGCAGTTCGTCGTACTTTAGGAAACGTTGTCCGAGGCGTTCGTATAAACCGGCATTGGCGTATGATTTCATAAGATCCGGATAACAGAATGATACGAAATCGAGATCCTGTGTTTTTATAAGGCTGTCGATCGCTTCCTCCATAAGAGTGACTCCTTCCATCGTGCGTCCGGTCTGGAAATAGGCAAGTCCGAGGCTGTATTTGACACCGTTTGGATCCCAGGGTTCGGATTCGAGTATGCGTTCCAGAGTCGATATCGCCGCAGGTATGGAGTCGGGCAGTATGCCGCAGCTGATAATGAAGTCGGCCCGTTCGCTCAGTATTCCGTTGCGCAATTCGTCGGAATCAGATACCGTTTCGTCGCCGGCAATGGATTCGAGCGCGAGGTTGTAGCAGGCAAGAACGGAGTCCGGTTCCTGGAGCATATTGAAGATGGATGCCCGCATTCTGTAGAGGTCGCTGAGCAGGCGCCCGCCGAGGCGCTTGCTGACATCGATAGCCCTGTCGTTTGATTCAAGGGCATTTTCCGACATGCCGAGAGTTATGTAAAGGTTGCCAAGGTCGCCGTAAAGTTGCACGACGCCTTCGGTATCGCCGTGTTCGGGGTGATTGTCGAGATAGTCCGATGCTTCGTGCAGATATTCAGCCCCGCTTGCATAATCTCCGGCACAGCAACAGAATAATCCCATTTGAGAAAGAACTTCGACCGGATCGTCCGGGCAATCTCCTCGGCGAAGTTCGTCGACGGCTTTTTTCTGCATTGCTATGATTTCTTCTACAGGAGCATTGTGGTCGCGTAGTTCGAGGGCTTTGTTGTGAGGCGACAATGTTTCCGTCGCTTCCTTGTGGGCGGATTGCGGCGCTTTTTCATCAGAGCATGCCGCTGTGATCAATACAGTCGAAATTAAAATCAGCAGTGGTTTTTTCATAGTGGCAAAAGTATTGTTGTCTGCATTGGCAAACAAGTGCTTTATGCCATTGTCCATTTGTTTGTCCTGTTGCATAGGGACAATTTCGCGGTGTCAATATGCCAGGATATTGCGTCTTGAAGCGTCGATACGCAGCAGTATGAACAGCAGTATGGTGAAGCCCCAGAGCGACGAACCTCCGTAGCTGAAGAACGGAAGCGGAATACCTATCACGGGACACAGACCTATTACCATGCCTATGTTTATGCAGAAGTGGAATATAAAATACGATGCCACACAGTAGGCGTAGACGCGTCCGAAACTTGTCGGTTGCCGTTCGCCGATTTTTATTATGCGCAGGATAAGCGCCAGAAAAAGGAGAGTCACGGTCAAGGAACCTATGAAGCCTTCTTCTTCGCCTATGGTGCAGAATATGAAGTCGGTGTGCTGCTCCGGCACATATTTCAGTTTTGTCTGTGTGCCGTTGAGGAAGCCCTTGCCGAAGAAACCTCCGGAGCCTATGGCTATTTTTGACTGGTTTACGTTGTAGCCTGCGGCTTGAAGATCCTCGACGATGCCGAGTACTACATTGACGCGCATCTGCTGATGCGGTTTAAGATGGTCGAAAGCAAAATTCACCGAGAACATGAATACTACTGCGGCCAGTCCGGTGCCCATTGCGGCGAAGAGGCTGCGCTGATGACGCCGTATGGCTTCGATTCCTATATATGCAGTGGCCACGATTATAGTTCCTATAGTCGCAGGCAGTCCCGGTATGTCGATTCCGGAAGCGGCAAGTGCGAACAGCAGTCCGGTGCATCCGGCGAACCAGAGAAATACATTGCGTGCAATGTCGAGGCGGCGGCTGTTGTAGGTGAAGCACATGACAGTCATTACAATCATAATCATCATCATCACGGCGAACTCGCCCGTCGGCATTCCGAGCAGCATCATGTCTGTGAATTTGATGGTGACCACGAAAATCACCACTGCGAACAGAGCGGCAAAAAGGATAAGTCCGCTCATACCCTCGCGGTAGAGCACGAAGAAGAGTGACAGGAATGTCAGTGCCGAACCGGTTTCATTCTGCGCAAGAATCAGGACTATAGGCAATAATATTATCAGCAGGGCGCGGGCATAGTTGCTGAATTTAGCGTTTAGCGCGAACTGGTAGGTGCTGAATAGTTTGGCCAGAGCCAGAGCTGTGGCGAATTTGGCGAATTCGGCCGGTTGCAGGCTCATCGGTCCGAATGAGAGCCACGAACGGGAACCTTTGATGTCGTGGGCTATAAGAGGTGTGATTGCCAGAAGAATAACGACAGCCACATATATGGGGTAGGCGTATGTTTCGTACATGCGGGCGTTGACAAGCAGCAGTATAAAGCCCAACACAAGTGAAAGCCCTATCCAGCGCAGCTGTTTCCCCGAAAATTCATCTGCGGATAACATGCTGGCGTTATCGAAGTTATAGCAGGCAGCATAGATGCTTATCATGCCGGCAATTACCATAATCAGATATATGATTACAGTAGGCCAGTCGAGGTTGCGGAATGCTTCCGAGGCATCATTTCTTTTTCGGGACCGGAGGAGCATAATAAATAGATGTGTTTAGCATTTGGTCTTCCATGTACTGCCGTTCCGGGGCGATCTGCCCTTTGAGGTATTTTTCCATGACAAGGCTTCCTATAGGCACGCCGAATGTCGCTCCCCAGCCGCCGTTCTCTACGTAGACGGCCACTGCAATCTGCGGATTCTCGAAGGGTGCGAATCCCATGAAAGCGGAATGATCCTTGCCATGCGGATTCTGTGCCGTGCCGGTCTTTCCGCATACCTCTATTCCCGGAATTGCGGCGCGACGGCACGTGCCACCGATGACAGCCATGCGCATGCCTTCGGCCACAGGTGCGTAATAATGGCTTTCTATGGTCGGGTAGTGCTTCTCCGCGGTTCCATCGGGCAGGACGGTGTCGGCGATCTGTTTGACCACGTGCGGTGTGATGTACCAGCCGCGGTTGGCTATGGTGGCGCTGAGGTTGGCTATCTGCAGAGGTGTGGACAGGATTTCCCCTTGACCGATCGATACTGATATGATGGTATTGGCGCTCCAGCGGCCTTCGCGGTAGAACTTGTCGTAGAATTTGGCATTTGGGATGAATCCGCGGCTTTCTCCCGGCAGGTCGACACCGAGGCGGTAGCCGTAGCCCATCGATACAAGATGGTTCTTCCAGATTTCGAATGCTGCGGCAGAGCTTCCGTACTTGCTTCGGCGGTCGATCATTGCCTTGAAGCCCCAGCAGAAATAGGCGTTGCACGATGTCTGTAAAGCCGGTTTGAGCGGCAGCGGTGAACCGTGGGCGTGGCAGCCTACTTTCAGACCACCGTTTATATAGCCTCCGTGGCAAGGGTAGGTGGTATTCAGGTCGATAATGTTTTCCTGCAGGAGTATGAGTCCCTGTGTGGGCTTGAATGTCGATCCGGGAGGATATGCAGCCATCAGGGCACGGTCGAACAGCGGCCATGCCGGGTCGTTGACAAGCTTGCGGTAGTTTTCTCCGCGCTGGCGTCCGACAAGCGAGTTAGGGTCGTAGGTCGGTGTGGACACCATGCACAGAATCTCGCCCGTTGCAGGCTCGATGGCCACTACGGCTCCGCGTTTGCCGACCATAAGCGATTCGGCGTATTCCTGCAGTTTTATATCGAGGCTCAGGCGTAGTTCGCGACCCGGAACGGGTGCTACGTCGAAGGCCCCGTCCTCGTATCGGCCCTGTATGCGGCCATGGGCGTCGCGCATCAGTATTTCTACGCCTTTGATGCCTCGCAGGTATTTCTCGTAACTTTTTTCTATGCCCAGATCGCCAGTGTAGTCGCCGGGTGCATAGTAATCGTCGCGGTCGATATCGTCGGCGGATACTTCACGAATGTTTCCCAATACGTTGGCTGCCGTAGAGTGATTGTACTGCCGCAGGATGCGTTTCTGGATAAAGAATCCGGGAAAACGGTATAGCTTTTCCTGAAGACGGCCGTAGTCCTCGGATGAAAGCGCCGTCATGAAGCGTTGCGGTGTGTAGGTGGAGTAGCCGCGGTTGATGCGTTTGTCTTTCATGTCGGCCATGCGGCGGTCGAACTGTTCGCGTGTGATGTTGAGGGTGGTGCAGAAATCGAGTGTATCGAAAGGTTCGACCTCGCGCGGGATAAGCATGACATCATAGGCCGGCTGGTTGAACACCACCAGTTCGCCGTTGCGGTCATAGATTATGCCGCGCGACGGATATATCGTTTTTTTCAGGAATGCGTTGGAATCGGCCGACTTCTTGTACTTCACTTCATTTATCTGCAGGTCGAAAAGACGCACAAGATAAATCAGCGCTATCAGGACAATGAAACCGCCTATTATATATTTCCTTTTTTCGAGATTATAGTTTTTTCTCACGTCGGCTTATGGTGAGGCTGTCGATTGCGTAAATTAGGAGGATGGTGTAGATGGCGCTGGTTACGGTGCGCAGCACAAGTAATCTGAAAATAAAGAACTGGAACGCCTCGATTGAGAATACGAGCACACAGTACAGGAACACCATTGTGGAAATGTACTTGAAGTACTCGGCATGTCCCATGGCGCGGAGCGACGGCATGCGTCCGGCAAGGTCGTCGTCCATCGAAACATAGAGGTGGAATATTGGCTTGCGTGCGAAAGCAAGTATTGTGCACGAAAGAGCGTTTACTCCGGGGGTGTCGCTGAATATGTCCACACACAGGCCGGTAAGAAAACCGGCTGCAACCGATAGGTTTGTGCCGAGGGTCACAGGCAGTATTATAATCAGATATATGAAAACCAGCGGAACGGCAGTGCCGAAAAGCACAAGATGATTGAACACCAATGCTTGCGCGGGCACCAGCAGCAGGAATGTCAACAGGAATTTCAGACTTGTGCGGTTCATTGTTTAGGGAAAAAGTAATGATTTGTCCGGTTCATCGCATTCCGGTCTGTTTGCGCTTTACTTTGTCTTTGTTCTCGTCGGCGGCTATGTTTCGAAGTTCGTCGCTGCTGTTGTTGCGGAGCACCTGTACGTTGCCGAGTGTCGTGAAGTCGGCGAAGAGGCGTATTTTCAGTGTGAAGAAATTTCCGCTGTGGTCGTCGTCATCGTCAAGAACTTCGCCTACAGGCAGGCCTGAGGGGAATACAGCCGAATATCCGCTGGTGATTATTGTGTCGCCGGGCACGAATTCGGCATGGTGCGGCAACTCTTCGAGCAATGCAATGTCAGGCGAATTGCCGTCCCATACGAGCGACCCGAAGTAGTTCGTGCGTTTGATTTTGCACGACAGGCGGAATTTCGGGTTGAGCAGCGAGATGACACGTGAATTGTGTTCTCCGACATTGCTGACGATTCCGACAACGCCGTTGCGGTCGACTACCCCAAGCTCCGGAGCCACGCCTTCGGCGCGTCCTTTGTCGATGGTCAGATAGTTGAACGGACGGTAAATGCTGTTGTTGGTGACATTGGCAACGATGAAATCGAACGGGCGTACGCCGGAGTCGACGACCATGGTATCGGTATACATTTCTTCTTCAAGCTGGAGGATGTGTCGGCGCAGACCTACGAGTTCGGCCTGCAGCTCGGCATTCTGGCGGTTGAGGTCGTCGTTGATTTCCCTGAGGTTGAAGTAAGAACTTACGTTATAACCCGTGCGGTAGACCGCCGATGACATTCGTCCGGCCGAAGTCAGGAACACGTGCTCCTGATACGGATTGCCATGAAACAGCAACACGCAGCTTGCCACCACAAAAAATGTGAAGACAAACCACTTGCTGTTGCGTATGAAGAAATTGAATAGTTCGTTCACGGAGCCGGGACAGCTGCCAGGCGCAGGCTTATCGGATAAGGAATGAGAATTTGTCGATATTCTTCAGAGCCACGCCAGTGCCTTTTGCCACTGCCAACAGAGGCTCTTCGGCCACGTGGAACTGTATGCCGATCTTGTCGGTCAGACGGCGGTCGAGTCCGCGCAGGAGTGCGCCGCCTCCGGCCAGCCAGATACCGTTGCGCACGATGTCGGCATAAAGTTCGGGTGGAGTCTGTTCGAGGGCGCTGAGCACTGCGGCTTCGATTTTCGATATGGTTTTCTCGATGCAATGGCTGATTTCCTGATAGCTTACCGGGACTTCGAGAGGCAGCGAGGTCATAAGGTTCGGACCATGGACTATATAGTCCTCAGGCGGGTTCTCAAGCTCGGTAAGAGCCGAACCGACGTTGATCTTAATCTGTTCGGCCGTGCGTACGCCGACTTTCACGTTGTGGGCGCGGCGCATGTGGTTCAGAATGTCGTCGGTAAGGTCGTCGCCGGCAATCTGTATGCTTTTGTTGCTGACGATGCCTCCCAGAGAGATAACGGCGATCTCGGTTGTTCCGCCGCCTATATCTACGATCATGTTTCCTTCTGGGGCTTCTACGTCAAGCCCTATGCCGAGAGCTGCCGCCATGGGTTCATAGAGCATGTAGACGTCGCGGCCGTCGGCGTGCTCTGAGGAGTCGCGTACGGCGCGGATTTCTACTTCGGTCGAGCCTGAGGGGATGCCGACTACCATTCTCAGCGAAGGCGAGAACCAGTTGCTTTTTTCGCTGGCTTTCTTGACAAGGCCGCGTATCATCAGTTCTGCGGCGTTGAAGTCGGCGATGACGCCTTTGCGCAGCGGGCGCACGGTGCGGATTCCGGGATGGCCTTTGCCTTCCATCAGGTGTGCCTCGTGGCCTACGGCGATAAGTTTGTCCGTGCGGTTGTCGAGGGCTACTATCGACGGCTCGTTTATAACGATTTTGTCGTTGTGGATTATGACGGTATTGGCCGTGCCCAGGTCAATGGCTATTTCTTTTGTAAGTGAGAAAAATCGCATTTTGATTTTTGTGGTACGTTTACTGTTATGCGTAAAATAAGGAGAGTCGTCGGGTTGTTTTTAATGACGGAAATGGCGGAAACCTGTCATGACCATTGTCATGCCGTTATTCTTGCAGTACTCCACCGAATCAGTGTCGCGGATTGAGCCGCCGGGCTGTATCACGGCTGTGATGCCTGCTTTGTTGGCTATTTCCACGCAGTCGGCAAAGGGGAAGAACGCGTCGGATGCCATGACGGCACCGTTAAGGTCGAAACCGAATGAACGGGCTTTTTCTATTGCCTGCTTAAGAGCGTCAACGCGTGATGTCTGTCCTACTCCCGAAGCAAGAAGCTGTCCTCCGCGGGCGAGCACGATGGCGTTGCTCTTTGAGTGCTTTACTATTTTGTTGGCGAAGAGCATGTCGGCGGCCTGTGCGGCGTCGAGGCTGTCGCCGGCAACGAGTTTGAGATCATCGGATGTTTCCACCTTTGTGTCGCGATCCTGCACCAGCACGCCGTTGAGGGCGCTGCGCACTTGCTCGTAAGCGGCAGGTGCTGATTTCTGCTGAAGTATTATGCGGTTCTTTTTCTGTCGCAATATGGTCAGGGCGTCGTCGCTGTAGGCCGGAGCCACAATCACTTCGAAGAAGATCTTGTTGATCTCCGAGGCGGTGGCTGCATCGATCTCACGGTTGGCGATGATTACACCGCCGAATGCCGAAACGGGATCTCCTGCCAGAGCGTCGGCCCAGGCTTGGGCAAGTATGCCGCGCGAGGCAAGACCGCAGGCGTTGTTGTGCTTCAGGATAGCCACGGTAGGCTCTGTGAACTCGTCGATAAGTTTTACGGCGGAGTCTATGTCGAGGATGTTGTTGTAGGATACTTCTTTGCCGTGGAGCTGTGTGAACATGCCATCGAAATCGCCGCGGAACACGGCTTTCTGGTGTGGGTTCTCTCCGTAGCGCAATGATGTTTCGGGTGCAAGGCTTGTATCGCTTTCGATTTCTTTACCGGCGAACCAGCGCGCGATGGCGGTGTCGTAGGCCGATGTGGTGGCGAAAGCCGAGGCGGCGAGGCTACGGCGCTCGTCGAGTACGCTTTCGGCTCCGCGACGTTCAAGAATATCCATCAGGTAAGCGAAACGGTCCGATGATGCCACTATCAGGGTGTCGGCGAAATTTTTTGCGGCCGCACGGATAAGGGATACTCCGCCTATGTCGATTTTCTCGATTATGTCGGCTTCTGAAGCACCGCTGCGAACGGTCTTTACAAAAGGATACAGGTCTACGATTACCAGATCGATCTGCGGAATTTCGTATTCGGCCAGTTCTGCCAGATCCTTGGCGTTTTCGCGACGGGCGAGTATGCCTCCGAACACTTTCGGGTGCAGCGTTTTCACGCGGCCTCCGAGAATCGACGGATAACCTGTCAGTTTTTCCACTGCGCGGCAGGGCACTCCGAGTCCTTCGATGAATGTGCGTGTGCCTCCTGTCGAAAGGATTTCTACGCCGAGTTCATGAAGTTTTCTCACTATTGGTTCGATACCGGCTTTGTCAAAAACCGAAATAAGGGCGGTGTTGATTTTTTTTGTGGTGGACATCCTTGGAATTGTATTGCTATTGATGTGCAAAAGTACAAAAAAATCATATATAATCCAGCATAGGTCATGCTGAATTATGGCAAAAAAATGCTGTCCGGCCGCTTATTCGGCCAGCGGGTTCCAGCCTTGTGCGCGGAGGGTGATTTCGGCGCCGTCGCGTGTCACCATGACACATCCGAGAGCCTCTTTTGTGATATGGCCTATGACTTTCACGCCTTCCATCTTTTCGACTTTCTGCAAATCGCCGAGCGGAACGGTGAAGAGTAGCTCATAATCTTCGCCTCCGTTGAGAGCAGCCGTCACGAGGTTCATGTTCAGCTCTTCGGCCATTACGGCTGTCTGATAGTCGATAGGTATGCGCTCTTCGTAGATACGGCAACCCGTGTGGCTTTGCCGGCAGATATGGAGCAGCTCTGACGACAGGCCGTCGCTGATGTCCATCATTGCTGTTGGCCGTACGCCTGCTTCGGCGAGTGCGGATATGATGTCGCGGCGTGCTTCAGGTTTGAGCTGGCGTTCGATTATGTATTCCTTGCCTGCGAAGTCAGGTTCGAAATCGTTGCGTCCGGCAGATGCCACTTTTTCGCGTTCGAGAAGCTGTAGTCCCATATAGGCGGCGCCAAGATCGCCGCTTACGCATATCAGGTCTGTGTCGTGCGCGCCGTCGCGTCCTACAGCCGTGCCGCGGGCTGCATCGCCTATGCACGTTATGCTGATTACCAGTCCCTGATGCGATGAGCATGTGTCGCCTCCTACTATGTCCACACCGTAGATCTCGCAAGCCAGACGTATGCCGGCATAAAGGGCTTCGATGTGTTCGACGGTGAAGCGTTTCGAAATACCGAGGCTGACGGTGATCTGCCGCGGAGTTCCGTTCATGGCGTAGATGTCCGAGAAGTTTACCACAGCGGCTTTGTATCCCAAGTGCTTCAGCGGCACGTAGGTGAGGTCGAAATGCACATTTTCAAGAAGCATGTCGGTGGTGACAAGTACTTCTCGTTCGCCGCTGTAGTCGAGTATGGCGGCATCGTCGCCTACACCGCGGACAGTCGATTCGTTGATTTTTGGCAGAGCCTCGGTGAGCCGGTCGATAAGGCCGAACTCGCCGAGGGTTGATATTTCAGTCTGCTTGTTTTCCATTGTCAGTCAGAAGGGGCGTAAATCAGCAGCGGCCTACGATTTCTTTCATAAGACCTTCGACAACAGGCTGGGCCTTGATTGCCGCTTTCTGGACTTCTTCGTGGGAGGGCACTTCCTTGATTTCTTTGCCGCCAAGGTCGGTGATTACTGATATACCGAATACTTTCATCGAGGCGTGGTTTGCGACGATGACTTCGGGAACGGTAGACATGCCTACGGCGTCGCCGCCGATTACACGGAAGTATTCATATTCGGCACGTGTTTCAAAGGTCGGGCCGGGGGTGCCGACATAGACGCCGTGCATCAGGCGCAGGCCTTTTTCAGCCGCGATGCTGTCGGCAATGGCTATAAGGTTTTCGTCGTAGGCTTCGGTCATTGCCGGGAAGCGCGGGCCAAGTTCGTTGTAGTTCTTGCCGCGAAGCGGATTCTCGGGGAAGAGGTTGATGTGGTCGGTGATTATCATCACGTCGCCTACACGGAATTCTTTGTTCATGCCTCCTGCGGCGTTTGAAACGAAAAGTGTTTCGATGCCGAGTTCTTTCATTACGCGGACCGGGAATGTCACCTGTTTCATGTCGTATCCTTCGTAGTAGTGGAAGCGGCCTTGCATGGCCATGACGCGTTTTCCGCTCATAGAGCCGAAAATAAGATTGCCGCTGTGGCCTTCGACTGTCGAGATCGGGAAGTTCGGTATCTGGCTGTATGGGATGTATTGCTTGTCGGTGATATGGTCGACAAGGTTGCCGAGTCCGGTTCCGAGGATGATTGCGATGCGGGGCATCTCGCCCTTGATCTGGCCGCGCAGATATTCGGCGGTCTGTTTGATGGTTTCGAGCATGGTGTATGTTGTTATGTAGTTTAAGACATGATTGTCCTGTTCTCTAACGTTTTCGGACGCCGTACTGTTTTGGCGTCAGTTGATTTATCTGTTTGTCCGGGCCTGGCGCAACAGCTTTCCTATTGTCTGCTCGAGCGCTTCGGTCTGGGTGGGAGCGAAATCGACTTCGACCGGCAGATAGAACGTCGACGCTTTCAGCTCATAGGGGAAATAAGGGTTGTTGGCCAGACGCACGGCGTCTTTCTCGGTGGTGACAATGATGCGGTTGTTGCCTTTGAGATTGTTGTAGCGCCGTGTTATGTGTTCGATGTCTTTGCGGTTGAAGAAGTGGTGGTCGGGGAATATGTCGACTTTCACTACAGCGCTGAAGCTTTTGAGGTGGCGGACGAAAGGTCGCGGATTTCCGATTCCGGCCACCGCAAGAATACTGTCGGATTCCGAGAGCCAGTCGAGATAGGGTACCGTGCTCGCCACATCGGGGAACACGGGTTTCAGATGCTGATAGGCGAAGCGCGAGAAGTAAAGATGCTGGTAGGGGTATAGTCCGTAGTTTTTGATTTCGACACGGTAGTCGAGCGGACGCATCGCCTGAGGGCATTTGCTGACAATCAGTATGTCGGCGCGGTTGAGTCCGCGTGCCGATTCGCGCAGGCGGCCGTAAGGCAGTAGCTTGTCTGTATATACGGGTCTTTTGTATTCCGCGATGACGATCGCTATTGTCGGTTTGACATAGCGGTGCTGGAATGCGTCGTCGAGTATTATAAGATTGATTTTCGGATCAAGCTCAAGGAGGCGGCGTATGCCTTCGACTCGATTTTCACATACGGCTACAGAAATACGGTTGTTGAATTTGCGGAAAATCTGGTAGGCTTCATCGCCGATGTCGCGGGGAGAGTGGTTGCTGCCGGCCATTATGAAGCCTTTGGTACCGCGTTTGTAGCCGCGGCTCAGCACTCCTATGCGGTAGCGGTGGCATAAGGCCGATACGATGTACTCGACGTGCGGTGTCTTGCCCGTTCCGCCGGCCGAAAGGTTTCCGACGACGATTACAGGTACGTCGAATTCGACCTGGCGCAGTATGCCCCAGTCAAAGAATTTGTTGCGCAACCATGTCGCTGCTCCGTACAATTTGGAGCATGGCAGCAATACAGTTTTTGCGACAAGATTCTTTGTACTCATTCTTTGTGAGGCAAATTACGTCTGTTGGAGGATATCGTCGGAAGTTGATGTAATATTATTTATTAATGTTCGCGCGTGTGCGAAGACACGAGCCGGAATTTTCAGCGAATTTCGATAGCTTCCATCCGCGCCTGTATCGGAGCCATGGAACGTAGACGTCCGACGTATAGAAGCATTTCCAGAGTTTCTTTGTCCAGTCCGTCTGTGGCTCCGGCTTTGGCTGCGCCGATGTTGCGGAACGCATCGGACTGAAGAAGCATCTCTTCCCAGAATTCGCGTTTGATGTCGGGGTATTGAACGTATGCGTTTCCGTCAAGACCGAGTTCGGCTGTCATTGCGTCGACGGTCTGTTTGAGTGTGGCTATGCCGTCGACAAGTCCGAGTTCGCGGGCGCTTGTACCTACCCACACGCGTCCTTCGGCTATTTTCAGTACTTCTTCTATGGCAAGCCCGCGACCCGATGCCACGCGGCCTGTGAATGTACGGTATATTTCGTCGACGCTGCGTTGCATGGACTCCTGTTGGAAAGGTGTCATGGCTTTCATCACATCGGGGAATGCCGCGTTCTCGTTTGAGGCCACGCTGCCGAATGTGACACCAAGTTTGCCGGTGACAAGTCCCGAGAAATCGGGAATCATGCCGAATACTCCGATGGATCCGGTAAGGGTCGTGGCTTCTGCAAAAATTGAATCGGCTCCGCATGAGATGTAGTAACCGCCTGATGCAGCGTAGTCGCCCATGGAAACGTAGAGCGGTTTATCCTTGGATTTGAAATATTCGAGTGCTTCCCATATCTGTTCCGATGCGAATGCACTGCCGCCGGGAGAGTTTACACGCATCACCATGCCGCGGACATTGTCGTCGTCGGCAAGTTTGATTATCTGCTCGACGGTCTTGTTGCCGACTATGCCGCTTTCTCCGTTGTCGCTGATTTCGCCCAAAGCGTAGAGTACGGCCACATGATCTTTTCCGGAGTCGAAAGACATTGTTATGTCTGATGCCATATAGGACGACGGCGATACAAGCCTAAGATCGTCGTCGGCATCGACATCTGTCAGTCCGCGAAGGAAATCTTCCATTCCGCGGCGGTAGCACAGGCTGTCGGCGAGCCGGAGTTCAAGCATGTCGGAGGCAGGTCGTGTCATGATCATCTGCGATGCAAGAGCTTTGATGTCGGAATCCTTAAGTCCGCGTCCTTCGGCGATAGCTCCGCTCATATAGTTCCATATCGAATCTATATATACTTGTGTCTGCAGGCGGCTCTCGTCGCTCATGCTTGTCCGGAAATATGGTTCGACGGCGCTTTTGAAGGAACCGACTTTAAGAATCTGCATTTTCACACCGAGTTTGTCCATAAGGCCGGTGAAGAATGGAGTTTGTGTCGCGATACCGTGTATGTCGCACGCTCCGGCAGGGTTAAGGAAGATTGAATCGGCGCAGCTTGCGAGTATGTAATCGCCCTGAGTGTAGTTGTCGGCATAGGCATAGATCCATTTTCCGGATTCCTTGAAGCTCCGCAGGGCATCGACAAGTTCTTCTCGTGTCGCCATGCCCATTGCCGCACCGCGGCAGTCGAGGTATATGCCGTCGATGCGTTTGTCGTCGGAGGCTTTGCGGATTGCCTGCAGCATTTCGTCAAGAGTGGCGCTGCTTTCATCGCGGCTTTCACCTATCAGGTCAAACAGCGATGACGGCTGATAGCGTTCCAGGACGAAGCCTTTGAGTTGCAGATGCAGGATGCTGTTCTTCTTGATTTCCCCGCTGTCGGAGCTTGCGGCTGATACGCCTATAAGCATCAGGCCGCCAAAAATCACGAGTATGGTCGAAATCCAGATTCCGGCTATGGTGCCGAGCATGGATATGAAAAATCTTTTCAGCATTGTATCTTTTTTATAATTAGAGTATTCATGTCAAAAAGCATGGGAAACGACATATTCCCGCATACTAATTATGCAAAGTTAGTGAACACCTTATTAAGTTTAAACTTTTAAGCACTATTTAACATTGACGGAGTCCGGCGGCTGTAAGTGCGGAAAAATCCGTTCGCCACACGATTTTTCTATTACAAATTTTGCCCGGGAGATGAACTTTGACCGGTGGATGGTGTTATTATGGTAAATGCAAACTGAAACAAAAACATTACTACAATCATGATTTACGAACAGCCCAAACTCCCCTACGACAACGATGCTCTTGAACCTGCTATCAGTGCCAAGACCATCGAATTCCATTACGGAAAGCACGAGAAAACCTATATAGACAATCTTAATAAGTTAATCAAGGGAACTGAGTACGAGGATATGGAACTGGAGGAGATAATCGCACACTCCGAGGGCGCATTGTTCAACAATGCCTCGCAGGCCTGGAACCATATATTTTACTTTTTCTCATTCTCTCCTGAGGGCAGCCGCGAGCCTTCGGGCGATCTTCGTCATGCCATCGACCGCGACTTCGGCTCCTTCGATGCTTTCCGGGAGGCTTTTGTCGCTGCCGGAGTAGGCCTGTTCGGTTCCGGATGGGTGTGGCTTTCGCGCGATGAATCCGGCAAACTTTTCATAACCCAGGGTACGAATGCGGGCAATCCCATTACATCGGGACTTACACCGCTGCTGACATTCGACGTCTGGGAACACGCATACTATCTCGACTATCAGAACCGTCGTGCCGATGCCCTGAACAAACTGTGGGACATCGTCGACTGGGACATTGTCGAAAGCAGATACTGACGAAGCTGCCTTTATGGAACAGCATAATTGATAAGCATAATGTGATGAATGGAAAGGGAGGAACCTGTGAAGGCTCCTCTTTTTCTTTTTTTGTATTCATCAAACTTTTAGTCGTTTAAAACAGTTTTAAATGTATCATAAGCTTATTAAGCGGCTTTTTTACCTTGAAAATCCAAAATTTATGAAACGTATTTCATTTATCATTCTTTCGCTTGTCGCGGCCGTGTTATTGTCGGGTTCTTTTCTGATGTCGTGCCGGCATGGCGTTGAAGTGACTGCGCAGAAGCCTGTCAGAGTCGAGGTAAGTGTGCCTGTATCTTCTGTAGCGGATGCTTCGCGGGTATATTCCGGTACGGTGGAGTCGGGTAGTACCACACCTGTAAGCTTTTCTGTTCCGGGCACGATCAGCCATGTTTATGTCGCTGAAGGACAGCGTGTGGCAAAAGGGCAGATAATTGCGCGTGTGAAGAGCGGAAGTCTTGAAAATGCCAATAATATAGCTCAGGCTACGCTTGAAGAAGCTACCGATGCCTACGGGCGTATGAAGAAACTGCATGACGCGGGTGCGTTGCCTGAAATAAAATGGGTTGCTGTGCAAAGTGAACTCAAGCAGGCTTCCAATGCTGCTGAAATAGCGGCCAGAGAGCTGTCGGACGCAACTATATATTCTCCTGTGTCGGGTGCTGTGTCGCGTAAGCTTGCTGATGTCGGACAAAACGTCATGCCCGGGATTCCGGTGGTGACTATCGTGAGTCTGGACGATATAAACATATCCATACCGGTGCCTGAGAATGAAATAGGAATGGTGGATGTCGGAGATGCGGTGACGGTGGAATTTACGGTTCCTGATACCGTGATTCTGGATGGTCGTGTGAATCGAAAATCGGTCGTGGCAGATCCTCTCACCAGAACTTATGCTGTAAAAATCGACATAGCGGATGCAGGGAGAAAGATTCTTCCAGGCATGACGGGAACGGTAAATATGCGCATGCCTGCAGAACGTGTGCGGAGTGTAGTGTTGCCTTCCCGTGCGGTGCTGCTTTCAGCCGACAATCGTAATTTCGTCTGGATTGTCCGTGATGGGAAGGCGGAACGGCGTTATGTCACCATCGGCGGATTTGCCGATAGTGGCGCTGTGTCCCTTAGCGACGGTGTCGCCGCAGGCGACAGTGTTATTGTAGCCGGCATGGGGAAGGTAAGCACCGGCACTCCTGTTGAAGTTATTATGGAAAACGCTAAACTGAAAGATCATGACGAGTCCCGATAATAAAAATAAGGCGCCGATCAAAGCTTCGCCTATCGTGGTCATGGGTGTGAAGTTCCGCAAAGAGATCATACTTCTTGCGGCGGTGCTGATAGCTTTCGGTATATATGCGCTGAAGGTTATGGACAAGAATGAATTTCCCGACTTCACCATCAGGGAGGGTGTGGTGGGGGCCATATATCCCGGCGCTACCGTGGAGCAGATAGAGGATGAGGTTCTCAAACCGATAGAGGATTATATATTTTCCTATAAGGAGGTCGATAAGACGAAGACCTACAGCCGGATTACGGCCGGGACCCTTATCGTGTTCGTCGAACTTGACGATAATGTGGAGAATACCACTTCTTTCTGGAATGAATTCAAGGCCGGCATGAATGGAGTCAGGCTGAAACTTCCGGCAGGTGTGGTAGGAGTGGAAACTCTGAGTAATTTCGGCGATACATCGGCATTGCTTATAACGATGCAGAGCGGGGAGAAAACCTACCGTGAGCTTGGCGAGTATATGGATAATCTCAAAGATCGCCTCCGTTCGATCGAAAGCGTAGGGACAATGCAGGTTTTCGGCAAGCAGAACGAGCAGATTTCCGTACGTTTTAATCCTGAAAAGTTGCAACACTATGCGCTGGACGAAAACACCGTGTCTGCGACTATGCTCGCGCAGGGCTTCAAGACCACGGGAGGCGAGTTGCGCAACGGCTTGTTTTCGATGCCTATAGTCGTGGAGAGAGCTATTGGCTCAGTCAAGGATGTCAGTGACATGATAGTGTTGTCGACCCCTGAGGGTTCTGTTGTCCGTCTGGGGGATATCGCCGATGTAAAAAGAGAATATCCGGAAGCGCAGAGCTACATAACGAATAATTTCGAGAAATGTATATTGCTCAGTGTGCAGATGAAACCGGGTCATAACATAGTGGATATGGGCGGTGAGGTCGACAGGCAGCTTGAGGAATTCAAAAAAGAGATTCCGGAAGAGGTGACGCTGTTCAAGATTACCGATCAGCCTGTGGTTGTGAACAGTTCGGTTACTTATTTCCTTGTCGAGCTTATAATAGCTATTATCGCTGTCGTTTTCGTCATAATGCTGCTTTTGCCGCTAAAGGTGGCTTTGATAGCGGCGTCGACGATTCCTGTAGCCATATTCATATCGCTTGGCCTTTTCTATGCTTTCGACATTGAACTGAATACGGTCACGCTTGCATGTCTTATCGTGTCGCTCGGGATGATAGTCGATAATTCCGTTGTCATCATAGACGATTATGTGGAGCTGATATCGGAAGGCGTTGACCGGATGTCGGCGACACTGCGAGCCGGTACTGAATTTTTCAAAGCCATCTTTTCGGCAACTCTGGCTATATCGGTCACCTTTTTCCCGTTTTTGCTGACAGTGACAGGCATGTTTCGCGACTTCCTTACAGATTTCCCTTGGGGCATGACGATAATCCTGTTCGTGTCTTTGCTGGTTGCCGAACTCCTGGTGCCGTATCTGCAATATGTGCTTATAAAAGAACCTATATATAAACTACAGCAGGAAGCGGTGGCTTCGGGCAAGAAAAAATTCAGTTTTTTCGTGTCGATGCAGAAAGTGTATGATCGTGTGATCGCTTTTTGTTTCAATTGGCCGAAAACCACAATCGCGTTCGGAATCGTCAGCGTGATTGCCGGAACTTGGATTTTTGTTTCGAGGCCGTTCCAGTTGATGCCTATTGCCGAACGAAATCAGTTTGCCGTGGAGATTTTCATGCCGTCCGGAACTTCGGTGGAGCGTACCACACAAGTGGCCGATTCTCTTGAACGCATACTTTCTAAAGATGACAGGATTGTTTCGATCGCATCTTTCCACGGTTGTGCGTCGCCGCGTTTTCAGGCTACTTATGCACCTCAGGTTGGAGGACCGAATTTTGCCCAGTTCATAGTCAATACAAAAAGCAACGAAGCCACTATCGAAGTCCTTGACGAATATACAGGCCGATATGAGGCGGCTTTTCCCGATGCTTTTGTTCGCTTCAAGCAATTGAGCTATTCAAATGCGGCTTATCCGGTAGAGGTAAGACTGACAGGCAGGAATATGGCTGAGATTGAGGCTGTGGCGGATACGTTTCTCAGCGTGATGCGCGGGGTGCCGGGACTGAGGTCGGTGCGTTCGTCGCTCGACAATCCGTTGGCATCGGTGATTGTGGCTCCGGAACGTACGGCGGCATCGCGTCTTGGCCTGAACAGTCTGATACTTGAATCGGAACTTGCCCTGAGATATTCGACCGGGCTGCCTCTGGCTACTCTCTGGGAGGGCGACTATGCCCTTCCGGTGGTATTGAAGACTGCTTCGGCTGACACTGCTTCGATATCCGGGCTTGAAGAAGAACCTGTCGGACTGACGGGCGTTACAAGCGTGCCTTTGCGCCAGATCGCCGGATTGCGTCCCGAATGGCATCCCGGCATGTTGCAGCATCGCAACGGTATACCTGAAATTTCTCTTATAGCCGAGGTCGAAAGAAACGTGAACGTGATCGACCGTACGGAGAAACTTATGGAACGGCTTGACAAAATCGAGATTCCTGACAGTGTGACCGTGAAACGTGGCGGAGAATGGGATACGTCGATGAGCATTCTTCCGCAGATTCTGTCGGCACTGGCAATGGCGGTTGCTATCATATTCTTTATAATACTTTTCCATTATTCGCAGATTGATACGGCCACCCTTATGCTGTTGTGCCTGACGCTTAGTATCCCCGGAGCCGGAATCGGAATGTGGCTTCAGGGCACGGTATTGTCGCTGACATGTGTTCTCGGCATAGTGTCGCTGATGGGCATACTTGTCCGTAACGCAATCGTGCTGCTCGATTATGCCGAGGAACTCCGCAACCAGGGACAATCGCTGAAAGATGCCGTATTCAACGCCTCACGACGCAGGATGCGCCCGATATTCCTTACATCGGCCGCCGCGACAATGGGTGTGCTTCCTATGGTAATCGGCAACAGTGCCCTATGGCAGCCTATGGGTGTGGTGATTTTCTATGGCACTCCCATCACTATGATATTTATACTGACAGTTATCCCTGTCGCGTACTGGATGATGAAGTCACGCGCAAAGGATGCTGACAAGCCTTTGAAAGAACCTCTTGAAACACATCTGATATGAAAAAGATTATATTGTCCGTAGTATTGTTCATGTCGTTCGTAACGGCCGTAGCACAGATTTCAGAGCCGGTGTTGCGCGACACATTGCTGACTGTGGAAGAGTGTGCGGCTATGGCCATGGCCAATAATGCTTCTGTCCGTAATGCGGCCAGAGCGGTGGAATCGGCACGTGAAACGCGTCGCGAGGCTTTTACCGGATATTTCCCGCAGGTTTCGGCGTCGGCAGCTGCCTTCCGTACCCATAATGATGTGTTGGAGTATGACTTTTTCAATCTTGTAACACTCGGAATCATCGACCGCGGGAAAATGGCGGGTGTACAGGCGTTGCAGCCTCTATTCATGGGCGGGCGTATTGTCAACGGCAACAAGCTTGCCGGGGTGGGCGAAGCTGTTGCCGAACTTCAGAGCCGCCAGACTGGCGACAAGGTAAGGCTGACGGCACGCACGTATTACTGGAAACTGGTGGCTCTAAATGCCGCGCGCAGCACTCTTGAAAAAGCTCTTCAGACTTTGGATTCTCTCGACAGTCAGGTTCTTGCAGCTGTCGATGCCGGTATCGTCACACGAAACGATCTTTTGAAAGTGCAGTTGAAACGCAATCAGTATCGTGCCGATATGGTGGATCTGACAAACGGTATAAAGCTGTTTTCCATCCTTTTGGGGCAATATATCGGTCTGGACAGTGACATAAGGCCTAAAGTTGAGGCTGTGATTCCGGATACAATACCTGCGATGCCCGACGGACTGTTCGTTCTTCCTGCCGATGCCGTATCGGAAACTGCCGATTATCAGCTGTTGGGCAAAAATCTGGAGGCGAAGAAGCTCGAGAAGCGCATCGAGGTCGGAAAGAATCTGCCTACGGTAGCTTTCGGCGCGGGATGGTTCTATCACGATGTGCTCGGGCAGGATCATAATTTCGGAGCGGTGATGCTTGCCGTCAATGTGCCGCTTTCCGGTTGGTGGGGCGGCTCACATGCCATTCGTAAAAAGAAACTTGCCGTAGAGATGGCGCAGACCGAATTCAATGATCTGACTCAGAAACTTGAAATAGAAATGCGCGACAAATGGAATAATCTTACTGCCGCTCATCGCAAGATGGCCATAGCCCGTGAAGCGATAGGGCAGAGCGCCGAGAATCTGAAACTGAACAGAGCTTATTATGACGCCGGAATGTGTACGGTCACCGATATGCTTGAAGCCGAGGCGTTGAACCGACAGGCAATCGACGACTATACTGCCGCTTACGGAGCTTTCCGTGTGGCCGTGGATGAATACCTGAATGCCACGGGGCGCTCTGATCTAAGCAGTAATTTCTGAAATTTATTTCGGTAATCGCTAAAATACGGTGTTATATCCTTTTATTATGAGTCCTTTGCATGGATTGTCTGCAAAAAAGATAAGAGAATCCGAAATATAATCCTGTCGTTTCGCTTTATGAAGCTGTGAATGCCTAAATTTGCACAGGATTAAAAAACTTGATTGTAATAGGAATGACAGAACAAAGGATTGTCGGCCGTTTTGCCCCATCGCCTACAGGTCGTATGCACTTGGGGAATGTGTTTGCAGCCGTGATGTCGTGGTTGTCGGTGCGCAGCCGTCGCGGACGCTGGATTCTTCGTATCGAGGATCTCGACCCGCAACGTTCGCGGCCTGAGTATGCCCGTATGATAGAGGACGATCTCGATTGGCTCGGACTCGACTGGGACGAGGGCGGCACTGAAGATCGCGGAGCCTGCGGACCGTATAGCCAGAGCCGTCGGGGCGATATATATGCCGACATGATTGAGCGTGTTATCGCCACAGGCTATACATATCCGTGCACATGCACCCGTGCCGACATAATGGCCACACAGGCGCCGCATCAGTCCGACGGACGGGTGATCTACGGAGGCCGTTGCCGCCCCTTGTCGTTGCCTGCATTTCCGGATGTTAAAACAGGAACTAAGGCGGCGACACGCCTCTATGTTCCCGACAGGCAGATTACATTTACCGACCGTCTTTTCGGCGAAAGGTCTTTTAATCTTGCGGCTGAATGCGGCGATTTTATTCTGCGGCGTGCCGACGGGGCATGGGCTTATCAGCTTGCCGTGGTGGTCGACGATGCCATGATGGGAGTCACGGAGGTTGTCCGCGGCTGCGATCTGCTGCTCTCGGCCGCACAGCAGATATACCTCTACGGTCTGCTCGGTTTTCCCGTGCCTGATTTTGCCCATCTCCCGCTGATATGCAATGGCGAAGGACGCCGTTTGTCGAAACGCGACGCATCTCTGGCTATGGATCAGCTGAGAAAGAAATACAGCGCCTCAGAAATTATCGGCATAGTAGGGTATCTGGCCGGTCTGTTGCCGGTTCCCGAGCCTTGCAGACCGGAAGAACTTGCCGCTGCTTTCAGCTGGGAGCGTGTGAAGGTTCCTTCCGACGGAGTTATTGTCCTTGACGGCGGGATTTGAGGACTTTTTCAAGAATGTGCATGAACTGATAGTTCTTCAGTCCCCATTGCGGTTCTATCAGCATGTCGGGTGGCGCCTGGGCCACGAAGCGCTCTATGGCGATGTCGGGGCGCAGTGTGTCGATTATGTCGGCGCACAGTCCGGCATAATCCTCAGGAGTGAATGTTTGTATATCATTAAATTCGCCGCGTGCGCGTGCGGCAGCCAGAGGCGTGTTGCGTAGAATCTGCAACTGATGGAATTTTACAGTTTTTACCGGCAGGGTGTTGACACGACGCACGCTTTCAAGCATCATCTCGCGGTCTTCTCCGGGAAGACCCAGAATAAAGTGCAGGCCTACGGGAAATCCGGTGTCGCTTGTCCGCCGTACGGCATCGCATGTCGTTGCCCAGTCATGGCATCGGTTTATGCGGCGCAGCGTTATGTCGTGTGAGCTTTCGGCGCCGAATTCAATGAAAATCCTGCTTCCGCTCTCGTCGCGCAACTTGGATAGCCTGTCGAGAAGTGCGTCCGGCATACAGTCGGGACGTGTCCCTATTATTATCCCGACAATATCGGGCTGGGCGATAGCCGCACGGTACAGTTCCAGCAGATATGGAAGCGGTGCATGTGTCGATGTGTATGACTGGAAATAGGCCAGATAGCGCATCTGCGGGTATTTGCGGCTGAAAAACTCTTTTCCGCGGGCGATTTGTTCGTCGACGGGAAGCGCGTGTTTCTGCCAGTCGGGGCTGAAAGCCTTGTTGTTGCAGTATATACAGCCGCCGTGGCCGGTGGTGCCGTCGCGGTTGGGGCATCCCATGGCGGCGTCGACGGATATTTTCTGTACCTTGCCTTCGAAGTACGATGCAAGAAAATCGGCGTAGTCGCGGAAATACGGATTCATCAGATGCGAGAGCTGCGGTTTAGAAGGATAGCGTCGAAAATGCTTATAGCTGCCATTGCCTCGACTACGGGTACGGCGCGGGGCACGACGCAACAGTCATGGCGACCGCCGCAGTCGAGTGTTATAGTCCGGCCGTCGGAAGCCAGTGCACCTTCAACCGGACGCATCAGGGTAGGAACAGGTTTGAATGCCACGCGCAGAACGATGTCCGCTCCGTTGCTGATGCCGCCTTGTATTCCGCCGGAATGATTTGTTGCGAACGATGGTTTTCCGTCCGCACCGGCGGCTGTGAAAGCGTCGTTCATTTCCGAGCCGCGGGCTGCGGCTGCGGCGAAACCGTCGCCGAATTCCACGCCTTTGACGGCATTTATGCTGAGCATGGCGGCTCCGAGCATTGTATGGAGCTTGTCGCCTACCGGTTCGCCAAGTCCGGCGGGCACACCGCGGATCACGCATGTGACCGTGCCGCCGAGTGTGTCGCCTTCACCTCGTACTTTCTTTATTTCTTCGGCCATTTTTTCGGCCGCATTATAGTCGGGGCAGCGCACAGGATTGGTTTCGATGCCGGCGGGGTCGACCTGCGATGCCTGTTTCGCACATTCTATACCGCCGATCGACGAAGTATATGCGAACACTTCAATCCCCATATCGCTAAGGGCTTTGAGGCAGATAGCTCCGGCAACGACGCGGCATGCCGTTTCGCGGGCCGATGCTCGACCTCCTCCGCGGTGGTCGCGGTGCCCGTATTTGGCCATGTATGTATAGTCGGCATGTGACGGACGGCAGACGTCGCGCAATTTGTCGTAGTCGGCCGGCCGTGACGATGTGTTAGGAATCACGAAGCCTATGGGCGTGCCGAGGGTGCGTCCCTCGAAGATTCCGCTCAGCAGTTCGACACGGTCGGACTCGGAGCGGGATGTGGTGATTGACGATTGACCCGGACGTCGGCGGTCGAGTCGTTCCTGTATGAAGTTGCGGTCGATGACTATGCCGGCGGGGACGCCGTCGAGCACTCCGCCTATGGCCGGACCGTGGCTTTCGCCGAAAGTAGTCAGGCGCAATATATGTCCGAAACTGTTCATTTCACAAGGTCGGCAGTCGACGCGCTTGTAAAGGCTATCAGGTCGGATGGATTGATTTTCAGCTGAAGACCGCGCACACCGGCACTGACAAATATATGATCGAAGTCGGTGGCCGTGCGGTGGAAGAATATCGGGAACGGTTTCTTCATTCCTATCGGTGAGCAACCGCCGCGGATATAACCTGTAAGCGGCAACAGTTCCTTAATGGGAATCAGTTCGGCTTTTTTCGCTCCGGCTGTGGTGGCGGCTTTTTTCAGATCCACCTCGCAGTCGCCCGGAACAACGCATACGAAATGTCCGGCACCGCCTGTTCCTTCAAGCACGAGAGTCTTGAATACACGGCGGATGTCCTCGCCAAGCTCTTCTGCCACGTGGTCGGCTGCGAGGTTCGATTCGTCGACTGTGTAGGGGATAAGCTCGAACGAAATGCCTGCATGTTCAAGCAGGCGCGCGGCGTTGGTCTTTGTCGTGTTTCGTGCTGCCTTAGCCATGGTGGATGCTTGTCATTCTTCTGTCATAAGGAAACGTTCGGTGTCAAGCGCTGCACGGCATCCCATTCCTGCCGCCGAGATGGCTTGCTGGTAGACCGGATCGGCTACGTCGCCGGCAGCGAATACACCGTCGACGTTGGTGGCTGTGGATCCGGGTCTGACTTTGACGTAGCCTTGCTCGTCGAGGTCTATCTTGCCGGCGAATACGGAAGTGTTGGGCTGGTGGCCTATAGCCAGGAAAAATCCGTCGATGGCTATGTCGTAGCGGTTTTCATTCTCTGTTCCGCGATTTGTGACCACAGTCGCGCCTTCAAGCACATCCGTACCCGTAAGAGCCACTGTCTGCGTATTGTAAAGTATCTCGATATTTGGATGTTCCGCTACGCGGCGTTGCATGACTTTGGATGCGCGGAGCACATCGCGGCGTACGATCATGTAGACTTTCGACGCAAGGTTGGCGAGGTAGAGGGCTTCTTCGCAGGCCGTGTCACCCCCTCCTACGACGGCCACAGGGCGTTTCCGGAAGAAGAAACCGTCGCATGTGGCGCATGCCGACACGCCGACACCCATGAACTTCTGTTCGTCGGGAAGACCGAGATAGCGGGCCGATGCGCCTGTGCTTATTATTACGGTTTCAGCTATTACCGTGTCGCGTCCTCCGTCAACTTCGAGTGTGAATGGCCGTTTGCTGAAATCGACCGATGTTACGCGGCCGCTGATGATATGTGCGCCGAAACGCAATGCCTGTGCGCGCATGTCCTCCATCATCTTCGGGCCTGCGACACCTTCGAAATATCCGGGGAAATTTTCGACTTCGGTGGTAGTGATAAGCTGTCCGCCGGGTTGTGGCCCTTCGATTATAACGGGTTCCAGATTGGCTCGGGAGGTATATATGGCGGCTGTGAAACCGGCAGGGCCGGAGCCGATTATTGCGCATTTTGTCTTTATTTCGCTCATTGGAATATCAGTTGTGGTTGGTTATCTTAAATCTATGATTTCGTTTGCAGGGAACTTTTTGCTGTCGTAGCGGAATGCCGAGATATCCTGCTTTTTAGTGTGCGTGCATTTTTCGACCGATGCACGCATCGCACTGCCGTTTGTGAATGTGACTTCGGCGGCGGAAGGCAGTCCGGTTTTTGGATCGAAACTGAGTACTGCGCGTTTTATCGAAGCTGTGCGGTTCGATTCCAGCGGTGTCAGCTCCACCCGTTCGAAGCCGTTGCGGTCTTCAAGCCGGCGTGCCTTGTATTTGCTTGAATAGTATCGGACTATGCTGAACGGGTTCGATTCCATAAGTTCTGCCGTCGTAGGTTCTGTTATGCTGACCTCTCTGCTCTCGTTGAGCATTGTCCATTGGGTCTTGCCGTCGAACCAGACGTTGACCATCGGCGATGTCATGGCAAAGGCACCCTTAGCCATAAGCAGTTTCGATTTCAGCGGACTGTCCTGTGCCATTATGTAGAAATCAATGTCGAGAGCCGGAGCGGTATCGAACGCTGCGGCCGCACGGTTCATGATTTTGTCGGCGCTTGCCTTGGCCTGAGGTCTGGCGGCGTCAGTAGAAATTGCAGCCGGCAGCATTGCGGCCAGCGCCAGTAAAAGCGCTGTTGCAAATCGGGTGTTGATGGTGATGAATCTATGTTTCATGATAGTTAAACGTCCGTACGGTGCCACGTGTTCGAATAGTCGGTTTGGGATTATCTTTCTGCCAGAAGGCGGTTCACTTCGTCGAGGGTCATAAGCACCGGGCGCGGTTTCACTCCTTCCTGTGCGCCGACAACGCCCATGTCGTAGAGTTGGTCCATGATACGCCCCGCCTTGTTGAAGCCTATTGAGAACTTTCGTTGCAGCATCGATGTCGAGGCTACGTTCTGTGTAGCCACGAAGCGGGCTATCTGATTGAATTCGTTCTCGCCGGCCGAGAGGCTTACGGGACCTCCGTCGCCGCCCTCGGCTGTTTGCGGTTCAGGCAGGAAATAGGGTGATGGATATCCGATCTGGCTGTCGATATGCTCCACAAGAGCTTCGACTTCCTCGGTGTCGATGAATGCGCATTGCACGCGGTCCATGGTGCCGTTGATGGAGAACAGCATGTCGCCGCGACCGATAAGTCTGTCGGCACCTCGGCGGTCGATGATGGTCATCGAGTCAACACGCTGCGACACGCGGAAAGCGATGCGTGCCGGGAAGTTGTTCTTTATCATTCCGCTGATGACGTCGGTCGACGGCCGCTGTGTGGCTATGATCATGTGCATGCCGACCGCACGCGCTTTCTGGGCGATACGTGCGATAGGAGTGGTGATGTCTTTGCCTGCTGTCATAAGAAGGTCGGCGAACTCGTCGACTATCATGACTATGTAAGGCATGTATCTGTGTCCTTGTTCGGGATTGAGGCGGCGTTGGGTGAATTTGCGGTTGTATTCGTCGAGCGATCGTACGCTTGCCTCCGACAGAAGTTTGTATCGGTTGTCCATCTCGACGCACAGCGAGTTGAGCACGTTGACCACCTTTGCCGAGTCGGTGATGATGGCTTGGTCGTCGTCGGGCAACTGGGCGAGATAGTGCCGTGCTATACGTTTGTAAAGACTGAACTCGACGGTTTTCGGGTCGATAAGCACGAATTTCAGTTCAGAAGGATGTTTGGTGTATAGCAGTGATGCTATTATACAGTTCAGCCCCACTGATTTACCCATGCCGGTGGCGCCGGCCACAAGCAGATGGGGCATCTTGGCAAGGTCGACAATGAATGTGTCGTTGGAAATCGTGGCGCCGAGAGCCAGAGGCAGTGCCATTTTGCGGCAGTTGGCGAAGGCCTGCGACTCGAATACCGAGCGTATCGATACGGTGACGGGTTTTTTGTTCGGTACCTCCAGTCCGATTGTTCCCTGACCGGGTATTGGCGCTATTATTCGTATTCCCAAGGCGGCGAGATTGAGGGCAAGGTCGTCTTCAAGGCTTTTGATGCGTGATATTCGCACACCCTCGGCCGGAACTATCTCGTAGAGGGTGACTGTCGGGCCTATGGTGGCCTTGATATGCGAAATTTCAATTTTGAAACTCCTCAGCGCGTTTATTATCAGCTGCTTGTTGTTCTCCTGCTCCTCCTGGTCGATTATCATGTCCTTAGGACGGTCGATCAATAGCTCGGGAGTCGGCATGCGGTAGCCGGCAAGTTCCGCGCGGTGGTCGAAAGGTTGGTCAAGACCTATGTGGGAGCCGGCGCTTATTGTGCTCTCTCCAGGCAGGCCCGAAGGGCTTGCGGCACGGTTTTCGTCGGGATTGTTGTTTACGACGATTTCAAGCTCCGGTTCTTTTGCCGGAGTGTTTGTCGTGTTTGTAGCCGGTTCGGTCGCTTCCTGTTTTTTCTCTTCTTGCGGGAGCGTTATGTTTTCGGTCTTGGGTTTTGACGTGATTTCGTTTTCCGCATCGTTGTCAGTTTCCTCGTCGGCGAAAGCGTCGATGTCGAAACCTTTGAGCGTACCCGGATCGGCAGGCCGCGACAGTACTTCCGCTTTTTTGACTTCTTCGGATTCAGTTACGCTTTCAGTTTCTTCGGCGGAATCTTCCTCTGGAGTGTCGAACCCGTCTATGTCTACCGCTTCGGCATTTTCCGCGGCATTGGCGGCAGCAGTCCTGCGGTTGAATCTGAGGTTACGGGCTGCAGCCACAAGTCTGGCGAGAGGATGCAGATAGATGGCAATGAGTATGCCGGCGAGCGCCACACTTACGCAGTAGGCTCCGAGAGCATCGGAGTAGACGTGTAGCAGACGGTTGATATGGTAGCCGTGGTTTCCTCCGAGATGAAACAGTGATTCGGTGTTGTATGACAGCAGACCGGTGATGACCGACAGGGCAGTGGCTGTGAAAAGGCACTTGAACGATAATGACCAGAAATGGCATTTTTTTACACGCATCATCGCCAGACCGAGCAGGAACAGATAGATTGCTATGACAAACGAACCAGTGCCGAGAGTGTCGACAAGCAGGAATTCCGCAAGTTTTGCTCCTGCGATTCCGCCTGCTGTTTCTACGCTGTCGCCGGCTGCCACGATTTCGCCGATGCTGCGGTTGTGGATTGTGCTTTGGTCGGCACTTCCGTTCATTATGAAAGATATGGAAGAGGCTACCATCAGCACGGCAGTCAGGCAAGAGATTATGCCTGCGGCAAGATGCGTGCGCTTATCAGTAAAGAAAGCCACGAAAGAGCTGTTTCCTCTGCGCCGGTGCTTTTTGGAGCCTGATCTGGCCGAAGTTGTGTTGGCTGTGTTGCGCGACGGCCTTGCCGGACCGTTTCCGTCCGGACGCGGAACATTCCCGTTGCGCCCCGACGGGCGGTCGGAAGCCGTACGACGGCCGGTAAGAGCTACTTCGGTATCGTAATCGTCGATGCGTATCTGTTTGTTGTTCTTTGTGGGCATTCCTGTTTAATTTATATTCCGAAGGCGGCTGATGGCGGCAATCGGGTCGTCGGCGCCGAATACGGCGCTTCCTGCGACCAGAACGTCGGCGCCGGCGGCTGCGGCTTCCGGAGCTGTGGCGAAATTGATTCCGCCGTCGATTTCTATCAGAGCATTTGAGCCGCTGCGCTCTATAAGTTCCCGCAGCCTGCGTGTTTTCTCTAATGTGTTTGCAATGAATTTCTGGCCTCCGAATCCCGGATCGACACTCATCAGGAGCACCATGTCGAGATCGGTGATGATATCCTCGAGCGTACTGACAGGGGTTGACGGGTTAAGCGTGACAGCCGCTTTCATGCCGGCCTGATGTATTGCCTCGACAGTGCGGTGCAGATGTGTGCAGGCTTCCTGATGTACGTTCATCATCATGGCACCGCAGTCGCGTACGCGGCTGATGTAGCGCGCCGGATCGATTGTCATCAGATGCACGTCGAGAGGCATATCGGTCATCCGTCCCACGGCTTCTATCACGGGAAAGCCGAATGATATATTGGGTACGAATACACCGTCCATCACGTCGCAGTGTATCCACTGCGCTTCGCTTTGCTCAAGCATGCGTATGTCGCGCCCGAGATTGCAGAAGTCTGCGGCAAGTATCGATGGTGATATTATCATTTCGCATCTCCTTTCTTCCTGCCGCCGCGCATGGCGTGGTATGTGATGTACAGCACACACAGCACAAACAGACCGATGCCGGCCAGAGTGAGATAGCCGTTGTATTTCTCCACAGCTGCGAAGAGATCATCGTAGCTGACGGTGTGGGCAAGCCACACGCCCATGCCGGCAAGTATTGCGTTCCAGACCATTGCGCCCAGAGATGTGAAGATCATGAATATCCAGATATTCATTCTGGCCAGACCGGCAGGAATGGATATAAGCTGGCGTATGGCCGGAATAAGGCGGCCGATGAATGTCGATACGGCTCCGTGACGGTCGAAGTATGCTTCGGCTTTTTCCACCTTATCGCGGTCGATCAGCAAGGCATGGCCTAAGCGCGAGTCGGCGAATTTATATACTATGGGGCGGCCGATAAGCATCGACAGGAAATAATTTACCAATGCACCGACAAGAGCGCCTGCGGTAGCTACCGCCACAATGGCAACTACGTTCATGTCGCCGCGTGCTGCGGCAAGGTATGCGGCCGGCGGCACTACCACCTCCGACGGAAAAGGAATGAATGAACTTTCAATTACCATGAACACGAACACAAAAAGGTAGTTTGCGTTCTCGACGAACCATTGGAAGAATTGTGATGCGTCGAAGAGGGATAACGGCAGGAATAAGATGTCTGTCATTTTTTATCAGTGTTGTTTTTGTAGTTTCGCTTATTGCGGTTTTCCCGTTTTTTGTGATTAGCTGATGCAAATTTAGTCAATATAATCCGTAGATGCTTTAAAAAACAGGCGAATTATTTATCATTATACATTATTTGCAAGCCTGTGTGTTGTTCAGTCGATGTCAGTGTCGTCGGTGCTGTCGGTTTCGGCCTCTATGGTGGAGTGGGTGATGCCCAGAGGAGCGACGCGGCTGCGTACTTCGCGGATCACGCTGTCGACTTCACCTGCATCGGCCACGACCACATGTACTGTCATCGCCGCTTCTGTGGTGCTCAAGGCCCAGATGTGCAGATGGTGGAGGCTTACGACTCCTGGTACGGAATTTATGCACTCTTTGATTTTGTCGACATGGACGTCGCGCGGCACTCCGTCGAAAATCAGCCGCAGACTGTCGCGCAGGAGTGAATACGAGCTTATTGCGATGGTCAGGGCTATGGCTATACCGATTATGGGGTCGATGATGTTGAGTCCGGTGTGTGCTATGATGATTCCTGAAATCACGACTCCTACCGATACGGCTGTGTCTGAAATCATGTGCAGGTAAGCGCCTTTCGCATTCAGGTCGCGATGGCTGTCGCGCATCAGCAGCCATGCCGTCAGTCCGTTGATTATAACGCCTGTGCCGGCTACCCATGCCACCACATCGCCGCGTATGTCGGCCGGATGTATAAGTTTGCCTATACTTTCCACAAGAATAAAAATCACGGCCACATAGAGTATTATCGCGTTTGCCACGGAGGCGTTGACTGTGGCTTTCTTGAAGCCGTAGGTGAAATTCTGCGTCGGCTTCCTGTGGGCGGCTTTAAGCGCCAGCAGCGATATGACGAGCGACGCGACGTCGCTCAGGTTATGGCCGGCGTCCGACAGCAGACCCATCGACGATGTAGTGAACCCGAAAATGCTTTCGATTACAACATAGATTGTATTGAGCCAGATACCTATGAGCAGAGTACGGCCAAGACGTTTTTCGCTGCATGAATGTGGGCTGATATTATGGCTGTGGGAATGGTGGTGAGGCATTGCGTTTTGCTTTTTACATTTTATAACAAACGCTGCCAGCCTGATGTTTATTGTCCGTTGCGGTCTTCTTTTGTCCAAACTTTTGTATCTTTGCGCTTGTTCTGATGTCAGTAATGACAGGAATATTGTTCTTGTAAATCCTACCGACCTGTAACCATACATATTATGTTCCGAATGCAGTTTATCGCCGCCGCTGTGGCGCTTATCTTTTCTGTAGCTTCATTTCCGCTGTTTGCAGCCGATCCGATGCTGACAGACTACAGTTACTCGTCATGCGAAGGTTCGCTTACCCCTTATCCGCAGATCGACAGCCCGGTGGAATACCCCGATTCGCTGGTGCCCGTTTTTATAAACCATGTAGGACGCCACGGCGCGCGATATCCCGCCTCGGCATCGAATTGCCTGACTCTGAAGCGTGCTCTCGAACGTGCCGACAGTCTTGGTACCATCACGTCTGTCGGACGCAAGCTTGCCGCCGTCAACGGGCAGGTGATGGCTCTCAGTGCCGACCGCTGGGGCGCTCTTGATTCTCTTGGGGAAGCCGAGCAGCGTAGTATAGCCTCACGCATGTATTTCAAATATACTCCCGTATTCAGCGACGCGTCTTCTTCGGAAGTGCGCGCCATATCGAGCTATTCGCCTCGAGCAATGATGAGTATGTTCGCTTTCCTGCATCAGATCGACCGGCTGAACAACCGCTTGACATTCAATACATCCACAGGACGGGTGAATTCGCCTTTGATGCGCCCTTTCGACATTGACGAGGACTATATCGAATTTCGCCGTACAAAGCAGTATGCCGAGGTCTACGACAACTATTTTGCCTCCGTATGCCCCGTGACGGCTATTCGCCGGGCATTGGGCGACGGCTATCCTTTCGAAAGTCCGGAGGCCGAACGCGATCTTGCGATTACGGAATATTATGTTTTGGCCGGCCTTTCGGCAATGAGTGTCGACTGCGAGCTTTCCGTGTTCTTCACAAAGGCGGAGATGAATGCGCTGTGGTCATGCTTCAATCTGCGTCAGTATCTTCAGCGAACGGCCACGACAGTGTCGGCCGTTCCCGCCGAGATAGCTTCGGATCTTGTGCTCGATATTATCTCTACCACCGACGCCTTTGTCGACGGCACCGATCGTTCGGCCTGTGCGGTTTTCCGATTCGGTCATGCCGAAACGCTAATGCCGCTGCTGTCGCTTCTGCGCCTGCCCGGTTGTTTTTATATGACTAATTATTTCGACACGGTGGCTTCGCACTGGCGCGACTTCGATGTTGTGCCTATGGCCGCAAACATACAGTTCGTCATATTCAAGGCAAAGGCTTCGGGGCATTACTATGTCCGTGTCGAGCTTAATGAGCGTCCGCTGCGGCTGCGCGGAGATTCCGATCCGACGACAATCTTTCCATGGGGCGAGCTTCGCCGCTTCATGATGAACTGTGTGCCGCTTTACGCACAGTGATTTAGCACTTGTTTGATGTGGTGGGCATTGATGTTGCCCGGGTTGCGCTGTAGATTTGCATTGTCAAATCAAAAAACAGTACAACGCCATGTCAACAATCACCTCCTCCGATACGGTAATGGCTAGCGCATGGTCAGCCGGCGCAGTACTCGCTGAAATTTCCTCTACAGGTTTTTCATCGGTTTCCGATGTCGTAAATTCGTTGTTACGTTCCATTGGCAACGCGCGCGGCCTCGTCGAGGTCGAACTGCGCAATGCCAGCCGCGGCTGGCGCGAACAGCGCCGCATTCATGTAGGTATGCGTCCGGAAGGGATACAACTGTCCTTGTTCTGAATTTTATTTCAGACGTATTCCGACGCCGAGCATCAGGTTCTGCGGCTCTTTGAAATCGCCGAGCCGATATCCTGCATTAAGGTACAGATTGCGCGTGACGAATGTTTTCAGCGTCAGCGACTGATAGAAGTGCCGGTTTTCTACCGGACAGATGAAATCGTATCCCATACCTGCATTTATGGCAAATATAGGCATGGTGAATTCGGCATGGGCGGACACACCTATGCTTATCTGACGGCCGAGCGGCGGCCGGCGGAATTTGATATTGTCGCCGCCGCTGCCTTCCACCCAATATGGGGGCAGTCCTGCACTTTCGTCGTATTGAAGATCGAGTGCCGCTCCTGCTGCTACCCAACGGTTGAATTTATACATGGGGGCAAGTTGCAGTCCGGCAACGCCGAAAACACCCGGACATAATTCAGGCTGAAGATTTCCGACATTGACTCCGCGTTTGCGCCAGGCGCCGTAAGCAGTGATATCGTAGAACCAGTAGCGACGGTCGGCCTCGGCTGCAAGCGCCCCGGAGGCTTTTTCCGTATCGTCCTGAGGATTGAGTTTATAGGCCAGACCTACGGACGCGCCTATGGAGTTTACTCCTGCGTTGGGCAGGGAGGTGTTGCCATTTGAGAAATGCGTCGCTTCCGCGCCGAGAGTCATATCCCATCGGGGCGAGATTCTGTACCTCAGTCTGAAGCCTATAGCCATGTGCGCCGTTGCCGCAGTGCTGACGGCGGCGTTGTCGCCGGCCGACGGTATGATGTCTTTGTCGGCATGGTGCCAGCCGAAAGCTGCGCCGAACTTCCACTCGTAGTCAATGGAAAAGCGGTGCCCGAAGCTGACTACGGGTGCGCCCTGATAGACATATACCGACACCGGTGTGCCAAGGGCGGCATGATTGAAGAAGCTTCGCACGCTGATGCCGAGGCCCTGGTAAAGGCCGGGATATAACATCCCTTGCCGCGAATGCGGGTTGAAGCTGAAATCGCCTTGCAGCGAAGCCGCGAAACAGCTGCGGATGGCTCCGTGCGGACTATCTTCGCCTTTCAGGAATGAATTCGTTCCGGGCACCCATGCCGGCGAAATATCTGTTCCGATACGCCACAGCAGGGGAGTGCGTATGCCGCCGTCGTTGGCGAGGGAATCAGTGTCTGTCGCCGACATTGAAACTGAAGAGGCGAGAAGTGCGGCCGCGCAGAGTGCTTTAATTTTCATTTTCAATATGTATCTTATAGTCGACAGGCTCGCTCGCGATGTATGTTCCCGAGGTATGGAATTCGCGTTGCGATACGGGATTTATGAATGTGGCGTAAAACGGCACTTTTATATTCGAATAGGTGATGCTGCATGTTACCCGCGTAGCAGAGTGCGCCGGAATTTCTAGCGGGACGGTCATAAGCCTGTCTATGCTTTCCGGAAAATAATACCGTGTTTCAGCTGTCATTGCCGCTATTGCGGATTCCGACAAGACCCACTTGTCGCCGGCATACACAGGCATGATCGTTTCTACGTTTATATATTTGGCCCAGGAATATTCAGGAGCAAGGACAGAGCTGGCCTGTTGGGTCATATACGGTCTGACTCCTACTTTCAGAACCTGTTCCGAGTTATTTATGTAGACGGTACCCGCATCGTCTTTTATTTTTTCCGACACCTCTGACTGAGCCATGTCATAGTCTATGCGAAGCAATTCCATAGGCCGTCCCGTCTGTATTTTGACATTTATATATTCCAGGCAATAGCCGTAGTCGAGTATTATCGGGACGTCCCACTCATTTCCGGCCGTGAGTTCCGTGCAGTGAAGGGTCATTGAATTGCCCTCGAGCAGGATGTCGAAGATAATGTATATGTTAGTGTAGTTTATACGCGCTATTTCGCTTACCGGTGTTTCAGGCGGAATAATATTTCCGTTTTTGTCGTAATAAGTTATCGAGTTGTTGCTGTTGCCATAGATATCGAGGGCGATTTTTTGCAGCCCTTTCTCTTGTATCGTCAGTGTATGTATGCCTCCGTCGCCTTCGAGCACGATCTCTTTTTCCGAGGGTCTGGTGTCCTCCACGAAAATGTCGTTGTTGCAGGCGCTGAGAATCGAGGCGAGTGCCGTAAGCGCGGACAGGATGATTTTATGTCGCAAGATGATGATTTTTATAAATGAAGTGGAGGGGTTTTATATATCAGACGCGTGATTCGGCGATTTATTACATTTGATTGTGGGAGAACTGGAATTTTATGCAGAAAGTGGTTTTGCCGTTCCGGCTTGCCAGGCTGTATTCGGCGCGGTGTTTGCGCAATATGTCGGCTATCAGCATCAGCCCGAGTCCGCGGCCGCTGTTTTTGGTTGAAAAGAAGGGGGTAAAGACTTTTGCGGCTGAGTCGGACGACAGACCCGGTCCGTCGTCTTCTATTTCGATGCTTCTGTCCGCGGTGCGCAATGTGATGCGTCCTTTTGTGCCGTAGCGGGAAGAGATACTTTCTATGCTGTTTTTTACGGCGTTGACCATCACGCGTTCGAGCAATACCGGATCTGCCTGGATGCAGACGCCGGATTCGCTGATTTCAGTTCTAAATTCTATGTGCGGCGGACACATGCTCGACAGAAAAGGCTTTTCGGAAGATGCGAAATCCGCGAGGCATAAATTTTCGAATACAGGCTCGGGTGTTTTGACGATATCCGAATAAGCTTTTACAAATTTTCCGAGAGCCACACAACTTGCGCGCGACCCTTCGATGGCGGAGTGGAGAAGGTCGTCGTCGGCATGGATGTCGCTCAGACTTTCGAGCACCGAGGCTATACCGCCGAGAGTGTTGTTGACCTCGTGGCCCATTACACGCACTATTTTATGGAACATTCCGGTTTCGGCCTGTATGATTTCATCCGTAAGCCGTTCTACGAGATAGAATGGCCGTTTGAATCCGCGGTCCATGAAGTGATGGCGCGAGCAGCGGAGCACCTGTGAACCTGTAGGGCGTATCACTTTCTGTTCGCCGCTTTGAAGCGTTGCGAGTGTTGAAGCGGGGATAAGGTTGCAGAAAGATTGGAAAGCGGGATTGGAAGAACGGATATTGCCTTCGAAGTCGCAGATCGCGATACCCATAGGTGAAGCCTCTATCAGCCTGGAGAGAAATTCGTTCTGTTCGCGGTTGTGCAGCCTTTCTTCTTTTGTGGTGTCCATAAGGCGGTTGAATACGTCGACGATCTCGTCGGCCTCCCTGTTGCCGACTTTTCTCAGCCGGCTTGCGAAGTCCTGGCTTTTAAGCAGATCCATGCCGGTGCGTATGGCTTTTACGGGAAGCACGGCTGTGCGGTAGACAATACAGAGCGTTGCCAATGCTCCAAGTGCCAGCGAAATGCTCAGTTCCATGCGGCCTGATACTGCGGCAAATGCGGCTCCGGTAATAAAAGCTCCGCATAAGGCTATGTAGAAACCTGTTCTCATTTTATTCCGAACTTTTCCATTCTCCTGTATAGCGACTGGCGCGTTATTCCCAACAGGGCGGCAGCAGAGGCTATATTTCCGTCGGCCTGGCGCAAAGCCTTTATGATTGTGGATCGCTCTGTATTGTCGAGAGTGTCGACGGCCTTTGCCGCGCGCTTTGCCTCGGCATTTTTGAGGGCTGTTCGTATTTTTGCCATGAAATCGCGGTTGCTCCACGGCTTCTGGACAAAATCCACGGCGCCGTAGCCCATCCCCTCGACGGCCAGTGGAACAGTAGCCCATGCCGAGAGCATGATCACCGGAACATCGGGAGCGAGGATGCGTATTCCGCGGAGCATGTCTATTCCCTGACGTCCGGTGGTGGTGCGGGTGAGGTTCATGTCGAGTATCACCAGTTCCAGCCCGGGGTGACGCACTGCCGCCATGGCTTCTTCCTCGTTTGAGGCTGTGGCCGATTCAAAACCTCCCTGACGCAGCATCAGCTCTATCGAGAGGCGTATCGAAGGATCATCATCTACTATCAGAATCATGTTGCAAATATAATTATAAGTCGAGAGCAAAAGCAAATTTATTTGCTCTTGCCGAGCGGAAGTATCTCGGACGAAGTCAAAGATAGTGTTTGGTTTAGAACTTAGAAGTGAGAGTTTAGTGGGGGAGTTAAAGGCCACACCGTCATCGCGACGATGTGACCGCATTAGAATAAACTGAAATAATTCACTGATGTATGTTTTGTAATTTAGAATAGAGGATACATATCGTGGAGATTGATTTTATTGTATTTTCACTATACGGTCAATGTCGGCGTTTATGTCACAGTTTTTGGCGTAGTCGTAGAGCGTGAGCGAACGCAGCTGGTACCAGTAGCCCCAGAATTTATACAGCTGGTTGAGATAGTCGCGGCGCGACGAATCCTTGCTTTGGCGGGAATCGTTCAGTTCGAGTGGCGAGAGCATCCCCACAAGGTAGGTGTCGACATTGGTCCGGTAGCGTCGTGCGGCAATATCGGACGCGCGGGTGGCTATGTCGAGCTGTTGCTGCTGATTGGTGAAACGCTCTACGAGAATAAATAGATTCTGCCGGAAGTTCATGTTCTCGCGGCGTATGCGGCTTTCGGCCACGCGTCGTTTGCTTTCGGCCACTTTCACGCGTCCGCGGCGCTTTCCCCAGTCAACCAGAGGCAGCGACAGACCTATCGATGCCAGTTCGTTAGGTTTAAGGCGGGTATATGCGTCGGAGATGTCGGAATCCGTGCCCGTATAGCCGAACTGGACGAAGAGCTTGACTTCGCGCATGTCGCCCTTTGCGCGGGCCACCTCATAGTCGGCCTCGAGCTGTTCGCGGAGCATGGATTTCACGAATTTATTGTTGGCAAGGGCACGGTCCAGCGCGTCGGTATATGCGATATCCGCATCAGGCACATCGCGCGGCACCTCGGGAATAATTTCCACCGTGTCTTCAATGCCCAGGAATGAGCTGAGGCTGAACATCGCGGCTTTCAGTTCGCTCTGATATTCCGTCAGATCCGAGCGGGCGTCGAGCATGTTCAGCTCCATCTGAAGGAGGTCGTTGCGCGATATCTTTCCCATCTCGCGTTTCTCGACTGCGACAGCGTAGAGCTTTTCGGCGTTAGCGAGGTTCTGTCGGGCGATTTCTACGTTCTCGCGCCCCATCAGCAGATTGAAGTAATAATCCACAGTCAGGCGGGCCACATCTTCCGTGGCGCTGAGAAAGGCCGCTTTCGCCTCGCTGTAGCGCACAGGCTCTATTTTGCGGTTCCATTTCATCGTGTTTGTGCCGAAAAGAGGCTGGGAGATTGTCAGTGCCGCGGGAATGCTCATAAAGCGGTTCGTCCTGTCGCCGTCGAGCTGATGCAGGAAATCGAGCGACGAAGTGAGCGACACCGTAGCTCCCGTAAGCGCTACGTTCTGTGTCACCGAGAGTTGGCCGCGCGCCTGCAGCGTATTCGTTCGAACAAAACTGAAATTTCCCTCTTCGTCCATGTATGAACTGTACTGATTGTCGTAGGAAGGCACTGTTGCGTCGAGTTTCAGTTCGGGAAGCTGGTCGGCGCGGAAGGTGCGCCATTCCCAGTAGGCCGAGCGCAGCTCGTCGAGGGCCTCGGCGGCATCCACACTCCGCACGCGTGCCATGGCTATGGCATCGTCGAGCGACAGCCTCAGTTCGCTCTTCTCGTCCTCCCCTGCGGCAAGAACGAGGAGGGCGGAAAGGAAGGACAGGAGAATAAGCATTGTGCGTTTCATTCTTCTTTAAGAGCTTCTGCCGGATTGATTTTCATAGCTTTGGAGGCCGGCATCCATATCCCGCCTATGATCATCAGCGCAAGAGCGGAAATCGAGCAGGCAAAACCGGCCCAGGGAATCCATGATGGAATGGGGGCGTGGAATGTTTCCGAGAGATTTACCTTGCAGAGGAACATGACTATGAAGAATAGAATGACAATGACGCCGGAAATCAGCAATATAATGCCTTCCGACAGCATACGGCGGAAGAGTTGGCTGCGCGTGGCGCCGTTGGCGCGCCTGAGGGCAAGTTCGGGGACACGCTGCTGGGTGCGGAACCAGAAAGATCCGAGGAAGCCGAGAAATACTGCCGCCATCAGGAACGAGGCACCCATTGTAAGTGTTCCGATAAGGCGCGTGATGCTTTCGTGGGCACGTTCGCGTCTGTTGTCCATGCTTTCGAGATTGGATATATATACGTTGCCGAACTGCAGGTCCGAAGGCTTGATGCTTTCGGAGAACGCACGTCCTTTCCCCGGACGGACACGGATGGCGATATTGTCCCACCAGCCCGGAGTATTATCCATGCCGGTAAGTACCATTCCTCTCAGGGGTTCGTAGTCGGTGCGGCGGAGCGGGCCTACTATAGCGCCGACATGGGCTACGCGGGTGGAATCGTACGACCACCACGCATCGCGGCCCCGCCACAGTTCAAGGTCAAGGCTGCCGTCGGAATAGTCGGGTTGGGCGGGAAGCAGCTTGTTGTCGGCGATCATTCCGGCAATCTCTTCAGTCGTTTCGCCGTGGATTCCGCGTACGCGAAGCACGCGCACCATTTCCGGACTTATACGGCGGACATTGGCACTATGATATGTCTGGACCGAATCCCCGACATTAACCGAGAAATCATTACCCGAGTAATTGAAAGTGTAGGGCAGTGCGTTCAGACCTATGCCCGCACATTCGACATATTGATTGTTGCGGAGTTTGGTCAGCAGCATTTCCACGTCGGTATTCTCGTTGTGGAGTGAATCCGGGTATTCGGTGTAGGAACTTGCCGTTTTGGGGATTATCCTCAGATCGCCGGCGTAGACATCGTTGAAGTCATAGCAATCCGAAGGCTTGTGCAGATATGAGAGGAACGCGAATATCGAGAATACCACCCAGAGTATAAGTCCTGTGACGACAAGCTCTATGCACATCCATATATTGCTGCGCCACTCGTTGCGCATTTGCTGTAAAAGTTTGCGTTTCATTATTTTGCGTTTATGGCGTTAACGGGATTCATTCTGGCGGCCTGCCATGCGGGAATGGCCGCGGAGATTATGTTGAGGATGAAGCATGCCGCGAATGCTGAAAATATGATTCTGAAGTTCAGGAGCATCGAAAGCGAGGGGCGTACGCTCTCGCCGCCGACGGTGAACACTCCGTCATAGAAAAGTGCGAATAGTACTCCTGCCCCCAGGCCTATCAGGCCGCCGGCGAGCGTCACTATGAAATTCTCGCCTATGATGTCGCGGACAATACGCCCGCGGGTGCATCCGAAAGCCCTTCGTACTCCGAGGTCGTTGATACGGCGGCGCAGACGGCTGTGCAGCATCGAGCTGAGATTGATGGCCGGAACGAGCAGCAGGATTACAAGAACTGCGACGTTTATTGCTCGGTCGGCGGAATTATCGGGTGTGTTGTTGCTGCCGGGTATCCCGTCGGCGTATACCTGCTGGGTGAATGGAGCGCCATGGTAGATTATGTCGCGTCCTTCGGCTTTCAGTTCCGAGGCAAATTCAGCATAACGGTTTTTCACCTGATTGCGGACGGATTCAAGGTCGGTTCCCTCCTCGACAAGTATCGCTGCGGCGATGTTGCCGAAATACCCTCCGCCCCATTCGCTGCTTGAGATAACATCGATCGGACGGAACACTTCTCCGTAGGCCCATTCGGCAAGTGGCGACGAGTCTTCGACTACGCCTATGACCTCAGTATCGTTGTGGTCGAGCATAAAATGGCGGCCTATGGCGTTTTCGGGACCGAAAAGCCGGCGGGCGGTGGAGCTGCTGACGACTGCCAGCTTTGAGCCAGCCTCGACTTCTTCCTTGCTGAAGAGGCGGCCTTCCAGAAGTTTGTGGTCGAATACTTCCCAGAAGCCTTGGTCGCACGAGCGCACGGAGGCTGTGAATGTTTCGTCTGTCGTGCCGTGTATGTCGAGGTGCTCGGCTCCGTCGCTTTGAAAGCTGATGGCCTCGACGCCTTTCAGATTGGCATACAGACGTTCGGCACACTTGTAGGACATGCTGCCCGAGCCGCCGGAGCCATTAGGTTTGTTTATGTGGACATACATGCCGTAAAGCATTCGGTCGCGGTTCGATTCGGGAGAGAAGGACATTACGCCTACGCTTTCAATCATCACTACGGTCATGATAAGGAATATCGATAATGCGGTTCCTATCACCGTCACCCAGGCGATAAGCGGCTGGGTGCGCATGTCGTAGAGTATCTGTTTTATTTGCTTTTTCATATATTCGTGCCTGGATTATCATGAAACAATACGTCCGTCGAAGAAGCGGATGATGCGGTCGGTCTGGCGCGCCTGTTCTTCGTTGTGGGTCACCATCACGATGGTGATTCCGTCTTCGCGGTTGAGGGTGTGGAGGAGTTCCATAACTTCGGCGCCCATTCTGGAGTCGAGGTTGCCCGTCGGTTCGTCGGCAAGGATGATGGACGGACGTCCTACCAGAGCGCGTGCTATGGCCACGCGCTGGCACTGTCCGCCGCTGAGTTGTCCGGGCTTGTGCCGGCGCCGGTGGCTGATGTCAAGACGCTCGAGCACATCGGTGACGCGTTTTGTTCGTTCGGAAGCGCTGATGCCCGCTCTGTAGTCGAGAGGCATCTCTATATTCGACTCCACATCGAGCGATGGAATAAGATGGAAACTCTGGAATACAAAACCGATGTGCTCGTTGCGGAAGCGGGAGAGAGCATTGTCGCCCAAGGTGCTGCAGTCAGTGCCGAGCAGACGGATTTCGCCGCTTTCCGGCTTGTCGAGGAGTCCCATTATGTTGAGAAGGGTCGATTTTCCGCATCCCGAAGGACCCATGATGCTTACAAACTCGCCCTTTTCTATGCTGATGTTTACGTTTTCCAGGGCTGTCGTTTCGATTTCTTTGGTGCGGTACACTTTGCTGATGCCGCGAAGTTCGATTATGTTCATATTTATTTGTTATTTGATTGTCAGTGTGCTGTATGATTCAAATGCGTCCATGTCGGCGATTGCCACCTCTTCGCCCGGAGCTATTCCGCCGGTCACTTCCACCCAGAGCCGGTTGCTGTCGCCCAGAGTGACGCGGCGTTTTCGAAGTTTGCCGCTTTCTCCGTCCTCAACGAAGAGCATGTATTCGCCGGGACCTTTGAAATAATTGCCCATGGGGATGCGTACGACGCTGTCCTTGAATCCGTAGGCGACATAGACCTGCACGCGTACACCCGGACGCAGACGTGTGTTGCGAGAGTCTTTAAGTATCACGCTGAAAGGAACGGAGCCGGATTTCGACTGAGGCTCGATCTGGTCGACAATGCCATTGAGTTCTATATTGCCGAGCCGGACGATGGCTTCCGCTCCGGCATGGACCTTGTGTATGTTCCCTTCGGGCATTTCTGCGGCAACCTTGAACGAGCTGAGATCGCCGACAACGGCCACACGCTCTCCCTGCGATACCCGGGATCCTATTTCTGTGGAAATATAGGTGATCACACCGGAACGGGGAGCCGGTATGCGGCCGGCTTCAAGGGTGCGGCTCATCATTTCGGTTTCACGGGCGCTGTTACCCAGATCGAGGACGGCGGCATCTTCGAGGGCGGCAAAGCGTTTGCGTTCGTTTTCGAGCCGCTTGCGCAGTCCTTGCAGTTCGAGCTTGCCCGTGATGTAGGCCGTACGCGCCTGGCGCACACGCTCGCCTGTGCCTGAGCCGAGGCTGTCGAGCCGCTCTTCGTTCTCGACTTCTATTTCCAGACGGTTCACGTCCATCTGCTTGATTTCGATTTGCATCTCGAGGTCGGAAAGAGCCGAGTGGTTGGCCAGACGAAGCTGTTTAAGCTCGCTCTCCTTGATGGCGAGCGCGTCGCGCAGGTTCTGATAGCGGCTTTCGCTTTCGCTCAGGTCGAGTTGCAGCAGCGGTGTGCCTTTCCCGACGCTGTCGCCTGCATGGACATATACTGACATTATGCGGCTCGCCACGGGTGAGATCACAATTTCCTCGAACGCGGGAACGAGGCGGCCGGATGCTGCCACAGCGCTTTCGAGCGGCCCGAGTTCGGCTTTCCGGAGCATGGCCTCGTCGCGAAATATGCTCTTGCCTCCGGAATAAAACATTAGGATGCCGCCTGCGGCCAATGCTCCCGCCGCGATAGCAGCGTATTTGAGAATCGTGCGGCGACGGGTGCGGCGGCGTTCTTCTTGTGATATTATTTTATCCATAGTGTTTGCTTCTTTTTCTGTCGCAAAATAATAAAAAAACATTGTGCCATGTCAAGCCCCTCTGAGAATCAGTTGGTTATCCGTGGATGTGTGTCCGTTTTCGTACAAGGACGTTTTTCCCGCTATTGCACTTGCCGATTTTTCTTCCGAACTTCGTGCCTGAAAGAAAACCGACCGATGATACTTTTTCCTAACATAAAAATAAATCTCGGGCTGCGTGTAGGAGCCACACGCCCCGACGGCTACCACGACATCGTTACTGTCATGGTGCCCGTCGGATGGTGCGACATCCTTGAGATCACGCCTGCACGTGGACTTGCGACGACCCTGACTGTGACCGGACTTGCTCCGACATGTCCGCCTGAAAAGAATCTTGTCATGAAAGCCCTTAGGGCTGTCGAGGCACGTTGCGGATCGCTGCCTCCGGTCGATATCCGCCTCCACAAGATAATTCCCGACGGAGCCGGACTTGGAGGCGGCTCTTCCGACGCCGCTTTCACCGTCCGCGGGCTTGACAGTCTTTTCTCCCTCGGTCTTTCCGATGCCGACATGGCCGATATATCCGCTACGGTAGGCTCCGACTGTCCTTTCTTTATATATAACAGGCCTATGCTTGCCACAGGCCGTGGAACCGATCTTGCCGATGTCCGCGTCAATACGGAAGGCATATCTGCGCTGGCAATAGTCAAGCGCCGCGGAGAAGGCGTTTCTACAGCCCAGGCTTATGCCGGAATAGCTTCGCGTGCCGATTGTGGCAGCGATGCCGCACGCCTTGTCGATGCTTTGTCGGAACCGGTGCGGATGTGGAATTCCTCAGGTGCCGTGCTCAACGACTTCGAGCCATCTGTCTTTGCCCGGCGTCCGGATGTGGAACAGGCCAAGGCCATGCTTTCGGATGCAGGAGCCGTGTTTGCCGCAATGTCCGGTTCAGGGGCTGCGGTTTTCGGTCTGTTTGAAAATGCCAAAATGGCAGAAGCGGCTGTGGCCGGAATAACGGACTGCGACACATTCGTGGCAGAAGTACCCGACGCTTTTGGCCTCGTTGAACGATAACGCCTCCGCATTGTTATATTTTTTGAGGCCGACACGCCGAAACGGCGAGTTTGGCAAACTTTTTGCGGTAGTCAATTTGATACCCGTGGGGTATTTTAATAAATTCAAGATATGACAGACAAAAAAAATAAGAAATCACAGCCCGCGGCCGACACGCAGGCAGCCGAAGCGCCCGAAGTAATGGATATTCTCGAAAACGAAGACGGCAACCCTTCCGAAACGGAAGTGGAGGAAGTTGAGGCTGCAGCCGATCTGACTGCACAGCTCGACGAAGTACGTGCCGCTATCGAAAAAGAAAAAAAGGAATACCTCTTCCTTATGGCCGACTTCGACAATTACCGCAAGCGTGTCACCCGCGAGAAAGCTGAAATGCTGAAAAATGCAGGTGAGAAGGTTCTTGCCGGCATACTTCCCATTGTCGACGACTTCGAACGCGGACTTGCCGCCGCTACAGGTGCCGACGAAAGTGCCGAGGCTATTCGTCAGGGAATGGAGATTATCTATAATAAGCTGATGAAATATCTGGAGTCCAACGGCGTAAAACCTATGGAATCCACAGGCGCCCGCTTCGATCCGGAATTCCACGAGGCAATCGCGTCTATTCCCGCGCCCTCCGACGAGCTCAAAGGCTGCGTGATCGATACCACCCAGCGTGGCTATATGCTCAACGACAAAGTGCTCCGCCATGCCAAAGTGGCTGTAGGCGAATAACGATTTACGCCTCTTAAACATTAAATAATATCAGAACGAAAATCCTGTATGGATCAGAAACGCGATTACTATGAAGTGCTCGGTGTGGCAAAGAATGCGTCGGCCGAAGAGATAAAGAAGGCCTACCGCAAGCTTGCTATCAAATATCACCCCGACAAGAATCCCGGCAACAAAGAAGCTGAGGAGAAATTCAAGGAGGCCGCCGAGGCCTATGACGTCCTCAGCAACGACGAAAAACGTCAGCGCTACGACCAGTTCGGACATAACATGGGTCCGCAGGGCTTCCCCGGAGGCGGTGGCGGTGGTTTCTATCAGAGCACGATGTCGATGGAGGATATATTCGAGCATTTCGGCGACATATTCGGCGGACGCTTCGGCGGAGCCGGCGGTTTCGGCGGAGCTACGGGCGGACGGCGTGCACAGCGACGTCAGCGTCGCGGATCCGACCTCCGTATACGTGTAAAGCTGAAGCTTGACGAAATTGCCAACGGTGTCACAAAGACTCTGCGTATCCCGACCTATGTGGCTTGCTCCTATTGCAAGGGAACAGGTGCCAAGGATGGCGTGGCTTTCACAACCTGTCAGCGATGCCACGGCTCAGGCGTGATTTCGCATGTCCAGCAGTCGATTTTCGGCCCGATGGAATCGCAGGCCACATGTCCCGATTGCGACGGAACGGGAAAAACAATCACACAGAAATGCCCCCACTGTCACGGCGAGGGTGTCGAACGCAAGGACGTCGAAATCAGTTTCACCATTCCTGCCGGCGCATCCGACGGACAGGTGTTCACTATCAAGGGCAAAGGCAACGCTCCGGCACATGGCGGAGTCAACGGCGATCTGCTCGTTGTTGTCGAGGAGGTGAAAGACCCCGAACTTATCCGCGACGGAGCCGATGTGATCTACAATCTTATGCTCGACATTCCGACTGCCGCTCTTGGCGGATCTGTCGAAGTTCCGACAATCACCGGACGCGCACGCCTGACAATTCCCGCCGGAACACAGCCCGGCAAGGTTCTGCGCCTGCGTGGAAAAGGACTCGCCAATCCCGAAACAGGAGGACGTGGCGACCAGCTTGTCAACGTAATGGTTTACGTTCCCGAGAAATTGTCCGACTCCGACCGCAGCGCCATCGAGAGCTTGAAAAATTCTCCGAACATCAAACCGAGCGACGATGCGCGCAACCGCATATTCTCAAAGCTGCGCCACATTTTCGAATAAAAACGTGTTAATTTAAATGTATTCTAAATAAGCCGGCGGCTTTTTTTCTTAAAAACATATATCCCGATTGTCGTGCAATGCGGCAATCGGGATTTTTTTTGTACATTTGCGTTATATATTGGCCATGATCCGGCCATACTTGTTCCGATATAAATAAAAAACATCATATATGACACGAAAATGGAATTATCCCCGTCTTACAACGGAGGAACAGAAGCTGGGGGAGGAGCTTGCGCGGCGTTTCGCCAACTGCCCTCCTATCAGCGATCTGCTCGTCCAGCGGGGTATCACGACCATTGAGAGCGCCGAGAAATTTTTCCATCCCTCTCTGCGCGACCTCCACGATCCTTTCCTTATGCCTGATATGGACAAGGCCGTCGAACGGCTCAACCGCGCCATGGGTTCCAAGGAAAAAATACTTATTTACGGGGATTATGATGTCGACGGCACAACGGCCGTCGCTCTTGTCTACAGATACCTCCAGAATTTCTATTCCGAACTGGACTTCTACATCCCCACGCGCTACGAGGAAGGCTACGGAATATCGCGTTCCATAATCGACCAGATAGCGGCACAGGATGTGAAACTTGTGATAATTCTCGACTGCGGGATAAAGGCTAATGACGAGATAGCATACGCGGCGTCGCTTGGCATAGACTTCATAATCTGCGATCATCACGTGCCCGATGCCGAGCTTCCTCCCGCTGTCGCCATACTTAACCCGAAGCTCGAGGGATCTACATATCCGTGCCCGCATCTGTCGGGCTGCGGCGTGGGCTACAAGCTTATGCAGGCATTCTCGATCAGCAATGGCATAGCGACTGCCGAACTTGAGTGTATGCTCGACCTCGTTGCCGTAAGCATTGCAGCCGACATAGTGCCTATGATCGACGAAAACCGTGTGATGGCATACATGGGGCTGAAGCGTCTGAACTCCAATCCCAACATGGGACTGCGAGCCATAATACGCACATGCGGACTCGGAGGCAAGGACATAACAATAAGCGACGTCATATTCAAGATAGGCCCCCGCATAAACGCCTCCGGACGTATGCAGAGCGGCAGCGAGGCCGTCGAGCTGCTTGTGGCGCGCGATGTCCGCGAGGCTAACGAGCGAAGCCTCGCCATCGACCAGTACAACAAGGACCGCAAGGAACTCGACAAGCGTATAACCGAGGAAGCCAACGCGATTCTCGAGGAACGGGGGGAGATGCACTCGCCCAAGAAATCCATCGTCATATATAACAAGGACTGGCACAAAGGCATAATAGGAATCGTGGCATCACGTCTGACAGAACTCTACTACAAGCCATCGGTAGTCCTGACTCTTTCCAACGGACTTGCCACAGGATCGTCGCGTTCCGTACAGGGATTCGATATATACAAGGCAGTCGAATCGGCGCGCGATTTGCTTGAGAACTTCGGCGGACACCCCTATGCCGTCGGCCTTTCCCTAAAGGAAGAGAACATACCCGCTTTCACACAGCGTTTCGAGGAATACGTCGCCGCCAATATCCTGCCGGAACAGATGACCCCGCAGATCGATATCGACGCATTCCTGACATTCTCGGAGATAACACCCGAACTTCTGTCCACACTCCGTCTTTTCAATCCTTTCGGTCCCGGCAACCAGAAACCGACTTTCTGCACACGCCGAGTCAAGGATTTCGGGACAAGCAAACTTGTCGGCCGTAATCTCGAACACATAAAACTCGAACTTGTCGACGACACATCAGGCCGTGTAATCAACGGCATAGCATTCAATATGGCCTCCTACTTCGAGCACATACACTCGGGGCGCCCGTTCAATATCTGCTATACTATAGAGGAAAACAAGCATCAGAATGCGACTTCTCCTTTGCAGCTTATGGTTAAGCAGATACGGGTAGTCATGGAGTAGTTTGCCCCCCTTTCCGGAGAAGGAAAAAGAACGAGAAATGAGCAGCGACATCTATCGGATTCTATCCCGGCACTGGGGCTATGATTCTTTCCGTCCGTGTCAGGAGGAAATTATACGTTCCGTGCTCGACGGGCGCGACACCATAGGCCTTTTGCCCACAGGAGGCGGAAAATCCCTGACATTCCAGGTGCCCGCCCTTCTTCTGCCTGGCCTGACGCTGGTGGTTACGCCGCTGATTTCGTTGATGAAAGACCAGGTCGATAATCTCGCCGACCGCGGTGTGCGTGCCGCATGCCTGCACACGGGCATGACTCGTCACGAGATGGATGTGGTCTGCGAGCGTTGTCGCCTCGGCAATGTCAAGTTGCTGTATGTCGCTCCCGAGCGCCTCGGTTCCGAAAGCTTTCTGGCATATATGCGGCAGTGGAAACTGTCGTTTGTAGTTGTCGACGAGGCACATTGCATATCCCAGTGGGGCTACGACTTCCGGCCGGCTTATCTGAAAATCAACGTCGTCCGCGAATATTTCCCCGATATTCCCCTGCTTGCCCTGACGGCTTCCGCAACTCCGGAAGTGGTGGCCGATATTGCCGATAAGCTATGCTTGCGCACCCCGGCTACGTTCTCGCTCAGTTTCACGCGATCGAACATATCCTATCTGGTGCGCTACACCGAGCAGAAAGAAGAATTGCTTATGCGTGTTCTCCGCAACACAGCCGGTTCTGCGATAGTCTATGTCCGTTCCCGACGACGCACCCGTGAACTGGCCGATTTCATCTTCCGTTCGGGCATATCCGCCGCTTATTATCACGCCGGGTTGTCCCATGAGGACAAAATCGAAAGCCAGGACCGCTGGCGAGCCGGAGAAGTGCGCGTAATTGTCGCTACGAATGCCTTCGGTATGGGCATCGACAAGGCCGATGTCCGTACGGTCATACACTTCGACCTGCCGCCGACTCTGGAAGAATATTATCAGGAAGCCGGTCGTGCCGGACGCGACGGACTCCCCTCTGTCGCTGTCCTTATGGCCTCGCGTGCCGACAAGGGTCTGCTTTCGCGCAGGCTGTCGGATGCTTTTCCGCCAAAGGATTTTATTCTGAAAGTCTACGACACAGCATGTGTTTTTCTCGACGTGGCCGTCGGCGGGGGACTGAAAGAAACTTTCGAGATGAACGTCGGCCTTATGTGCGACCGTTTCGGCCTGCCGCCGGTGCCGGCTCGCAGCGCCCTCGGCATTCTCTCCCGTTCCGGATATATAGAATATGTCGACGAGGTGGCATCGCGCTCGCGTGTATTCATGACAGTCCGTCGCGACGAGCTGTATGCCATGCGTCTTGATCCGGGCGATGAAGAAGTTCTCAACGGCCTGATGCGCAATTATGGCGGCCTTTTTGCCGACTATGTGAACATCGACGAAGTGCGCCTTGCGCGCCGCATCGGCCGCACGCCGAATGAGGTCTATCAGGCCTTGCTGTCGCTCTCCCGGCAGCATGTGTTGATCTATATTCCCAAGAGCCGCACTCCCTATGTCTATTTTCCGGCTTCACGCATGGAATCGAGGCATCTTGTCATTCCGCGCAGTGTCTATGAAGAACGCCGTGAGGCTTTTGCCGCACGCCTTGAAGCCATGAAGCGCTACGTATTCGACTCATCTTCATGCCGTGTGCGTGTGATGCTTGAATATTTCGGTGAAAAAAGCACGCAGGATTGCGGTACATGCGATGTATGTCGCGACCGTCGCCGCCGCACACCGTTCGACCGCAAGGCATTCTCCCGTATTCTGGACACCATTCTTGAAGCGGCAGGTTCATCTACTGTAGCTATAGAGCAGCTTTTGCAATATGCTCCTGCCCACCGCATCGAAGCCATAGAGTACCTTCGGGAGCTATCGCGCAGCGGCCGCATTATCATCGACGGTACCGGTATTCATTGTCCTTGAACTTTTTTAAATAGCTGCGAATATCGGCGTTTGCGCTGCAGATAGTAGGCTGTCAGTATATTGAGGCGGCTTTGCGGCGTGGAACCGAGAAGATTCCCGGCAGGATGTGATGTGTATTTCCGGCGCATGCGGGCGAAATCGCGGTGTGCGCGTACAATCGCCGCTGCGTTGGCAAAATCGAGCCTGACTGCGAAGTTCGCCCATGCGGCCGTGTCGAGAATGCGTCGCCACAGAAGCTTTCTCCGGCGGCAGCTCTCCGGGAGATTCTTATGTAGCATAAGGAGGTTGTTGCGGAAATTCAGATAAGTTTTTCGCGGGTTCTCGGCCGGCAGGGAGCCTCCGCCGAGATGCCGCACGGAGGCCGCCGGCACACATGCGATTGTGTGGCCTCGCAGAGCCATGCGCCAGCACAGATCAATCTCCTCCATGTGGGCGAAAAATTCCGGATCAAGACCTCCGGCATCGAGATATGCCTGCGTGCGTACCATCAGTGCCGCTCCCGAGGCCCAGAATACCTCTGTAGCGGAGTCGTATTGTCCGCGGTCCTCCTCGCAGTCGGAAAAAATGCGTCCGCGGCAGTAAGGATAGCCGTTGCGGTCGAGGTAGCCGCCTGACGCTCCGGCATATTCAAAGTGCGACGGGTTCTTGTAGCTCAGTATCTTGGGCTGGCAGGCACCGACATGCTGGTTGGCCTCCATATAGGCCGTGAGTGTTTCGAGCCATCCTTTGTCGGGTGCTACGTCGGAATTAAGCAGCACTGTGTAGCGGTAGTCCGTCAGGGACGCTATCGCCATGTTGTAGCCCTCGGCAAATCCGTAGTTACGGTCGAAAAGTATTGTTTCGACATCCGGAAATTCTTCGGCCAATATGCGGCGGGAGTCGTCGCTGCTGCCGTTGTCGGCCACTATTATGCGGCCGTAGTCCGGAGATGTATTGGCGATTGCCTGAGGCAGGAACTCGCGCAGCAGGCGGCTGCCGTTCCAGTTGAGGATTACTACGGCGGTCAATGGCCGTGTGGCTGTGCTGTCATTCATGAGTCGCTGCTGTTTCTTGTTCGTTTGCGTCCTGTCGTTCCCATTTCCAACGGCGGTGGCTCCACAGCCAGATCGACGGGTTACGCCGTATTGTTTCCTCAAGCATGGCGGCATAGCGGCTTGTAACCGATCCGGCAGGCTCGAGTGCCACGTTCTCCGACAGCAACCTTACGGTCAGGCGGTAGTGTCCGCGTCCGAGCTTGTGCATGTCGAGGTAGACTGCGGCGTTGCCCGTCTTGCGGGCAAGAGTTTCGGTGCCGGTGATGAACGAAGTCGTCCGTCCGAGGAAACGCAGAGGCAGAGTCGGATCGCCGTGGCTCGCTTTCTGGTCGCTCATAAAACCGGTGACCGTCCGTATTCCGCTGCGGCGCAGGCGCAGCAGCGTGCGGAATGCCGTGCTTTTGGGAATCGACAACGTACCGAACCGGCTGCGTATGCCGAGCATGAGGGCATCGAAGCCGCGGTTATTCAGCGGACGGTAAATCTGGCAATATCTTGTGTCTGTCAGTGCGTGCCGGCTGTGCAGGGTGATCGACGTGACCCATTCCCAGTTGCCGCAGTGGGCAAAATAAGCTGTCACGTCGCGTCCGCTGTCGAGCAGCGATTCTATTATCTCCATATTGCCGAATTCCATGCGGCGCGACATCTCTTCATTGCTTATATGCAGCAGTTTTACCGTTTCGACCACATAATCGGCAAAATTGCGGTAGAACGAGCGGGCTATGCGTCGGCGTGCCGCCTTGTCGAGTTCTGGAAAACAGATCTCAAGATTTTCGTCCACCACCTTGCGCCGGTAGCGCACAATGTGAAAAAGAAGTACGGATACCGCATCGGCGAATCCATACAGTATGCAGAGCGGCAGATGGGCCGCTCCGCTGAGAATGGATTTAAATATGCGCATCATATATTGATGATCAGTGGATTCCGACTATAGTGGCGCGTATGCTTTCGCCGTCGTCGGCGGGAGAGTCGAGCCGCACGTCAACTATGCGGTTGTCGAGTTCGGGGGCGGCCGCAACTGCAACTTTTATATAATTGTCCGTAAAGCCGTTCATCACGCCTTTGTCGTCGCCGTGGCCGTGTTCGAGCAGTACCGGGCGCACTGCGCCTGTGAACGAACGGCAGAACTCGCTGTGTTTCCGTTCGCTGATGGTTGTCATTTCCGTCATGCGGCTGTGTTTTTCAGCCGGTTCTACCGCGTATTCTATTTCAAGAGCGCGGGTGCCGGGACGTTCGGAGTAGGGAAACACATGCAGTTGCGAAACCGGCAGCGAGTCGACGAAATCGCGCGATTCGCGGAACAGTTCCGGCCTTTCGCCGCGTGCGCCGACAATAAGATCCACACCGATGAAGGCGTGCGGCATAACTCGTTTTATGTGTTCCGTCCGTGCGCGGAAAAGCGCTGTGTCGTAGCGCCGGCGCATAAGCCTCAGTACTTCGTCAGAGCCGCATTGCAGGGGAATATGGAAATGGGGCATGAATCGGCGCGACGCTGCCACGAAATCTATGATTTCATCTGTCAACAGATTAGGTTCTATCGACGAAATACGGTAGCGCTCAATTCCGTCGACCTCGTCGAGGGCACGGCACAGATCAATGAAATTGTCTGGGCGCCCTTTGCCGAAATCGCCGATGTTGACACCGGTTATCACTATTTCGCGTCCGCCCTCGGCCGCCGCCTGACGTGCCTGTCCGACAAGTTGGTCTATCGTGCCCGAACGCGAACGTCCGCGAGCCTTTGGAATTGTGCAGTAGGTGCACCAGTAGTCGCATCCGTCCTGCACTTTCAGAAAATAGCGTGTGCGGTTGCCGCGCGAGCACGAGGGCATGAATTCCCGCAGCGATGCCGCATCTGGTATTTCGGGGCTTGTGCTTGTCGTGTTTCTGTCGGCGAGGCGTTCTGCGATAAGTTCGGGAAGCCGGAGCTTGTCGTTGATTCCGGCCACAACGCCAACCCCTGGCAGCGATGCGGCTTCTTCCGCTTTAAGCTGCGCATAGCAGCCTGTGACGGCGATTGTTGCATCGGGATAACGGCGGTGGAATGAGCGTATGGCGCGGCGGCATTTGCGGTCTGCCTCCTCGGTCACAGAGCATGTGTTCACTACTATGACGTCCGGCTTTTCATCCGGAGCGGCGCGACGGATGCCTTTGTCTGCAAGCATGCGGGCGACAGTCGAAGTTTCGGCGAAATTCAGTTTGCAGCCGAATGTATGGTAAAGCGCCGTGCGCTTGTCGAAAGAGTCCTTGTCGGTCATTGAGGTCGGTAGCTGTTGATGATTTCGGCTATTTCGCGGGCGTCGTCAGTGCCGGTGCATCGGGGTGCTATGGGCAGGCTGACAACTTCTGAGGCGAGGCGGTCGGCCACGGGAAGAGCAAGCCCGGCATAATCCTTGTAACATGGCTGGCGGTGGGGGGGCACGGGGTAGTGGACCGATGTTTCCACTCCGCGGTCGAGCAGAAAACGGCGGAATCCGTCGCGGTCGGCAACGCGGACCACGTACTGATGCCACACGCAGTCAGAGCCGGTATCGGCGGGGAGTATCACATGACTGTTCCGTATTTCCGAGCCGTAGACGGCTGCGGTTGCGCGCCGGGCGGCATTTTCCGCATCGGTCATAGGCAGCTTTTCGCGAAGTATTGCTGCCTGGATAGAATCCAGACGACAGTTGAGTCCCGACATTTCGTGGTGGTAGCTGCGTTCCGAGCCGTAGTTGCGCAGCATGCGCACCGTGCGTGCCAGCTCGTCGTCGTCGGTGGTTACGGCGCCGGCATCGCCGAGGGCGCCCGTGTTTTTTGTCGGGTAGAAACTGAATGCCGCGGCATCGCCGAGAGCACCTGCCCGACGGCTGCCGCCGGGTCCGGCCACAGCGCTGATGGCGCCGATGGCCTGGGCGCTGTCCTCGATAAGCAGCAGGCCGTGTTTTTTTGCCGTTTCTGCCAGTCGCTCCGAGTAGCTTATGCGCCCGTAGAGATGTACGGTGATTACGGCGCGCGTGCGAGGTCCTATCGCCGCTTCCACTGCTTCGGGGTCGAGATTGTGGGTCGACGGATCCGGTTCGGCAAAACGCGGAGTAAGGCCGCAGTCGGTGACCGGCAGTACGGACGCGATGAACGTGTTGGAAGGTACTATTACTTCGTCGCCGGCTTTGAGGCGTCCCATTTCCATGTATGCGCGCAGGATAAGGCGTATGGCGTCGAGTCCGTTGCTGGTGCCGACGGCATGCCGCGTGCCGGTGAATGCGGCCAGTTCGCGCTCGAAAGCCTCCACCTCGTTGCCGCCTATGTAGCGCCCGTCGGCGAGCACGCGTTCCACGGCGCGGCGTATGGCCGGAAGAAACGGTTCGTTGACGCGTCCGAGGTCGAGAAACGGATATTTTATTTTGTTTTCAGTCATTTATCAGCGCGTTTTTCGCTTGTAAGTTCCAGGAATCGTCCGTAGTCGCGCACGTAGTCCGATTCGTCGTACGGTTCGGATGCAAGTACCAGGCAGACGGCTCCCGATGAAAAATTATCTATTGTACGCCAGATGCCGGTGTCGACATACAGGGCGCGGTAGGGGCGGTTAAGTGTGATCGTCTTGCGTCTGGCCCCGTCGTCGACCGTAACGTCGAAACTACCGCTGATAGCCACTATAAGCTGGCGCAGGGCAAAATGCGAATGTCCGCCGCGGCAGGTGTCGGCAGGCACGTCGTAAAGGTAATAGACCCTGCGTACGGAAAAAGGTGCTCCATCGACGTTTTCCACCACGCTTATCGAACCTTCGGCGTCGTAGTGGCGTGGAAGTTCGACGACCGTGCAGCGGTCTATTGAACTGTGCCTGTGGAAATCATTGTCGTTTTTTTTCATTTTGATCCGCTGATGAAAGATTCGGAAGAGCGTATGTAATCGTCCGGGTCATAGGCTGCCGATGCTATGACAAGGGCTACGGCGTTTGTAGAGAAATCGGACAGTTGCCGCCATGTCATCGGAGGCAGCAGCAGTGCCTTGTAGCTGCGGTTGAGCGTGAATGTGCGTGTCTGTCCTGTCGCGTCGGTGGTTTCAACTGTAAAACTGCCGCTGAGTGCTACCAATATTTCCGTCGTACGCCGCAGAGCGCGTCCGGCGTGGGATTCGCCGCTGGGCACATCATAAATCCAGTACACGCGTTCGACTTCAAAAGGCAGAATACCCTTTTGGGCGAACGACAGATTTCCGCGCAGGTCATGGACTACGGGCAAATCGAACAGGCAGGGTTCAGCAGAGATGTTCATCGGCAAGACGTTTCAGATATTGGCCGTAGTCGGTGCAGAGCAGTGGGGCTGCAAGTTCGGCCAATTGCTCCGCCGAGATGTAGCCGCGTCGGAATGCGACTTCTTCGATTGCCGCGATTTTCAGACCCTGTCGTTTCTGTATGGCCTCGACGAAAGCCGAAGCCTCCATCAGAGAGTCGATGGTGCCGGTGTCGAGCCATGCGAATCCGCGGCCGAAAAGTTCCACGTCGAGGCGGCTCTGATTCAGATATGCTTCGTTGACAGTGGTGATCTCCAGCTCGCCGCGTTTCGACGGAGCTATGCCCGAAGCGACGTCGACAACGTCGTTGGGATAGAAATATAGCCCTACGACAGCCTTGTCGCTGACAGGCTGTTCGGGTTTTTCCACAATCGACAGCGGATGCCCCGACTCGCCCAGTTCGACAACGCCGTAGCGGGCGGGATTGTCCACGCGGTAGCCGAAAATGGTGGCACGTCCGGCGCCGGCATTGCCTACGGCTCGGCGCAGCATGTCGGTAAATCCCTGACCGTAGAATATATTGTCGCCAAGAACGAGGCACACATCGTCATCGCCTATGAAGTTCCGGCCTATGATGAATGCGTCGGCCAGTCCGCGCGGACTCGGCTGCTCCGCATATTCGAAGCGCATGCCGAGGTTACCGCCGTCGCCCAGCAGGCGCCGGAAATGTGGAAGATCGGCCGGTGTTGAGATGACAAGTACTTCGCGTATGCCGGCGAGCATCAGAACCGACAGGGGATAATAGACCATCGGTTTGTCATATATCGGTATCAGTTGCTTCGACACACCGAGTGTGATCGGATAAAGACGAGAACCGGAACCGCCGGCGAGTATGATGCCTTTCATTGTTCGGGATTGTTTAGCTTAAACGGACAGGCCGCTGTATGCGACATTTTGAACTACAAAAATAGCTTCTTTTTTTTAATGCCGCAACACCAATCCGCAGCATGATCAGAAGAATTTCGTATCTTTGCACAAAATGGGATAAGATATGAACAGACGAGGCATATCTATATGCCGGACTTACAGAAAATGTCTTTTGGAACAAAATGGAAACCACGGGAACTAACGCACGATTGAAAACTCTTCTGGCACTCGAAGCCAAACAGAGGCTTCGTGAAGAAGTTTTTGACGAACTTCTTGCTGCAGGAGAGGAAATCGTTCTCTCAACATACGAGCCGATGATAGATGCAGGCGAATTCAATCCCAATATCTATATCGTTAAATATGGCCTAATAAGAGGAACATATCTTGACAAGAACATGGAAAAAACCGCCGGTTTCGCTCTTCCGGGTTCATTATTGATTTCCTTTCATTGTTATTATGGAGGAGAACCGTCGTTCTACCGCTTTGAAGCCTGTTGCCCAACAGTAGTGATACGAATATCTAAAGCTTTTTTCGACGATCTCATACAGCGCTCTCATGAATTTGCGCTGTGGGTGATGAGTACGCATCAGAACCAACTTTATTATAACGAATTCCGAAATCAATTGCTGAGTGGTGATGCCAGGAGTCGTCTTTTGCAGTTAACTAACAGATTGCAAGGAATCTTGCCGGAGCAGGATCAACAATTCGCAAATAACGATAACAACCACGACTGCAATGTGAAAAACCAATTGCATAACCGATGGCAAAAGATTTTTCCTATCATTCCTTCTAAAATCATCGCCTCATATCTTGGCATTACGGAACAGCATCTAAGCAAAATAAAGAAGGAGCTGTTGAAAGAAAAGTCAAGTAAGTGATGCCATAATTTGCCGGAAAAATCTCAAATCATTTTATTCCTTATTTTAGATCAATTTCATACATCCTCCCCTGGCCTGAGTATATATCTTTAATTCGACAGTAATAAAACCGTTACAGATATTCACGGTAAATTAGCGTCCGGTCTTCAAACATCAGAATGCAGTCATGCCATCCGGTACGAAATTAATATAGATTAAGATGTTTTGATGTGCCGATATTTATTTTTGCATATATTTATGGTTAGCCAATTTTTTCAATCAATATCATCCAATTATGAAGCAGTTGATTATCACATGCTTGGCCGTCGCGGCGACTGCGGCAACACTTTCAGCACAGAGCCCGAACCTGTGTGGAAGTGTGATCGGTTCCTCCGGATTGGAGTCCGGAGTATATCAGATTCCTACCGAATCCGATAAATCATTTAAATTATTAGGATCCACTGAAAAAGCTACAGGCGGGGGTGTCTTATGCGATGGCGTTTACTATGTACATGAATTAGACAACTCAATGTCGTTCTATGGCAATGCCAGAGGTCATGCCTATGACATAGATTCATGGGTAAAACTTAACTCAGCTTATATAAGCGGCTCTCCATCGGCCATCTTCATGGTTTCAGATTATGCCGTGGAGCCGGGAAGCAACAAAATTTTCGGTTGCGCTCCAAATGCCTCACGCGACGGGTTTGAACTAAATACATATATTTTCAATCCGGTGTCGACCAATTCAGAGTGTACTATGATAGCAGCCTTGGACAACCAGCTTGGAGCCATGGCTTTCGACAAAAACGGACAGCTTTACGGCATTGACCAGGCAGGAACTCTATATAAGGTTGATAAAACATCAGGAAGTCTGACTGCTGTAGGTGCAACATCTATCACAGCCAAAGCCGACGGAGCGTTCATCAACTATATTCACTCATCGGCAGTGATAGATCCACAAACAGGAAAAATGTATTGGAGCGTATTGGCTGAAAACGGCAACTCTGCGCTTTATGAAGTTAATCTTGAAAACGCGCAAGCAACAAAATTACGCGATTTCGACGCGGGCACAGAAGTCAACGGCCTCTGTATCATGGAACCCGAAGCCAATCCTCAGGCACCTGCGGCAGCAACAGACCTTTCGGTTGATTTTGCCAGTGCATCTTTGTCAGGCACTATCGAATTCAAGGCTCCGGGCAAAACATATGCAGGCGACAACATGGAAGAAGACCTCTCGTTCAGAGTGCTTGCAAACGATGTTGAGATAGCCAAAGGCCGTGTTTATGCCAAAGCTGTAAAAACCCAACCTATCACAGTTGCTGAAAAAGGCGATTATGAGCTTAAAGTAATCTGCGCAAACGCCTACGGCGAAGGTCCGGCTGCAAAACTAAAAGCAACCATAGGTTATGCCGCTCCTGCAACTCCGCTTGTCACTGCCAAGGCAACATCAACAGCCTACAGTTCTTCTGTACAGCTGCAATGGGAACCCGTAACCACAACCGCCGACGGTGCTGATCTGGGCAATGTGCAGGTCAGCTATCGCGTTGTGCGTTATCCGGATGAAGTTGTTATCGAAGAATCAACCACCTCGACATCAGTTTATGACTGGAATATTCCGCAAGGCCTGAACTTATACCGATACGGCGTAACTGCAATAGCCTTGAGTACCCCGTCAGAAGAAGGACTGTCGCCGAAGGTCGTGACAGGGCTTGCACAACTGCCCTATCAGGAGTCTTTTACAGACGAAAACGTAACAGACTTCTACACTATCATCGATGCCAACAACGACGGCAAAACATGGAGTTTCTATAGCGGCGACATGACCGCCGAAGCCAGTTCCGAGGCCGATGCCGACGACTGGCTGATTACCCCGCCATTAAATATGCGTTCAGGCAACTACTATAAAATATCTATCGATGTCAGGGCGCGCAGCAGTCAGACACCCGGTAAATTTGAAGTGAAATTCGGCTCTGCTCCGTCATCTGAAGCAATGACAGAGACCGTAATAGAGCCAAAAGTTGTTGCAATTGACAACGGCAAATATGACACCTATTCAGGCATCGTAAAGGCCACAAGCAGCGGAGCAGGACATATCGGCGTACATGCCCTCACTGAAGCCGGCAATTGGTGGCTTCTGGCTACAAACCTCCGCGTTTCAGCCCCGTATGAAAGTTCTGTGCCTCAGGCTCCGTCTGAATTAAAGGTTGTTCCTGCCAAAAGCGGTGCTCTCACAGCAGAAGTAAGCTGCATCGCACCGGATCAAACGCTTGACGGCTCCACAATCGGCACTCTTGAAAAAATAGAGATTTTCCGCAACGGCACATTGGTCAAAACCTTCGATAATCCCACCCCTGGCGACCCTGTAGCATTTTCTGACGCTGTTTCCGAAAAGGGTAATTACACCTACACCGCCGTAGCGACAAACTGGAGTGGTTCCGGCCTTGAAATTGAAACAAAAACGTTCATCGGCATCAATCAGCCCGCTCCACCCGCATCCGCGATGGCCTATGAAACCGGAAACATGGGAGAAGTAACAGTTGAATGGGAGCCCGCAACCACTTATATCGATGGTTCGCCACTTGACCCTGACAATGTCACCTACAATATCTGGACGACCATAAATGGGGTAGATACAAAGATTAAAGACAATCTGCGTGGCACATCAACGACATTCCAGATTATGCTGCCCGACGAACCGCAGCTTTTCTGGAGTTTCGGGGTGACGGCACAAACCGAAGCCGGAGAAAACCTGCAAGCCGCCATGTGCGACCAGATTCCCGTAGGAATGCCATACGAAGCACCTTTTGAAGAGTCATTTGCGAATCTTCAGACAGAACACATGTGGGTAAGGGGTGGCTCCGACCAGATGACCTATTGGGATTTCGCTTCTGCGAATACGTTTGAAGAAGTCAAACCGCAAGACGCCGACAACGGAATGATTGCCATGTTCGGCAACTACCTCGATAGCAAAGGCCACCTGTATTCGGCTAAAATCAGCCTCGACGGACTGACGAAACCGACACTTACCTTCTATCTGTTCAACCTTGTAGACCCTGCTCATGCCGACGATAACACTGTAGAAGTATATATCAAGGGTTCTGCCGAAAAAGATTTTTCAAAAATCGAAACATACACTCTAAGCGACTTTAAAACCGAAGGGTGGCACCGTGTGGAAATGAACCTCGACACATGGAAAGGCCAATCAGTCCAAGTGATGTTTATCGGAACAATCAAACATTTCCAGTACATTCATCTCGATAACATCCAGATACGGGACCGCTTTGGTACAGACCTTGCAATAGCTTCAATTTCAGCGCCCGAACGCTTGAAAGCCGGAAATTCGGCAGATATCCGTGTTGATTATGCCAACTACGGACTAAACGATGCCGACGGAGTTGTAATCGAACTTTATGCCGACGGAACGAAAATCGATGAAAAGAAGTTCGACAAACTCTTGACCGATGCAAAATGCACTACGGCGTTTACCGTTATGCACAATGTAACCTCCCCTGAGCGGATTGAATACCATGCCGGCATCAAAACAGAAGGCGACATGGAAACCGGAAACAACGCCTCTGCGAAAGTGTCAATAATAACCACATTCCCCAACTATCCGACCGTGTCGGATCTCATTGCCACATATACCGAAGAGGCATCAAAAACTATAAACCTCGCGTGGAGCGCACCCGACATGAACGCCATTTTCAACGACGACATGACCGAAGACTTCGAAAAAGGACGTACATGGACGAATGAAAACCTCGACGGTTGGACATTTGTCGACAATGACAATTACGGCATTTACGGGTTCAACTTCTTTGAAGTGCCCGATTATGCGCCGCAACCGCTCTCACAACAGTCATGGTGGATTATCGATGATTCCTATGAGCCTCTGAGCCAGCATTTCAGCGATCCGCGATTCTACAAGGCTCATTCCGGTCACAAATATCTTGTATCAATGGCCGTTACCGACAACGAATACACTCCGAAACGCAGCGATGACTGGGCAATATCACCCCGCCTCAACGGTCAGGCGCAGACCATTTCGTTCTGGGCCGGCTCGATGCTCTCCGATGCACTTGAAAGCATGGAGGTTCTCTACTCAACCGAAGGAACAGATATAGGCGACTTCAAATCTGTGACAGTCTTCAATAATATCCCCTGGGAGTGGAAACAATACTATTTCGATGTGCCTGAAGGAACTAACCATTTCGCCCTGAGATGTATAACCCGCGACGGATATATACTGATGGTCGACGATGTGAACTTCACCCCTGCAAATAATGCAACCAGCCTCGAAATCGTAGGCTATAACATCTATTGCAACGGCAAAAAAATCAATGAAGCCCCGGTAAACGCCCTTTCATATAGCGACCTGAACGGTTCTGACAGAAACGCAGTCTATAATGTAACTGCCATATATTCCGGACGTGGCGAATCAATGTTCTCCAATGACGCCATACCGGGCCTAAGCGGCATAGACACAACATTAAAATCGGCACTATCCATCACGACCGTGCAAGGAGAGATTATCATCACCAATGCCGAACGTGTGCATATTTCAATATGCAGCGTCGACGGACGCACAATCTATTCAGCAGCAGGCAATGTCATTGACTGCATTGCAGTGCCGGCAGGCGTCTATATCGTAGTCGCAGGCGAGCACACCCGTAAAGTCGTGGTTAAATAACACATCTGTAATCCGTACGAACATCAGGGCATGCAAGCTTCTATGGCTTGCATGCCCTGACTTCATAATATGTTTTGCAGTACACTGTACCAATCTGAAAACAATTCAATTGGTACAGTAAAAACATTTTGCGTATTTTTGCCATTATTTAGGATATGAAGCAAGGAGTGATTCAGTATCATCAATAACGTCGATTTGATGTTTTTTTAGATCTGAAAAATGAAATACGCTTGTCAAACTTCGTATCTTTGCATTGTTATAATGGATAAAGACTGAATACAGATGGAACCGACAATACTCGTTACAGGTGGCGCAGGCTTTATAGGCGTCAACTATGTCAAGGCTCTCGTCAGTGCTTCTCCCGCACCGCGTGTGGTGGTGCTCGATGCTCTGACCTATGCCGGATGTCTGGCGTCGTTAAGCGACGAAATCGCTTCCGGGACGGTGGTGTTTGTTCGTGGCGACATCGCCGACAGCGGACTCGTGGCATCGCTCCTTCGGCGTGAGCGACCGGCATATATAGTAAATTTCGCCGCCGAGAGCCATGTCGACCGAAGCATCGCCGATCCGCGGCCGTTTATCGACACAAACATTGTCGGCACCCAGAATCTGCTGGAGCAGGCGCGCCGTTGGCGTGACGGGCAGATTGCGGCCGGCGATGAGCCGACTTTGAAGCGTTTCGTGCAGATAAGCACCGATGAGGTCTACGGTCATCTTGCCATCGACCGCCCCGAAGGTTTCCGTTTGTCCGCGGAACTCGGGCGCAGTCTTGGACGCGCCGAAGCCCCGCTTGCCTATGGCACTGAATCATTCAGCGAGAGCACGCCGCTCAATCCCTCGTCGCCGTACTCTGCATCAAAGGCTTCGGCCGACATGATCGCCCTGGCCTATGCCCGCACGTTCGCTATGCCTGTCTGCGTGACACGTTGCAGCAACAATTACGGGCCTTATCAGTTCCCTGAAAAGCTTATACCTCTTGTAATCAATAATATTCTCGAAGGCCGAGCCATACCTGTCTATGGCGCCGGAGAAAATGTGCGCGACTGGCTGCATGTCGACGACCATGTGCGTGCAATCGAGGCCGTTCGCCTCGGCGGTGCCGACGGCGAAGTGTATAACATCGGCGGATTCAACGAACGCCGCAATATCGACATCGTGCGACGTCTTATCGACACAGTTCGCCGTCTTGTCGAAAGCGACGCACGTTACCGTGAACTTGCTGCCATATCGCCTGAGAAGATGGATTACAACCTGATAAGCCATGTGGCCGACCGTGCGGCCCATGATCTCCGTTATGCCATTGACTCAAGCAAACTTATGGAGCGGACGGGATGGCGCCCCGAAGTGGATTTCGACAACGGGCTTGAACGCACAGTCCGCTGGTATCTCGACAAGCGCGGTTGGGTGAAAGACATAACCGACGGCGATTACCGTGACTACTACCGCCGGATGTATGGCGGAGAGTAAATTAAAACCAGACGTTTAATTATCTGATATGAAGCTATGAGATTGGACGGACGCCGCAGAAGCGGCAACATAAGCGACCGCCGCGGCATGTCGTCGGGGCGTAAGATAGGGATAGGCGGCGGAATAATCGGCGTAATTATCCTTGCAGCCGTCACCTTGCTCGGTGGAGGCAACATCGGCGACGTGATAGGAAACCTTATGGGTGGCATGGGATCGCAGTCCTACACATCGTCGGCTTACGAACCCACGGCCGAGGACGAACGTCTGGCCGAACTGGCCTCGAAAGTGCTTGCCGGCACAGAGGACGTATGGACTCGTGAATTCCGCCGTCAGGGATGGGGTGAATACGAATGTCCTGAGATGGTGCTCTATACAGGTGAAGTGAATTCGGCATGCGGTCATGCCACCTCGCAGGTCGGCCCGTTCTATTGCTCGGCCGACCGCACTGTCTATATCGACCTCGACTTTTTCAAGGACATGGAATCAAGCATAGGAGCCGGAGGCGATTTCGCCTATGCCTATGTCATAGCCCACGAGGTAGGGCACCATGTACAATATCTGCTGGGGACTCTCGGTGAGGCACACGACGCCATGGCGCGCATGAGCGAGAGCGAGGCGAACAAGATGAGTGTCCGCCTTGAATTGCAGGCCGATTTCTATGCGGGAGTATGGGCGAGCATCGACAACGAGATGTTCGCGTCCATCGAACCCGGCGACGTGGAGAACGCCGTGAATGCCGCCTCCAGGATCGGCGACGATTATCTGCAGCGCAAAGCTTATGGACGCGAGATTCCCGACAGCTTCAACCATGGCCGTTCGTCGCAGCGTGTGGCATGGCTTACTAAAGGACTTCAGACGGGGAACCCGCGTCTTGGAGATACATTCACGCCGGCTTATTCCGAGTTGTAGCATGGTTTCCGATAAGGATATATTCTATATGCGCCGTGCCATTGAACTGGCGCGCGGCGGCATGGGGCAGGTTTCGCCCAATCCTATGGTGGGAGCCGTGATTGTCGCTGACGGAGGCCGCATTATCGGCGAAGGCTTCCATCGCCGTTTCGGTGGGCCTCATGCCGAAGTCAATGCCGTGCGCTCTGTGGCTGATGCGTCGCTCCTGCGCGGTGCTACCGTATATGTGACTCTCGAACCGTGCTCGCACTACGGAAAGACGCCGCCTTGTGCCGATCTCTTGGTCGACAGCGGAGTAGGGCGTGTGGTCGTCGGGGCAGGAGATCCGAATCCGCGTGTGGCCGGACGTGGCATAGCCATTCTTCGCGACCATGGCATAGAGGTGACTGAAAATGTCCTTGCCGACGAATGCCGTCGTCTTAACGCCGCATTCATGACCGCCCATAAGCTGCACCGTCCGCTTGTCACCCTCAAGTGGGCGCAGAGTGCCGATGGCTTCATCGACATAAGGCGTGCGTCGGCCGATGCTTCGCCGGCACGCTTTTCATCGCCGCTGACTCAGGCTCTCGTTCACAGGCTGCGTTCGTTGAACGATGCCATTCTTGTCGGTTCAGGAACCGTCATAGCCGACAATCCGAGGCTCGATGTGCGCCTGTGGCCGTCGGGACGCATGCCGCAGGCCATATTACTCGACCGTCGCGGACGTATTTCTTCCTCTGCCGGATTCAAGGTATTCACCACAGAATCAGGACGACGGCCGCCCGTAATTATTGCGGGCGACGACGATTTGGCCGCTTTGCTCAGGCATCTTTATGAAGAACATGGTATTACATCGCTGCTTGTCGAGGGAGGGGCGACCGTGCACCGTGCCTTTATCGACGCCGCTTTGTGGGATGCCGCCCGCGTGGAGAAAGCGCCGTTCCGACTTGGAGAGCAAGGTGGGGTGGCTGCGCCACGCTTGCCTGCAGGAATCCGTCCGGCGGCTACGGCGGAGATCGACGGACGGCGATTGGAACTGTTTTCAAATAATTCTCTTGTTTCATGCTTCGCTGAAATGTAGCACTTTAAATTAAGACCGATCGAACCATCACATCTGAAATGACTTATACATATATTCCCGGCGCAGCTCCTGCCGGACAGAACGGGAGAGCGACTGTGCGCCAGTCCAATATCGAGCTTCTTCGCATTGTGGCGATGATGCTTGTGCTTATTGTCCATGCCGATTTCCTTGCGCTCGGGGCGCCTGATGCCCTTGCGCTCAAGGCGCTTCCGGTCGAATCGGGCCTGCGCGTGTGGCTACAGGGCTTTGCTCTTGTCTGCGTCGATGTCTTTGTCATGATTTCAGGTTATTTCGGAATACGTCCGAGTGTGCGCGGAGTGCTGAATTTCGCTTTCCAGATAATTTTCTGGCGCATAGCTGTCGCTATTGTCGCTGTTGCCGCAGGATTCGCTTCGTATGGTGCCGTATTAAGAAATCTGACACCTTTTGCCGGCGACTGGTTCTCGCCGTGCTACATGCTTCTGATGCTCGTGTCGCCGGCTCTGAACACGTTCGTGGAAAAACTCGACCGCCGGGCTATGGGTCGCTATCTGCTGATATTCTTCGGCTTGCAGACGGTCTTCGGATGGATTCCCGGCACGGTATATGACGGCGGTTCTTCCCTGATTTCGATGGTAGGTCTTTATCTTCTTGGAAGATATGTGAAACTACATGTATCGGAGGAAAGCCGCCGTCGGATCGGAGTGTCGCGAGGCATACTATTGTACATCCTGCTTGTCACGGTGAATTCCATTGCTTATTGTGCCGGAACGATACTTTTGTCGGAGTCTGTTCTGTTGCGTGCGCCGCGTGCTTTATTCGTGGTTTATAGCTCGCCGCTTAATATCGCCGCATCTGTCGCTTTGCTTGTCGCTTTCAGCAACATAGAACTCAAAAGCCGCATAATCAACAGTCTTGCGAAATCCGCCTATAGTGTGTTGCTCATACATCTCAACCCTCTTGTGTTCGGCTTCTACCTGGCCGCGTGGCAGACAATTTACAACGATTACGGGGCCGCCGCATGGTTTGTCGCGCTTATTCCCGGCTGTGCGGCCGTCTATCTGGCCTGCGCTGTAGCCGATCGCGTGCGCATATTCCTCTGGGGTCGGATTATGTTTTATTGGCACAAGCGGGATAAGGCAGTTAAAAACCTATAAAAACAGTCTGTGAAGCGGCAATTGCGAAGCATACATTGCGCTAATTCATCGCAAAAATTATAATTTTGCAACTTGAATTATCGTAAATCCGCTTATGACAAAAACTAAAAGCTTCGGCCTTGCGGCAGTCATTGCGGCGCTTGGATTCAGCGCCGCCTGCAATTCTGACTATACGCCGGTCGAGATTACATATACCAGTGTCGCGGTGACCTCGTTCAGCATCGCCAAGGACGACAGCATTCTGGCAGGACTTGACACCGTGTTCTTTTCAATCGACCTGCAGCGTGCGCAGATTTTCAATGCCGATTCTCTTCCGTTCGGCACACGCACCGACAAACTCGTGCCGAAAATGACTACACTTGAAGGCGCTTCCGAAGCTCGTTTCATAATGACGCGTCCCGGAAAGCCCGATTCAATAAGCGATTATCTTACGAATCCCAACGACAGCATCGATTTCAGCAACGGCCCTGTCAGCCTGTTCATGAAATCTCCCGACGGCAAGGTCGAGCGCACTTATACAGTGAAAGTCAACGTCCATCGCCAGAAAGCCGATTCCCTTGCCTGGGGTCGCGTGGCCTACCGTGATCTTCCGGGTGATTTTGCGATACCGCAGCGCCAGCACACGACGGCCACGGCCGATGCAGTGTACTGCCTGACAGCCGATGCCGCCGGCGCGTTCTGCATAGCCACAGCCGCCGATCCCTCGGCTGACGAATGGCAGACCGTAAATCCCGCGTTCGGATTCACTCCCGACATCGACAGCTTCACGGCATCGGCAGACGGAACCCTTTACATACTTTCTACAGACGGGCATCTCTACAGCTCTGCCGACAGCGGAAGTGCATGGACAGAATGTGCCGGCATAGCCATGCGTCATATCTACGGAGCATACGCCGACGGGATTGTCGGAGCCTGCGACGACAACGGTTCATGGCGCTTTAAAAGTTATCCGGCCTCTGTCGATATCGCTATTCCGGCCGATATGCCGGTCAGCGGCACATCGCCGGCTGTAAACTTCTCCTTCCCCATGTCACAGTCGGAACAGATGGTCTTTATCGGCGGACGCAAGGCATTTGGCGGATTGACAAATACGGCATGGGGATTCGACGGCCGCAACCTGATGCCTCTGAGCGCTATCTCTCCCATTCCCGCACTTGAAGGCATGGTTCTGTTCCCATATTTCACATTCAGGACCTCCGCACTGTGGGTTACCACGAAATACACGACACTCTTCGCTTTAGGCGGTAAAGATGCCGGCGGCATTGCCAACCGCAACGTATATATCTCCACCGATTATGGCGTCACCTGGCGTAAGGGCGATTCATTGCTTCAGCTGCCGTCTTATATTCCGACATCGGTTCGTGCGCAGGCTGTGGTCTTCCCCGTGCGTTACCCGCTTTCGCGTTCCGGAGCGTCGCTGTGGAAAGAAATGCCTGTCGAAGAGTTACGCGTTCCTGCGGCTCTCATGTCGCCTGGGATATCGACCATGGCAACACGCCCTGTCGAAGACTGGGACTGCCCGTTCATCTATCTTTTCGGAGGAGAGAAAGCCGGAGGTCTATGCCACGACACCGTTTGGCGTGGTGTAATAAACCGTATGACATATAAGCCTATACAGTAAGCGATATATACATGGGTGTGATGACAGCTTCCTTGAAAGCCTTACGGCAATACGGCTTCCGTCTGCGGGCGGTAGCCGTCGCCGTATCATTGGCAGCCGCGTTATTCACGACCCTTTCGGCGCAGGAAACACCTTATAAATACGACATAGGCGCTCGTCTGGGCATGAGCGGATATATAGGCGATGCCAATTCGTCCAACATCTTCAAGCGTCCGGGCTTTGCCGGCGATCTGATGTTCGGCTATCTTCCGAATGCCCGTTTCGCAATACGAGGCATGCTGTCCACATTGTCGCTCAACGGAAGTACGGAGGGTATGAAAGATGTGTTGCCTGAAAATGCCGTCTATTCGTTCAATTCTCAGGTATATGAGCTTACCGCTCGCGGAGAATTCAACTTTTTCGCATTCGGGATAGGTGAAACCTATAAACGCCTCAGGCGCTGGTCGCCTTATCTTGCCATAGGCGTAGGTGTGGCTATAGGCGGCAGCGGAGGCAAGACATGCGTGGCCGCGACGCTACCCATGGCTTTCGGCGTGAAATTCAAGCTGCGCGAGCGCCTTAACCTACATGCTGAATTTTCCATGACAAAGGCTTTTGCCGACCACATGGACAGCGCGCAGCTCAGCGACCTGAACCAGATAAAGACAGCTTTTTACAAAAACACCGACTGGTACTCTCGTCTGTCTGTCGGGATAAGCTACGAATTCGGCAAACGATGCTCGACATGCCACTATGTGGACTGACCGCAATGCCATAACGCCAACAATGAAATGAAAGATGCAAAAGAAATAGCCGGACAGATTGACCGCGAACGACTTCCGCGGCATGTCGCCATAATAATGGACGGCAACGGCCGTTGGGCCAAAGCCCGCGGACTCGACCGCTCGGCCGGACATGTCGAAGGCGTGAACACGGTCCGCCGCATCACGGAGGCCGCTTCAGAAACGGGAATATCTTACCTGACCCTATATACATTCTCGACAGAGAACTGGAACCGTCCAAAGGAAGAAGTCGACGCACTGATGGCCCTGATCGTTACGGCTATCGAACGCGAAACTCCCGACCTTATAAAAAACAATGTACGCCTTACGGCCATAGGCGATCTCGGCCGTATGCCGGCGGAATCGCTCGAACGCCTGCGCCGCTGCATGGCCGACACCGGACGATGCACGGGGCTGACGCTGGTGTTGGCTTTAAGCTATTCGTCGCGCTGGGAGATTGTCGAAGCCTGCCGGCGGATCGCCGCAGAAGTCAGGGACGGACGCATGAGTGTCGGCGATATTGATGAATCATTGCTTTCAGCCAACTTGTGCACGCATGACATGCCCGATCCCGATCTGCTTATCCGCACGGGGGGCGACATGCGTGTGAGCAACTTCCTGCTATATCAGATCGCTTATACAGAACTTGCAGTGACACCTACATACTGGCCTGACTACGGAAAGGCCGATTTCTTCAGCCATATCGTCGAATACCAGCGCCGGCAACGGCGTTTCGGAATGACCGGCGAGCAGGTGGAGCAAGCCGCGACTTAGATGTCGCTCCGACAGAAAAACGATAGAAACCCATCACGACACGTAACACTTCAACCCACGGCCGACTCCAGAGCCGATATTATCATATTATGCGATTCAAGCAACTGACATTTCTGGTCACTTTCCTTTGCGCTGCGGCCTTTGCCGGCCGCGCACAAGTGGCGAATGATACTATTTATAACCCGACGGTCGTCTATTCCGCGATGCCGCGTACCTACGAGATTGCCGATATCAAAGTGACAGGTGCCCCGAACTACGATGATTTCATTGTCCTCGGTTATGCCGGACTCAAGGTCGGCGACAAGGTGACCATTCCCGGCGACGACATCACCAACGCCGTCAAGCGCCTGATGCGACAGGGGCTGTTCTCGCAGGCTCAGGTACGCCTCGACAAGACCGCAGGCTCCAAAGCATGGCTCACGCTGGTGCTCCGCACCCAGCCGCGTATTGCCGAGGTAAACTACATCGGTGTAAAGAAAGGCGAACGCGACGACCTTCAGGAACGCCTGCAGCTGATGAAAGGCAACCAGATCACACAGAATATCGTCAACCGTGCCGAGGCCATCGTAAAGAAATATTTTGCCGACAAGGGTTTCGGAAATGCAACGGTCAACATCAATCTGCGCGAGGACCTGTCACATCAGAACGAGATGATCGTCGATATTGTAGTCAACAAGCACGACAAAGTGAAGGTCCACAAAATATATCTTGAGGGCAATGAAGTGCTGTCCGACCGCCAGATAAAGCGCGCCATCAAGAAAACAAACGAAAAGACCGACATCTGGAAGATATTCAGCCAGAAGAAATTCGTCGAGAGCGACTATCAGGACGACCTGAACCGCATACTTGAGAAATATAACGAGAAAGGTTACCGCGACGCCCGCATTGTGGCCGACAGTGTCGTGCCTTACGACGAAAAGACTGTCGATGTGCATATCACCGTCGACGAAGGAAAAAAATACTATATAAAGGACATCCAGTGGGTGGGCAACACCGTATATCCCACCGAGCTGCTTTCCGACTATCTCGGCATGAAGAGCGGCGATGTCTATAACCAGAAGCTGATGAAAAAGCGCCTGACTGACGACGACGATGCCGTCAGCAGCCTTTACATGGACAACGGTTACCTGTTCTATAACCTTGTGCCTATCGAGCGCGATGTCACGGGCGACTCCATCACCATCGAGATGCGAATGATGGAAGGTCCGCAGGCCCGCATCAATAATGTTGTGATCAACGGTAACGACCGTCTTTACGAGAAAGTGGTGCGCCGCGAGCTTTATGTCAAACCCGGTCAGCTCTTCAGTAAGTCAGACCTTATGCGTTCGGCACGCGAAATCGCGCAGACCGGTCACTTCGACCCCGAGAAGATGGACATACAGCCCGAACCCAACGAAGAGAACGGTACTGTCGACATCGTGTTCAACCTCGAATCGAAAGCCAACGACCAGATAGAATTCTCCTTGGGCTGGGGACAGACCGGCATCATAGGCAAGCTCTCTCTGAAATTCACCAACTTCGCCATCAAGAACCTCTTCTATCCCTCGACATACCGCGGCATAATCCCGCAGGGCGAAGGACAGACATTCACCGTCAGCGCGCAGACCAACGCCCGCTACTACCAGGCTTATTCTCTCTCGTTCCTTGATCCCTGGTTCGGCGGCAAACGTCCAAACTCTCTCTCCGTTTCGGCTTACTACAGCCGTCAGACCGGTGTGAACAACTCTTTCTACAACAACAGTTGGTCGTCGTCCGGACTTTACGGCATGGGCATGAGCTATTATCCCGGAATGAACAACTATTATAACGACTTTTACCAGAACAGCTATCAGGCATCGCTTGACCCCAATAAGGTTCTTCAGCTTGTCGGCGTCAACGTCGGATTCGGCAAGCGCCTGAAGTGGCCAGACGACTACTTCACGTTCACCGCCGAACTTGGCTACAACTGGTACTACCTCAAAAACTGGGACTATCTCTATTATATGAACAACGGTACGTCGAATGCTATCGTGCTCGGCCTGACTCTTGCCCGCACGTCGATCGACAATCCGCTTTATACCCGTAGCGGCTCGATGTTCTCACTCAATCTGCAGATCACGCCTCCCGCGCAACTCTTCACAGGCAAAAAGGACTGGAAAGCCCTTCGCGATGCCAACACCACAGATTCGAAAAAAGAACTCTACCGCTGGATAGAATACTGGAAGATACGCTTCAAATCGCGTACTTATACTCCTCTGAGCAACGACCCGCAGTGGACGCCGGTGCTGATGACCCGTTTCGACTTCGGCCTGCTCGGCAGCTTCAACAAGTATCTCAAGTCGCCTTTCGAAACATTCTATGTCGGTGGCGACGGCATGTCAGGCTCGTATACATACGCTACCGAAACAATCGCCCTGCGAGGCTACGACAACGGTGTGTTTACCAAATGGGGGCAGGAAGGCTATGCCTACACCCGCATGGGACTCGAACTCCACTTCCCGCTTATGTTGCAGCCCACGACCACCATCTACGCCCTGGCATTCCTCGAAGCCGGCAACGCATGGACATCCGTCAGCCAGTTCAATCCGTTCAGCCTCAAACGCAGTGCCGGTGCCGGTGTGCGCATCCATCTCCCCATGGTCGGCATGATGGGTATCGACTGGGCCTACGGTTTCGACAAGGTAGGCGGTGAAAAAGGCGGCAGCCATTTCCACTTCATACTCGGACAGGAATTCTAAGCGGCGCACTACGGAAGCCGGGATAATAAACCTTTTGGGCTTTCAAGTGTCTTAATAAGTATAATACCGAATTAGAAACCACAAAAAAACAAAGACAGATGAAAAAGACATTGGCAATAATTATCCTCGCCGTGGCAGGTGTCTTTGCGGCATCCGCACAGAAATTCGCCATGGTCGACATGGAGTATATACTGAAGAACGTACCTTCCTACGAAATGGCCAACGAACAGCTCAATCAGCTTTCGCAGCGCTGGCAGCGTGAGGTCGAAGCCGTCGGCCGCGAGGCCGAAACGCTCTACCAGAGCTATCTGGCCGACAAAGTATTCCTTACCGACGAACAGGCCAAGCGTCGCGAGGAAGAAATCGTGGCAAAAGAAAAAGAAGCCACGGAATTGCGTTACAAATACTTCGGACCCGAAGGCGAACTTTATAAAAAGCGCCAGAGCCTGCTCAAACCCATTCAGGACGACGTCTATGCAGCCGTGAAAAAAGTAGCTGACGAACGCGGCTATCAGGCAATATTCGACCGCGCATCGGCAAGCGACATTGTCTACGCATCGCCGCGAATCGACGTAAGCAATGAAGTCCTGGCCAAATTGGGATATTCAAATTAAATTTATTACCTTTGTGTCTTGACAATATACCGCAAACAAACAATAATTAAATCATAGACATCAACCATGTTCAAAAAAATCATTCTTGCAGTCCTCCTCGCTCTCCCCTTTGCCGGTTTCGCTCAGAAATTCGGAACTGTCAACATCGAAGAGATATTCCAGGCAATGCCCGAATCGGCTACAATGCAGAGCCAGCTTGCCGATGCCTCCAAGAGATACGAGGAAGAGTTTCAGAAACTCCGCGAAGAACTCGACAAACTCTATGCCGATTATCAGACCCTCCAGAACGATCCCAGCACACCGGAATCGATTAAGGAACGCCGCATACAGGACATCCAGGAACGCGCTGCCAAAGTCGACCAGTTCCGCAACACAGCTCAGCAGGATCTTGCCCGCCTGAGTGAGCAGCTCAGCGCTCCCATACAGCAGAAAATGACCGATGCAATTAAGGCTGTAGGTCAGGAAGGCGGCTACACATTCGTGTTCCCCAACGAACAGTCGCTGATCCTCTATCAGGGCGCCGACGTGGTCAACATCACAGCCGACGTAAAAGCCAAACTCGGCATCTGATTAGTTATATATACTGAACTTCAAGGCGCTGTGTCCCCTCGGACATGGCGCCTTGCATTTCCCGTGTTGCGGGATTGCTTGCGGCGCAGGCGCTTTTCGGCCTGAAGGCGCTCGCGGCGCTGACGGCGGTTTTCCGGCAGAGGGATTTCCATTTGCCGGGCGTGTCTTTTACTGCGGACTTTCTCCGGGCGGGCAAGCGACAGTTCTTCGGGAATCGCTTCCGCGTCGCGTCGCCGGCGGTAGGCCGATTGAAGACGTCGCGAGCTGAGGACACGGCGTGCGGCAAACAAGGCGCTGTCGAAGAATCCTGCGGCTACTATTGCCTCGATATCGGCGTCGAGATGTGCGGCGTTAAGTCCGGTAAGGGCGGCTGCTTCGGCGCGTGTGCTGTCGTTCCAGCAGGCATGCCAGCCGTTGCGACGTACGATTGTGAGAACAGCGATGTAGGTGGCGATGACGGCGGCGCCGCGCGAAGCGATAATGCCTGCGACTGCGGGCGACGATATAAAAGCGGTGTTGAGCGACAGTGTACGTGATTTCATGCGGGATTTCATAGCAAAGGGTGTGTTTCTGTTTTTGATTGCAATTGCAATGCAAAGATAAACACCGTATCACTCTTTGCTACAATAATTCCACACTCCGTGTTTTTTAACAGATTCCAAGGAATGATAGAATAAGCTTTGAAAGGCTTGTTATTCAGAGCCGAGGACAAGCAGGATAAGGCTTATGAGCAGAATGGAAAGATCGGCGAGTTTTGCGCGTACATTGCGTTCGTGAAGAACAATCACACCATAGGCGAAGGACACCAGCACGCTCCCGCGGCGTATCATCGACACTATCGAGATCATTGCCCCGTCGAGCGACAGCGAATAGAAATAGGCCAGATCGGCAAGCGTCAGGAAGAGCGATATGCACGGTATTGTCCAGCGCCATGTGAAAGCAGTGGCGACACCTGCGGCTTCGGGATGTGTGCGGCGCATCACCACTATGGCCGTCGACATGATGATGCACTGGTAGAGCGAGTACCAGGCCTGCACTTCAAGCGGACGGTATAAGCCGAGAAGGTATTTGTCGTAGAGGGCGCTGACAGCTCCGAGCATAGTGGCTCCTCCGGCCATCCACAGCCAGCGCGAACTGCGTATGGAAAACCCCTCGCGGGCACCGATGCGCGACACCAGATACAGCGACGCGAATCCGAGCAGGATACCGCACCACTGGAGGGCATTGAGTCTTTCCCCGAATATCAGCAGTGCGCCGAGAAGCACAAGCACAGGGCGGGTGGCGTTGACCGGACCTTGTATTGTCAGCGGAAGATGCTTTATGGAGAAATATCCGAGAAGCCACGACGAGAGCACAATCACAGCTTTGACGATGATGAGCAGATGTCCGCGTACACTGTCGCCGAGTCCGAAACTGCCGGCCATCAGGTTGCCGGCCAGCACGGGCGACATCAGCAAGGTGCTGAAAACGGTATTGAGCAACAGTACGAGCAGGACATTGTTGGCGCGTAGCGACAGTTTCTTCACAACGTCGTAGAATCCGAGTCCGAGAGCCGAAAACAAAGCGAAAATAACCCACATGGCCGTTGAAATTTGGAATACGGTTGCAAAGTTACGCAAAATTCCGCTTTAAGCTCGCGTTTGTCGAAGTGGCATTCATGATTTGCCTATTTGCCATCGAACGGAGGCGGAAACGCCCTTTTGGTTCTTAAAAACAGATTAAAAATCGCTTTAAGAGTTAATGATTGCTAATGCTGTCGCATTTTGTTGTGGAAATGTTTGCACGTTTATCTCCGAGGTGCTACATTTGCAATGTGTTTTTCATGGTATAGATTTAAGGTTAACTGGATTGGTTGTCGCGAGACAATCAATTTTTTTTGTACATATTCAAGTGTATTTTTCGCATTAATGTCCGGATAAGTGAAGCGCAGGCAGAACAATACCGGGAGCCGGGTCGTTTAGAGATTAACCACAAGGTTGTAATGAATGATTTTTCGCCCGTTTCATCACATATCAGGATTTTTGTCGCCGCTGTTTGTTATGCTTGCCGCCGCGTTTCCACTTTCGGCAAAAGGGGAGTGCGTGACATGCGACGGTTGCGAGCCTCGTGTGGCTTTGCGTACCAATATGCTTTATGATGCGGCGCTCACACCTTCGCTGGGGCTTGAAGCCGGCTTTGCGCGGCATTTTTCCGTGGCAGCCGACGCTGTGGCAGCATGGTGGTCGAATGACAGTCGCCATCGCTACTGGCGTATATGCGGCGGTCTGCTCGAGGGCAGAGTATGGTTTGGTGGCTATGGCAGGAAGCGGGCACTGACGGGGCATCATATAGGTATTTACGGATCGATACATACTTTTGACTTCGAGTTCGGCGGCACGGGATACCAGTCGCCGCGGATGACTTATGGAGCTGGGCTTGGCTACGGATATTCGTTCCGTATATCAGGCCGTCTGAATCTTGATCTTGGAATTAAAGGCGGATATTCAGCCGGACGGCAGATAAAATATCGTCCGGAATGTGGTTCTTATGTTGCCGTGCGCCGTTCATTCCATCAATACTGGGGCATTACCGGTGTTGAAGTGACTTTGGTATGGTTTCCCGGCCGGGGGCGTAATAACCATCCTGATTATTTATGAAAATGCGTGGACTGACATACCGGATTCTGACGTTTTGTATTGCCTGCTCCATGTGTTCGTGCAGGCATAAGGCAATCGATGCTCCTTACGGTGCGGAGCGTGTGCTGAATCTGACTTTTGAATGGGAGGATGCCGCTGCGGATTTGCCCGAAGGCATGGCCGTGCTGTTCTATCCGCTTGAGAGCGGCAGCCTTATGTGGAGTTTTGAACTGGCCGGATGCGATGGCGGAAAAGTAAGTGTGCCGACGGGCTGTTATGCCGTGATCGCCTATAGCAATGATTCGCGCTACATAGACTTTACGGGAACGGACAGCCCCGCCTCGTTCGAGGCTTCGGCATGGTTTATGTCGGACGGTCTGCGCCGCAGTCCTGACCGATTCTACAGCGCGCGGGTTGAAAGGCTTGAGGTCACGCCTTGCGGTGTGCGTTATGTCGATGATTCGGGGCCGTGGAAGGATTGCGGGATGTACAGGGTGCGCATGTATCCTGATCTGATGACTGTCAACTATACCGTGCGGGTCGAGGATGTGAAAGGCCTGTCCCGGGTCAGAAGTGTCAGGGCTTCGCTTTCCGGTCTGGACGGAGGGTGCAATTTGTGGACCGGCACACCAATTGCTGGTGCTTCTGCTGTGGATTTTTCTATGGCTGCAGCAGGAAATGATGTGCTGGAAGGCTGTCTGCGTTCGTTCGGCACCACTGTGGGATGCGGCAATATCCTAAAACTGCTGATTGGCCTGAGCGATGGGACTGCGGTAGAGATAAGCCGGGATGTGAGCCGGCAGATAATGAACAATAAGGATTGCCGCAACGTTCTGATTATATTAAAAGGTCTGGACATACCCGACAGCGGGCAGCTTCCGCCTATAGGAAGTGATGTTGATGTTGACGGATGGACAGTCGTTACGATAGATATTTCATCTGAAATACAAATATAAATTAAATTTATTATGAAAAAGACAGCACATCTTCTTCTGCTTTCGGTGGCAGCCGCCGCTGTGGCTTCGTGCAGCGAGAACACTGAGTTTGAAGAAAATCTTCCTGCCGGCGACGGCGAGATACGTTTTCAGGCCAGGACGGAACATCTTGCACGCAGATCGGACATTACGACCAATACTCTTGACGAGTTTTATGTGTACGCGTACACGGGTATGTCGTCGATTCCTAAAATTTTTATGGATAATGTGACTGTGACAAAAACCGCATCCAATACATGGGCCTACTCGCCGCTGAAATACTGGCCTGTAGGTGCGGTGGACTTTTTTGCGTATGCACCCGAAGGCTGGGTTGGCAGTGCCGGCCCGCTGGAGCCTGTGCCCTACAGCAATTACGGTTCGGACAAGGATCTGATTTATTCCGTAAATACAGGCAACATAGGCAATGCGGGCGAGCAGAATGCCCAGGTCATACTCAATTTCAGGCATGCGCTTTCGAAAGTGACTGTGAATCTTAGCTCTACAAATGATAATCTGACAGTCAAACTGACCGGAGTGGGCTTCAAGAATCTCTATGCCAAGGCTTCGTTCAATTTTCCGCGTGCCACTACCGCTCCGGGAATGCAGACTGATGCCTCTACGGTCGGAAACTGGACTGATCTGAACACTCAGTACCAGTATCCGATTTTTATGGCACAGACACTGGACGAAGCCATAGATCTGACTCCTACGCCTACCGATCTGAGCAATACTCCCTTGGGCGGACCGAGGTATATGATTCCACAGCCTCTTCGCTATGAGTCGGAGGGCAGCGGCGCCGACAACTGTCTTGTTGTGATGTGTTCGGTTCTGGATGCCAAGACCGGACAGAAATTATGGCCGAACCAGAATACTCCTCCCGAGGATTTTGTTCCGGGAAGCACACTACAGGACGGCTTGCTCAAATTCGCGCTTTCGTCGTCGAATGTCACGGAATGGAAGCCCGGCTATCATTATATATATAATGTGGTTATAAATGCGAATCCCGATATGGGCGCCATAGATTTCGGAACGCCGACTGTCGATACGTTCGTCGACGTGGAAACAAATTACTAAAACCAGAACGGAAATGGAACGCCACATCAATCCTATGCGACGCCTGTATGCGGCGCTCCTTCTGGCTGTCGCCATGGCGGCAGTGTTTCCGTCATGCCATAAGAACGGTCTGTGGGACGAATTGCCCGGAAGTATAAGCTCGTTTATCGTGCAGTATTATCCCGGAAGCGACATCAGTTCATATTCATACGGTTCCGGAGGCTATAATGTCAGACTGAAGGATGGCCCCGGCATGATTTTCGACAAGGATTACAACTGGGTCAGTATCAACGGCTACGGCATTCCATTACCGGAGATGCTTCTGTTCGACCAGTTTCCGCCCGGACTTTACGAATATCTTCAGGAAACGGAGCAGCTCGATTCCGTATTCAGTGTCAGCCGCAGCAAAGGGCATTACACGTTGTCGCTTCTCGATTCAACGCTTGAATATCCTTTTGCGCGCGGGGTTGATTCAGTCCTTGAGCCGCATACGGCTGAAACGCACCGATGATTTCAGGAGTGGAAATGAAAGTGTGAGCACAGAGCCGTTTTCGATTCCTGCGCTTGTGTCGGTTGTAAGCATGTGGCCGCGGGCGTCGAGCCATTGTAGGTCGTAGTGGTTCATGAATATACTTGGAATCAACAGCCCTTTATAGACAGGGGCTGTTTTTCCTTTTTTATCGATGGAGTATATTTCGTAGTTTCCGTTGCCTGTGCTGACGGTAGCGAGTCGGTAGAATGCTCCGAGGGTGCAGCGCACGGGGTCAATGTCACGGTCGAGATAGTCCCATATCCCCTCTACGGGATCGGATGATTCTTTCATGTAAGCTGTCAGTCCGTCCGCGTCGGAGAACGGTGCGTTGCGCGACGGATGCCGGCTTTCGGCTCTTAACGAGTGTCGCAGAATATTTGTCGGACGGTCGACGGATGCGCTTATTATTCCTGCGGGGTCTGTGCGGAAATCGATTTCAATGATGCCGTCGGCTTTGCTTCCCCCGCATTCGATGGCGGCGCCACGGGCGTCGGCGCGCAGCCGTATCGACAAGGCCGCGGCCTCGCCAGAGGGATATGTAGTGTGAAATTTTCCGTTTGCGGTACGCACTTCGTTTCCTTCGGCATGTGCGCCGAGAATGTAGCGCGGCATTACCGGAAAGCCGTCGTCCTGCTCCATTTCTTCGGGAATTTCGATGTCGCAGAATCGGAAGTTGTTCATTGCCGTGTCGGCGTTCCATATTATGCGGCAATGTGTCCGCCTGATTTTTGCGGCGTTCAGACGCAGATGCCAGTCGACGCTCTCGACAGCTTCAGGCAAGGTGTCGCACAGCATGGTGCCGGCTTCGAGTCTGAAAGGCGGAACCGCATCCGCGACGTTTGAGCAGAAGAGCAGGGGAGAGAGTGCGGTCAGCCGGAAAAATATTTTTTTCATGTCCGCATCTGTCCTATAAGATTTCCGACGGTTTCAATAAAGAGCGAGTCCTCCATATCGTATGGCAGCCACGTAATTTTAAAACCTCGCCGCTCCATTCCGCGGAACCATGTCATCTGCCGTTTGGCGAATCGGTGTATGGCGGTTTCGAGCTCGTCGACCATCTGACGGTATCCTATGCTGCCGGTAAGGTGGAGGGTCAGATATTTGTATTCGAGTCCGTAGTAAATCAGGTCGTCGGGGCTTATGCCGGAGTCGAGCAGGCGCTTTGCTTCGTCGAGCATTCCTTCGTCGAGGCGTGCCTGCAGTCGACGGCTGATGCTCGCGCGCCGTTTGTCGCGGTCTATGTCAAGGCCTATGATTACGTCTTCCGGAACTGATGTTTTCGGTCTGGCTCCGAGTGCTTCGTCGGGATGCGCGGCATAGTAACGCTCGATTTCTATGGCACGGATGGCACGAGCCGGAGTATCGATGTCGGTGGTGTTGTGCAGGATTTTTGTAGCCGAAAGTATTTCTGTCAGCTCCTCAAGGCTTTTTCCGGCGAGCGAGGCGCGCAGTTCGGGATCGGCGGGGACTTCGGGCAGGACGATTCCTTTAAGCGCTGATTCGATGTACAGTCCGGTTCCTCCGACGAGTATCGGAAGTTTCCCGCGATTTTCTATGTCGGCTCTGGCTGCGCGGTAGTCGCGCAGGTATTCGTAGAGATTGTATTTGTAGCCTGCGGGTGCTATGTCGATCAGGTGGAAGGCTACGTCGTCGCCGTAGTCCGAGAGGTCTTTTCCTGTGCCGATGTCCATTCCTCGGTATATCTGCCGCGAGTCGGCGCTTATTATTTCGCCGTCGAAATGTCGTGCGACGGCCACTCCACGACGTGTCTTGCCGCAGGCCGTAGGGCCGAGGACCACTACCATCTTCTGCCTGTTTTCAGAATGCGGGTTGTCCATGGCGTCAGTCTGTGGCTGTATGGCTTCTGGAGAAAAATCCTGTGATCTGTTGCCAGATACGCCGGATGTGGAAGAACGGGCGGTCTTCATTGTTGTGGGCCACATCGAACCATGACAAGTCGTCGTAGTCCACCGTCCAGTCGCGCAGGTCGCAGAAGCGGAACGTCGGGCGGTAGTTCTTTATCGGGTATAGTCTGCGGCCGCGGCGGTCGTATGTCTTCCATGCCATGGTGATTGTGTGGATACGGTAAAGTTCGCCGGCGAGTGCGGGAGCGATTGTTCCGGAGTGCAGGTCGCAATCGAGCATGTATGCGTTTGCCCATTCCTCGGATGCGGGGTCAATGCTTATCATGGCACGGTGTTCTTCGTCGATGAATACGGCGTAGTGGAGCACGTGGGCTTCGGTGGAAAATCCCGCGCCGGAAAAGAGGTATTTAAGGTGTTCACCTTCGATGTCGTAGTGCTTGCGGAACAGAGCCATGGCTTCCTCCCGGCCTATTTTGCGTGTACGTGGTATTACGCTTTGCGCGGGAGTGTCCCACAGGCCTTCGGTGTCACGGCGCAAAAGCAGCTCGTTTCCGCAATAGATCATGAATCTCACGATTGTGGATGCCGCGCGCTGTCCGAGTCCTGTGCGGTCGCCGATGACTTTGTAGAGGGATGCCATCGATATGTAACGTCCGCCGATGAAGAAGAGCGAGAGCAGGTACAGGGCTATTGGCACATAGTCGAAGAAGAAGAGGTCGGAAGGGCTTAGATTGGCGTTGATGTAGCGTGTGAAGTAGTACCAGTAGTCTACGGCCGTTAGGGTCAGCGATACCATCATAAGGATGAACAGCTGGTAGCGTGCTTCCTTGAAGAAAAGGTTGGCGATGATGCTGTCGCCGGCATAGAATCCGTGACGGCGGCGGCAGTCGCGGCAGTAGGAATTGCCTTGTCCGCCTATTATGTATATGGCGCTCATGACAGCCGCGATGGGGAATATGACAAGAGCTGTCACGAAAGGAATCTCGTCGTTGTAGATTTCAAATGTGATTACGCGTCCGACGAGCCACGGCGTGCACAGGATGTTGATGGCAAGCATAACTACGGTCGTCCAGAGCATGGTGTACATGGCGCAGCGCAGCATGAGCGTACAGGAGCGTTTTACGCCGAGTATGTCGCTTTTCTGTACCGTCAGAAGGAGGAACGCTTCGGCAAATGCTATGAACGGAAGCCAGAGCTTGCTGATGAAAAGCGACATGGCCAGTATCGCCGCTATCGAGCCGAAAGAGAAAGCCCAGTTTCGCCACAGCGCTTTGAGCGTCATGTCGTAGTCGGGAGTGCTGTTATTTTGTTGTTCTGACATATTCTGGATAGGAACGCTTTAACGCATGTTTTTGTTGAAATAATCGAGCATTTTCGCATATACGACGGAACGAGCCGTGCATCCGTTGATGGAGTGGTTCATGTTGGGGAATACAAACATGTCGCAAAGTATGCCTTTGGACTGCAGGACGGATACGTACTGCAATGTGTTCGCAGGGTGTACGTTGTCGTCGCTTGTGCCGTACATCATCAGCAGCGGGCAGCTCAGTTTGCCGGCACGGTTTATCGGCGCGGACTCGCGGTATCCGTCCTCGTTCTGCTGTGGTGTCAGCATGAAGCGTTCGGCGTAGACGGTGTCGTAGAAACGCCAGTCGGTGACGGCGGCCACTGCTACTGCGGCGGCGTAGGGCGCGTTGTCGGCTGATGCGCACATCAGAGCCTCGTATCCGCCGTAACTCCAGCCGTAGATGCCGATGCGCGATGCGTCGACGTAGGGCAGGGAGGCGGCATGGCGTGCGGCGGCGAGCTGGTCGACGGTTTCGTAGTGCCCGAGGCGCCGGTAGACAATTTCGCGGAATTCGCTGCTGCGTCCGCCGGTGCCGCGTCCGTCGACACACATTATAATGTAGCCTTGCGATGCGAAATAGTCCTCCCATCCGAAGCTCCAACGGCGAAGTACGGATTGTGACCCGGGTCCGCTGTACTGCGACATTATCACGGGGTAGCGGCGCGACGGGCTGAAGTCGCGTGGTTTTACCATGTAGCCGTTGAGGTTTGTTCCGCCGTCGGATGTCATGGTGAAGAATTCACGTGACGCGAGCATGGGAGCCGTGCGCGAGCGGTATGCGGCATTGTCTTCAAGCACGGCCAGTTCTTTTCCGTCGGGACGGCAGATTGTGTGGACCGGCGGTGTGGTGCAGTCGCTGTAGGTGCGCAGCATAAGGTCCATATTCGGAGAGAATACGGCCGACGCGCTGCCTTCGGCCGGTGATACGGCGCTTACAGTGCCCTTGCGGTCGATGCGGTATATGGTTCGGCATGTCGGGTCGGGAGCGGCGGCCTGGTAGTAGCGGTTTCCGGCATTGTCGCTGCCGTAGTAGGCGGTGACGTCGAAGTCGCCGGAGGTGAGTTGTCCGGTCTGTGCGCCCATGTAGGAGTATTCGTATAGATGACGGTAGCCTGAGCGTGACGATTGTATCACGAATGATGTTTTGCCGAGATACAGGCCTGTGTAGGCCGTTTCTTCGATCCAGGCTTTGGATTCTTCGACGAGCAGCGATTTCGCAACGGTTGATTTAGGATTTATCTTGAAAATTTCCAGACGGTTCTGGTCGCGGTTGAGCGCAGCTGTGATAAGGGTGTTCTCGTCGGGTCCGTAGGCAATCACGGGAATGTACTCGGGATTACCCGGCACTTCGATTTCTTTGGTCTTGCGTGTTTCGATGTCGTAGCTCAGCAGGCTTACGGTGGAATTGGGTGTTCCGGCCACAGGGTATTTGTAGCTGAACAAGCCCGGATAGAATTCATAGGCAGGGCGCGGGTCGCATGTTCCCTGATATAGGGGCAGGGTATATGTGCCGACCGTGTTCTCGTCGTAGCGCAGATAACATAGCGTGAGGTTGTCGGGTGCCCATGTCATCGATATGTCGGCACTGAATTCTTCTTCGTATGTCCAGTCGGGTACTCCGTTGATGATTTTTCCGGGACAACCGTCGGTGCTTACCTCCACTTCTGTGCCGTAGTCGAGTTTTGCGACTCGTATGTTGCCGTCGACGGTGAATGCGACCATTCGTGAATTAGGCGAGAAGAGTGCGGCGCGTTGGCGCGGATGCTGCTTCGACAGCGGACGTAGCAGACGTGAACGGCATTCGTAGATGTAGTATTCCGCTGTGAACGAACGGCGATAGACAGGTTCGGAGTTGCGCCATACGATGATTTTCGAAGCGTCGGGGCTCAATATGAATCCTTCAATGTCGGGAATGGCGGTTTCGCGTGCCCGTGCCACATCGAAAATCACTTCTCCGGCTTCACCGGTGCGGGCGTCGCGCAGTGTTATTTTTTTGCCGTCGGCAGAGAGTTCAGCCAGATTGTTGCCGTCGGGCATGAATACTGTTGCCGGCAGTGCGGCCGGTGTCTTTCCCGGGAATGTGTAGGCTTCCAGCGCCGTTACATGAGGGTTGGCGGCACTGATGCTCTGACAGGCTATCAGAGCTGAGAGCATGGCGGAGGCGAATATGTTTTTTTTATTGCAGGTCATTGTTATGTTCTTTTTCACGGAATGCTTGTAGCTGAGTGTTTAATGTGAATAAATTTTCAGAAAAGTGAAAGCTGGGCGTCGTTTTCCGGAGGGGTTGGACGGCGCGGCGGTTCGTGGTATCCGAACTCGGGATCGTTCGGGTTCGGGCGCAGTACCGTGCCTTCGGGCGGAGATGACACAAGCCAGTCGACGGCTTCGAACTCGTCGTCGATTTCGGCCAGGTCATCGGAACTTATGGCGGCCGGCGCTGGTGTTCCCTGCGCGTCGGAGCCGAGTACGAATTCATTGTCGTCGAACAGGCTCGGGGCGGAAACCGTGTGGCTTGACTTGTCGTTCTTACCTGAAGAATATAGCTGTGCCGGCTCGGATGCGGAGCCACTCAGAGCGTTCTCCAGTTCGGCGATACGGCTTTTCAGGTTTTTGTTGTTGTTTTTAAGCCGTGCGATGCGCTCGTCGCGTTTTGCGATCATCTGTTCTACCTTGGTCATCTGCTGACGGAATGTTTCGATGTCGGCTACGAGCAGACGGGCTTCTTCGGCGCGTGCTTGCAGGCTATCCATTTTTTCAAGCTCTTTCGCGGCGTCGGCAAGCTGCTGTTTTAGTTCCACAATGTCGTGCTGCAGACCGTTGATTACGGCAAGCGAGCTACGGTGTTGGTCGCCGAGCATGGCGTTGCTTTCTTTCAACGATTTGTTCTCAGCCCTGAGTCGTTCGGTTTCTTCAGTATCTGTAGTCGTGTCCGGAGTTCCGGCGCGTTCTTCCAGTTGCTGCGTCAGGCGTTTGATCTCGGCCTGTAGCCCTTCGACGATTCCCGGCTGTATTTCGCTGACTTTTATTTTGTTGAGCAGGCTTTTGTTTTCAAGGTCGAATTGCTCCCGTTCGGCCTCGAGGCGAGCCACCTGTTCTTCGAGGTCGCGTACGCGGTCTGTGAGTGCGCGTCGTCGTCGGTCTGAGCTGAGTTGTTGCTCCTTGATTGAGCTTCGTTGCTGTTCGAGGTTGTGCACTTCGCTTTTGAGTTTTTCCATTTCGCTTTTTACGGCGTCCTGGCGTGCCTGTATGTCGATCTCGGCGTTGCGGCGTGCGTCCTCTGCCAGTCCGTCGAGGTATGCTTTCAACGAATCGTCGAGGGCGTTGTAGATGTTCGTGCGCTGTTTTTCCGGATCGATGCTCGATGCAATGAACTCAGGAAGCGATGCGTTGAAGAGTTTTGCCACTGAGTCGAATATGGCTTGTTTCCTGTTCTCGTCTATGCCGAGTGCGCAATGGGTGGATGTCCGGTCGTCGATTTCCGCGGGAGCCTCGGAGCGCGAGCCGGTTCTGTCGGGGCGTTCGTCGTCGGAAAGCAGTCCGTCGGCGTTGTCCATATCGTTGTCGAAATCGGCTTCGCCGAAGCCGAAAGCCCGTTTTATGCTGTTTAAAAAAGCCATGTCTTTTATTTGGTGGTGGTATTCAGTTCTGGGTTTCTGTGATGTCGGGTTTTGCGACCATGCCTATTCCGCGCCGGCCGTTGATTGCAATAGTCAGCGGTCGGCCGAATCGCACGATGCGTATGAAATCGTCTTCGTATTCGGCTTTCAGGCTGTCGAGATACGCGGAGTCGTAGAAAGCGTCGGAGCCGGCATGCCGGTCGATCGTGAAATATCCTACGCCGAAGGACGTCAGGTTCTGGAAGAAATGTGTTCCCTGGCTCGGCTCTATGCGGTAGCCCGGAAGCGAAGCTTCGACGATCAGTCGCGCGGCCGAGATCTGCGGCCATTTTACGGGAATTCCAAGTGCAGAGTCCGACGATCCCCAGCGCCCGGGACCTATGAGGATATAGCCACGGTTTTCTTGCGCGAAGCGTGTGTTGATACGGTCGAGTATCTCGGGCAGCCGTGAATTGTTCATCGAGTTGAATTTTTCCGGTCTGATGTAAACGATTGTGTCTACGTTGTCGATCATACCGTGGCCGAGGGCTGTGTCGCTGCGCAGTATAAGTTGTTCGTCGGGCAGGTCGAGCAGTTCGTCGGAAACTTGTTCTTTTTTATCAATGATGGGGCGTATCTGAAGCCAGTAGAGATGTCCTTTGATTCCGGCTTCGTCTGCGGCCGGGTTTATAATGCCTGCGAATTCGATTTCGACGGGCCTCTGCATGGCGCTCTGTCCCTGACTCAGCATGAAGTTTATGGCTTCGGCCAATGGCAGGGCCTTGTCGCGCAGGATGTTTGTGAATGTCACTACGCGCCGTCCGCGTCCGCTGTCGCAGTCGCGCAGCATCTGGTCGAGGGCGTCGTATGTCGACACAGTGTATCGCAAGGCTCCGCTTCCGGCAAAGTCCTGTACGCTTTTCCTGGCGAGATTGTATCCGTCGTCGACTTTTACGTTTCCGGCTGTCATGCTGTCGACGGAGCCGTCGTCGTTTGCCGCTCGCAGGGCAAGGAGATGTGTCTGGGTGTCGCGCAGGGCAAGATCTATGGTCGATGTCTGTAGCGCGCGGGCGGGGTGTAGCGGTGAGAAGCGCAGGGCGCGTCCGCCATCAACGATATATTTACCGAGTCCGACGGCCAGTTCGGCCACACCGTCCTCAGGACGTTCGTCGCCGAGAGGATAGTAATTGAGCGAGCGTCCCACCCCTGAGAATGTCGGGAAGTAGTATCCGTCGTGGTTTTTTCCTACTACTTCCTGTATTATCACTGCCATCTTTTCCTGGTCGATGACGTTGCTTGTCGCCGACATATAGGCTTTGCTTGCCCGGAAAAATACGGAAGCGTAGACGCCTTTGATTGCCTGCAGCAAGAGTCGCAGTCGCTCGTCGGAGTCGACTGTGTACGGAACCATGTAGGTCGAGTATATTCCGGCGAAAGGCTGGTAGTGGGAGTCTTCCAGAAGGCTTGAACTGCGGACGGCGAATGGACGGTCGACAACATCGAAGAGCGCGAGGAAGTCTTCGTGCAGGCGTTCGGGAAATGTGGCGGCAAGAAAGGCTTCGAGTATTTCCTCGTCGGAGGCCGTGCTCAGGGCTATCGGGTATAGGTTGTTTATAGCCATGAACTCGTCGAATATGTCGGTGCACAGCACCACGGAGCGAGGTATGGAAATTGACAGTCCGTCGAAGTTGTCGCAGACCGGGTTCTTTTTTATGATTGAGTCGACAAAAGCCAGACCGCGACCTTTGCCGCCGAGGCTTCCCTGACCGATGCGTGCGAAGTTCGAATAGTGGTCGAAGCGGTCTTTTTCGAAAATTGCCACTACACCGCGGTTCTTCATTTTGCGGTACTTGACAATAAGGTCGAAGCACAGCTGCCTGAAGGCTTCCGTTTCACCTATGTCCTCGAAGCGGTGCTGGGCAATTACTTCGGCGATGGGAAAGAGTGCGCGGGAATACAGCCAGCGCGATATGTCGTTGTTCGACGCGTGGTGGAACAGGGATTCGTCGGGAATGCCGAAGATATGCTTCTGCATGTCCTTGAGATTGCGGATGCGCATTATCTCCCGGCCGTCGCGCGGGTTGCGGATTATGAAATCTCCGAAGCCGAAGTTGCCCATTATAGCGTCGCCAAGGTCGACTGACAGTTTTTTTGAGTTCTTGTCGATGAAAACGCCGTTGAAGTCGCCTACGGCCGATGCGTTTTCCGTTTCCGACGATTCGATGATTATCGGCAGATATGGGTCGCGCAGGCGCAGGTATCTGGCGAGTTTAATGCCGGCCTTGTTGTCCTTGGCTCCGTCGCGCATGAAAGAAACGTCGCTGATTACGCCGAGCATGTTTTTGCCGAATCGCTCGTAGAGTGCTACGGCCTCCTCGTAGTTGCGGGCAAGCATTACTTTGGGGCGTCCGCGCATACGGAGCATCTGTTCGTGCTGGTTCAGGGCCTCCGTGGAGAACAGGCGCGACTGCTTGAGCAGGAATTTATAGAGATGCGGCAGGATGGAGGAATAGAAACGTACGGAATCCTCGACAAGCATTATCATGCGTATGCCGACATCGCTGATGTCATTCTCGTTGAGCTTGTCTTCAAGCAGTTTGATGATCGCCAGCAGGAGGTCCATGTTGCCGAGCCAGCTGAACACGTAGTCGATGCACGACATGTCCTGTTTCTCGATGCGGCGCGATACTTCCTTTGAAAACGGAGTGAGAACGACAAAGGGTACGGCCGGAAATTCGGCCTTTATCAGAGCGGCACCGTCGAATGTTTCCGATATGTCGCCGCCGGGCATCGCTATCACCAGGTCGAAAGGTTTGGAGCGCATCACTTCGAGGGCTTCGCTAATATTGGAAACACGGGTTACGCGCGGCGGGGAGCTGAGGTTGAGCGACACGTATTCGTTGTAGAGCTGCTCCTCGACGCGGCCGTCTTCTTCCATCATGAAAGCGTCGTAGGTCGACGCGATAAGCAGCACATTGAAAATGCGCCGCTGCATGAGATTCTGAAACGCCGTGTCCTTAAGGTACATGCGGCTGAGGGCCTGCTCGTTCATGCGTGTCTGTCTGTTTGAGCTACAAAGTTAAACAATTAAGCCGAAACAGGATGTCATATCGTCATAAAAATGTGAAAAAACACATATGTTATATAGAGCTTTTGTCATGCCTCGTTGCCGTGCCGAAAACATGCTGAAAAAAAATCTCTTTTTTTTGCAATATTGGAATCAATATTATTATCTTCGCGTTATAAACATAAAACAGAACATTTCCAGGCCATGATATTCAATTTCAGAATCGTTTCCGACGAAGTCGATAACTTCAAACGGGAAATAAAAGTCGACGCTACCGCCACGTTTCTTGATTTCAAGAACGCTATCTGCGAATCGGTGGGCTATGACAAAAATCAGATGAGTTCATTCTTCCTATGCGACCGCAACTGGGAGAAAGAAAAAGAGATTACTTTTGAGGATATGGGTTCTGATGCCGATCAGGACGTATGGCTGATGGATGAATCGGTGCTCGGCGATTTTATAGACGACGAAGGCCAGAAGCTGCTGTATGTGTTCGACTACATGACCGACCGCGCGTTCTTCATCGAGATGACCGAGATGATCACCGGCAAGACACTCAAGGATCCTCTGTGTACGCTGTCGCTCGGGCAAGCGCCTTCGGAAACTGTCGACCTCGACGAGTTCGACGCCAAAATCGATTCGAAAGCCGCCGCTGCGGCCAATGTCGGAATCGACGATCTTGACGAGGACTTCTATGGCTCGGATACGTATAACCCCGACGAATTCGATACGGAGAGTTTCGACGAGATGACATTCGACGATAAATTCTGATTGATAATCCGTAAGCGGCGGTATGCCGGCCGGAACTATAAAAACCGAATATGCGGCAGGGTGGGGTTTCAGCAAATGAAATTTCATCCTGCGCTTTATAAAAGCCGTAGCGATGATAGATAATCTCTCCGATTTTTTCACCCATGGGTGGATGTACACAGTCCTTATGTGCATCTATGCCGCCACGGTGCTCAGTGTTGTGGCTGTAATTCTGTCGGAGAACCGCAATCCGGTGAAGTCGCTGGCGTGGGTGACGATTCTTTTGCTGCTTCCCCTTGTCGGGCTTGCCCTGTATCTTTTCTTCGGACGCAGCATAAAGAACACCCGTATGATTTCGCGGCGTAACCGCAGGCGTCTTCGCCGCCGCGAGAGGCTCTGCCATTCCGATCCGCGCAAGCTTGGGCTGAGCCATGCCTCTCTTTCGCAGATCAATCTTGCCCGCTCTCTTACGGGCGCACAGTTCTATGTCGGCAACAGTATCGAAACTTTTGTCGACGGCGCTTCCAAATTCGACTCTTTTATGGCCGACCTGCGTTCGGCGCGCCGTTCGATAAATATGCAATATTATATTTTCGAGGATGACAGGCTTGGCAGCAGCGTGGCCGACATCCTTATCGCCAAGGCGGCCGAGGGAGTGACTGTGCGAGTGATATATGACCATGTAGGCTCTTTCCGCGTCAGCAATAATTTTTTTCGCCGTCTGAAAGCTGCAGGCATAGCCACGCACCCATTCTTTAAGGTGACTTTTCCCCAGTTCGGGACGCGTATCAACTGGCGCAACCATCGCAAGATTTGCGTGATCGACGGCAGCATAGGCTACATAGGCGGCATGAATGTCGCCGACCGTTATGTCGACGGAGGCCGTTTTCCGCGTTGGCGCGACACACATCTGCGTATCGAGGGGCCGGTTGTAGCTGCTTTGCTGTATTCGTTCGTTGTTGACTGGCAGTTCATGGGCGAGGGGCTGATTGAGGATTGTGTCGCGGAGCCTGCTGTTCTGTCGCAACGCCCGGGTGCCATATCCGGGGTGGGGGCGCAGCTTCTGACTTCAGGCCCGATGTCGCAGTGGAGCAATGTGGCTTTCGCTTTCCACAAGGCAATAGCCATGGCGAAACGACGGGTGTTCATACAGACTCCTTATTTTCTGCCTACCGAAGGATTGCTGAAAGCTTTGCAGACGGCGGCGCTGTCGCATGTCGATGTTCGGATCATGATGCCACGGCGCAGCGATTCGGCCATGCTCACGCGGGCGTCGGCGTCGTATGTGGCCGAATGCCTGCGCGCCGGCATAAAAATATATCTTTATGATGCGGGTATGCTTCATGCCAAGACTATCATCATCGACGATGAGATGGTGTCGGTAGGTTCGACCAATTTCGATTTTCGCAGTTTCGAGTATAATTTCGAGGCGAACATATTTCTTTACAGCGAGGAATTCGCTGCATCGCAGATCGAGATTTTCAGAAATGACATCAGGGACTGTACGCGTGTCACGCCTTCGCAGTGGCGGCGTCGTCCGCTGAAGTTTAAGGTCGCGGAGTCGGTCGTGCGTTTGCTGAGTCCGATTCTTTAATAAAAAAACGAAAAAAATAAGTGCTCTATATCTCTGATATTCCGCATTAAAGCTCGATTTTTGCATCGTGACGATAAAAAAAGATTGCAAAAAAGTGCTGAAAAATTTTGCAGATAAGAAAAAGATGCCTAACTTTGCATCGCAAAACCAAAAAAGACTATGCGAAAATAGCTCAGTTGGTAGAGCACGACCTTGCCAAGGTCGGGGTCGCGG
>CAJUKD010000002.1 GCA_910587235.1 uncultured Muribaculaceae bacterium
TAAAATAACACATTTGTCGAAAATGAGACGAAATCTTAAATGAAAGAGCCGTGGTCATCCAAGCTCTTTTTCCTGCGGCAACTCCATATTCAAAAGATTTTCATTAAATTTGCACTTACATATAGGCTCTATTGTTTCGATTACAAATCGACTAATCTACCTGAAATCCATGCCTCTGAATTTCGGCTTATATCTAATTATAGGATGACGACAATAATACCGCCAGGACAATCGGCTCGACTGTCTTTGATGCGCCACATGATTTTCGCCCGCTTTTCACCGATATGCAAATGAATATAAGTAAGCTGTCATTTTTATTCACCATAGCCGTATTGGCGATTTGCCCGGCTTGTGGCAACGGAAGAGGCAACAGCAAAGAAACAGCCTCTGATGTTACCGTCGTAAAAGATGAGCGTGTGACCATCTTCGCAGAAAATGACGTCGAAGACAAAGCCATTGCCATCGAACAAAATGAGTCCTATGCCGCCAAGGCTTATACGATAGCCGACAGTTGTGCCGGCCCATTCCGTATCGGAAGTGGCATTCCGGAAAAAGTTGAAGGATTTGTCAGAATGGACTCGCACGAGAAAAAGACGCTTCCAAACGGAGATATATGTGAGATTCCTATATATATATTTACGAAATCGGCAATGAGGGCTGTGTGAAGATATTGCCGCAGTATAATACTACAAGCGCTTGCGTGAACGACAGTATAGGCGTAATCCTCGTCTATTCGGATTTGTTCCTGACCGATAATGGAATCGGCGCCATGTCGTCGATAGAGGAATTCGCCGCAGCCTATCCGGATTTCCGTATCAGTTACACGGGTAAGACAAAATTGTTCGTCGTAGAAACGCCACGACTCAAAAATGTACAGTTCATCATCGACAACGAATATTATCAGGGCGACGATTCCGTCCCGGCCTCAAATGAATCCGTCGGACTGCAAGTTTCCGATTTCAGAAAAGAAACCTATTTCACCGCAATCCGCATAACAAATTGATAAAAACATAAGACACTGAAACATTTTTAATATAACGAAGATTGAATCATGAGTATGGAACATAAAGCATTTGTGTTCGACACAAAGAAATTTCACGCCGAGATCGAACCTGTCATGAAAGACAGCATCAAGAATACAGAAGTGGCACACCGTTACATTTGCGAACATCTCGAAGAGCTGCAATCCCCTTACACGGGCGATACGCTGGAGGAAGGCTGGGAAGAGGAGTTCGGCGAACTGACTCTTCAGGTCTATTTCGACATCCTGCTTACCGCCTGCTACTACGTGGACGAAGATTGCGGCCTGAGTGAAATGTGGGATGCAGTGAATGAAGTCATCAAGAGCCTCGATGTGTTTGAAGACGGAGAGCTTCCAGTCTTGGGTCGGAAAGTTGAAATCGACGATGTGACGGTAGATCCGGGCATGGAAGGCCTGGGAATTGTGGAAAGCGACGAAGTGGAGGCCATTCTGGCAACCTTGCAGGATAACAAAGACGAAGCAGAAAACGCCGAACCCGAGGACCTTTTATACGATGTCGAAGCGGATGAGTGGATAGAAGCCTATGACGACCTTTGCAGCCTTTATGAAGAAGCGCTGCAGCAAGATAAAGGGCTACTCTTCACATTCTGAACGATTATTACAGAATATCTTTCTTGCCATACTCGTTTTCGTTTGTCCCGACTTGGCCTTACCCCCCCCCGCAAGCGCCTTGCCAGCTGACATCACGAAGACATTTACACCTTTTTATTCGGCACTTCCGGAGATTTTGTGTAATTTTGCAGAATTGTGCGGGAGTACGGCATCCTCGTGCTCTAATATTTCTTAAAAAGAAAGGATTATAGAAATGTTAATGTCAATGACCGGCTTTGGCAAAGCCACAGTAGAAGTAACGAACAAGCGTATAAACATCGAGATAAAATCGTTGAATTCCAAACAGATGGATCTCAACGTACGTGTTCCGCACATATTCCGGCAGGAAGAACTGCCGTTGCGTTCTTATGCCACCGGCATTCTGGAACGCGGCAAAGCCGACATAAGCGTCACAATCGAAAACACAGGCAGCGACATTCAGGCCGCAACAACAGTCAACACCTCAGCCATGGCTGCCTATAAAAAACAGATAGAGCAGACTTCGGCAGAACTCGGCATAGCCGTTCCATCCGACTGGTACTCCGTGCTGATGCGCTTCCCCGACGTGCTGAGCAACGACAACGTCGCAGAAGCCGACGAAACAGAAAAAGAAGCTCTGATGACATGCGCACGCAACGCCATAGAGCAACTTATGCTGCATCGTCGTGCCGAAGGCGCAAAACTTGAAGAATTTTTCGGACAACGCATAGCAACCATACGCGAACTCCTTGCAGCCATAGAGCCATACGAACGCGAACGAATCGAAAAAATCCGAGGACGAATCGAAGACGGGCTCTCCAAGATACCTGTTGCGGAATATGACAAAGGCCGCCTTGAACAGGAAATGATATTTTACATCGAAAAACTCGACGTGAACGAAGAAAAACAGCGCCTTGCACAACACCTCAACTACTTCATGGAAACAATGGAAGCGCCTGCCGGACAAGGCAAAAAGCTCGGTTTCATAGCCCAGGAAATGGGTCGTGAAATCAACACACTCGGCTCGAAAAGCAATCATGCGGAAATGCAGAAAATAGTGGTCAGGATGAAAGATGCGCTCGAACAGATAAAGGAACAGGTACTCAATGTAATGTAACCGCACGGATCGACTCACACATCCCCAATCTTAAATATTGATAAAACATAAAGCCTGAATCCTGAAATTCAAAGGAAATCATTAACTTTGCATTTCAAAACGACTCCAGACTACAGATGCGCAACTACCGCAACTACATAACCGTCCTGCTTCTGTCCGCCCTGCTTTGCTCATGCGGCGAATATCAGCGCGTGCAGAAAAGCGACGACTACAACTACAAATTCGAATTCGCCAAGCGCGCATACGAAGAGAAAAAATACGTTCAGGCTGCCACTATCCTAAAGGACTGTGTAACCGTATTCAAAGGCTCGGAAAAAGCCGAGGAATCGCTCTACCTCCTGGGAATGAGCAATTACGAGAATAAAGACTATCTCAGCTCTGGTTCGTATTTCAAAACCTACTACACCCGCTATCCCAAAGGTAAATTCGCTGAGGACGCACGCTTCTACTGCGGCTACGGATATTATCTCGATTCGCCGGATCCACAGCTCGACCAGAGCGGCACCATACAGGCCATCGAAGAACTTCAGGCTTTTTTGGACTACTTCCCGCGAAGCGACAAAGTATCCATTGCCCAGAACGCCATATTCGAGCTTCAGGACAAGCTCACCTACAAGCAGTTGCTGAATGCGCAGCTCTACTATAACCTCGGCAACTACAAAGGCAACAACTACGAAAGTGCGGTCATCGTGGCGCGCAACGCAGTCAAGGACTATCCATACTCAAAATATAAGGAAGACCTTGAATTCTTGATTCTCAAGGCCCGCTATCAGGAAGCCGACCAGAGCATCGACGAACGCAAGACCGACCGCTTCCGCGAAGTGATCGACGAGTATTACTCATTTATAAATAACTATCCCGACAGCCCCAAGCGCGACGAAGCGGAAAACATCTTCCGCATAGCATCACGCTACGTCAAGGACTAAGCGCGGACAACTCTCTCCCTACAAAACCAAATAAATTAAAAACGACCATAAACCAAACGAAACATCATGGACTACAAGAAAAGCAATGCACCCCTCAACACCGTCACCCGCGACATGATTGAGCTATCCGAAGACACCGGAAACGTCTATGAAACCGTCTGCATCATTGCCAAGCGCGCAAACCAGATTGCCGCACAGATGAAAGAAGACCTCGATAAAAAACTTCAGGAATTCACCACCATCAACGACAACCTCGAAGAAATCAACGAGAACCGCGAACAAATCGAAATCTCTCGTTTCTACGAGCGCCTGCCGAAACCCACTCTGATCGCAACACAGGAATACGTGGATCACAAACTGTTCTTCCGTAAATCCAACAAAGACCGCAGCAACCTTTGACTATAAGGTTGAAAAAACGCCGCATAACATAAAAAAAGTTAACTGCTTTGCCCTTTCGCAAATTTAAGCTAACTTTGCGCCCTGTAAAGCCATAAGCTATACATAAATTAATATTATTAACCACCAAAAATTTCTAAGAATGCACTTAAATTCTGAAGAAAAAGTACAGATCTTCGAGAAGTACGGTAAGGGCAAGACTGACACTGGCTCGCCTGAAGCACAGATTGCATTATTCTCGGTCCGTATCGCTCATTTGACTCAGCACCTGAAGTCAAATCACAAGGATCATACAACAGAGCGCGCTCTTAAAATGCTGGTAGGTAAGCGTCGTCGTCTGCTCGACTATCTGATGCGCAAAGACATCAACCGCTACCGCGCCATCATCGCCCAGAAAGAACTCGGCATACGTAAGTAAGCCGAAACGCGCCGACAAAGGGCGGCAGGAAATCCAACAGAAATCCTGCAGAAGTCATCAACCGACTTGCGAAAGCTGTCATTTTCAGTCGAAATGGCAGCTTTCGTTTTTTAAATCAACACGACAATAACATTTCAGTCAATCCATGCGTTATATATTCGGAATTAAATTTGAATCATAACAACATGAATACATTCAGACCAATAATCGTAATCGCAGCAGCAGCTCTGATTATGTCATCATGCTCGACAATAAAAGAAAAATACCTTGTAATAACCGGGAAGCATGGAAAAGAGCTAAGCGCGACACCTGTCGAAACAGCCGAAAAAAAAGCTGATACAGAAACAACCCGCGAGATCCCCCCTGTAGCTCCTTCCGGCAACACTAAAAAAGACGCTTCCAAAAAATCATCGGAAAAAAACAAAGGAGGCAAGAATCAGTCCGAAAAACAACCCGGAACACACAAGCAACACAAAATAAAACCCATCGGTAACGCTATCGACGGACAATGGAACGTAGCGGAAGTCGGCACAAGCAAAATCGAACTCGAAGAAGAAGTGCCATATATCACTTTCGACACCGCATCAGGAAGCATATACGTTTTCAACGGCTGCAACTACCTCAACGGAACATACACGCTCAGCGACTCAAACAAAATCAGCTTCGGAAAAGTCCTCTCCACAATGAAATATTGCGCAGACGTACCTTTCGACAGCGAAATAAATGCAGTCGTGTCCGACGGTACAACACTCGACGCCGAACTGAAACGCATTGGCCAGGATTCATATCTATATCTTCGCTCCGACCGCGGACACACAGTCATGACCCTGCGACGCCACAACATGGAATTCCTCAACGGAAACTGGCTCGTGACATCTATCGACGGCAAAGCCATCGACGACGAAGAAGCCAACGTATTCTTCGATATCCACGAACTAAAAATCCATGGCAACACAGGCTGTAACTTCTTCAACGGCGACATATATATCGACCCTAACCGCAGCAATGCGATTGATTTCAGCAAAATGGGCGTAACGCGCATGGCCTGCCCGAAGACAGCACAGGAAACAGCAATGCTTGTAGCCCTCGAGTCGACAGCCTCGGCAATAGCGGGACGACACGAATCCACAGTCCTGCTTCTCGACAAAAATGGCAAAGAACTTATGACCCTGCGACGCATCCCGCGCTCAGGCGAATAATCCGCTGACCGAACATCTAAAAAAGATATGGCTGACGTTATCATAACGTCAGCCATATCTTTTTTAGATTTCAGGCTAATTAAGCCAAAGAATTCAGCATAGAGTCGAAAGCCTTAGGAATACCGTCGGAATCCTTGCCTCCTGCCTGAGCAAAACCCGGTTGGCCGCCGCCGCCGCCCTTGATATTTTTCGCAGCTTCACGAACAATTGCCGAAGCGTTAAGACCCGAAGCGACAACATCGTCGGTCAACATCACCGTAAGCAATGGTTTGCCTGAAGGGTCTACTGTAGCGGCAATGAACGCTGTAGCCTCGGGAGATATCGCACGAACCGCAAATGCAATTCCTTTAACGATATCAGGCATACGGACGCCCCTGAGAACGGCGACTTTCACTCCGGAGTGGTTGGACTTGGCCGAATCGACAATTTCACGTGCGATGGAAGCTATGCGTTCGCGCATATACTCCTCAGCCTGATGACGCAATTCTACATTTTCCTCAATGGAACGACGTATCGCCTGAGCGACATCAGGAGCATTATTGAACATCGATGCAATCTGCCGCATGGTGTCCTGCATCTCGTCGAGAACACGTTCGACCATTTCTCCGGTAACAGCCTCGATACGGCGTATGCCGGCCGCTATGCTGCTTTCCGATAAGATACGCACCATACCTATATTACCTGTGTTGTCAACGTGCGTGCCTCCGCAAAGTTCAACAGAATCGCCATAACGGATTACACGAACCTCATCGCCATACTTCTCTCCGAACAAAGCCATGGCACCCATAGCCTGAGCTTCGGCGATAGGCACATTGCGGCGCTCGTCGCGGGCTATGGCAGCACGTATGCGTGCGTTGGCCAGATGCTCGACCTTACGGATTTCCTCAGGCGTAAGTTTCTGGAAGTGCGAGAAGTCGAAACGCAGACTTTCTGGAGTCACGAACGAACCTTTCTGCTCGACATGGGTTCCAAGAACCTCGCGGAGAGCTTCGTGAAGCAAATGCGTAGCCGTATGGTTGCGCGACGTAGCCATGCGGGACTCTTTGTCGATCGACGCACGGAAAACCGCTTCCGGATCAGAAGGCATTTTCTTTGTCAGATGCACACCGACTCCATTCTCCCGTTTTGTATCATAGATTTCGACACTCTCGCCTGTAGTTAGGTCTGTCAGCGTACCGCGGTCGCCAACCTGACCGCCCATTTCGGCGTAGAAAGGCGTTTCGGCAAGAATAATCTGAAAAAACTCCTGATTTTTCTGCTTCACGCGACGATAGCGCAGGATGCGTGTTTCCGCTTCGGTATTGTCATAACCGCAGAATGTCTGTTCTCCGTCGGAAAGAATCACCCAGTCTGTAGCCTCTACTGCGGCTGCATTGCGCGCACGCTGCTTTTGAGCGGCCATCTCGGCATCGAAGCCCGCCTGATCGAGCGTCATTCCGTTCTCTTTAAGAATAAGAAGAGTCAGGTCAAGAGGAAAACCGTATGTATCATAAAGCACGAAAGCCTGTTTGCCGGAAATCTCCGTCTTGCCCTCGCGGCGAGCGGCAGCGATAGCATCGTCAAGCATACGTATACCGTTTTCGAGCGTCCGCAGGAAAGCGTCCTCTTCTTCTTTTATGACTTTCATGATCAGCTCGCGCTGGCTGCGGAGTTCCGGATATGCGTCGCCCATGGAGTCGATAAGTGTGTCGACAAGACGGTACATGAACGCCTGTTTCTGTTCCAGGAAAGTATAAGCATAGCGGACAGCACGGCGGAGGATGCGGCGGATCACATATCCGGCCTTGGCGTTTCCGGGAAGCTGGGAATCGGCGATCGAGAACGATATCGTGCGCACATGGTCGGCGATTACGCGCATAGCAACATCAACACGTTCGTCGTCGCCGTACTTTTTTCCCGAAAGTTCTGCGATCTTGGCGATAAGAGGAGTGAACACATCCGTATCATAATTCGAGGTCTTGCCCTGCAGAGCCATGCAGAGGCGCTCGAATCCCATACCGGTATCAATCACTTTCGCCGGCAGAGGCTCCAGTGAACCGTCGGCACGGCGATTGTACTGCATGAACACAAGATTCCATATCTCGATCACCTGAGGATGATCCTTATTGACCATCTGCGCACCATCGATTTCATTACGTTCCTTTTCCGAACGCAGGTCGATATGGATTTCCGAGCACGGACCGCACGGGCCTGTATCGCCCATTTCCCAGAAATTATCGTGTTTGTTTCCGTTTATGATGTGCGATGCGGGGAGATGCTTCTCCCATATCGAAGCCGCCTCATCGTCGCGGTCAAGGCCCTCGTCGGAAGCGCCTTCGAATACAGTCGCATAAAGACGCGACGGATCGAGTTTAAGCACGTCGACAAGATATTCCCAGGCCATGTCAATAGCCTCCTGTTTGAAATAATCGCCGAACGACCAGTTGCCGAGCATCTCGAACATAGTGTGGTGGTAGGTGTCGTGTCCCACCTCTTCGAGGTCGTTGTGCTTGCCGCTCACACGCAGACACTTCTGCGAATCGGCGACACGGCGCGACTTGGGCACTGCATTACCCAGGATTATGTCTTTGAACTGGTTCATTCCGGCATTGGTGAACATAAGGGTGGGATCATCCTTTATCACCATCGGGGCGGAGGGCACGATACGATGGCCCTTGGATTCGAAATAGTCCTTGAAGGACTGGCGAATTTCCTTTGCTGTAAGCATATATCTGGATTTGTTATTGATTTCTTGAGGTCGGTCAGCGTCAAAAAATATTAACGTCGTGCCAATCAGACTGCAAAAGTACTCGAAATTACTTATTTTTGCAAAAATAAAATCCGGACAATACGGATTAAGCAAGCAATGAGCCAGAAAGTATTTTACCGCTACAATCCCGTCACAGAGCAGTACGACCGCGTTTTTCCGTCGGCCCGCAAACGTGCGGCGGTATTCATCAGGCAGTTCGCGCTCGGTGTCGCCGGTGCTTTGCTGGCTGTAGGCATCGCCTATTGTTTTATAGATTTTCCCCGCGAGAGGCAATTGCGAAGCGCCAACGAGCGTCTGCTTGCACAGGTAGAAGTTCTGAACCGACGCTCCGACGAGGCTCTGGCGGTTATGGAGGATCTGGCCGAACGCGACAATAATTTCTACCGCGTGATGATGCAGGCCGAACCCTTGACGCCCGCCCGACGATATGCCGGACTTGAGCGACAACGCAACTACGACCGGCTCGACTCGCTTTCCGATCCAAAACTTCTTCGCAACGTCACCGACAAGCTCGACCGGCTCGACCACATGGTCTATACCCAGGTAAAATCATTCGACCTGCTGCGCGAACTTGCCGAAAGCTCCCGCGACCGTACCGACCACATTCCGGGAATACAGCCTGTTTCCGAAAAACACCTGAGAGCCATGGCATCAGGCTACGGCTACAGGAGCGACCCTATCTACGGTACAACGAAATTTCATGAAGGCATGGATTTCTCATCCCCCGTCGGCACACCGGTCTACGCAACCGGCAACGGAACCGTCGCCACCGCCGGATGGCAAAGCTCCTACGGAAATCTTATTACGATAGACCACGGCTACAACTACACCACCCGTTATGCCCACCTGTCCCAAATTCTCGTACATCCGGGGCAGAAAGTAAAACGCGGCGACCTGATCGGCAAAGTCGGCAACACCGGAAAATCGACAGGTCCGCACCTGCACTACGAAGTACGCCTGCGCGGTGTGCCGCAGAACCCTGTAAATTACTATTTCTACGACCTGACGCCGGAACAGTACGACGAAATGATACGCCTTGCCGAAAACGCAGGCCACGTGATGGACTGACTGACCGCACATTCCCCGACTTTAAATCTATGAATACCCTCGATAAGAAATATTATAAAATACGCGACGTCGCGGAAATGATAGGTGTCCCCTGCTCGACCCTGCGATTCTGGGAAAAAGAATTTTCCGATCTGCGCCCGAAGCGAAACGACGGCGGCACACGTTTCTACACACCGCGCGATGTGGAGATCGTGCGCATGATCCACTATCTCGTAAAAGAAAAAGGGCTTAAAATCGATGCCGCCCGCGACCAGCTTCACCGCAACCGCAGCGGCGTGGAAAAGCGCCACGAAACGATACGACGGCTTCAGGAAATACGCGGACGACTCATATCAATACTCAAAGCTCTGGACAGCCGACGGTGACAGATGCCGTCACGGCTTCACTGCGCGCAGTATCTCGCGCTTGCCTCCGGGAGGACCTGCCAGACGCTCTACCGTGAAACCGATTCCCTCCAAGAGCCGGCGCACACACCCTTTGGCACAATAAGTAGTCATCACTCCTCCGCTTCGCATTGCGGAATATATGCGTCCGAAAAGTTCCGACGTCCATAGCTCCGCTTGTTTTTCAGGAGCGAAAGCGTCAAAATAAACGACATCGAACACATCTTCACCAAGTTCGGCCGACAGAAAATCAGTTTTAATCTTATGCAGGCTGAAATTTTCCGTAAGTCGTTGCACCGAATTCCATTCTGCACCGTTAACCACACTAAGCGCCCGTTCGATATCATCCGGCATTGAAGCACCGAAAGCTTCCGCCATTGATTCTTCAAGAGGATATAGTTCAAGAGAATCATAGGCAAGCGGAACGCCTGATCTATCCGCCTCAATCATAGTCAGCGCCGCGTTCAATCCCGTGCCGAAACCGAATTCAAGGAGACGCATACAACCAGCACATTCAGCCACTGCTTCATCGATACGCCGACGCAGACCGCAAGCTATATACACGTGCATACTCTCCGTCACCGCACCTTTCACCGAATGATAATGCTCGTCGAGTTCACCTATATATATTGTAGGCGAACCGTCCTGCGTCAGTTCAAGCGTCTTCATCTCCAAGCATATTTTTAAGCTCGCGCGAATTTCTGCGATGCTCGCCGGGCGACTCCCCGTCCTCGCGGCTGCTTATATACATATCGTAATACGACAGCAACATGGTCGTAAGAGGTAACGCTATTATAAGACCTATGAAACCGAGCAAAGTGCCCCAGACCGAAAGCGACAACAGGATAAGCGCCGGATTCAATCCCATGGCCTTGCCCATTATCTTGGGTGTGAGGAAAAGATCCTGTATACACTGCACTACCACATAAACAGCCATTGTCGCAAGCCATAGCGACCAGAAATCCACATCGGAATTGGCAGAACACACTATGCAGAGCACCGTGGTCGGCAGCAATGAGATAAGCTGAAGATACGGCACCATGTTAAGCAAACCTATGAACAAGCCCATCACTATGGCAAGAGGCAGACCGACAATGAGGAATCCTATGCTGAAAAGAATACCCACAATAAAAGCTACGAGAGCCTGACCGCGGAAATAGTGATTCATACTGTTCTTGATATCATTGGCGATTCCGAACGTCTGTTTGCGGTACTTCGGAGGTACAAGATGACGGAAACCGCGGAGCAAACGCTCATAATCAAGCATTATGAAGACCACATACAGCAACACGATAAACCAGTTGAACACTCCCATTATTATGTCGTAGCCTCCGACTATAACACTGCCGAGTGTATTGAATATCGACTGTATATCCTGACGTGTCAGTCGGCTCGCGATACCGACGAAATCGATCTGCGTACGCAGAAACTCATGCAGGGCATCGGGCACAAAAGGAATCTGCGTACCCTTGTCGGCATAGCCGGTTATGAATGTCGCCACCTGATGAACCTCGCTTATGACCGACGGCAATATGAACACACTCATGGCCACAAGCACAAGCAGAACCTCGAACAGCGTCATCATGATAGGAAGCAGCCGCTTGCGTGTATTTAACAGCCGCATGTTGTACTGCACGAAAGGTTCGAGCATATAGGCTATCAGCCATGCAACCAGAAAAGGAAGAAGAACTGACTTGAGTATATTGATAAGCCATACCGCCAGGACTATGCCGCCTCCCGCAATAAGCAGGCGCACGACACGATCGAACGTGTATGGACGCGAAACTGTCTGCATATCTATCTCGTATTTTTTTGCAAATGTAAGCATTTTAGGCCATTTCCGGCTCTCCACGCAAAAAAATACACATTATGAACGGGATATCGCGAATTTTTAGTTACCTTTGCATAAACTTATGCGGTCTTCCACCGACCGACGGACTGAAATGAGAGTTAAAATCCACCACGAAGGAACACATATAATAATTCTGCTTTTCGTAGTGCTGGCTATTGTCTGCGCTCCGCTATGGATATGGAAATGCCCTGTAGGCATATCTATTATAGTAACGGTCATCTGCGTTGTGTTCTTCCTGTTGGTCACGAACTTCTTCCGTTCGCCGCGACGCCAGTTCCGCGGAAACCGCGAGAATGTGGTTGTCGCAAGCGCCGACGGCAAAGTCGTCGCTCTTGAGGAGGTATACGAAGGCGAATATCTAAAGCAGAACGTAATCCAGCTGTCGGTATTTATGAGTATACTAAATGTGCACGCCAACTGGTTTCCGGTCGACGGCGAAGTAATCTACGCCACCCATCACCGCGGACGCTTCATGGCTGCCTACCTGCCCAAATCAAGCACCGAGAACGAACGGTCGACAGTAGTCATCCGCACCTCAGGCGGACGACTGGTGCTTATGCGTCAGATTGCAGGAGCCATGGCTCGCCGCATAGTCACCTACGCTCGTCCGGGCGACGAAGCATCTATCGAGGATCACATGGGATTCATTAAATTCGGTTCGAGAGTCGACATATTCCTCCCTCTCGATACTGAGATTTTTGTAAAAATCGGCGACACCACCATAGGTGGCGTGACAACCATCGGACGTCTGCGGCCGCTCAACCCCGATTCAGAAAATGCCTGATATAAAGTGCTCAATACCTAACGCCATCACATGCCTCAACCTGCTTTCAGGTTGCGCGGCCATTGTACTGGCATTCCATGCCTACGACAGACTCGGTCCACTCTACGGTCTGGAATGGTGTTTCATTGCCATAGGATGCGCCGCCATATTCGATTTTTGCGACGGCGCAAGCGCACGCGCACTCGGCGCTTATTCACAAATAGGAAAAGACCTTGATTCACTTTCCGACCTCATAAGCTTCGGCGTCGCCCCTGCAATGCTCGTCGTAAATGTGATGCTGCATTATTCATCATTGACGGCTCTCTGCTACACCCCTCTGCTGCTTGCCGCTTTCGGCGCCATGCGTCTGGCCAAATTCAACAACGACCCGGAACAGACATCCGAATTCCGCGGACTTCCCATTCCGGCGAATGCCATATTCTGGATAGGAGTCGTGGCGTGGATTGAAAAATACGCTTATCCCGGCACTCCCGTCCTGATTTTGCTTATAGGGCTTATGTGCGCGGCAATGGTAGGAAACTTCCGCATGTTCTCGTTGAAATTCAAGAACTTCAATTTGCGGGAGAACTTCCGGCGCTACATGCTTCTGGCAGCGGCAGCTCTCTTCGTCGTATGCTACGGACTCTCAGGTCTGGCATGGTCAATACTCCTGTATTTTCTCCTGTCGCTCCACCGCCGCAATTACCCCGTATAAAAAACGGACAATTCTATAAAAAACATAAATTCGCGGCTGTATCCGAAACACAAAAAGCGTAAGCCGCGTTACATATAAAGCTACAATCTTCTCAGCCATGGGCTTTTTTACAATCTTATTAATACTCTTCCTGATTTTCATCGTATGGCCCGTCGTGCGCACAAGCATACGCATCCGCTCAGCCATGCGCGACATGACCGACCGCGCCCGTCAGGCTGCCGGATCGGGATTCCGCAATCCATCATCTGCCGGGCAAAAAAGGAAACGCAAAAAAATCGATCCTAATGTAGGTGAATACGTCGAATTTGTCGAAATCAGCACTGTACGCGACGAGTTAAACACAGATAATTCCGGAAATACATCGAAATTCCGGACAGAGCAACAGATTGTCGATGCCGAATGGGTTGATATACCTGATAAGAAATGAAACAACAAAAGAAAAACGCTTTAATAAGCCCTTATCCGTTTCTTGACGCGCTCGAAGCCAACAACGACCGTGCGTGGTTCGCGGAACATCGCGACGAATACGACACATTGCGCGCGCAATGGATATCGCAGATACAGCTGCTGATCGACACAATGGCTTCTACCTACGCCCCCGAACTGGCCGGAGTCGAAGCAAAAAGCTGCCTCTACCGTATCTACCGCGATATCCGCTTCTCAAACGACAAATCACCGTTCAAAACATATTTCTCCGCACTCGTATCTCCTCGCGGACGACACTTCGACGGAGCCTGCTACTACATCCACCTCGGCGGCGGAAATTTTGCTGAAAACGGCCTTTACGGAGGTGTATGGCATCCCGAATCCGCCGTGTTGCGCAAACTTCGCAAAGCAATAGTCGATAACTCGGAGGAATTCCATGAAATAATCGACAACCCTGAACTGAAGCGACTCTTCCCGGGATGGTACGGAGAACGGCTGAAAACAATACCTAAAGGCTACGACAAAAACCACCCTGAGGCAGAACTGCTCAAACTGAAAGAATACGGGCGCTACCACCATTGCGACCGCGCTTTTTTCGAAGACCCCGAGTGGCCTGTCCGGGCTGCACGGATACTCGCAGTATTGAAACCGCTCAACGACTTCCTGAACTATTCGATCAACGAAGAGGAATAACCCTACAGACACATTAAGTACAATATGGACATCAAGATAGGCGATACGGTCCGCTTTCTCGACGCAGTCGGAGGCGGACGAGTCACACGCATAAGCGACAAAATGATCTACGTCGAAGATGCCGACGGATTTGAAACACCGGCACTCGCTCGCGACTGCGTAGTCATCGCACATGCTTCCGCAAATGAAAGCAGAGAAAATGTAAAGGAAAAACACAAGGAGGATTATTCCGTTACCGCCCCTTCGCGCAAATCCGATACCGCCGCTCCCGAAATTCCGGTAATTGAAACAGACGGAGGCGACAGAATGAACGTCATCCTCGGCTTCGAGGCGACAAACATCAAAGCTCTTTCACAATCAGGATTCGACGCTTTTCTGGTAAACGACTCAAACTATTATCTGTATGCCGTCCTGTCGACCCGTACTGCCGATTCACAAACATGGGAAACGCGCTTCGACGGTCTGATAGAACCCAACATGCAGGTACTCGTAGCCGAACTCGACACCTGCGACCTGCCGGATATGGACCGTGTGAATGTAGCACTTCTGCCTTTCAAGCGCGGACGGAAATTCGAAATGAAAGCACCTGTCGGCATAGAACTGAAACTCGACACCACAAAGTTTGCAAAACTGCATTGCTTCCGCTCCAACCCCTACTTCGATGTTCCCGTAATCGCATTCGACATCGTACGCGACGACCGGCCGGCCGACCGCGCACCTGAAGCAGACGAACTGCACTGCAGGCTTTCCGAAGCCTTCACCGGCAACAAAGACAAGATACAGCCGCGAAAAAAACAAAGAAACAATATCGCCGCCGCTCCCGAAATTATTGAAGTGGATCTCCATGCCGCCGAACTGCTCGACAGCACAAGCGGACTCAGCAACGCCGAAATCCTCAATCTGCAGATAGATCGCTTTTGCGAAATCATGGACGCCAATCTCCGCCATACCGGACAAAAAATCGTATTCATCCATGGCAAAGGAGAAGGAGTCCTCCGTCAGGCACTTATGAAAGAACTGACGCACCGCTACAAAGGACACGACGTGCAGGACGCATCATTCAGGGAATACGGCTTCGGAGCAACACAAGTCACAATACGCAAGCTCGACAACGCTGCAAAAACCTCGTCAAAACCGGAATCACCAAAGAAGCGCCGCCGATGATAATATGTTTCTCAGGCACGGGCAACACACTCAGTGTAGCCCGACAGCTTTCCGGCCTTTTGACCGGGGAAAATATCGTCATGCTCGAAGGCGATACCCTGCTTCGCCCTGAAAATTTTTCCTTAACACCGGCCCCGCGCAACATAATATGGGCTTTCCCAACCTATTCGTGGGGAATGCCGCCTGTGGTCGCACGTTTCATACGTCAGATTCCGTCAAATCCCGCATTTGATTCCGCAGTACACTGGATGCTGACAACATGCGGCGACGACATCGGTATGACCGACCGCCGATGGCGGCGGATTATCCGTTCACGCGGATGGAAAGCGGCAGACGCCTTTTCCGTAATCATGCCCAACACCTACACCCTGATGAAAGGCTTCGACGTCGACGACGAAAACACCGCCGCACGCAAACTCAACGCCATGCCTGAGCAGGTAAAAGCGATAGCGGCACGCATATCCGACGCCGGTGCGGCTCCATTGCCCCTGTTGGTCCGCGGTGCATGGCCACGGATAAAAAGCTCTGTAATCCGCCCCTTGTTCGAACGCTTCGCCATGTCACCGGCGCCATTCCACGTCAACGGAGGGTGCACCGGCTGCGGACTCTGTGCCCGCAGTTGCCCGATGAACAACATTTCCATGCTGTCGACAGACAATGACGCCACCGCCCGGCCACATTGGGGCAAGAACTGCGCCCTATGCCTGAGATGCTACCACATCTGTCCGCGACGTGCCGTCGCTTACGGACGCCACGCCACCGACGGCAAAGGACAGTGGATAAATCCGGTTCTTATGAAAAAAACGACTTGAACAGACTATTGTGCCGTTATAATCACTGTTTTGCACTTTATTTGTGCTAATTTTCTCCAACATACACACTTTTTACACACTTTTCATTAATACAAGCCTTTAAATTATTATAAAAATTTTGCATCTTCATAAAAATCACTATCTTTGCAGGCAGATTAGATCTAAAGAAACAACTAAAATAAATCAATACCAATCGCCTCCGATAGAAAGGAGTACACACACTCTGCCATGCACCGCCCTGACGGAAACAAGATATTATCGACAATAAGCCCGGAAACATGCTTATTGCGTATCATGCTTTTCTGGTCACTTCTGGTTCCGACTATGTCGGCTGCAGCCGACATCAGTCCCGATAGTGTCATGGAACTTCAGTCGGTTCAGATAGATATTGATTTTGTAATAAACCGCTCGGATATCAATCCGGCATTCTCGGACAATGCCGGCAGCATATCGGCTATGGATTCGCTCTTCAACGAATCATCATCCGACAGCACAATAAGTATCCGTAGCGTATCGTTCCGCGGTGCCGCATCGCCCGACGGCGGTCTGAATCTGAACCGTGCACTCTCGGAACGCCGCATGAACTCCCTTAAAAATTTTGTTATCGGACGCTATGCCCTGCCCGACTCTGTCCTTTCAGCACAAGGCAGCGAGATTCCGTGGAACACATTCCGATCGCTCGTCGCAACCACTCCATTCGCAGGAAGCGAGCGCGTACTTGAAATAATCAATCAAGGCGACGACAACAACGCAGCCGACGTGAACCGCCGACTCGCTCTTTTGCGCACACACAATTCCGGACGCACATGGCGCCTTCTGGCAGGAGAATTCTTCCCGCGTCTGCGTCTGGCATCGATGACAGTCGAACGGCTGCAAACCATTCCCCGCCCCACCCCCGGGCCAGAGATCTGCGAGGCAGAGCCTGAGGAACCAGTCGAGGCGGAAGTTGTCGAGGAAGCGGTCGAAGCCGCTCCCGAGGCTGCACTGGCGGCGCGGTGCCACCGTTCGTGGCACGCCTCGACCAATGTGCTCGCCTGGACTCTGGGACTGACGAACCTTATGGGCGAGTACGATTTCGGCTGCCACTGGTCGGTGGGACTGTCGCTGTACTATTCGGGCTGGAACTATGCCAAAGCCACCCGCAAGTTCCGCGCGTTCATCTTCCGTCCCGAGCTGCGCTGGTGGCCCGGCGAAGGCCACCGCGGCCTGTTCGTCGACGGACACATACAGATGGCCGCCTACAATTTCGCCCTTCCCGGCTGGGAGTACCGCATCCAGGACGTCGGAGGCCGCCATCCCGCCCTTGGCGGCGGCATAGGCGTAGGCTACCGCCTGCCGCTGGGACGCTCGGGGCGCTGGGCCGCCGAAGCAGCCATTGGCGCCGGCGTCTACCATCTTGAGTACAACCGCTTTGTCAACGAGGAGAACGGCGCTTTGGTCGACCGCCGCGAGCGCACATTCTTCGGTCTGGACAACGTGTCCGTATCGGTAGTGTATAACTTCAACGCATTCGGACGATGATGACAGCCCCCCTGCGACATATCCTTCGCCTGACGGCGGCGGCAATGGCCGCTGCGCTTGCCGCGGGCTGCGACGTCCACGAGTTCCCCTCGGAAGAAACGCCGCCGGTGGTCGAGAGCCGTCTGAAGCTCACATTCGATGGCGTCGACATGCCACTGCACACCACCGTCGAATTCGACTCCGACGGCCGTCGTGCCCGTTCTGCAGAAGAAGGAGCCCGCGACAGCCGACATATAATAAATGTATACGCCGACGACATCCACGACGAAGACATTGCTTCCGGCACCCGTGCCCCATCGCGTTCGGTAACCGCCACGGCCACGGTGACCGACCGCGCCGATGCCGCCACCGATGACCGCAGCGTAGCCATCAGCCTGCCCCCCGGCTCCTACCGCTATGTGGCCTGGAGCGACTACGTAGAAGCCGGCTCCGACGCCGACCTCTACTACGACACCTCCGACTTCTCCGAAATAGCCCTGCGCTCAGCCGGCAGCCCCTCCGAGGCCTACATCCACCGCGGCAACAGCCCCTGGCGCGACGCATTCCGCGGCGAAGGCAGCTTCCGTGTCGGCGCCGACGGCGCCATGTACGCTCCCAACGACCGCGACTGCGCCTCTCCCCTGGCCGAAGCCGTCATCACCATGCGACGCCCGCTGGCTCGCTACGTATTCGTCACCACCGACCTGAACGACTTCATCTCGCGCCACGGCCTGCGACCGCTATCCGACGAAGTCGACACTGAAAGCAGCCCCCGCCCGCTGCCTACGGTCGACCTGTCCGACTTCCGCGTCGTGTTCCGCTACACAGGCTACATGCCCTCGGTCTACAACGCTCACATCGACAAACCCGTCAACTCCATGACCGGCGTGTCGTTCGACGGCGCCATCACACGCGCCGACGACGGAAACACCGCCGAATTAGGCTCCGACTACATAAGCGTCAACGGCCACGAAACATCAGTGCAGGTAGCTGTCGACGTCTACGACCGCAACACCGGCACGCGAGTGGCATCGACCAACCCCATTACCGTGCCATTGGTGCGCAACCGCCTCACAATCGTGCGAGGGCGCTTCCTGACCTCCAAGGCCGGATCAAGCGTAGGCATATCCCCCGGTTTCAAAGATGACATAAACATAGAAATCAGATAACACCGTAAATACATTCAGGTGAATTCACCATCTGCCACGGTAGAGCATCAGTCCGAGGTAAACGGCCACAAGTCATCAGGCCAAGGCCGATAAAAAACAAAACAGACAGCGGATTTCTCTTCTGACAGACACATATTTATCAGCTTGATCCGGTCATAGACACATACGTCTATGACCGGATCAAACTGATTTTTAACCGGCAATTGATTGGCAACGAAAGATTTTGTAACTTTGCAGTAGAAAATAGCAGGAGCAGAGGCTGCTGTAACATATATAGTATTAATAGCGTTTGCTATTTGTTCCAATCAGAATGAAACGTCGGAAATTTCATTGTGTTATGAATGAGGAACAAGTCGCGAACGTCCGTGCATTGCATGGGCGTGACTTGCCGTTCATAACACCAATCCGACGGGTGCATTCTGGGCAGTCATTGCCCATGTTTTTTGCATTCGTCGAATTTGACTTATGGACATTGGCATTCGCACAAACGATATGCCAATGAACATAAATGTACTGGCAGGAAGTCTAATGACATTCGGACTTCTTGCTTCACAAGTCTGCGCGTACGCCCAAACATCCAATTCTGAAGAATCATCATATCTGATTTTTCATGACACACAACAATTAACCGACAACCGGCCGGTTGACAGCACATCAGTTTTAGATCGGCACAAAAACGGCTCTCCAGGTTTTAACGCCAAACAACTGATCTTGCCCGGCGCACTTGTAGCAGTCGGTACATTTGGAGTATACAACGGAGCTTTCAGGAAATTAGACCAGAACATCAAGAACAGGATGGATGATCTGCGTGGAAATCATTTCTTTCGTGCCGATGATTATATTCAATATCTTCCAGCTCTGACATATCTGACATTCGGATCTATAGGCATCAAGCCAAAACACAGTTTTAAGGAACGCGTAGTGGTGGAAGCAACTGCTTACATAAGCATGACAGCTTTAACAAACATAGGCAAGTATTCATTCAAAGAAAAAAGGCCGGATTCCAATGCAAGAAACTCGTTTCCGTCCGGACACACAGCCACAGTATTTACCAGCGCCGAATTAATGAGAGAAGAATATGGGCTTGGCATAGGCATAGGAGCTTATACCGTTGCTGTCAGTGTTGCTTTTTTACGCCTTTACAACGGTCGCCACTGGCTCAATGATATAATTGCAGGAGCGGGAGTAGGAATATTATCTGCAAGGATAGGATATTGGATGCTTCCGTTGTATCAGAGATGGTTCAAATGGAATAATCCATGTTCAGATATAATAGTTCTATCTCCGGCCTATAATCCTACGGAGCATTCTTTTTCAATTAATCTGGCCTGCACTTTTTAAAAATTTACATCTTATATTCCTGAACAACCTGCCGTTTGTTCAATACTGGAGATAGATGAACGGCACAAGCTCGCTCTGGCGCGTCTGCACGACAATGAAAATTACTGCTGCAAGCAGCACGGCCTGCCAGAGTACAGGCGAGGCAACATAGGCGGCCAACGCACCGATGCTCCACGAGCGCGGCAACAGGTGCATCGTAAGTCCCAACAGCATGACAGCGACTATCATCATATACCCTTCGACGAACTGCGGAGCCACATCAATGTGAAAGTCAGTGAAAATCTGTGTGGCGATAGTCCCTACAGTTTCAAGCGACGATGCTCTGAAAAAAACAAATCCAGCCACAATAAGCATGAATGTCACCGCCATGTTGGCGAGCCGTATTTCTGGACGTCCTTTAAGCTGGTCCGGCAGACGCCAATAAGGCTTTAAAGCCTTATGGACAGCCAGCAGCAGACCATGGTATGCACCCCATATCACATACATCCACGAGGCGCCATGCCAAAGGCCTCCTATCAGCATCGTCAGGAAGTTGTTGAGATATGTGCGCGAGGCGCCGCGACGGTTTCCACCCAATGGAATATAGACATAATCACGAAGCCATGTCGACAGCGAAATATGCCAGCGACGCCAGAAGTCCGACGGATTCTGAGCCTTGAACGGAGCCATGAAATTATCCTTAAAGCGGTAGCCAAGTATCAGAGCGATGCCTATAGCCATGTCGGAATATCCCGAGAAATCACAGTAAAGTTGTATTGTGAATCCGATACATCCCATCAGATTTTCAAATCCGCTGTAGAGAGCGGGATTGTCGAAAATACGGTCGACGAAGTTTCCGCTTATATAGTCGGCTATCACAACTTTCTTTATAAGCCCCGTCATCACAAGGAAAAGACCTTCCGAGGTCATTGCCGGCGTAGGATTGGAATTGGCGTGGATCTGAGGCAGCATATCCTTTGCCCTTACTACGGGTCCGGCGAGCAAGGGAGGAAAAAATGTCAGGAAGAAGGCATATTCCATCAGGTCGCGGCACGGTTCGAGCGTGCGGCGATAGACATCGACAATGTAAGATATGGAACGAAAGGTAAAGAAGGATATGCCTGCCGGAAGTATTACGGAAACAGGATCGAATCCGCGTCCTACAATGGAAGTGAAAGCGTCGGCAAGAAGATTGAAATATTTGAACCAGACAAGCATCCCGACATTGGAGAGCACATTTATGGCCACGATGGCTTTACGCCACAACGGAGTCCGCACCTTCGAGAGAAGCCGCCCGAGTAGATAATCGCTTGCGCATACACCGACGAGTATCAGACAGTATTCAGCGCTTGATTTATAATAAAAATAGAGCGAGAAAGCTATTACTACCGTCATCTTCAGCCGCGGGCGATGCTTCACCGCATGATACACCCCGATAAAGAGCACAAAAAGTACAAGAAAAAGACCGGTGTTGAACAGCATGGGTTCGTCCGGCCTATAAGCCAGAAGAGAAATGATTTTTTCTATAATATCGTGCATCGGGGGGGGGATTCGGTTTACAGGTATAAGAAGAGCCGTGCCATTGTTAGCGGCACAGCTCTTCCAAATGCTTTTGTGAATAAAGCTTAAGCGTTCTTGACCTTTTCTACAATCGCACGGAATGCTTCAGGATTGTTGAGAGCGAGGTCGGCAAGCACCTTACGGTTGATTTCAATACCGCTCTTGTGGATAAGTCCCATCAGCTTGGAATAAGAAAGATCCTCCATGCGGGCGGCGGCGTTGATACGCTGGATCCACAGTGCGCGGAAATTGCGCTTTTTATCCTTACGGTCGCGGTAAGCGTAGGTCAGACCTTTTTCCCAAGTATTTTTGGCGACTGTCCATACGTTCTTGCGGCTACCATAATAGCCACGCGTGAGTTTGAGGATTTTTTTGCGACGTGCACGTGATGCAACGTGGTTTACTGATCTTGGCATTGTTTCAATTGATTTTGGATGTCAGCGGCTGTCATCTACAGCTCTTCAATGCTGTGCATCCGGTTAATAATGAAATTATAAAATCACGAATTAAAACGTCCTTTCAAGGGAAAACGCTGTTTCGCAGAGTTGTCGCTTCGTGAACAACGCGACTTACTTCAGGCCGAGAAGAGCCTTTACGCCGGAAACGTCCACTTTGGCCACAAGTCCTGCGTGGGTGAGGTTACGTTTCTGCTTCTTGGTCTTTTTGGTCAAGATGTGGCTCTTGAACGCATGTTTTCTCTTGATTTTTCCTGATCCGGTAAGGGCGAACCTCTTTTTGGCACCGGAATTAGTCTTAACCTTTGGCATTTTGTTTTTAATTAATTGATTAAATCGTGTTTGTATAATACTTCGTCAGCTCGTGACGTTTTTTACTTTTTCTTGGGCGTGATCATCAAAATCATGCGCTTGCCTTCAAGCACAGGCATCTGCTCGACTTTGCCATATTCTTCAAGATCGTTTGCGAAACGCAACAAAAGGACTTCTCCCTGCTCCTTGAAAAGGATTGAACGGCCTTTGAAGAACACGTAGGCCTTGACTTTCGCGCCTTCCTGCAGGAATCCGAGAGCATGTTTGAGCTTGAAATTGTAGTCATGCTCGTCGGTCTGAGGTCCGAAACGAATTTCCTTTACCACCACCTTGGTGGATTTGGCCTTGATTTCCTTAGCTTTCTTCTTCTGCTGATAGAGATACTTCTGATAGTCCAGAATCTTGCAGACGGGAGGTTCGGCGTTGGGAGAGATCTCGACGAGGTCGAGTTCCAGTTCTTCGGCCTTTGCAAGGGCATCGTGAATGGAATATATTCCCGGCTCCACATTTTCACCTACAAGGCGAACCTCACGCGCACGTATGTGCTCGTTGATATTGTTAGGAGCTTGTTTGACGGGCGGACGCTGCTGCGAGCGAGGGCCACGAGGACCGGCGGGTCGGGGCGCACCGGGATTAAAGGGCTTTTTTTCCATTCAGTATTTTTATTGTTTTGTCATTTCGCTGACTTCATCGGCGATAAGTTTTGCAAAGGTAGCAATTTTCATGGAACCTTTATCACCTTCGCCCTGTTTTCTTACGGAAACTTCAGCATTTTCCGCTTCTTTTTCACCTACAATCAGCATATATGGAACACGTTTCAGTTCGGTGTCGCGGATTTTACGGCCGATTTTCTCGCTGCGGTCGTCTATATAGGCGCGGACATCGGCCTGTTCGAGTTCTTCGGCCACACGGCGGGCATAGTCGTTGAATTTCTCGCTTATAGGCAGAACCGCCACCTGGTCGGGGGCAAGCCACAAAGGGAAGCGGCCGGCGGTGTGTTCCAGCAGAACGGCTACGAAACGCTCCATCGAGCCGAAAGGCGCGCGGTGTATCATCACCGGACGATGTTTTGCATTGTCGGCACCCGTATACTCGAGTTCAAAACGTTCGGGGAGGTTGTAGTCGACCTGTATGGTGCCGAGCTGCCAGCGACGTCCGATTGCATCCTTCACCATGAAGTCGAGCTTGGGACCGTAGAACGCAGCCTCGCCAAGCTCGGTGCGGGCATTCAACCCTTTTTCGGCACAAGCCTCGATGATTGCCTGCTCGGCAAGATGCCAGTTTTCGTCGCTGCCTATGTATTTTTCCTTATGCTGTGGATCGCGAAGAGAAATCTGTGCTTCGTAGTTTTCGAACTTCAAAGCCTTGAAGATGTAGAGGATGATGTCCATCACCTTGAGGAATTCATCCTTGATCTGGTCGGGAGCACAGAAGATATGGGCGTCGTCCTGCGTGAAGCCGCGCACACGTGTCAGACCATGCAGTTCACCGCTCTGTTCGTAGCGATAGACCGTGCCGAATTCGGCAAGGCGCAAAGGCAGTTCGCGATAAGAACGCGGGAGAGCGCGGAATATCTCGCAGTGGTGAGGGCAGTTCATGGGTTTGAGCAGATACTCTTCACCTTCTTCCGGCGTGTGTATAGGCTGGAAAGAGTCTTTGCCGTACTTGGCATAGTGACCTGATGTGACATAGAGCTGCTTGTTGCCTATATGCGGAGTTATCACCTGAAGATAACCGTACTTGCGCTGTATGCGGCGGAGGAACTGTTCCAGACGGTCGCGCAGGGCAGCTCCTTTAGGAAGCCACAGTGGCAGGCCGGCACCGACTTTCTGCGAGAAAGCGAAAAGTTCCATTTCCTTTCCGAGCTTGCGGTGATCGCGCTTCTTTGCTTCCTCGAGCAATGCAAGATATTCGTCGAGCATGCTTTTCTTGGGGAAAGTAATGCCATAGACGCGCACGAGCTGATTGCGTTTTTCGTCGCCACGCCAGTATGCGCCTGCGAGCGACATGACCTTGGCGGCCTTTATGGCTCCTGTGTTCGGCAGGTGCGGACCACGGCAGAGATCGGTGAAATTACCTTGCGTGTACGTGGTGATATGGCCGTCCTCAAGTTCGGAGATCAGTTCGCACTTATATGTTTCGCCGCGATCGCCGAACAATTTCATTGCGTCGGCCTTGGCTATATCGGCGCGTACAATGTCTTCCTTCTTCTGGGCAAGCTCAAGCATTTTTTTCTCGATCTTCCCGAAGTCGGCAGAAGTCAACTGGTTCTCACCCGGATCGATGTCGTAGTAGAATCCGTTCTCGATAGCCGGACCGATACCGAATTTCACACCGGGATAAAGCTCCTGTAGAGCCTCGGCAAGGAGGTGGGCAGAACTGTGCCAGAAAGCATGTTTACCTTCGGGATCGTCCCATTTGAACAGTTTGAGTTCGGCGTCGTCACTGATGGGGCGCGTCAGATCCCATTCGTTGCCGTCGACCGACGCCGCGAGGACTTCGCGGGCAAGACGGGGGCTTATGGATTCGGCAATCTGAAGCGGAGTCACTCCGGCTTCAAACTGCTTGACGCTTTTATCAGGAAATGTTATATTAATCATACGTAATGCGTTAATCTTCAATTCACTACCACTCGCACACCCGCAAGAGGCCGCAAGTCGGCGACAAAGGTACAACATTTTACCCTAAAAATCAAGCCTCAAGCGCCTGATTTTTAAGCCCGGTGAAGAATAATACAGTAAAAAAGCGACAGCGCCGGAACTTTACACTCCGGCGCTGTCATCAAATTCGATTTTATCTTTGCGGGAAGATTACATGTTCATGCCGCCGTCGACCTGAATTACCTGGCCGGTAACATAGCTCGACATGTCGGATGCGAGGAAAGTCGCTACATCGGCGATATCCTCGGGCTTGCCGCCGCGACGCAGGGGGATTTTGTTTGTCCATTCCGCACGAACTTCGTCGGGAAGGGCTGCAGTCATAGCTGTTTCGATGAAGCCGGGAGCGATTGCATTGGCACGGATACCACGCGAGCCTACTTCCTGGGCTATGCTCTTCGCCAGTGCGATAAGACCGGCTTTGGATGCGGCATAGTTCGACTGTCCGGCATTTCCATGTACGCCTACGACAGAAGCCATATTGATAATAGAACCCGAACGCTGACGGAGCATCGAGGGCAGAACGGCATTGATGAAATTGAAAGCCGACTTCAGGTTTACGGCGATAACAGCATCCCACTGGGCCTCGGTCATACGCATCATAAGACCGTCCTTGGTTATACCGGCATTGTTTACCAGAATGTCAATTCGTCCGAAATCCTCGATAACCTTGGCGACCACGTCCTTTGTCTGGGCGAAGTCTGCCGCATTGGAGGCATATCCTTTGGCTTTCACGCCAAGCGCCTCGATTTCGGCTTCGGTAGCCTTGCCGTTTTCATCGATAACAAGGTCGGTAAAGGCGATATTTGCGCCCTCAGCGGCAAAACGCAGGGCGAGAGCTTTGCCGATACCGCGGGCAGCGCCGGTGATAAGGGCTGTTTTTCCTTCAAGAAGTTTCATATTTTTAATAATGTTTTGTTTCGTCCGAAAATCGGTTATTGGCGCAAAATTAGCAAAAATATGTAAACTGCCGGCACATTCAGCGTGAAATTATGTTTTTCGAGCCTCCTCTTCACCACCGCCATACACGGCAAGCGACGCCGAAGCGGCCACATCGGTTATAACGAAACGCACGAAATCGTCGTGTATCCGCCCAATATCCTCAGTACCATCGGCGTCAAGAGCCGCAAAGGCCACCCCGTTAAGACAACGCATTATAAAACTGCGCAGAAGCATACAGCGTTCGGAGCGGAAATCACCAGAGGCAACACCTTCGGCAATAATCGAATCGAGAATTATACGGGTCTTTTCATAAACCATGCGGCGTACGCGGTGCATACGCCTGAGGTCGAACTTGAAAAGGCTTTTGACATTCGCGACCGAAGAAGCCTCGTCGTGGGCCTGAGCAAGATTCAGACGCATGAAATCGGCAAGCTTTTGAATCGGTGCCGCATCCGATTCACATATTTCCTTCAGTTGGGCAACCATCATCTCGCTTTCCTGTTCCAGTACGGCATTATATATTTCCTTTTTGCTGCGAAAATATGTGTATATCGTACGACGGCCCTTCTCCGAGGCCGCGGCAATATCGAGCATGGTGGTGTTCTCCACCCCTTTGCGCACGAAAAGCGAACGTGCTTCCGCTATCAGTTTTTCGCGTGTTTTCATATATGTTTTTCAGTCGTGATGATAAGGCTCGCCACGCATTATGGTCATTGCACGGTAAAGCTGTTCTACAAAAAACAGCCTCACAAGCTCGTGCGGAAAAGTCATGGCCGACAACGACAACAACATGTCGGCACGGTCATAAACTTCCGGAGAAAAACCGTAAGGGCCTCCGATTATAAAAACGAGATTACGCTGCAATTCCGTCGATTTCCGCTGGACAAGACCGGCAAAATCGCGCGATCCGAGCTGACGCCCTCGTTCGTCGAGAAGCACCACGAAATCGCCGGGCGACACAGCCGCCAGAAAGGCCTTGCCTTCATCCTCTTTCTGACGTGCTTCCGTTGTCGCACGCGAAGTTTTCACATCCGGAAGGCAACGCAGTTCAAAAGGCATATAATGCGGAATCCGCGCCGCATAGCGCTCGGTAGCCTGCGCTATGGCTGCATCGCGCGTGCGTCCCATACACATTAATATAAGTTTCATAAGTGATGCGGAATCGGGGAATAATTCGTAACTTTGTGCAAAGAAAACAATTTTATTCGAGATAGAAATGAAAAACAAAGAGGAACTTATCGACGAACTGCTGAATCTGTCCTTTGCAGAAGACATAGGCGACGGCGACCACACCACCCTGAGCACAATTCCGGCCGACGCCACAGGCCGCCAGCATCTGCTCGTAAAGGAAGAAGGCATCCTTTCGGGTGTCGACATAGCACGCCGCGTATTCGAGAAATTCGATCCGAAGCTTAAAATGACAGTATTCATCAGCGACGGCGCACACGTGCATCCCGGCGACATCGCTTTCGTGGTCGAAGGCCCCGTGCGTTCACTGCTGCAGACCGAACGCCTGATGCTCAACATCATGCAGCGAATGAGCGGCATAGCCACAATCACCGCCCGATATCAGGAACGCCTCGCCGGCCTGAACTGCAAGGTGCTCGACACCCGCAAGACCACTCCGGGCATGCGCATCCTTGAAAAGGAAGCCGTTGCCACAGGCGGAGGACACAACCACCGCATAGGTCTGTTCGACATGATTCTCATCAAGGACAACCACATTGATTTCGCAGGCGGAATTCCCCAGGCAGTCAAAGCAGCCAAGGACTACTGCAAAAAACTCGACAAAGACCTCCGCATAGAAGTCGAGGTGCGCAATACCGAAGAAATCGAGCAGGCAATAGCCGCAGGAGTAGACCGCATCATGCTCGACAACTTCACACCCGAGCGCACACGCGATGCCGTGGCGCTGATACGCGCGAAAGCACCGGGAGTTGAAATCGAATCGTCGGGAGGCATCACATTCGACACCCTGCGCGCCTATGGCGAAACCGGTGTCAACTTCATATCGGTCGGCGCCCTGACTCACTCGGTCAAAGGACTCGACCTCAGCTTCAAAGCCTGCTGAATTTAAATATCAAGCATTTTCCCTACATTAAAGCCGACGAAGGTATCAATTACCGCGTCGGCTTTTTTCGTAAGCGACTCACGGGGGTTTGTCGTAGCCAAAGCGACGACACGCGCGCCGGCACGACGTCCGGCTTCCACTCCTGCGAAAGAGTCTTCAAAAACATAACAGTCGGCACCCGTGCACCCCAGAAGGGAAGCGGCAAGCATATAACCCTCCGGATCCGGTTTGGAACGGCTGACGTCGGCATCGGTCAGCACAGCGGCGAAAAAATCCCTAAAACCGGGGACAAGCTTAAACAGACGCTCCATCTTCTTCGATCCGCTGCTTGTGACGATAGCCGCCTTTATGCCATGATTCCGCAAATCGGCAAGAAAATCAGTCACACCGTCAAAAACACGGTATGGCATATTCTCCTCAAAATCGGCAAGAAGCGCACAAATCTCATGCTTCACCTCCGGTTCCTGGAAATAGCGGGAAAGAATCACGGGAAGGGTACTACCCTTGATTACGGACGCAAAATTTTCGACCCCTGTAGGATAACGGCGATCCATATCACTCCAGAATTGCGTGTAGATACTTTCCGTGTCGACCAGCACTCCGTCAAGATCGAAAAGTGCGGCAACACGACGATTGATATTGCTCATAACAGTTCTTTACCTTAATTTTGACCGCAAAGGTACGCAAAAATCGTGTTTTTTGAGTACCTTTGTACATTATAAATATGTATAATACCGACCACACAGTCCATAAACGCCGCAAACGAGTGTGCTTTGTAAGCACAACCCGTGCCGACTGGGGGCTTCTGATGCCTCTGGCCGAAGAATTGCGCCGTCGCGGACACATCGACGTGGACATCGTGGCGTCGAACATGCATCTGCTTGACAGCTATGGGCACACCGTCGACGAAATACGCAATGCCGGTTTCGAGCCGACAATGGTCGATATGGCTGTCGACGGCGATGACGAAGTTTCACGCGCACATGCCATGGCGCTCTGCCTGTCGGGCATGGCCGACGCTTTCGCCCGCCTGTGTCCTGATGCAGCCGTAATGTTGGGCGACCGCTACGAAATGCTTGCCGCCGCATCGGCTGCGGCAGTAATGCACATACCCGTAATCCACATAGCCGGAGGCGAGATTTCAGAAGGCGCCGTCGACGATTCTTTCCGCCATGCTATCACCAAAATGGCATCGCTCCATCTGACCGCCACCGAAACATATCGCCGTCGCGTGATCCAGATGGGCGAAACGCCGGCGGCAGTAATCAACACAGGAGCCATAGGTGTGTGGAACGGCGACAATACCGGACTGATGAGCCGCGCCGAACTTGAATCCGACCTCGGCTTCAGCCTTGAGCCGCCTCTCGCATTAGTGACCTACCACCCCGCGACCAACGACCATAAAGCTACCCCTGACGAACGGATAGCCGCACTACTCGAAGCCATTGACCGGTTCGACAATCTGCGCGCCGTAATCACCTACCCCAACAACGACGCCGGCTCAGCCCGGATCATAGAACGCATCGAAGCATATGGCCGAAACAGGCCGGAAAAAGTCCTGGTCGTAAAATCGCTTGGAATGCTACGCTATCAGTCCATGCTCCGCGTCGCCTCCATGGTGATAGGGAATTCCTCAAGCGGGATAGTCGAAGTGCCGTCGGCAGGAATACCGACAGTCGACACCGGCATACGCCAGCGCGGCCGCGATGCCGCGCCGTCCGTCATCCACTGCGGAGAAAGCTCGGACGAAATCGCCGATGCGATACAAAAGGCTTTATCTCCACACATGCGCGACATAGCCGCCCGACGCGAGAATCCGTATTCAAAAGCGGACACCCTGAATATCATGGCCGATGCCGTGGAACGCTTTGTCGCTTCGACACCATGTCCGCCTAAATCATTTTACAACATAGACATTCCCGCCGACCTATGAAAGCGCTGTTCATCATTCCGGCCCGCGGAGGCAGCAAAGGAATACCTCGAAAAAACATAAAGACTCTTGGCGGACGGCCGCTGATAGCCTACTCCATTGACGTAGCCCGCAATATTGCCGGCGACACGGAGCTGCATCGTATTGTCCTCTCAACCGACGACGCCGAAATTGCCGCCTGCGCACGTGCGCTCGGACTGCCCGTGGACTATTCGCGCCCCGCCGCTCTCGGCAGCGACACCACAGGCAGCCGCGAAGTGATTATCGATGTAATGGACTGGGCCGATACCCGCGGCATAGACTACGACTGCATCGTACTCCTGCAACCGACATCGCCGTTCCGCACCGCCGGCGATGTGGCCGGCGCCATGGCATTATATACCTCCGATTCCGACATGGTGGTAAGTGTCTGCGAATCATCGGCAAACCCATATTACAACCTGTTTGAAACCGATTCCGAAGGTTGCCTGCACGTATGCAAAGGCGACGGATTGCTGCGCCGACGGCAAGATGCGCCACCTGTATGGGAATACAACGGAGCTGTCTATGTCATCAATCCGGATAGCCTGCGGCGCATGGAACTCGGAGAATTCCCACGACGTATACCTTACGTGATGCCTCGCGAACGCAGCCTCGACCTTGACACTCCGGCCGACTGGCTCGCGGCCGAGGCTCTGATCGCCGCAGGGGCAACCACATGCGCCGGATGAATGTTTTAATACTACAGATACATGAACATCGAGCAACATACAATATCGAAATCCGACACCGTACGCCATGCGCTCGAAAGGCTCAACAAGCTATCGGGAGGACCTATGACGCTTTTCGCCATCGACGCCGAAGGCCGTGTCGCCGGTTCGCTGACCGACGGCGACATTCGCCGCGCCCTTATCGCCGGCAGATCAATGGACGACTCTCTCGAAAATGTCGCGCACACACAATTCCGCTATCTGAGTGCCGAAATTCCCGACGTGGCTGAAATCAGAACTTGCAGGAATCTGGGATTACGCCTGTTGCCGGTGGTCGACAACGGAATGCGCCTCGTCGACATAATCGACCTCTCGGAGCGGCATACACAGCTGCCGATGGACGCCATACTTATGGCCGGAGGAAAAGGCGAACGTCTGCGACCGCTCACGCTCGACACCCCCAAGCCTCTGCTTGAAATCGAGGGAAAAGCCATAATCGACTATAATATAGAATCACTCTCCGCCTGCGGCATCAAGCGCATAACAGTGGCTACAGGCTACCTCGCCCACATGATCGAAGAACATTTTGCCGAAAAGACAAACGGACCAAAAGTCCGATGTGTCCGCGAGGAAAAACCGCTCGGCACAATAGGAGCCGTATCGTTGGCCGATATTCCGGAAAACGGGCTGACTCTGGTGATGAACTCCGACCTGCTGACAACAATCTCGTTCGAAGACATGTACCTGCACCACCTTTCGTCGGGCGCCGACATCACGATCGCCGTGATACCTTATCAGGTATCTGTGCCCTACGCCATACTCACAATCGACACTCAGAACCCGGATCTGCACAAAGTCGCAGGAATAGAGGAAAAACCGTCGTTCTCTTTTTACGCCAACGCCGGCATATATATCTTTTCCAACGACATTCTACGGAATGTCCCGCCTGGCAGGCGCGTCGACGCCACCGATCTGATCTCGGAAGCCATAGCATCCGGACGCCGTACGACATATTTTCCCATAAAAGGCACGTGGATCGACATAGGCTCGCCTGTCGATTTCCGTCAGGCCGCAGAACTGATGAAACATCATCGCTCCATGTCGGCTGAAAACTAAAACATATTTCCGATAAATATCAAACAAGACTCAAATGGCTGATTCCAATTTCATAGACTATGTGAAGATACTCTGCCGCTCCGGCAAGGGCGGCGCCGGCTCGCGCCACTTCTATCGTGCCAAGTATGTGCCGAAAGGCGGTCCCGACGGAGGCGACGGCGGTCGCGGCGGCCACATCATCCTGCGGGGCAACCGCAACATGTGGACTCTGCTGCCTCTCAAATACAGGCGCCACATCTTCGCCGGCAACGGTGAAAGCGGCTCCGGCGGACGCAGCTTCGGCAAGGACGGCGAAGACGTGATTGTCGACGTACCTTGCGGAACAGTGGTATTCGATGCCGAAAGCGGAGAATTCCTCTGCGAGGTGACCGACGACGGGCAGGAAGTGAAACTTCTCCGCGGAGGACGCGGAGGACTGGGCAACTGGCATTTCAAAAGTTCAACCAACCGAACCCCCCGCTACGCACAACCCGGCGAACCGGCCGTGGAACGAAGCATCATCCTCGAACTGAAAATGCTTGCGGATGTAGGTCTGGTAGGCTTCCCCAATGCCGGAAAATCCACACTGCTGTCGGCCGTGTCAGCCGCCGAACCGAAAATCGCCGACTATCCATTCACGACCATGGAACCGCAGCTCGGCATCGTGTCGTACCGCGACAACCGTTCATTTGTCATGGCGGATATTCCCGGAATCATCGAAGGTGCCAGCGAAGGCCGCGGACTCGGACTGCGCTTCCTGCGACACATCGAACGCAACGCCGTACTGCTTTTCATGGTACCGGCCGATGCCGACGACATATCACGCGAATATGAGATACTGCTCGACGAATTGCGTAAGTTCAACCCGCAGCTCGAAGACAAGCAACGGGTGCTTGCAATCTCGAAGTCCGATCTGCTCGACGACGAACTGATCGAAGAAATAGGAAAAACTCTTCCCGACGGCATACCACATGTATTCATCTCCGCCGTGACCGGCCAGGGCGTGACAGAACTAAAAGACATGCTGTGGAAAGCGATCAACGACGAGAACAACCGCATTGACACAAGCGATATCATCCACCGGCCGCTTGACGGACATCATCGCGTACGCGAAGAAGACGATTTCATAATCGAATATCAGCCTTCTCCCGACGAAATCGACGAAGAAGCCGAAGACCTGCGCAAAATCAGTGCCGAACAATGGGGCGAGGAATACGACTGGGACGATGCCGACTACGAAGACAACGACATGGACGATGTCGATGGTGCAGACGAAGACGATGACCGCGCCACCGACGACGAAGCATTCCGTTACGAAGCGATAAACGACGACGATTACGATAAATAGATGCCTGCAACTTCCATCAGAGATTATTTACGAAGCACCGTAGCGACACTGCAAAAAGCCGTAGGCAGCGAAGCGGAAGCCACGGCACGCATAATATTTGAGGATGTCGCAGGCTACGACCGCCGCTTTATTTTCGCAGAAGGCGACCGCGGGCTTTCCGACTTCCGCCGCTTGCAAATCGATGCTGCCGTTGCCAGAGTACTCGCCGGAGAGCCTGTGCAATATGCTGTCGGCCGCGCCCGTTTCATGGGCATGGATTTCATTGTGAACCGTTCGGTACTTATACCGCGCCCCGAAACAGAAGGCCTGGTCGATATGATTGTCGACCGACTCGGCCGACGCAGCGACCTGCGCGGACTCGACGCCGGCACTGGAAGCGGATGTATAGCCGTCGCGCTTAGCCGCGCCCTGCCATTCTGCAACATGACGGCCATAGACTTCTCCGACGAAGCTTTGCTTGTGGCTAAAACGAATGCAGAAACCTTGAAATGTAAAATCGATTTCCGGAAAGCCGACATACTCGATATGCCGCACGAGGCGATGCCTGTCTACGATTTCATCGTAAGCAATCCGCCATATATACGCCACAGCGAAGCTGCCGACATGGAAAAGCGCGTCCTTGACTGGGAACCGGGCAGCGCCCTGTTCGTTCCCGACGATGATCCCCTGCTCTTCTACCGCGCTCTGGCTCGCTACGGACTCTCCACCCTGACTCCTGGAGGCTCCATATTTTTTGAAATAAACAAAAATTTCCCTGACGAAACAGTCGCCATGCTTATAGAAACAGGCTATGCCGACGCTACCGCCTCGCGCGACTATCTCGGCGCATGGCGATTCGTCAGCGCTGTGCTCCCAAAGGAATGATTCAACGGAAATCCATAGGCACAGCCATCGCCACAACACGCCTTGAAAACCTCTGCGCACGCGCCGAGCACTGCGAAAGCGAACTCGCCGAAAAACTGCGGCGTTGGGGTATCGGCGCTTCCGAAAGCGCCGAGATCATATCCGGCCTTCGCAAGCACCGCTTCGTCGACAACGCCCGCTTCGCCCGGGCTTTCGTACGCGATAAATATCGCTTCGCCCGTTGGGGACGTATGAAAATACGCATGGCTCTGGCGGCAAAACGCATAAGCAAGGAAATAGTCGACGAAGCTCTGGAGGAAATCGACGAAGATATATACACCGAAAACCTGCGGCACATCATAGCCGCCAAAGCCCGCTCGCTCGGAGAAGAAACTTCAAGTTACGAAGGTCGCACAAAAATCTACCGATTCGCCATCTCCCGCGGCTACGAGTCATCTCTCATATCAAAAATACTGAAATCAGGACAATAACTTGAAAATCAAATTGTCTTACTTATCCGTATCGCGGCAGACAACAGTCATCGCACCTGTAGCCGTATCGATTATATAACCGCCCACACGGACATCGGCAGCCATCAGCGGATGGTGTCGGACAAGATCTACCGTTTCACGAACGGCATCTGCCGTATCATCGAATCCGTGCAGCCAGCTGTCGAGATCTATACCGCAATGGCGCATAAGCGAGATATGCTCTTCATCGACACCTCTCTGCTTCATAAGCCGCAACATCTCCGCGGCATTCATGCCCTGTACTCCGCATTCGGTATGGCCTATCACCATTATCTCGTTTACACCAAGCTCATAGACAGCCACAAGAAGCGAACGCATGGCCGAATCGAAAGGATTTGTAATGGTGCCGCCCGCATTTTTTATCATCTTTACATCGCCGTTGCGTATGCCGAGCGCCGCAGGCAGAAGTTCGACAAGGCGCGTGTCCATACATGTGACAATGGCAATCTTTTTGTCAGGAAATTTAGATGTTTCAAATTTCCGATACTCTTCGCCGGCAACAAAAGCGGCGTTGAACTTCAGGATATCGTCGATCATGATATGATATATTCAAACAAGGTCTTTAAGATCCGTTTCAGACCTTAAAGACCTTTATATTACTATTTTCAGTCAAGCAGCGTTTAAATAACGCCCTGCCCCATCATAGCGTTTGCAACTTTCATGAAGCCGGCGATATTGGCGCCCTTCATGTAGTTGATATAACCGTCGGATTCGACACCGTAGCGGAGGCACTGCTCGTGAATGTCGCGCATGATAGTATGGAGTTTTTCATCCACTTCCTCGGCGCCCCACTGCAGGTGCATGGCGTTCTGGCTCATTTCAAGACCTGATGTAGCCACACCACCGGCATTCACAGCCTTGCCGGGAGCATATGTCGTACGGCTTTCGATGAATGTGTCGATAGCTTCGGGAGTGCAGCCCATGTTCGACACTTCGGCAACCATCTCGACCTTGTTGGCCACAAGCTGTTTGGCATCGTCACCGTTCAACTCGTTCTGAGTGGCGCAGGGAAGAGCGATATCCACTTTCTGTTCCCAAGGCTTGCGGCCTGCATAGAATACGGAACCGGGGAAACGGTCGGCATAAGGTGCGACAACATCGTTACCGGAAGCACGGAGTTCGAGCATGTAGTCGATTTTTTCGCTGTCAAGGCCGGCCGGATCATAGATATATCCGTCGGGACCGGAAATAGTGACAACCTTGGCGCCCAGCTCGGTAGCCTTGAGTGCGGCACCCCATGCCACATTGCCGAAACCGGAAATAGCGACTGTCTTGCCCGCTATATCGTCGTTCTTCTGCTTGAGCATGCTCTGCACGAAATAAAGCGCTCCGAAACCGGTGGCTTCGGGACGGATACGGCTGCCTCCGAATTCAAGCCCCTTGCCGGTAAATGTACCGTCGTGCTGGTTTACGAGGCGTTTGTACATACCGTACATATATCCTACCTCGCGTCCGCCCACGCCGATATCGCCGGCGGGAACATCGCGGTCAGGACCGAGATTTTTCCACAGTCCGAGCATGAATGCCTGGCAGAAACGCATGATTTCACGATCGCTCTTGCCGCGAGGCGAGAAGTCGGAACCGCCTTTCGCACCACCCATGGGAAGTGTGGTCAAGGCATTTTTGAAAGTCTGCTCGAATCCGAGGAATTTCAGAATCGACAGGTTTACGGAAGCATGGAAACGAATACCGCCTTTGTACGGGCCGATCGCGTTGTTGAACTGCACGCGATAGCCTATGTTGTTCTGGACTTCACCACTGTCGTCGAGCCATGTCACACGGAAAGTGACGATGCGGTCAGGCTCAACCATACGTTCTATGATTTTATTTCTCTCAAACTCGGGATGTTCGTTGTAAATGTCCTGAACAGACAGCAGCACTTCCCTCACAGCTTGCAGATATTCCTTTTCGCCGGGATGCTTCGCCTCAAGCGATGCCATGATTGAGTTAATGTCCATAATCTTTGTCTTTTTAGGTGTAATGTATAGATTTTGGTGTTATCTGAGGCAAATATATACAATATTTCCAAAGTTGCAAAAATAAATTCATAAAAGCTTTTTAGGCTCAGGTTTTAGCTCCGTATCATTTTTTATGCGTAACTTCGCTCAACGTTTCCCGACGGGTAAAACTCCCAACTTATAGTGACTTTTTTAATGAAACATCTTTATAAATTTGGCATATTTTTATTTTTGACCGCCACTACGTCGATTTCAGAAGCTGCCGCCCGGAACATTCTTGGTATCGACGGCGAGGAATCGACATCGGTTGGTATATATATAAAGGATCTGCGCACAGGCCGGGTGCTTGTCGACCACAATTCACGGCTGGCGCTCACTCCTGCCAGCGTAATGAAAGTGATAACTACGGCCAGTGCCCTGTCTGTCCTCGGCACAGAGCACCGTTTCACCACAACCGTATCTTTGAGCGGAGCATCATGCGGCAGCGGACAGTGGAAAGGCAATATAGTCGTCAGCTCTTCGGCCGACCCAACTGTCGAAAGTGAATATTTCAAAGAACGCCTCGGCTTCTGCGACTCAATTGCCGACGGAATCGAGCGCCTCGGCATAAAATCGCTCGACGGCTCCATCATTGTGGAACAGACCCTGTCCGAAGCCGGTCCCATAGCCCAATGGGAAATTGAAGATGTGGCATGGCCGTACGGTGCCGGACTTTTCGGGTTCAACTGGCGCGACAATTGCGTGAACGTTACACCCGCCACAGGCCAGACCAAACCATACGTGCCCGGGCTGAACGTGGAACTGCGCAAATCCGACACAGGCAACGATCTCGTACGCGGCGCGGGCAGTGACCGCCTTATTGTATATGCCCGCAATCCACAGAATAAAAAATGGATACTCGGCATATCTGTACCCGATCCGTCGGCTGTATTCAAAGCCGAACTCACCGAGGCCCTGCGCAAACGCGGCATTGAAGTCAGCAACAAAAAATTTGCCGGCACATCGGATGCCGGAAAGAAAATATACGTCCACTGTTCGCCATCGTCAGCCGAGATAATGCGAAGCCTCATGGTGCGTTCCGACAATATGTTCGCCGAGGGTATGCTCCGCGCAATCGCTCCCGGCAAGACACGCAAGCGCGCTATCGAACGTGAAAAAGAAATATGGGCAAGCCGTGGAATAAGCCCGCGCTACACAATAATACGCGACGGCAGCGGACTGACCCGAGCCAACCGGCTCTCCGCACGCTTCATCGGCGATGTTCTGGAATGGATGGCCGAATCTCCCCGGGTCGCAACCTTCACATCCTTTTTTCCGCGTGCAGGCCGCGACGGCACTTTGCGTTCATTTCTCGACAAATCGCCCCTCGAAGGGCAACTGGCTTTGAAAACCGGCAGTGTCAGCTCCGTACAGTGCTATGCCGGATACAAAATTGACAATAACGCTTGCCCGACCCACGTAGTAGTCGTGATGGTCAACGGCTTTTTCTGCCCGCGCGCACAGGTACGACGGGGAACCGAACGCCTGATGATGAAGCTTTTCGCCCCACAATCCGCTGAAAAACAAAAATAACCGACAATATGGATTTCAAACGACTTATAGAACTGAATATCGAAATAGAAGGATTGTTGCGTGTACTCGACAATCGTCCTGACAACACGGAAGCCATGTCATTATTAAGCGAACGGCATTCCGAGTTTTCCGGCATGCTAAAAGATGAAAACGAAAACGACTGCAACGTGTCGGATTTCATGGTCTGCGCCATAAACGAAGATGAAAGCACCGCCGACGGAGCGTCAATCATAATCCTCGACGATGAAGATCCGGACAATTCAGCTCCGGAGATAAGCGAAACTGTATCGGATATTACAGAGTCGGAAGCACAGGCGACCTCACCGCAAAACAACGGCAACGGCCTGCGACGCTGCTTCACCCTCAACGACAAATTCCGTTTCATCCGCGAACTCTTCGGCGGCAACGAGCGCGAATTCTCCGATACTTTGGCTATAATCTCAGGCATGCCTGACTACACCGAAGCCGAAGCATACCTGTGCAACGACCTGACATGGGATCGCGAAGATCCTTGTGTGGCCGAATTCCTTTCAATAATAGCCGCCAACATGCCGGCACAGACAAACGGAAAGCAATGAGCGGAAAACTTTACATAGTGCCCACACCGGTAGGCAATCTGGACGACATGACACCACGCGCCGTCAGCGTGCTGCGGAGCGTAAGTCTTGTGCTGGCCGAGGACACACGCACCTCTGCCGTGCTTATGAAGCATTTCGGAATCAGCACCCCTATGGCCAGCCACCATAAATTCAACGAACACCGTAATCTCGACCCGCTGCTGTGCCGTATGGAGGCCGGCGAAGATATGGCGCTGGTGTCCGATGCCGGAACCCCGGGCATATCCGATCCGGGATTCATGCTGTCACGCGAATGCCGGCGCCGGGGAATAGATGTCATCACCCTGCCTGGAGCCACTGCTTTCGTTCCGGCTCTCGTCGATTCCGGCCTTCCATGCGACCGATTCTTCTTCGAAGGGTTTCTGCCCCCGAAAAAAGGCCGAGCAAGCCGCATAGAAATGCTTGCTGCCCTATCATGCACTTTTATAATATACGAATCTCCTCTGCGGCTTGTAAAAACGCTCACGCAACTTGCCGAGGCCTGCGGTGCCGACCGTCCGGCATCCGTTTCCCGCGAAATATCGAAACTCCACGAAAGCACAGTCCGGGGTACACTTTCAGAACTGTCTGTACATTTCGAAGCGAACCCGCCGCGAGGAGAAATTGTTATAATAGTCGGAGGCGTCGAACGCCCTGCGCCGGAACAACGACGACACCGCAACAAGTATCGCGACGACGAGAACGACGAAAACGACTGATGAACTTTCACTATTTAACAGATTCTTAAAATTACTACATTATGAAAAAAATGACTATTCTCACAATTGCAGCATCTCTGCTGGCAGGTACAGCCGCCACTACAACAATGACATCCTGCAATTCAAAGCAAAAAGAACAGCTCGAGCAGGAACGCGCCATTGCGGAAGCTACTAAAGAAGAACTACAGACAGCCGTGGCCGAACGCGACCAGCTGCTCCAACTTGTCAACGAAATATCGGGCGGCATGGCGGAAATCAAACGCATCGAGAACATCCTTACAGTCAAGAACGGACTTAATGAAGAAGGCAGCGATTCGCGCACCCAGCTGCAGGCCGATCTTGCCGCCGTACAGAAAACACTTCAGGACCGTCGAGAACGCCTTGAAACCCTCGAATCACAGTTGGCAAAATCAAGTCTGTCAACTTCCGGCCTGCAACAGACCATAGCATCGCTGCGCCACCAGATCGACGATCAGACCGCTGAAATCGGAACTCTGCGCCAGAACCTTGCCGAAGCCCGCCAGCGCATCGGCGACCTCGACATCAGGCTCGACTCCCTTAACACAGCCGTTACCGAAGCTACAGTCGCAAAAGAACAAATCGAGCAGCAAAGCACCGAACTGGAAAACCAGCTAAACACATGCTACTACGCAATCGGCAACAAAAGCGAGCTTCAGGAACACAAAATAATTGAAACAGGCTTCCTACGCAAGACCAAATTGCTTGAAAGCGACTTTGACCCGAAGTTCTTCACCGCCGCAGACAAACGCACCCTGACGCGAATCGATCTTAACTCCGACAAAGCCGAACTTATGACAAAACAGCCAGAGGATTCGTATGTGATCGAAGAAGTCGGTAAAAGCAAAGTACTCCGCATCACCAATCCCGACAAGTTCTGGAATCTCAGCAATTATCTCGTAATCAAGATCGACTGATTATTCCGGCATAAAACCATATTGTCATGAAAAAGACGTCGGCTTCCGTCCCGGCGTCTTTTTCATATAGATCATATCCCTTAGCACTATTCCTCCATCTATAACAGGATGATCGTAATTATCGGTAAAGAAATCAGGAATTCGGTGGGAGAACGAATATCCGCAAGACTTATAAAAATCAAGTGTAAGCGGTGACTCTCCCGTCCCGACCTGCACCGTACAGTCCGGATAAAGATTTTCGACATAGCGGAGCATGGCACGCCCGTAACCCATACGCCTGTACTCAGGCGCTACAGCTATGTTCTTGATCTCAGCCAGAAACTCCGCTTCACGCGTGACAACGCATACAACAGCCACATTGTCATCGACAATGCCGACAAACATATCGCCGCGATCAATATAGCGGTCAATCATATACTCCTGTTCGTCGCCCGACAAAAGCAAAGCAAGATAACGTTTCTTATCGCATTTAAGCTTCTCGACTATCATATTTCCGTAGATTTACACTTCCTGTTCATTCTGAGCATTACATTCCTCCGCGCCGATCTAAGTCCGGGTGACATGGAACCGTCCTCCATCATCGAAAGTACCTCCTTAAACTCTGCCAACAGTTCGCGACAAGAGCAGCATTGGAAATATGCCTGCTTAAGGCACAAAGCTCTTATGGCATACGGTTCGGTTGAATTTATCATGGAAAGGCAATAATCAAGATAATCGGCACGTATTCCTGTGTCCGGAAAGCGTTCCAGCAATGTCAGGAGCAGACGACGCTTACCGGTATGCAATGTCGACAGCAGGAAGTCGACAAGTTCGTCCTTTTTCTCGTAAAGCCATGCGATGTCAGCTGATGAAAAATGCGAGAATACCCACAGCGCATTATAGCTTACGCGGTCATCACTATTAAAAACACATACATACAACGCTTCTTTGACAGAGTCGTTGCAGGTTCCGGAGGCCATTCCGCACAAACGTCGTATATCAGGAAGCCGGAGCCTTTCACCCAGTTCTTTACTAAAATCCATGACAATGCAAATATACGTATATTTGGCTTACGCCTTATCTCGGCAAACTCAAATATTTGCTTTTGCGTCCGGCTTTCCGTATATTTGTAAGACCAAACATTCAACACAATCAAGCAAAAAATGAACAAAATCGTTTTCCGTTCACGCGTCGACTGGTGGGTATGGACAATACCTTTATTCGCTGTCGCAGTATCGCTTATCGCGTGCATAGGCAGCTCGTTGTGGTTTAAATTGATTTATGGCGTTGGATATGGTATATTGATGTTCGGTTTGCTTATCACGGGAATATACGGATGCTGGTACACTGTAGAAGGCGACAGCTTGCTCGTCTATAATTTCTTCCGCCCTACCCGTCTGACTATATCGAAAATCAAAGAAATAAAATACTGTAGAGGATTTATAGCCGGACCCGCAGCATCAACCCGCCGGCTGTCGATAAAATTCACCGACCGCAGCGTACTCAAAAGCTCTATGCCTATAGAAATATCGCCGCGCGACCGCGATGCTTTTGTCAAAAAACTTTTACAGATCAATCCTGACATATCTGTCATCGGAATGCAATGAATATCGAAGATTTCCGCGACTATTGCCTGTCGCTCGACAACGACGTCATTGAAAAGACCCCATTCGGAAAATTCGTCGCCAGATATGACTCCATCCTTGTATTCTACACTGTCGGCCACATGTTTTGCGTCGTCGACATCGACAATTTCAACAGCGTCAATGTCAAGGCTGCGCCTGACGAGATCGACCGTATCAAATTGGCGTATTCATCTGTAAGCAAACCGCTGAACCTTAGTGAACGGCACTGGATTCAACTGGATTTCAACGGCGACATACCCGACAGTGAAATCTACAGACTTGTAAAAAATTCATTCGATACCGTCAGAAAACAACACGCCCCGAAAATAAAGAAATAGTACGTCAGGCCTCCGGCGCCAATGCCAGATGCAATATGGGGAACGGTCGGCCTGCATCATCATATTCATCTCTCGACGCAACAACAAATCCATGTTTCTTATAGAATCTCAAAGCACGGGGATTCTGTTCGTTGACGTCGACAAGGGAAAAACCGCGCTTTTTTGCAAATTCAATAAGCCGGCTTCCTATGCCACAACCATGAAATGACGGATCGACAAACAGCATCTCTATCTTATCATCGGAAAAACCTATGAATCCGACAAACCCGTTTTCGGAGTCCGCACCAAAAAGCTCCACCGACGGGAAATACAAAGCCGGCAGCTTCTCCTTGATACTATTGATGTCGTCTTCCGACAAAAAATCATGGGTAGCGCGCACCGCTCTCTCCCAGATTTCAACCATGCGCACATAATCCTCCTCACTGCAGACCTTTATTTCCATACAGTATTTTTTTTACGACAAAGGAGCCATGTACAGGACACGGCTCCTTTTATCAGAATTCTTCAATTGCAATAAATCAGGCTATTATATTGGCCTTGATTGTGTCGACAATATAGCGGACGTCGTCGTCGGTGACATAAGGGCCGGCAGGCAGGCACATGCCAACCTTGAAAAGCGACTCGCTGACACCGTTGACATAGGCCGGTGCATCTTTATAGACAGGTTGCTTGTGCATAGGCTTCCATACAGGACGTGCCTCGATATTGGCGGCGTCAAGAGCCACGCGCATAGCCTCGACATTGGCATTGGGCTGGCAATCGGTTGTCGCAGACTTTGCAGCATGCGTAACACCCGCCGCGCCGCCGACAGCTCCGGTAATGATTGTCTTGTAGGCATCTTCCTGGCCTTTGACTTTCAAATCAGGGTCGAGTGTGACAGCGCAGAGCCAGAAATTAGCATCGTAACGCGGCGAAGGATTATCGTGCAAAGTGACACCTTCGACATCTTTCAGCAATTCCTTATAGAGAGCCTGAACATGCTTATGATGCGCGATATGTTCGTCGACAATCGTCATCTGGCCGCGGCCTATGCCGGCGCAGATGTTGCTCATGCGATAGTTGTAGCCTATATGTTCGTGCTGATAATAAGGATAGGACTCTCGTGCCTGCGTGGCATAGAAAAGTATTTCCTTTTTTGATTCCTCGTCATCGCATACAAGGGCACCGCCGCCTGAAGTGGTGATCATCTTGTTGCCGTTGAAACTCAGCACCCCATAGCGGCCGAACGAACCGAGCATACGGCCGTCATAGCGCGAGCCGAAACCTTCGGCAGCATCCTCGACCACCGGAATCCCATAGCGGTCCGCCACATCCATAATACGGTCGATCTGATAGGGCATACCGTAAAGAGCTACGGGAACAATGGCTTTAGGCTTGCGACCGGTTTTGGCAATACGGTCTTTGATAGCCTCTTCAAGCAGTTCGGGATCCATATTCCAGCTGTCACGCTCCGAATCCACAAAAACAGGCGTAGCGCCAAGATATGTGATAGGATGGCTCGACGCGCAGAATGTGAACGACTGAACAATAACCTCGTCGCCGGAACCTACTCCACATGCGAGCAACGCGAGATGCACGGCTGCTGTGCCCGCGCTAAGGCAGCATACCGATTTCTGAAGAGATCCGGCTCCTTCGCGACGGTTTACAAACTTTTCGAGGTCTTCCTCAAAACCATTGACATTCGGCCCCATCGGAACAACCCAGTTCTGGTCGAAAGCTTCCTTTATAAAATCCTGTTCCTTACCCGACATGTGTGCCAGACAAAGATAAATCCGTTCATGTGACATTTTTCAACAGGCAAATTTAAAATATTAATTATCATCAGCTTGGGCTATAGCCCGTGCATATCGCAATGTATTGCGATTTTCATGGCTGCAAAGTTACTTCATATAATCCAGACCGCCAAGAGTTTCACCCTGCATTCTCAAGTATAATTTAGTTGAAATTTATTGTTTTTTAATGTTGCGATTGCAGTGTACTGCTATTTGAGGCTTTTCAGGATAAGGGCGTTGGCTTTGTCGACAATGGAAGTATCGAGGCTGGCGAGATAAATCCGTGTTGTGCTTTCATTGTCATGCCCCATACCTTCACTGATTACAGACAATGGAATCCCTTTGGCCTTGGCGACCGAGGCCCAGCTGTGGCGCGCCACATAAAGAGTCAGAGGAATGTTGATGCCTACCATTCCGGCAATATTTTTGAGATTGTGGTTGATGTTGTAGCCTACATTACGATAGGTACATCGCTCATTGGTACCTGAAGTGCGTATTATTGGTAGACGGTAATCGCTCTCATTCTCCGGATATTTGTCGAGAATCATCTGCATCTCCTTTGTCCACTTGATGACAAGCTGTTGGCCGGTCTTGCGCCGGCGGTAGACTACATAACCGTTTTTGAGATCGGTTTTCTTCAGAAAAGCCATGTCGATAAAGCTCATCCCCCTGAGGTAAAAGCTCATAAGAAACATATCGCGGGCGTAGTCCTGCGCCGGTGTGAGCGACAGGTCCAGCGCTTTTATTTTCTTTATGGCAAGCAGAGGCAAAGCCCGCTTTACGGTCTTGTCAACGCCGGTATAGACATGCCTGAAAGGATTGCGGTCTTCGATAATCTTTTCTTCCACCGCGCGGTTATATACCGCCCGCAGGATTCTGGTGTAGAAAGATATGGTATTTGAAGCCACGCCGCGCCTGCGGTGCCATGCCTCGTATGCTTCCATTATTTCAGAATCCAGACAGTCGAGCATTATATCATCGTCTTGCACCTTTTCGGTTTTATAATATCGGCTCGACAGAAAGTTCCTGAAACTGTTTAGCGTTGATCTGTAGGTTTCGGAAGTTCTGTCCTTACCGTTCTGTTTGAGCTTGGCGATTATAGATTCCATGAAATTGAAAAGAGAATATTCATGTGCATAACGGTTGAATTCATCAATAATATCATCGGCTGTGTATGGCAAGCCGTTTGTATCCAGTTTGCGTTCGATCTTGGTCAAACGCTCCATATCCCGGCGTATGCGCTCACGGATTGAATATATAAACGGTTTACGCTCGCTTTTATGGATGCTTGTAACCGTAGAACGGTCATCATCCCATTCGCATGGATAAACTTTGTAGTCTGAAAGAAGTTGCCGCACTTTCCTTTCGTGGATGATCTGATAGTAGATTGTTCCCCGGTGGTCAGCAACAGTCGAGGGGCGGAACTTTACTTTTATCGAAGCCATTTTTCAGTTTGAGTTTTTTTGCATTAAGATACAGATATCACGAAAACGATTAATTCGTGTCATTTCATTGAGTATTTGCACTACTAATTACGTAATATAAAAAGATTAACGCCTCCGGCTATAGTGTCATGAAAAGATATATTGCTTCGCTTTTGATCCTGCTGTCAGGAATATTTCACACCGGAGCCGCTGATTTTCAGTGGTCTGCTCCGGTCGACGGTATAATTTCGACTGAAAATGGAGCCGCTCCGAAAGGCTTCCTGTGGATTTCACCCGATACAGGCAAAGTAAAAGCACTCATGTTCGCGTTCCAAAACATGAGCGAGGAAACACTATTCAAAATGGAAAGTTTCCGCAAGCGTATGGCTTCGTCCGGAGTCGCATTGCTGTGGATAGCCCCGGGCTACGGTCTGGAATGGGACATCAGTCAGGGCATACAGGATCCTTTCGACAATCTGATTGCAGCCTTGGCCGAAAAAAGCGGTCATGATGAACTATCCGACGTGCCGCTGATTCCATTCGGCCACTCGGCACAAGCCACTATGCCCTGGAATTTCGCTGCATGGAACCCGAACCGCACTCTATGTGTCATATCATATCACGGCGATGCACCGAGAACCAATCTGTGCGGCTACGGACGATCTAATGTGGAATGGGGGCGCACTCGTAATATCGACGGCATACCCGGCCTTATGGTCGTAGGCGAATACGAATGGTGGGAAGCCCGCATAACACCGGCACTTGCGTTCCGGATGATGTATCCCCAAAGCTGCATATCTTTTCTCGGCGATGCGGGACGCGGGCATTTCGACCTCTCGGAGCGTACAGCTTCGTATCTTGCCCGTTTCATAGAAAAATCAATTGAAAAACGTATTGTCGACGGAAAACTTCTCAAGATAAATCCGACGGATGGCTGGCTCGCCGCCCGCTGGCACCCCAGTGAAACGCTGCGTCCCGCGCCAGCTCCACAAGAGCGATATTCAGCATGTAGACACGAAGCATTCTGGTATTTCGACGAAGAGATGGCAACGGCAGCCGAGGCCGGATATGCCGAAACCGAGGGCAAACGCCCGGCATGGATCGGCTTTGTCAATGCCGAAGGCACCCTAATGAAATACAATCCACAATCCCACTGCAAGACAGTTGCCGAAATAGCACCTGACGCCGACGATACATTCCATATCGACGCGGTATTTACCGACAGCACCCGCACAGAGCTGTCTTCTATGCGCGACAAGTCACTAATAGATGTGAAATATGTCAGCGGTCCCGCCGTACCGCTCGGGAACAATTGTTTCTGTGTCGACCGCGGGCATCCGACATGGAAAAATCCGCGTCGCAGAGGAAGGATAACACTATGCGCTGAAGCTCCATCCGACACGGCTTTCAAGGAAACGGTACAGGAAATAGAAATAATAATTCAAAAACCCGTTCTTTCAGTGACGTGTACTCATCCGTAGTACAGATATACCACTACAAGTCCCCGGCTGACAGGGAGGGCGAGCAATCCAAGAACATAGCCTCCAACCATAAGGTTGTTTATTAGATTTCATCGCCACATTACGCCATTATTCGTCACGCTTATCATCACGATGACAACAGGCAGAAGAGTAATCTGCACCCACACCATCCACAGGACTATTTTATATCGGAGGGAATATGTCATAGTTCGCTCTAATGGTCTATCGTCTGGAATCGAGATAGGCACTGCACATTTTCATCAGTGGCTCAAATTCTGTCCAGTCTTTTATCTCCGGATGTGATTTCTTGTATTGGTCTACGAAATCTCCATAACCGGGAAGCTGTTTGCATCGTCCGTGAATGATGTGAGAAAAGTCCCAGGCAATTCCGTCTGCTATATCAGGGCCAAATGAAATACAGTTTTTTATTCTTTCAGTCCATTTCATTCCCTGAGGACCGACTAATTCCTGGCCACCGATACATGCTGTCCACAAGGTTACCGTATTGCACTGACGCACTTTTGTCATCAGCAATGTCCTACTATGAAAGTACGGCACCGGATACCAATATTCAATAACGGTATCGTTCGGAATTTCATATTTTAACTCCCGAATGTCTGTTGCCTTATATTTTACGGCTTTTTTACCATTAGGTTCGAGCGAAACCTTGATTTGCTGTCGTTCATGTTTAAACAGATTTTCACAATACCCATTGATAACGCTGCCGTCGTTCATTGTCACGGACACTTTCCCAAGTGGATCTTTTGCTAGCGAAACACAAAAGACCGAACATACGATTAAAATGAAAAATAATATTCTCTTCATACTTATTCAATTCAAAGTAGACTAAAAGAGTTGTAGAAACGAAAATATCCATTCTGAATCAACAAAGTTACAATGAATAATCGACATCAGGTGTGACAAATGTCACAAACTGGCATGAAAATCAGCCTTGAGCGATGATTATTCCACCATTATTAACATTTCACACATATTGCCTACGGCTATAAGCCGCGTTCGCTGCTATATTCGATATTGGGGTTTAAGGCCTGAAGTGTATCCACGAATGATTTCTCATCTTCAGGCGACACATAGATATAGTTGGTTCTGTCATAGATAATGCGCAGCTTGATGTAAGTTGCTGAGTAATTCCGGCCTCTTTCAACCCAGTATTTTCCACGTTGAATTTTCTTAATACTGTCAATGCCAATGACTAATGATTTCAAAGGAGCCGATATACTTAATACATTGTCATCTATAGTATAAGTCATTTTTCTCCATAAATATCGGGACAATAACACAACTATCAAGAACAGGGGTGATACCCAAAGTATAGCAAGCAGACCTATTAGGATAGTGGGAGCCATGAATACAACGGCGACAAATATGCACCACATTATTATCGGCCATTTGTACATTCTATTATCCACTTTGCATCGAAATACTGCATGATACCTGGGGATATATGGAGGATGAATGGTTGATTTATTATCCATTGTGCTGTTTTGATATTAGAGGCTTTCGTTCATTCTATCGCATGGTATTATCGTAGATGCCGATAACTCCGACAACAATTCATCGCAACTGCGATTGACAACCTATCCTTTTTGAAGAATGCAGCCATTGCCTATACTGTTTTTACGCGTTTCATACCAATCTGATAGGCAGCCAAAGTAAACGGAAGTATCGGTTTTTTTATAACGTATCTTGGCAGTCTTATAGCATTACCTAATTCTTGAAGATTTCTGAAAGTATTTCCATACATTTCATGCCTTACTTTACCGTTCTTAATCAACCAAATGCCGTCGATTATTTCTCCATATCTGTTGTAAGTCCTTACATAATACTTTGCTTCATAATCGTCAATATCTTTGTAGAATACGAGAAACGGAATGTATGGCATATAATATTTCAACTTGTTGCCTTCAATAACTTTCCGGCTATAAAGTTTGAATGATAATACAGCAAGCCATCCAAACATAACGGACAAAAACAGTAATACCATCGACAGCCATATAGATGTATACGCAAAACCGTCCCCGTTCAACGAGCCAATGAACAAATAAAGCAGTCCAATACACATCACCAGCATAAGCAATGGCACTATCGTTGCCATATATGCTCCCGTTCTGTATTTTGAAACTATTGCCACCGTTATTTCTTTTTGTGTTTGAACTTGACGGTTTTCTTTACGTTGCGTTTGGGATATTTTACCTTGATTGTTATCGGGTCGTCGTAACCCTCTGCCTCAATGCGGAGTGTCGCTTCTTTAAGAGGCTTTCCGTCCTCATCTTTCAAGCCCCAGTCATAATCCCAATAAATGCGGCATGGGTGTTTATCGTCAATGTATTGTGGGGATATAGAACCGGAATCCTCATCACCATCCTCATCAATCCACACTCGCCTGATATAAAAATCTTCAGGGTTAATGTGTCTGCCCTTTTCATCAACTATATTCAGATCGAGATAATGTTTTTTATCTTTGATTGCATCCAGTACCACAACATATTCACCCAATAATTCCGGTGATGGAGCAAGTGTGATTTCCACGTTTCTTATATCCTCGGTTACGACAATCGCCTGCGACTTATAACCGACATATCCCACCTCTAATGTGTCGCCGATGCAGACCGGTAATCCGAAATGACCGTCTAAATCAGAACTGATACCTAACGCAGTGCGTCTATTTAATATAGTCGCTCCGATTATCGGCTCTTTTGAAATAGTACCGTCGGACAATGTATCCCCGCTCAGTACAATACCTCTGAAAGTTATTGTATCAGCCACAACAGGGATGCTCCCTTTCAAACGATTCTGCGGTTCTTGCACGGTCTGCGCATCGGAGATCATCGGCATGAACATGGCAAGGGATGCCGCCGAGATTCCGGCGAGGGCTACGGCTTTCCCGGCAAGTGAACGGGCGCGGAGCTGCCGCTCCAGGTAGCGCACCTCGGCCTCGCATTTGGGGCATGTGCCGAGGCAGTCGCCCTTGTAGCGACATTCCGATGTGGCGAACTCGATGTCGTTGGCCTCAGCTATCTGCCGGCGTATCTCTTTCAGTATCTTACAAGTCTGTTTTCCTCGTGCCATAGTCAATCACAATAATCTACATAGTCGGATAATTTGAAACTTATCGGTAAAATATAATACGATTCGACCTGTTTACCATTCTTTTGCGCAGGGATAAAATCAGGTAATAATTTTACAACCCGTTGCACTTCATTTTTTGCACCCTCAGAAATATCTTCCGGTAATGTACATCGTATTATTTCTACATTGCCGACTTTACCGTTCCTGTCAACATCCAATTTTGCAACAACTTTCCCAGAAATACACGCTTCATCCCATTCTTTGGGATATTTCAAATTTGACGATAAGAATTTCATTAAAGCACTTATGCCACCGGGATATTCAGGGTTTTCATCAACAAAAGGATCTGATTCTTCATCAACTTCTCCGACGACAAGCTCATTGTATTCTGTTTCACCTGTCTTTATTATATCTATATCTCCTTCGATTAGCACTTCGCCATCCTCCACAAAGTCATCCATAGCCTCGACTTGCTCAACGGGTGCCATGGCTTCGCCTTGCAAAGTTTCGTTAGATTGATTCGATGATGATGTGCCGTTGCAACCCGACATGAGAATCATGCCCGCTGAGATTCCGGCGATGGATACGGCTTTCCCGGCAAGTGAACGGGCACGGAGCTGCTGCTCCAGGTAGCGAACCTCGGCTTCGCATTTAGGGCATCTGCCAAGGCAGTCGCCCTTGTAGCGACATTCCAATGTGGCGAACTCGATGTCGTTGGCCTCAGCTATCTGCCGGCGTATCTCTTTCAGTATCTTACAAGTCTGCTTTCCTCGTGCCATAGTCAATGCTTGCGTATTTGATAGGTGAATAAATCGAATCGGGTGAAACCAAGTGCTTCAAGAGCCGAGCGACTTGCCTCACGGTCGGCGTCGGTATTATAGTTCGGTATCAGCGGTATGCGGATAATGCAGTCGCTTTGGCGTCGGGATTCAGCAATCAGACGGAGATTGTCAAGAACAAGGTCATTGCTCTGCCCCGTGTAGCTACGGTAAATGTCGGGATTCATATCCTTGATATCAATAATCAGGGTATTGACAACTCGGAGCAATGCTTCGATGTTGGTCGTAGGAACATTAAGCGATGTTTCAAGATTAATCTGCCACCCCTGGCCGCAAAGTTCACGAAACTTACGGATGAAATCGGGGTGCATGCCGGGTTCACCACCTCCGAAAGTCACGCCACCGTTTGTGGCAAGGAAATACAGCTCGTCAATGCGTGTTTCGTCGTACAATTCCGCCGGAGAACACTCGCGAAAACGGCTGCTGTCGCCAAGCGATTGCGGATTAAGACAATATCGACAGCGAAGTGGGCATCCGTGAAAAGCCACAAGCGTCGTAACCCCATCGCCGTCGGTCGCCAGACGGTGACGCGCTACACCGATAATCTTAACACGTTGCTGTTCCAAAAGTCTATTATCTGCCATACGCAAAGCTACAATAAAATTTTGTAACTCAATGAGGCGCATAGTAAAAAAGCTGTGTGTATGCGGAATTAAAAAAAATAAAAGTCGAGGGTTGAAACTCGACTTTTATCATAGGGCGGAGAGGACGAGATTCGAACTCGTGGTAGGATTACTCCTACGTCAGTTTAGCAAACTGGTGGTTTCAGCCACTCACCCACCTCTCCATTATGTCTACCTTGACGATGCCGTCACTACGGCTTTCCGTTTTGGTGATGCAAAGTTAGGCATTATTTTTAAAACCACAAATTATTTCTCGATTTTTCTATATTTTTTCAATGTACGTATTTTTATAAATCTCTCTTTTTTATTGTATTTCAGTATCTTCATGGTTTAAACATTATATTGTTACAAAAACCGCTTAAAAGTAGCTCAAGCTCTATTTTTAGTTAATTAGAGTTAATACAAATCATTTTCTTGCTCAAAAATTATGCTGTATAACATAAAACGTATACCTTTGCATCAGTTTTTCATGGTATTAGATTTAAGGTGAAAAGATTATTCGTCGCGACGACGGATAATTTTTTTTGCTTTATACATTTCCATCCTGTAATCATTGTTCAAAAGATATTAATGGAAAAATACAGTTGTATTCTCTCCAACAGCCAAATCCATTCGAATCTGAAATTCCAACAGCACATACAAGCCGTCAGAACGCTTATAAATATGTTTTGTGCTAAAATATGTTAACAAAAGTCATTCTCTTGCTCAAAAATTATGTTGTATAACATAAAACATATACCTTTGCATCAGTTTTTCATGGTATTAGATTTAAGGTGAAAAGATTATTCGTCGTGATGACGGATAATTTTTTATTTTTAGAGAGTTCTTATCTATCAGAATAAAAAGACAAGCGTAGCTACAGGCATCTGCAGCTACGCTTATTATATTATATAACGTGCTCTATTTCAATGCAGAAAGTGCACCATTGTAATCCGGTTCATTTGTAATTTCCTCGACAACGTCGGAATACACCACCCTGCCCTTTTCGTCTATCACAAGTACGGCACGCGCAAGAAGTCCTTCCAGAGGTCCGTCGGTCATCTTAAGACCATAGTCACGGGCAAAGTCAGGTGCCCGGAATGCCGAGGCAACAACAAGGTCGTCAATACCCTCGGCCGTACAGAAACGCTTCATAGCAAAGGGTAAATCCATTGATATGCAGATTACTGTTGTATTCTTGAGATCGGCAGCCTCTTTGTTGAATCGCCGTACCGAAGCGGCACACACCGGCGTATCAAGACTCGGAAAAACATTCAACACCACACGCCGTCCGCGATAATCGCTCAACCTTACGGGTTTAAGATCTTTATCTGTAAGAAGAAATTCAGGAGCTTCGCTTCCTACGACCGGCACTTCGCCGTATGTATGACAAGGATTGCCGGAAAAATAGATTGTACGCATTTCTTATGTTTTTATTAATTCATAATTCATTTGCCGGCAGAGGCCGTAGCGCTCAGTGCCGCTTTCTCTATAACAAGCGATCCGAGATTTTTGTTGAACCCTATAGCAAGATCCACAACCTTGGAATCCGGCGCACAGAACAGCAGCACCGGAGTCGTATTACCTACCCCGCAGTCGCGGGCAAAACCGCCGCAACTTACAAGCGTCGTTTCACCTGACATATCTTCCCGTCCCATGATTTCAATAACATCATCGGCCCGTTTGTCGAGAAACGCCCATACAATATCGACCTGCATCGGGAGCGAGGCCACGGCATCCCGCACAGAAGCTATGACCTGAGGCGTAGATCCGACACCTGATTCAAGAAAAGCCACTACCGTCGGACGGTCAAGCGGCGTATTTGCGGCATGATGGCGACGTTCGCGTCCGAGATCGTAAGCATTAAAGGCCGGCAATTTGCGTCCTGTCAGATTTTTAAGAGAAAATGTACTTTCCCGGTAAAGCCCGAAAGCCTCAGGATAGCGTCCGAGCAGTTCTTTCTGGTCGATAGCACCACGCAATCCCGGCTCAACTCCGTCATAACGCGCCTCAACACTCTGCTCGCTTATCTGCCCCGGATTATTCTCAAATGATATACGGCGCGGCATCTTTGTATCGTAGTCGAGAACATAGACATATTCAAGACAGTCATAGCCGTTTAGCCTCCGTACACCCCGCACCACAGTCGAACGCCGCCCGTCAGTAAGTGTATCCGCCGACAATCTGTAAATATAACTATCGTCAGAAGCCATATTTATGAAATGTTTTCCTAAAAACTGCGGAATCAGATCAGCGAACTGGCTTTGGCTCTGGACTCCGCTATCCGCAGTTCCACGTGGGGCAAACGGAATCGGATCTTCAGAATAATGATACTCCTGAAGCCGTCCTTCACGATAGCGGTAATGCTCGCCTGAAAAATATGCCGAAAAGCCGCCAGTACGTCCTGTTGGTGTAGCAAGCGACCAGTCTATCAGATAGTCGCACGGAGCAAGACTGTCATTCCGTGCCTCCGGTGCGAAACTTTCGAAAGCCACCTCGTAGCTCACCGGCTCCGAACGCGACGGCATCAGCACCTCATAAGAGCATCGGCCCGCACAAGCTTCCATAGCGGCAAGGGTAGCCCCTATGCCTTCAAGAGTAGGTTCCGAAGCCATAGCGCCTTCGACAGCAGCTACCGTAAACGCAATTATAAAAAACTTTGATCTCATTTTCGATTGGCATAATGATGATGAATATACATATTTAAGGCTCATGCCACATATTCAGGCACACCTTATATAAATAAGAAACAATGAAAGCGCACTATAGTTCACACCTGCATCCGCAAAAAGGAAAAGGCAACGGCAATAAGTGGGCTGCAGCTCCGTTATTCTTATACATAAATTAATAAATCCAATTATGAAACGTTTTCTGCTCGCCATGTCCTTATTCTCAGCAGTAGCCGCCATTCCGGCTGCCGCACAGACGGAAATATTCAATAATCCCGACAACCGTCCCTTCTGGGGCATACGTGCGTCAGCCGACGTTTCATTTCCAGGCAACTACAAATCGAAGTTGCTATCACTGAAAATGTTCTCTCCCGGCACAGGATTTTCAGTCGGAGCAATATACAATCTGCCTCTGGTCGCCAATTTATACTTCGAACCGGGTCTGAATTTCTATTTCGACACATACCGTTTCTCCGATCTCGTGGTCGGCAACAGCGACGAATCATTGACCGAATCCGACCCGCCCGTCCACAAAGCCGGATTCCGTGTGCCACTGATGTTCGGCTACCATTTCGACATATTCCCCAACAACGGAGGGATAAGCATTTTCACAGGTCCCGAGGCATCGCTCGGAGTATCGGCGAAAGTGAAATTCAAAAACGAGGAACTGCGCGACGAACCCGGCGACCTTTACGGCCGGGAAAGCGACATGCGACGATTCGACCTCGCCTGGCGCATCGGGGCCGGAATAACCGTAGGCAAAGCATGGTTCTCAGTAGCCGGATCTTTCGGCATGACAGACCTTTGCAAGCTCGAAGACATATCTTTCCGCGAGAACAGGCTCTACATCACCCTCGGCTACAATTTCAGATAGCCGGACGCAACCAAACACCTGAAAATTGAAGAGAAAACTCACCGCATACATAATCTGCCTTGCCGCGGCGCTGACAGCAGCCGCGGCAGGCGGCTCTGTGAAAATAGCCGGACTCGTAACCGACGAAAACAACGAGCCGCTCGAATTCGCCACAATCCGCATAGCCGGCAAACAACTCGGCACCACCAGCGGACTCGACGGCAAATACACCCTCAATGTCCCCGAAGCCGACACCATAAGAGTGATATTCTCGTGCATAGGCTATGAGGAATCGACACGCCGCCTTATTGGAGCAAAAAAAGAAGCCACAGTCAACGTCAAGATGACACCGGCCACCTACACCCTCGGCCCTATCGAAGTCACCGAGTACCAGAAGCAGACCAACACAGTGCAACGCATCGACGGCTCGGCCTATAAACTCGCGCCCGACGTAAGCGGAGGCAGCGTCGAGTCATTACTGACAACAATGGCCGGCGTAAGCTCGAACAACGAGATGTCGAGCCAGTACAACGTCCGTGGCGGAACATACGACGAAAACAGTGTGTACATCAACGGCATAGAAGTCTATCGCCCTCAGCTCGTCAGCTCCGGACAACAGGAAGGTCTGAGTATCATCAACCCCGACATGGTTGGCGACATAGCCTTTTCCACCGGCGGATTCTCGGCGCAGTACGGCGACCGCATGTCCTCCGTACTCGACATAACATATCGCGAACCGGAATCTTTCGAAGGCGCTGCCGGACTGAGCCTTATGGGCGCGAATCTTGCAGTAGGTTCCAGCAGCAAGCGCTTCACACAGCTCCACGGCATCCGTTACAAAAGTAATTCATCGCTTCTCGGCTCTCTCGACGAGAAAGGCGAGTACGATCCTAAATTCTTCGACTTCCAGACAAGCATGACCTACACTTTCAGTCCCAAGCTGAAAGCATCCGTACTCGGCAACATCGCCGTCAACAACTACCGCTTCATACCCCACAACCGCACGACCAACTTCGGCACATCGACCGACGCCAAACAGTTCACCGTCTACTTCGACGGCCAGGAAAAAGACCGTTTCGAAACCTATTTCGGCGCCCTGACACTGAACTACCGCCTCAACAAAGGAAACGAATTCGCACTACTTGCTTCAGGCTACCTGACCAACGAACTCGTCGCCTACGATATATCCGGCGAATATTGGCTCGACCAGGCAGGAACATCAGGCGACGGCAACAACGGCAACGAGGGTGGTGTCGGCGGCGAACTCGGCGTAGGACGCTACCACGAACACGCCCGCAACCGCATGCGCGCATCCGTATTCTCTCTCGGACTTCGCGGCGCAAGCTCCATCAGCCGCCACAACCTGAGCTACGGACTGACCTACAACCACGAATCGATCTACGACCGCTCGCGCGAATGGGAACTGCGCGACTCGGCAGGATTTTCACTGCCCGCCGATCCCGACGCCGTAAAAGTGATCTACAACCTCTCGTCGAACAACGACATAACCTCTAACCGACTCTCATTCTACGTCCAGGACACATACCGCCTGAGCAGCCGCATAGGATATTTCAACTTCAACGGCGGCCTTCGCTTCTCCTACTGGGATTTCAACCGCGAGTTCCTCGTAAGTCCGCGCGTCAGCGTGGGATTCGTCCCCGATGCCGCACCAAGGCTGACCATGCGCTTCGCCACCGGACTCTACTACCAGTCGCCATTCTTCAAGGAATACAGGCAGCCGGTCGAGGACGCCAACGGCAATATATCGATAATGCTGAACCGCGACATAAAATCCCAGCGCTCATATCAGATAATACTCGGTGCCGACTATACATTCCGTGCATTCAACCGCCCGTTCAAAATATCAGGCGAAGCATACTATAAACTCCTCGGCAACCTGATCCCATACGAGGTCGACAACCTCAAGATCGTATATTCGGGCATAAACCAGACCCACGGCTTCACCACCGGCGTCGATTTCAAACTCTTCGGACAATTCGTTCCGGGTTCCGACTCATGGCTCAGTTTCTCGCTGATGAAGACCCAGGAAGAGCTGAACGGCGTCAAAGTCCCGCGACCGACCGACCAGCGCTACAGCGTGGCCCTGTATTTCACCGACTATTTCCCCAAATTCCCGAAACTCAAATTCAATCTACGAGGCATATTCTCCGACGGCATGCCCGCCACAGCCCCACGCGGCAGCCGCGACAAAGGCTACTTCCGTGCACCCGCCTACAAACGCCTCGACATAGGACTCGCCTACGCCCTTCTGTCAGAGCGCAAAGAAGGCGAGCCGCAGCGAAACGGATTTTTCCGTCACTTCAAAAGTATATGGCTCGGACTCGACGTATTCAACCTCCTCGACATCAGTAACGTCAACAGCTATTACTGGATAACCGACGTCAACGACATACAGTACGCCGTGCCGAATTATCTGACACGTCGCCAGTTCAACGTCCGTCTATCGGTTGATTTCTAAGACGTATAGCTCAGCCGTTCGATAAGCGCGGCCATATTTATGATAGGCATCGGATGCTTCGACAGAGGCGTTCCGGCAAGTCTTACGGCCATCATTCCGCGCAAAGCACCGACAGCGATACCGAGCATCATCGACATTAGCGGAGTAGCTATCCTCATTTCACCGCCTTCGGGATATTCGATATACGATTCAAGATCTTCGACATCGAATGTCGCCACTACAGAACATACGGCCAGATGTGTGCGTATCAGATACACCTCAGCCGTGTAGGAGCATGTCACAACAATGCTTATACGCCCCGATGCAAGATCGGGCAGAACTTTCACCTTCATGTCCACATTCACCTGCGACATCGGATTGAGCCGGCGCAACGCGCGGCGGTTGACAGCCGTGGCGTCGGAAAGCTCGCTGAGCGCATGCAACTGAACATTCATTTCGTTACTTTTCATTATACTTCTCGAGGCTTTTAAGCCCTTTTATATGTTAATTTTATCCAAATTACACAGCACATTAAATCTTAATGCTATCTTTATGCACCTTAAATATTCTACGCCATAAAACTACAAAATTATCATGGATAAACAATCAACTTTATGTAAAAATCGCGTACAGGCATGGCTCGGAAAATCGCCCTCCGAGTTCACACGCGACGACATTGTCCGCTTCGTCACCGCCAACGACATCAGGATGATAAACTTCATGTACCCTGCTGCCGACGGACGTCTGAAGACCCTTAACTTTGTTGTCAACAACCTCGCATATCTCGAAAACATTCTTACATTGGGCGAACGCGTCGACGGCTCGTCGCTCTTTCCTTTCATCGAGGCCGGAAGTTCCGATCTCTACGTCGTGCCACGCTACCGCACCGCATTCGTCGACCCCTTCGCCACCGACATTCCCACCCTTACCATGCTCTGCTCATTCTTCGACAAGGACGGGCACCATCTTGAAAGCGCGCCGGAATATACCCTCGACAAGGCATGCACCGAATTCACACGCGCCACAGGCCTGACATTCGAGGCAATGGGCGAACTCGAATACTACGTCATAGCTCCCGACCCGGCCGTATTTCCCGCCACCGACCAGCGCGGCTACCATGAATCGGCTCCTTTCGCCAAATTCAACGACTTCCGCGCCCTGTGCATGACCTACATAGCAGAAACGGGAGGACAGATAAAGTACGGCCACTCCGAAGTAGGAAACTTCACGCTCGACGGCATGATATACGAACAGAACGAAATCGAATTCCTGCCCGTCGACGCACGCGATGCCGCCGACCAGCTTGTTCTGGCAAAATGGGTGATACGTAATCTGGCCTGGCGCCATGGACTCGACGCGACATTCGCCCCTAAAATCACAGCAGGAAAAGCCGGATCAGGCCTGCACGTCCACATGCGGCTGATGAATCCCGACGGCACAAGCGCCATGACCGCACGCCCCGGAAGCGTAAGCGGAGCACGCCTGCGCGGCATTGCCGGACTGATGGATCTCGCGCCTGCACTGACAGCCTTCGGCAACACCAACCCCACTTCCTACTTCCGCCTCGTGCCGCATCAGGAAGCACCCACAAGCGTATGCTGGGGCGACCGCAACCGATCCGTACTCGTCCGCGTGCCTCTGGGCTGGACCGGTGACGCCAACACCATGTGCAGCCTCGCAAACCCCACCGACGACAGCACTCCGCTCGACCCGGCCGAAGCCGCACGCAAACAGACGTTTGAAATACGCTCGGCCGACGGTTCAGCCGACGTTTACATGTATATTGCCGCCCTTGCCGTAGCTCTGCGCCACGGGTTCGAGATGCCCGACGCCCTTGAGGTCGCAGAACAGACATACGTCGACGTCGACATACACCGCAGCGAAAGCGGCGACATCGCACGCCGCCTCGCATCTCTGCCCGTCGACTGCAACGCTTCCGCCGACTGCCTCGAGGCTCGTGCCGACATCTTCACCGCCGCAGGAGTTTTCAGCGAAAAAGCCATCGCCGGCACCTGCGCGCGCCTGCGTGCCTACGACAGCGACGAAGCCCGACGCGCAATGTCCGATCCCGGACTGATGCTCGAACTTGTGCGCCGCCACTTCCACTGCGGCTGATTCGCGGATCCCGCGTAAACATAGAGGGGCGGATCGGTGTTTGAATCATATATTCATCATGTTTCATCACAGATCCGCCCCTCCTATGTCAAGACTGATTCTGTTATCCGTTGCCGTTGCGCTTTCAGCATGCGCCACCGCACATGCCGCACGACCACTTATCGATTGCCAGAACGATTCTTTGGCCGCAAACACCAAAATAATACACATCGACGGCCGACCGGCTCCCGAACAGGCGAAAACCTATGTCGACTCAATCCGAAAACGCATAGCCACATTCTACTACGACCAGTTCAGGCACTTTTCCGATCCCGCCGCACCCTATTTCCTCTTTATGAGCAAAGACGCACAACTCGCCATGGGCATAGGCGGATGTGTGCGTATGCGCGCGTTCTACGACTGGGGCGGAGCCATCCCGGCCTCAGGCTTCGCTCCGAAACTGATACCCATGACACCATCGCCTACCAACATGCGACACTTCGGCACAACACCTGCCGGCACTGCATTATTCTTCCGCGTACTCGGTCGCAACAAGACCCTCGGCGACTACCAGCTATACATCCAGTGCAACTTCAACGGCTATCAGTCACGCGATTTTCATCTTGAAAAAGCATACGCGACGATCAACAACTTCACCATAGGCTATGCGTCATCCACATTCAGCGATCCCGCGGCACTCCCGCCGACCGTCGATGCTCAAGGTCCAAACAACAAAATATCACCGACATCAGTACTCGTACGCTACATGCCGACATTCAAACAACGGTGGTCTGTAGGCATATCGGCCGAAACGCCCGCCACGGCAATAGCCGACGACGGCGTAAACACAAAGCGCGTCAGCGACTGGATGCCTGACTTCGCAGCCCTGGCCCAATACCAATGGGCACCGGGACAACACGTGCGTCTTTCCGGAATAATCCGCACCCTATCCTATCGCGACCTCATCGCACAGAAAAACCACAACAAAATCGGATGGGGAGTGCAGCTCAGTTCCGTAGCCCATATCACCGACCGGCTGACAAGCTATGTCACCGGCTCCTACGGCCACGGCTATGCCGGACTCGGAGGCGACCTGCTTATAGGTAGTTACGACCTCGTCGGAATACCCGGCCGGACGGGCGAACTGTACGCTCCCGCATCTTTCGGATGGTGCCTCGGTCTGCAGTACAACTTCATGCCAAACCTTTTCATATCGGCATCGGCAAGCCAGAACCGTTATCTGCCCGCACATGCAATCGACGGCAACGAATACAAATGGGGGATGTTCAGCGCTGTCAATATCTTCTGGAACATGACACCGCGTATGCAGATAGGCGCCGAACTCGACCTCGGATGGCGCCACAACTTCAACGGCGCGCAACGCATGGCACGCCGCATCGGCGCCATGTGCCAGTTCTCATTCTGAACCGCCTAAGCATCGGACACCATCAGTCCGCCCGCTATGTAATGCAGGGACATTCCGCGCTCTTATCAATCGTCCGTACACACGCCGTCGATGTCCGTCAGGCGTTCGCGTAGTCCGGATGCATGGTCGGCACGGATACGCAAAGTCATTGAGCATGAGTTGTCGAACTGCTGGCTGACAATCTCGGCCTCGCTGTTCTTGACAAGGCGCATGACGTCGTTCATCGCCAGATAAGGAAACGTGAAAGCGACGTCGGCCATATCATGCCGCTCGACGATCTCGCAAGCCGACAAAGCCTCGCGGGCAGCCTCGCGGTAAGCAGTGATAAGCCCCGACGTGCCGAGCTTTATGCCGCCGAAATAGCGAACCACGGCAATAGCCACATTAGTCAGCCCGAAAGAATTTATCTGCCCGAGTATGGGCTTGCCGGCAGTACCCGACGGCTCGCCGTTGTCGTTGCTCATAAATTCCGTACGCGCCGAACCTATCATGTAGGCCCAGCAGACATGCCGCGCGTCGAAGTATTTCTTCTGCACTTCCGCAATACGGGCCTTCGCCTCCGCCGCCGTAGCTACAGGAAAAGCGAAAGCAAGGAACTTGCTCATCTTTTCCTTATAGATACCCTCGCCGGGTGCGGTTATGGTACTGTAGGTATCGGCCACGACACGCTCAGATTATTTCTACATCGGCTTCGAGGCGCTGGCGCACGACCTCGTACATCATCACGCCCGCAGCCACTCCGACATTGAGCGAGCCTATATGGCCGAACATCGGAATTGACACAGGTGTGTCGCACAAAGCAAGCACCTCGGGCGATATGCCGACGTCCTCGGCACCCATCACCAGAGCTACCGGTCCGGTATAGTCGCCGCGTGTATAGTTGACATCGGCTTTCTCCGTGGCAGCGACAATCTGGTAGCCGCTGTCCTTGAGATAAGCCACGGCATCGCGCAGCGAAGCTTCGCGGCACACGGGAACATGCAACAACGCTCCCGCAGATGTCTTGACAGCATCAGCACCCACGCTCACACTGCCACGTTGAGGAATCACGATCGCATTCACGCCGCAGCATTCCGCCGTGCGGGCCATAGCTCCGAAATTGCGCACATCGGTGATTCCGTCGAGAACAAGTATAAAAGGCAGAACACCGTCTTCATATAGCGTAGGCACTACAGTGCCGAGTCTGCAGTAGGCTACAGCCGAAAGGACGGCGATAACACCCTGATGATTTTTGCGCGTGATCTTGTTGAGTTTTTCCAAAGGCACACGCTGCACGGGAATGTGGCGCTCGCGGGCAAGGCTGAGCAATCCTGCCGACGCGTCGCCGCGAAGATCTTTCTTTACGTAGAGTTTGTCAATTGTCTTGCCGGCCTCGATGGCTTCGAGCACGGAATGTATGCCAAAAATGTATTCGGAGCTGTCCATGATTCTTTTTGTATTATATTATTTAATATGTATGCGGCCGGCAGCGGCAAGCAGTGAACGCGCGTTTGCCAGAGCCGCAGGGTCGGAAGGATTGCCGCTGAGCATCAGAGCAAGTTCGGCAGCACGCTCGTCGTCGGCAAGGCGGCGTATGCGTGTGGTCGTCGACGACTCGTCATCCTCTTTGTAAACCTTGAAGTGCGCCGTGCCCATCGAGGCCACTCCCGGCAGATGGGTTATGGTGATCACCTGTATGCGGCTGCCGATTCCGGCCATCATTGCGGCCATGCGGTTGGCAATGTCGCCGGAAACTCCGGTGTCCACCTCGTCGAAAATAATCGACGGCATCTGCATGTTCTCCGCCACAATCGACTTGATCGTAAGCATAAGTCGCGAGATTTCGCCGCCGGAGGCGCCTGCGGCCACAGGCACAGGCTGCTGGTTCTTGTTGAAGGCGAAAAGAAATTCTATATCGTCGAAACCGTCGGGACCGAGTTTTCCACGGGTCAGTGACACGACACAACAGAGATTGTGCATTCCCAGCGGAGCCGCACGCTCTTTCAGCAAGGCGGCAAAAGACTCAGCCGTCGCCGCACGCATCTCCGACAGTTGCGTAGCCAGTTCGACTGCCGATTTCTTGGCGCGGCGCGCGGCCAACTCAAGCCTGCCGAGCACATCCTCGCTGTTGCTTATAGCCTCCAGTTTGGAAGCCATATCGTCGCGCAGCTTGAGCAAAGCGGCTATAGAATCGGCATGATGCTTCATTTCAAGGCTGTAGATGGCCCCGAGGCGCTCTTCCACCTCTTCGAGGCGTCCAGGGTCGGACTGCAGGCGTGCGTCGTAGTCGGCAAGACTGTCGGCTATGTCGGCGACCTCTATCCGCGCCGATTCCAGACGTCCGGCCAGCGAGCGGAAAAAATTGCCTCCGGAGTCCGGATCGTCCGTCGCATCCTCCGATATGTCGGAATCCGGATCGGCATCGCTGTCGCCGGTTCCGAGGCGCGAGGCAATCGACTCGCAGGCACCCGCGGCATCGCGCAGAGCCTCGACAGCATTGCTTTCCCCGCCGGCAAGCGGAGCTATGGCTTCGGCAAGAAGTTCTTTTATATCACCTACATTCGACAACAGCTCGCGCTCGGCCTCAAGACTTTCCTGTTCTCCGTCGTGCAGGTCGAGTCCTTCGAACTCTTCCAGCTGGAACGACAGATATTCGGCATCGCCGGCATTTCGGCGTATCAGATCGCGGGTATCCGTGTATTTCTTTAAAGCCCGGCGATAGGCGGCATAGGACTCGGCATATTTTTCCTTAAGTTCTCCGTTTCGCGCCAGACTGTCGATAATGGAAAGCTGGTAAGCGGGATCAGCTATAAGAAGATTTTGATGCTGCGAATGGATATCGACCAGACGCATGGCAATATCACGCAGGAAAGCGAGAGTCACCGGTGTGTCGTTGACAAAAGCCCGCGAACGTCCGCCGGGCGAAAGCTCGCGGCGCAGGATGCAGACATCGCTGTCCGTATCAAGTTCGGCACGCCGCAGCACATCGTTGAATCCTGCGATGGAACTGATATCGAACTCAGCTTCTATCACCGACTTGGCATCGGCGTTGCGTATGGCTTTCAGGTCGGCACGCCCGCCGAGCAAGAGCGACAACGCACCGAGTATTATCGATTTTCCGGCTCCAGTTTCGCCTGTTATTATGTTAAGCCCCGCTTCGAAATTTATGTCGATTTTCGATATAAGGGCATAATTGGCTATATGAAGGCTCTTTATCATTTCTCAGCACCTTTTTTCAGTTGGTCGAGCCTTGTCTGCTGTTCTGTAGGATAGATAGGCTCCAGGAGATTATAGACCTTGTTGCGCTCCTCGGCGGGAGCTTTGGAATAAATATTTACCAACTCGTCGAGTTTGGCATCCTTGAACATCGAAAGCATGACGGACATAGGCTGGACATCATAAATTTTACTCACTTCGCCGAGCGATTCCGTAACGGCTGAACGACCCTTGTCAACCGACACCGACATCTGGTCGAGTCCCTGTCGGTGATACTTATAATAAAGGTCGCGTATTCCGGAGGTCGCGGGATCGGTAAACCCGCTTAGCACGGCGCTGCGGTTCTTGGAATCCTCGAAAGCTTTCCAGCCGGTTTCTCCCGATGACTGCGCCATCTGCACTATCTGCTTCAGCCGTTCCCAGTAAGGCTCGCCGCCACGGGGCGAAAACGAGTCGAAATCGACGGCAAGGAAAAGATAGACATAGAAATTGACTATCGCCGTCAGCTGGCTCTCCATATTGTTTAAGGAAAAAACCAGAGGCTCACCCTCGCGGTAAGAAAACTCTATCTTGGTATCCTTGAAATTTATAAGCGTCGTGGTATAGGAACTGTTGTAGACCGGACGCAAGGACTGCACCTGCAGGTCGCCCTTGATCACGTCGTCGGTATATTCCTTGACCGTCAGAAAAAAGCGGCATTCGATCTTTTCATTGGCGGCAAACTGGGCGTCGGTGAACACCGTCGTATTGATATACTCCGTGAGAGCCGTCTGCAATGTTTCGAACACCGACTTGTTCGTGCCGTTTATCTGGTCGGAATTGACAGTGACCGTACAGTTCAGTTCCTGCGCGCCGGCTACGCAAGCGGCAGAAAAGAAGAGGGCGGCGGCAAAACAGCGGTGCAAAGGTCGGACAAAGGAGAGAGTAAAAGTCATAGTCTTGTTATGGCGTCGATTATGTCGGCGGCAACTTCATCTTTGGATTTCAGGTCAAAAATCCCGTCAGGCCGTCCGTCGGCATACTGTATTGATATTTTGTTAGTATCGGTTCCGAATCCGGCGCCGGCATCGGCCAGCGAGTTCACCACAATCATGTCGAGGTGCTTGCGCACCAGTTTTTCGGCGGCATGTTCGGCGGCATTGTCGGTTTCGAGGGCAAAACCGACAAGAATCTGCCCCGGACGCTTGCGCGAGCCGAGCGTGGCGGCAATATCGGGATTCTTCACAAGTTTTATTTCATCGAAATCGCAATGCTCGCGTTTGATTTTACGTCCGGCGCACTCCGCGGGAGCATAATCGGCCACCGCAGCGGCCATGATGGCTATATCGGCATCGGCGAAAGCATCCTCGCAGGCCGCAAGCATCTCACGCGCAGATTCGACAGCGACAACTTTCACCGCCGGATCATCAATACTGATTCCGACAGGACCGCTGACAAGCGTCACCTCGGCACCCTCGGCAGCGGCACGGCGTGCTATCGCATAACCCATCTTGCCTGTGGAGAAATTACCTATATAACGAACCGGATCTATTCGTTCGCGTGTAGGGCCGGCGCTTATCAACACTTTCCGGCCTTCCAGACGCCTGCTTCCGCAGCCGTCGAAGAACGCGTCGAGCACAGCGACGATTTTCTCCGGCTCCTCCATGCGACCCTTACCCGTCAGATGGCTGGCAAGTTCGCCCGAAGCAGCCTCGATAATCCTCACACCGTCGGCACGCAACGTAGCGAGATTGCGCGTAGTCGACGGATGCGCCATCATGTCGAGATCCATGGCCGGAGCCACAAACACCGGACATTTGGACGAAAGATAAGTTGTTACAAGCATATTGTCGGCAACGCCTGTTGCCATCTTGGCGAGCGTCGACGCTGTGGCCGGAGCCACGATCATGGCATCGGCCCACAGACCCAGATCGACATGCGAGTGCCACTCGCCGCTGTTGGCCGTGAAGAATTCGCTGATGACAGGGCGGCCTGAAAGAGCCGACAGGGTCACGGGCGTTATGAATTCCTTGCCGTTGGGTGTGATTACAACCTGCACCTGCGCGCCGGCCTTGACAAGCAGACGCAAAAGCATGGCCGATTTGTAGGCGGCTATGCCTCCGGTGATTCCGAGTATTATATTCTTGCCTTCAAGCATTGTCGGTTACGTCTTATTTTCCTCTTGCGCGGAGGCGTATTCTGGTGAAAGCGTTTTTGGTGTTCTGGGTGAAATCGCCCTGCATTATCCAGCTGTAATAGCCGGGATCGCGCGCAAGCACCTCTTCGGCAATCTGCCCTTTGTATTTGCCGAAGTTGATCACCTCGCGGCGCTTGTCGTCGTAGACAAGGCGTCCCATAAGATCGACATTCCGGTTGTTGGAAGCATATTCCGACAATGCGTCGACCTCTGTCGGAAGATCCTCATAGCGTTCGAGCTGGGCTTTCAGCACCTCGAGTGTCGCACGGGTGTCGGCGGCAGCCGAATGCGCGTCCTCGAGATTCTTGTCGCAGTAGAAACGGTAGGCGGCCACAAGAGTGCGGGGTTCGCGCTTGTGGTATATGGTCTGTACGTCGATGAAACGGGCCGCACATATATCGAAATTGATTCCCGCGCGGGTAAACTCCTGGTCGAGAAGAGGAATATCGAAACGGTTGGAATTAAAGCCAGCGATGTCGCAGCCGCTCATAAGCTGTGCCAGCGAGGCGGCGACCTGACGGAAAGTAGGCTCCGAAGCCACGTCCTCGTCATATATCCCGTGTATGGCCGAAGCCTCGGCGGGAATAGGTATTTCGGGATTTATACGGCGCGTACGTTCCACCTCGCTGCCGTCAGGCATCACCTTGATAAGCGAGATTTCGACGATACGGTCGTGCATGATGTTTGTGCCGGTTGTTTCCAGATCGAAGAACACAATCGGACGGTTCAGTTTCAGCTTCATGTCTATGAATTCTACAGAAATTTACAGGCCTAATCAGAATTCGCCTACGGTCATAGGCATCAGAAGCATCACAAGTTCGGTGTTGTCAGGCTCTTCGCCGGGGCGGAACATGCCGGGACGTCCGGCGTCGCCGAGATTCACCACCACTTCCTCGCCATGCAGCGTATTGAGAATCTCGATAAGGAACGAAGCGCTGAAACCGATAGTCAGCTCCTGACCGGTGAACGAACAGGGCACCTGCTCCCGCGCGCTGGTGCAGAGGCTCGGGTCGCTGCTCTTGATAAGGATTTTTTCCGGCGTGATACGGAATTTCTCCAGACCGCCGTCAAGCTCGACGAATATGCCCACGCGGCGCACGGCGTTAAGCAACGCAAGACGGTCAACGGTAAGCACAAGCGAATTGTTGCGGGGAATCACACGGTTATAGTCGGGATAAGTGCCGTTGAGGAATGTGCATTGGAATGTGAAACGGTCGCTCTTGACAATTGCGCTGCGTGAAGTCATGGTAATGTCGAGGCTTTCATCCTTGGCGAACACGTTCTTTATGACAGTAGCGGGCTTGACGGGAATGATACAGTTGCCTGTAACGCCGGGAGCCGTACGGCGGTCGATATATCGCACGAGCTTGCGGGTATCCGTTGCCACGAAAGTGATGCTTTCGGGAGTGATATCGAGGTACACACCCTGCATGATCATGCGGTACTCATCGGTGCTTACGGCAAACATGGTGTTGTCAAGACCGGTGATAAGCTGCTCTGTGGCAATGCTGAAGCTTATAGGCTCCGAATCGTTGCCGCTTACACGGAAACTGGGATACTGCTCGGCCGATATGCCTACAAAAGAATAATGGCCTGAAGCGTATGTAAGCTGTACTTCAAGAGTATCGTCATTGATATTGACGTCCACTCCCTGGTCGGGCATTTCCTTCAGAAGCTCCACAAGGCGGCGGGCACCGAGGCAAAGGCTACCGGACCCTTCGGCCTCGCTGACAGTAAGATGCGCTGTAAGGGCATTCTCCGCATCGGAGCCGGTGATAGTCAGCTTGTCGCCTTCAAGCGTAATCAGAAAATTATCGAGGATGGCGAGCGCGTTCTTGGAATTGATTACCTTGCTCACGGCCGATGTGGCGTTGTAGAGAGCTTTGCTTGCGATGTTGAATTTCATATACGGTAGAAAATTTGTTTCTTATTCTTGTCCGGGCCTGACCTGACGCAGAAGCGGCCCATATCAATTTACAAAAATAGCAATTATCCGCGACTTTCACCAATGTCGCCGCCCCTTATTTTCGCGCATCGGTTAAGTGGTGTTAAAACTTGCATTTATTCAATAAAATATATACTTTTGACATGCGGAAAACAAAAAATATCAGCATCCCCATCTGTTTAAAATACATGCTACAACCACGCAATCGGTTAAAAAATATAGCGATGTTCTACATCGACGGATTCCGCCGGATGACCGTAGGACGCAGCCTGTGGGCTTTGATAATCATAAAACTGATTATCTTTTTCGCTGTCCTGAAGCTGTTTTTCTTCCCCGACATCCTATCCACGCGCTACTCCGACGACGAATCCCGTGCCGATGCCGTCCGCAAAGCCCTGAGCGTAGCACAAACAACTGACAATCAAACAACAGATAAAATACCTTGAAACTATGAATGAACTGTTAGGAACCGTCGACTGGTCAAGGGCGCAATTCGCCCTGACAGCCATGTACCACTGGCTATTCGTCCCGCTTACCATCGGACTGTCAGTGATTGTAGCCATTATGGAAACAATCTACGTCCGGACAGGCGACAGCCGCTGGAAAGGAATCACTAAATTCTGGATGACCCTTTTCGGCATCAATTTCGCCTGCGGAGTAGCCACAGGCATCATCCTTGAATTTGAATTCGGCACCAACTGGTCGAACTACAGCTGGTTTGTAGGCGACATCTTCGGAGCGCCGCTGGCCATCGAAGGCATACTGGCCTTCTTCATGGAAGCGACATTCATAGCCGTGATGTTCTTCGGCTGGAACAAAGTCAGCAGGCGTTTCCATCTGGCCTCGACATGGCTGACAGCTCTGGGCGTATCGCTGTCGGCATTGTGGATACTGGTAGCCAACGCATGGATGCAGAATCCGGTCGGGATGCGCTTCGACCCGGCACAGATGCGCAACGTAATGGACAACTTCTTCGAAGTGGCGTTCAATGCCGTAGCCATCAACAAATTTTTCCATGCCGTGTTCAGCGGATGGACTCTTGCCGGAGTATTCGTTGTAGGAGTCAGCGGATGGATGCTCATGCGCCGCCGCAACATCGAAGCCATGCGCCGCTCCATGAAGATAGGTTCTATCGTAGGGCTGGCCGGCATACTGATGACATTCTATACAGGCCACGGCTCCGCCGTACAGGTCGCACGCGTACAGCCGATGAAACTCGCCGCCATGGAAGGTCTTTTCAACGGAGGACGCGACCAGGCCCTCGTAGGCTTCGGAATACTCGACCCTGAATTCCGTCCCGGCGACAAAGGCGACCCCATGCTCTTCAGCATCGAAATTCCGTACGCCCTGTCATGGCTTGCAACCGGCGACCCGCATGCTTTCGTCCCGGGAATAAACGACCTGATCGCAGGACGGGCTATCGACGACAACGGCGACACCGTCCGCACCGCGTCATACGCCGACAGAATGGCCTCGGGACGCGCAGCACAGGATGCCCTGCGCGCCTACGACAACGCACACCGCAGTTCCGACATTCCGGCTATGGAAGCGGCGTCAGCCGACATAGCACGTAACTTCGGCGATTTCGGCTACGGCTATTTCACCGATCCAATGCAGGCCGTTCCTCCGGTCGGACTGACATTCTATTCCTTCCACATAATGGTGATTGCCGGAGGCTTTCTTCTGGCCGTCCTGCTGATAATGCTTATAGTAAGCTACCGACGCCCGGCCTTGCTCGGCAAAAACTGGCTCGCATGGCTTGCGATGCTCTCCGTTCCTGCCGTATGGATATGCAGCCAGTCGGGATGGGTCACCGCCGAGGTAGGACGACAGCCCTGGGTAATTCAGAACCTGCTCCCTACATGCGCCGCCATATCCGATGTCACGGCCGCATCCGTACGCCTCACATTCTGGATTTTCGCAGCCATATTCACACTCCTGCTCGTAGCTGAAATCAGCATCATGCTGCGCTATATCGCAAAAGCATCGAAAACCGACATCGAAAACGACAACCATTAAAAACGACACCCGACATGACAGAACTTGAATTATTACAATCATACTGGTGGCTGCTGATATCCATACTCGGAGCCGCACTCGTTTTCCTGCTGTTCGTGCAGGGCGGACAGTCAATGCTATATTGCGGACACAACTACGGCACACGCCAGCTTATGGTGAACTCCCTCGGACGCAAATGGGAATTCACATTCACGACGCTGGTCGTTTTCGGCGGAGCATTCTTCGCATCTTTCCCCCTGTTCTACTCCACCAGCTTCGGCGGAGCATACTGGCTGTGGATGCTAATACTTCTGAGCTTCATCCTGCAGGCCGTCAGCTACGAATTCCGCCGCAAAAGCGGTAACCTCTACGGCACCCGCACCTACGACGCCTTTCTGGTCTTCAACGGCGTAGCCGGATGCGTACTCCTTGGCGTAGCCGTAGGCATGTTCTTCTTCGGCGGACAGTTCACCGTCACCAAAAGCAACATCCTCGATGCAGCCGCTCCCGTAATATCACAATGGGCGCCGACCCACGGACTCGAAGCCATAGCCGACTGGCGTTGCCTGCTTCTCGGAGTCGCCGTATTCTTCCTTGCCCGCACACTGGCCGCCATGTACTTCGTCAACGACATAGCCGGCGACGAAGCCTTTACAGCCCGCATGCGCCGCCGCACGCTTGTCAACGGCCTGATATTCGCGCTGCTTTTCGTAGCCTTCCTTGTTGTGCTGTTTACGGCAACAGGCTACAGCTCCACCCCCGCAGGTTTCATATCCGAGCCACATCTCTACTTCAACAATCTGCTCCGTATGTGGTGGCTCGCCATTGTACTCATCCTCGCCGTCGCCGCAGTCCTCTACGGCATAGCCATGACCGCTTTCACCCGCTCCCGCGCAGGAATATGGTGGAGCGGCTTCGGAACAGCGGCCGCAGTCATAGTCCTGTTCTGCCTCGCCGGATACAACAGCACAGCCTACCTCGCATCGACAACCCACCCGGCCTCGTCGCTGACTATAGCCAACAGCTCGTCGTCGCTGTTCACACTACGCGTCATGAGCGTCGTATCAGTCCTGATTCCATTCGTACTGGCCTATATCGTCTGCGTATGGCGCAAGATGAACGCCGCACCCCTTACACCTCAGGAACTAAGCGAAGACACCCATCAGTACTAAACCTTCACACCATCATTGAACAAAGAAAGGGAGCGGATCCGATTGCGGTTCGCTCCCTTTCTTTGTTCAATGTTTCGAGGCTGCTTAGGACTGCATATCCTCCATTATATCTTGACTTTTTTCTATTGTTTGAAAGTCGGGCTTCTCCTGAAGCTCGGCAATCGGCAGCAAAAGCTGCTGCTCGCCATCTGCAGCGGCAGGCAACTCCTTGTTGCGCGGCTTGCGACGGCGTGGCTTACGGCGCTGCACGGCAGCGGCGGCAGTAATCTCCGCTTCGGAATCCGGGCCGGATTCAATATCTGCATCCGCCGACAAAGAATCCGACTCAGCCAGTGTTTCTGAATCAGAAACTGCATCAACTGCCTCTGCGGCACTTTCATCCGCAACGCTTTCCGCTACAGCCGCCTTAGAGCCGCCGCGACGGCGTCGCGAACGCTTTTTCTGCACCTCGGCCGTTTCCACTGGCACATCAGGAGCATCACACATTTCAGCCTCTGCGGCAATTTCTTCAGGCTGCACTTCTGCTTTGACAACGACTGCCTCTGCTATCGTAGCCGCCGCATCAGCCGCAATAAGACGCGCGGAATCGCTTACAGGAGCAAGCTTATCCTCCGCATCAGCAGGCTTATCGGCATTTTTCGGCCGCTCTTCTTTGGCGTCACGAACGGCATCCGCCTCCTGTGGCTGCACATCTTTACGCGCAGGCTTGGGCTGCTGCCCCTGTTTCGGTTCCGCCTTGGGCTGATTGTTCTGCGGCTTCGCAGACTGTGCCTGCTGTTTGGGCTTATCCTGCTTTTGCGTCTGAGCTTGCTGAGATTTCGGTTGCGTCTTAACCTGCTTGGAATCGTCGGACTTATCGTCTGCGCCACCTCGGTTGCGGGCTTTGTTGCGCGTCTTTTCTGTCGAGCTTGCGCTGACATCCTTTTCATCGCGCAGCGATATCTCATTGCGGTCCTTGTCAAGGACACGGAACTGAAGATAAGCGAGCGACTCATCAGGCATCACTTTGAAAGTGCGTCCGAGCTTGCGCCTCCACGTGCGGTAGAGCGATGAAAAGAGTCCGCGTTTGATATAGGCATCCACAAACGGATGTATATACATTATGAAATCCCGTGTCTTAAGTTCGTTGACAAGATACTCGAGTTTTTCGTAAAGACGGTCGGTGAAAAGTATCGAAGGCTGAACCTCACCTTTTCCGAAACACGACGGACATTCTTCGGATGTGGTGATGTCAAGAGCCGGGCGCACACGCTGGCGCGTAATCTGCATAAGTCCGAACTTACTGAGCGGCAAAATATTATGGCGCGCACGGTCATTAGCCATTATTTCCCGCATGTGGTCATAGAGCTGCTGGCGGTGCTCGCTGCGGTTCATGTCGATGAAATCGACCACGATTATGCCGCCCATGTCGCGCAGGCGGAGCTGGCGCGCTATCTCGTCGGCAGCTCTCAGGTTCACTTCCAGCGCATTGCTTTCCTGGTCATTGGTAGCCTTGGTGCGATTGCCCGAATTGACGTCGATGACATGCAGCGCTTCAGTGTGCTCGATAATGATATAAGCTCCCGATCGGAACGAAACCGTCTTTCCGAACGACGACTTGATCTGGCGCGTGATTCCGAAATGGTCGAATATAGGTTCGTCCTTGGAATAGAGCTTTACTATATCTTTCCGCTCGGATGCTATAAGAGTAACATAGTTGAGAATTTGTCCGTAGACCTGCTGGTCATTTACATAGATATTCTCGAACGACGGATTGAACACATCGCGGAGCACTCCGACAATACGGCTTTCTTCCTCAAAAATAAGAGAAGGGGCTTCCGCCTTCTGAGCCTTGGCGACAGCATCCTCCCAGTACTGGACAAGCGTCTTAAGTTCATGATTAAGTTCGGCCACGCGCTTGCCTTCGGCGGATGTTCGGATTATGACGCCGAAATTCTTAGGCTTGATGCTTTCTACGAGCTGACGCAGACGCATCTTTTCTTCCGTCGATTTGATTTTCTGGGAGATAGATATTTTATCGTTGAATGGCGTAAGCACCAGATAACGGCCGGTAAACGATATTTCAGTGGTGAGCCGCGGTCCTTTCGAAGAGATCGGCTCTTTGACAATCTGCACCATCAGCTCGCGGCCGGGGGTGAGCACATCGGCCACCGAGCCATGCTTGTCTATTTCCGGCTGGATTTTCATCCGCGACACCGACGGCAGACGTTTTTTATCCTCAAAAAGCTGGGTGAGGAAATCCGAATAAGTTGAGAAGTGAGGTCCTAAGTCAAGATAATGGAGAAATGCATCCTTTTCATAGCCAACATTGACGAAAGCGGCATTCAGACCCGGCATAAGCTTTTTGACTTTCGCCAGATAGATGTCGCCAACGGCATAGGCAATGTTACGGGCTTCTTTCTGGAGCGACACAAGCCGCGAATCCTCAAGAAGCGCCGACGACACCTCCGAAGCCTGTACGTCGACAATTAATTCACTTTTCATTAGTAATGTTGGAATTTGTGGGAAGTAAGGATGATTCTGATAGATCCGGTGCGTTTTTAGCTTCGGGAACCGGAACGCACCGATGGAAATACAAAGAACAAACTTCAGCGCGGAACTATCACACTTTCAGTGTCCCCGTGCAAAAGTCTGTTCTTGTATTCTGCATTGTTTTTTTCAAGCTGCAAAAACCGGCGGCGCCTGTCCGGCATCACGCCGGCGTATGCCGCCTTTTAACGGAGCGACAAGATTATTTCTTCTTGTGACGATTCTTTCTCAGACGTTTCTTGCGCTTGTGAGTAGCCATCTTGTGGCCTTTTCTTTTCTTTCCGCTGGGCATTTTTTTACGCTTTTGGAGGTTAATATATTTATGTGTTGAATTCTCTGTTTCGGAGGGAGCGGAATCCGGCAATGCCGTTCCGACTGTTCCTTATCGGTATTATTTCACCTCATCCATGAACACGCGGGCCGGCTTGAATGCGGGGATCTTGTGTTCGGGGATGATTATAGTAGTATTTTTGGAGATATTGCGGGCGGTCTTCTCCGAACGGGTCTTCACGATGAAGCTACCGAAACCGCGGAGATAAACGTTTTCACCGTTTGCAAGGGAATCCTTTACGACTTCCATGAATTTCTCGATGGTGCCAAGAACGGCGGCCTTCTCGATGCCGGTGCTCTTTGAGATTTCGTTGACGATGTCAGCTTTTGTCATTTTTTTATTTATTATACGTTTGATAATGTTGATTCAATTACCTGTCTTACAAAAAAGCGGGCTACGATAGCCCTTCATTTTTTCGCAGTGCAAATATCGCACTTTTTTTTTAATCAATTGCAATATTTCCCAAGTTTTTTTTGAGTTATTGCTGTGTTATATAGTTTTTTTCGGATTTATTTCTTCTGTCTTGCAAATAATACGCGCCACTTCATCCAGCGTCCGGGCACAACCGAGAAATCGCTCCGTAGCAAAATCGACACCCGAAGCAGACTCTCCCGACGGATTGAACCACACGGCCGACCAGCCGGCGCCAAGTGCCCCGGCAACATCCGTCAACGGATTATCTCCTATGAGAACTGATTCGGTGGCACTTACGCCCGCACGCTCAAGAGCATAGCCGAAAATCCGGGGATCCGGCTTATTAATGCCTATGTCGTCGCTGAGCACAAGCGTGTCGAAATAAGAGGCTATGCCGCCAGAACACAATTTGCGGTGCTGAACCTCCTTGAATCCGTTGCTCAGCAGCCCCATCCTGTAGCCAAACCCCGACAATGCCGACAACAGCTCATCAGCGCCGGCGACAAGTCCCGTACAGCGGCCAAGCCTGTCAAGATAGTCGGCATCGAGCCTTGCCGAAGCCGCGGCAGCCTCTTCCTCGCCGCAGCCGCACATACGCAAAGGCCGCGCAAAACGCTCCGATCGCAGATAATCGCGCCCTATCGCCCCGCGATTATACGAGTCCCACAGGTCGACATTCACTGAATGATAGCAGTCAAGCCATTCCTGCAACCCGCGCTCGCGGAAAAAGCCGTGCACCGCCGGGTCGGAATAAAAGAGTTCCGACAGCACGGCGGTACTGTTTCCGCTCATATCCCAGAGCGTATCGTCGATATCGAACCACAGATAACGCATCCGGCGGGACTCGTCACTCTTCCCTGACTCCATCATTCCCTGTCCGGTCTGCCGGAGCCTCCTCGGCAGCACCGGCTGCCGGAACCGCAACCGCCTCTTCGGCTTCGGGTTCGGTTTTCACTGTTTCAGAGTCGATGCTCGGCTCCTTTACCGATTTCAACTGCTTGTGGTTCACACGGCCTATCATCATTGATTCGACAAAAGTAGTAACACCGAAAAGCAGCAGGCAGACTCCCGTCACAAGCATTATCGAGTTATCATTGAGAGCCGGAGTCTGGAAAAACACATATACAGCCGCCGCCACAAGAAGGATAGGCGTGATAAAAAGCCAGTTGGGCAATCGGGTCGGACGGGAACCGAACACAAGGAGAAATATCTGGAACAAAGCTCCGAAAAGAATCACTACGCCGAATATGAAGGTGATAAGTTCCATGAACTTCGGCTTGAAAATCAGCATGGTCACACCCAGCACAAAAGCTGCGGCGCTGCTGATCCAGCCGAAGGCATGCCCCAAGGCGTTACTGCCCGACTTCTTGCCGGAACCGGCGAAAACAGCGACATTCATAAGAGATGCAACGATAAATACAATCGCAGTCACAGTCACGACTCCTGAGGTCGTTATGCTTTTGTAAGTCAAAAGAATCAGAACACCTGCGGCCACCATGACAAGTGCCGTAAGCAATAGATTTCGTCCTTTCATAACTATCTTGATTTGAAACGTAATACAAAATTACAACAATTTCCGAACATTATTGGTTGCCCTCAATACAAAAACACGCACCGGACATAATCAGCGGACACTAAAATTTTTCTTTTGGGAAATATGATAAATTTACATAACTTTGCCATTAGAAACAGACGACCATATAACTAACACCAACATTATACATTAAAGCTATGTCTAAAATTACAGTTGTAGGCGCCGGCAACGTAGGCGCTACATGTGCTAATGTACTGGTTACAAACCAGATTGCCGATGAAGTAGTTCTGCTCGACATCAAAGAAGGCGTGTCCGAAGGCAAAGCCATGGACATCATGCAGACAGCATCTATCCTCGGCATCAACACCCGCCTGACAGGCGTCACCAACGATTATGCCGCCACAGAAGGCTCCGACATGGTTGTGATCACATCCGGCATTCCCCGCAAACCCGGAATGACCCGTGAAGAACTCATCGGCGTAAATGCCGGCATCGTGAAATCAGTGACCGAGAACATCCTCGCGCACTCACCCAACGCTATAATTCTCTGCGTCAGCAACCCAATGGACACCATGACCTACCTCATCCACAAAGTGACAGGTCTGCCCAAAAACCGCATCATAGGCATGGGTGGCGCACTCGACAGCGCCCGCTTCAAATACTTCCTCTGCCAGGCACTCGGCGCTAACGCAACCGAAGTCGAAGGCATCGTTATCGGCGGACACGGCGACACAACCATGATCCCCCTGACTCGCTATGCGGCATACCGCGGAATTCCCGCCGAAAGCATCCTTTCCGCCGAAAAAATGGAAAAAGTGGCTGCCGACACAATGGTAGGAGGCGCAACCCTCACAAAACTCCTCGGCACATCGGCATGGTACGCACCAGGTGCCGCTGCTGCACAGGTATGCGCAGCCGTCCTCCACGACCAGAAACGCATGATCTCATGCTCTGCCCTCCTCGAAGGCGAATACGGCGAAAGCGATCTCTGCATAGGCGTTCCCTGTATCCTCGGTCGCAACGGTATCGAAAAAATCGTTGAATTCGACCTCAACGACAAAGAAAAAGCTCTCTTCCACGCAAGCGCTGAAGCCGTACACAAAACAAACGCAGCTCTTGCTTGACACAACAATAAGCCGTAAACGCTTGTTACAATAAAGGACGCGCGCTCCGTCAATGATACCGGAGCGCGCGTTTCTTGACAAAATCAACAACGCAAAAGACATGAAACTGAAAAAGATCGCAATCTCAGCCGCATCTGTCGCCCTTATGTGCGCATGCAACGCCGGAAACACCGACTCCGCACAGGCTGCACAGGCAGCACAAAAAAACGAAGACATAATCAAAGCGGAAACCTCCGCCGAGGAAACCGGCAGCCCCATCGCCGCCACAGCCGAAGCCGTGACCGTGCTCGCCGACGACAACAGCTTCACACCAACCACAAAAGTAAGCCGACCGACCGTACTCGACTTCAATGCCGTGTGGTGCGGTCCTTGCCGACAGTTCGCACCGGCATTCCATGCCGCCGCCGAAAAATTTACCGGAAAAGCCGACTTCATCTCTGTCGACACCGATGCCAACCCCAAAACCGCCACCGCATTCGCCATACGCGGAATACCCACTGTCGTGATACTTATGCCCGACGGATCCACAAAACGATTCACAGGAACATCCGACATCCTTCCTGCTGAAAAATTCGACGCCATTATCGCCGAGGTAACAAAATAGAATGACTCTTAAAGACATCATCAGCGCCATAAATTCGCGCCTGCAGATAAAAAAACTCAACGCGATGCAGGAGGCAACGGCGGCAATAACACCGCCATGCCGACTGCTCCTTCTCGCCCCCACCGGAAGTGGAAAAACAGTCGCGTTCGCACTGCCATTCCTCCGCTCCCTTCCGGCACCCGGACGCGGACAGGTCGGCGGTGTCATCATAGCGCCATCGCGCGAACTTGTCCTGCAGATATATGAAGTTATCCGGCGAATAGCAACAGGATTCAAGACCGTAGCCTTCTACGGCGGCCATCCCATGGCCGATGAAGTCCGATCAGTCATTCCGGAGCCCGACATAATAGTCGCCACTCCCGGACGCCTCCTCGACCATCTTAGGCGCGGAACCCTCAGCCTCGACAAAACATCCGCTCTCGTCCTCGACGAATACGACAAATCGCTCGACCTCGGCTTCGACGACGAAATGCGGCGCATAAGCGCAAGGATGAAAAACATACGCACACTCATCCTTACCTCAGCAACAAAGCTTCAGACACCCCCGCAATACCTCGACACCCGGGGGATGCGTACTCTCGATTTCACCGGAGCCGCCGAAAAAGCGCCGGCCCCGAAACTCGACATAGCGATTGTCGAAAGTCCCGTCCGCGACAAACTGCAGACCCTCGCCGACCTCCTCGCATCAATGGCTCCCGCATCAAGAGTGATGGTATTCGTCAACCACCGCGATGCCGCCGAGCGCATACACTCCGACATGCGCCGCCGGGGATTCCCCGCAGGACTGTACCACGGCGGACTCGAACAACAGCAGCGCGAACGGGCACTGGTAATGTTCGGGAACGGCACCACGCCCGTCCTTGTAAGCACCGACCTCGCCGCACGCGGACTCGACATACCCGCTGTCGAAGCCGTAGTCCACTACCACATGCCCGTCGACGCCGAAGCATGGACACACCGCAACGGACGCACCGCACGCCAAGGCTCCGAAGGACATGTCTACATCATAAACTCCGAAGCCGACGACATTCCGGAATTCATACGATGGGATCACCCTTACACCCCGACGGCAACATCCGGCGGCAATCCCGCCGAATCCCCGTGGCAGACTCTGCATATCAACGCCGGAAAAAAAGAAAAAATCTCCCGAGGCGATGTAGCCGGATTCCTGATCCACAAAGGAGGACTACAATCAGCTCAGGTCGGAACGATAGACATACGCGACCACTGCGCATACGTAGCCGTCCCACGCGAGCTGGCGCGTGAACTCGTCAAAACACTTATACCGCACCGAATGAAAAATACGCGCGTGCGCGTAAGCCGCATCGACGACTGAACCGGCCGGAAGCAGAAACGCCATGGACAACGCACGAATAAGCATCGTAATTCCGGTCTACAACCGCGCCGGCATCGTACAGCGTACTCTCGCATCCGTCGCCTCCCAGACAGCCCGCCCGCTCGACATAATACTTGTCGACAACAACTCCACCGACGGCACCGTCGAAGTACTCGGGCGATGGAAAAATACCGTACAGGACGATGCTTTCCGCGTAACCGTACTATCCGAAAAAAAGCCCGGAGCAGCAGCCGCGCGCAACCGCGGGCTTGAAGCCGTCACCACCGAATGGGTCATGTTCTTTGACTCCGACGACACCATGGCACCGCTCCACATCAGCCGCGCATTGCTTGTGATCGACGACAATCCCCGAGCCGACATAATCGGATGGGACGTCATGCGGCACGATCTCAAAGGCAACAGCTCCCGAAATAAATTCTCCGCCACCCGCTGCCAATGGCACTCGCTGTTCAACGGCTCCATGGCAACACTGCGATGGTGCGCACGCACCGCACTCGTACGACGCGCCGGCGGATGGAACCCCGACATACGCTTCTGGGACGACATAGAACTCGGTGCACGCATGCTCGCGCTCAACCCCATGGCAGTACATGCCGGCAAAGAAATCACAGTATTCGTCCATGAATCCGCCGAATGTATAAGCTGCACAAGCAACGCCCCAACCCTTTCGCTGATGGAACCGGCATTGCAGAGCATAGCCCGGACACTCCCGCCCGGCAAAAAAAACTGGTGCGAGCTTAAGCGCGTAATACAGGCTGCCATATCAGCCGCCGAAGACCCCCGCGCAGCCCGCGATGTCCTGAACTCGGTCCTCGGCCGCACCTCATCGCCGGCATGGCGCATGATATGGCACGCAGCCTACACCTACACTCGCCTTGGCGGACGTGGCGCAGCAAGAATCCTGCGTCCTATGATGTGAATTGTCGCCGTATTGTCACCTGATTCAACCGGAATGTAACAGCATTGTAGCCCGTTTTGTTTTGGCTTCATGCGGTAAAATCGTAATTTTGCCGCCATCAGACAAAGCATAACGATGAATTCAGGAATTCGATTATTTTTATCAGGACTAATTATAGCGGCAATAGCCTTAGGCGGCTTTTTCGCATGTAAAAAAATAAAGACTCACGAAACCCCGGCTCCACTGCAGCAATCTCTCGACTCCGTATTCACATCAGTATTCAGACTCCCCGATGCCCCGGGAGCAATAGTGATGATAACAAAAGACGACAGCTTGGTCTACAAACGCTCTTTCGGAATGGCAGCCCTTGACAAACCGCTGAAAATGACCGACAGCACTCTGCTCAACATCTGCTCTATATCGAAACAATTCTCCGCTGTCGCACTCCTTAAACTCGAAGAACTGGAACTACTCTCTCTCGATGACACAGTCAAAAAATACTTCCCGCAGTACAAATCCGGAATTTTCAACAAAATAGCCCTGAGCAACCTCCTCTCCCACACGTCAGGACTACCCGACAACCGTCCTTACACCGAAGACGACTGGAAAGAATATTCAAAAATTCACCAGAGCTGCTTCAACAACATATCCGATTTCTGCCACTACTGCCCCTGGCAGGAAAGTTGCGCTTTCTATGAAAACCTGGACACATTGAAATTCGAACCGGGAACCGCCTACGACTATCAGAACCCGACATATCAGCTCGTCCTGCCGATTGTCGAAAGCGTAACAGGAAAAAACTTCGACCTTTGGATGAAAGAGAACATATTCATGCCGGCAGGAATGACCGAAACCTATTATGTCCAGCAAGGCCGGATAATTCCACGAATGGCACATGCCTACCGACTCGCCGACTCGACCCGGCATACAAACGCATACATAAGCGAAAACGGTCGCTGGGAAGAATTCGACTACGGCGAAGCAAACTACTTCACCACAAAAGCCGACGGAGGAATATACACAAGCGCACGCGATTTCCTCAAATGGCAACATGCTCTTTTCTCAGGAAAAATAATATCGGAAGAAGCTCTGTATCAAGCCATACAGCCGCATATAACCACCGACATTCCGGACACCGGCTATGGCTACGGATTCTTTATCGAGGAAAAACCGGAAATGCCGCGTAAGATTTTCCACACCGGCGACAACGGAGCATTCTGTACATACGCCGCAACAATACCCGAAAAAGGCATCAACTACATAATCTTCGCCAACCGCAACGACTGGAACCGTGAAGCGACCGTTGCCGCCACCGATTCAGTTCTTCGCGCCAACAGAATCCTATGATCTCTCCGAAACTCGAAGTCCTGATCGCCACATTCGGCCGCGACGGCCTCGGACGGGTAATAGAAATGAACCTGCCCGAAGTCGAAGGCGTACGTTACCTCGTATGCTGCCAGAACCCCGCAGGCGAAAACCTCGACAGCGAAGCCGCACCACTGCTCCGCCGTCCCGACATCTCCATCCACTACTTCGCCGACCGCGGCTCCGCCGTCAACCGCAACCACGCATTCGACCTCGCACGCGCCCCGTACCTCCTGCTCGCCGACGACGACCTGCGCTACAAAGCCGAGGGGCTACGCCGGGTGATCGACACATTCGACTCGCACCCCGGCATCGACATAGCCACATTCCGAGCCGTAATGCCCGATCCGAGAATACATCCCGACACCGAGCACGACCTCGACATTCCATTCCGATTCTACACACCGGTAATGTTCGAGATAGCCCTGCGACGCGACGCCGTCGAACGCATCGGACTGCGTTTCAGCCATCTGACAGGAGTAGCCGCTCCCCGACTCGCCGCCGGCGAGGAAGACCTGCTCATTTTCCATGCTCTGCGAAAAGGGCTTAAAGGCCGCTTCTTTCCGGCAGACATTGTCGAACACCCCGGTTCCACAACATATTGGCGTCTTTACGACGACCCGCGCGTACTGCGCTCAAAAGGAGCCGTTTTCCGCATAATCCACGGAAACATAGGAGCACTCATCCGCTACCCTATAGAAGCCCTGCGCTCGCCTGCCGGATTCTTCAAAGCGATATATTGCTACATCGACGGATTCATCTACTCCATCATACACCGTAAAGAACTATGAAAGTACTGTTGATGGGCGACGCAAGCAACTACCACCGCTGCCTCGCCACAGGTCTCGCACGCCTCGGCCACAACGTCACAGTCGCATCTAACGGCTCCGGATGGATGGAAACCGCTCGCGACATCGACCTCTCGCGAAAACCCGCCGGAAAAATAGGCGGAGCCATTCTGTGGGCGCGCCTCAACACTGTCCTGGCCTCACGCCTGAAAGGCTACGACATAGTCCATATAGCATCAAACGGCTTTGTCAGCCTGAAACCGCAGCGGATGCTGACAATATTCGACCGCCTGCGACACGACAACGGCAAGATATTCCTCTCCGCACTCGGCACCGACAGCATATTCGTCCGTGCATGCACAAAAAAAGACCCGCCCCTGCGCTACTCCGAATGGCAGCTGCCCTCAGGCCCGACAGAATGGAGCGCAAGACCCGAAGCTGCACGCGACATCTGGCTCTCCGACGAACTTTACCGCCTCAGCGACCACCTCTATACCCATATCGACGGTATCGTGTCGGCTCTATACGAATACGACACCGTATGCCGCCACATGTACCCCGACGTACCCGTCGCCTACGGAGGAATACCGATCGACCTTAACGCGCTCCCCAGACGGACCGGCGGCAGCGACGACGACAAGCGCGCGCTGCTGCTCACCTACGCCGCCCACCGCGGGCGCGAAGGCGAAAAAGGAGCCGACATACTCCTGCGCGCAGCCCGCGAAGTAGCCGCACGTCATCCCCAAAAAGTAATACTCAGCTGCCCCGACAACGTCCCCTACACACAGTTCATCGAAATACTGCGTCACAGCGACATAGTAACCGACCAGCTATACTCATTCACCCCCGCAACCACAGCTCTGCTGGCAATGGCTCTCGGTGCAGTACCCGTCAGCGGAGCCGAACCCGAATTCTACGACTTTATAGGCGAGAAAGAACTACGCCCTATCATAAACCCCGACCCATGCGACTTTGAAAAAACATGCAGCCGGCTCGAACGCATCGTCACCGACCGCGAACTTTTCAGATCCATACAGGCTCAGGGACGCGAATTCGTACAACGCCACAACGACATCGACACCGTCGCGCGGCGCTTCGAAAACTTCTGGCTATCGCTTTGAACCTGTCGACACCGAAATCGAATCGACCGTGATCTTGACATCGAAAGGCGTGGCCTGCGCCGCACGGTTCGATACCGACGAACGCACAAAATAAAAATTCTGCTGCACATCCCACGACGGCACATTCATCTGGCGGGTTTCCGCCGGCGGAAGTTCGCATTCCACCTCGCGCGACTGCGAGTGCAGCATCCGCCCGCTACCGTCGACATAGGTGAACGTCAGATACACCCGGCGAAGAGTATCGCTCTTCATGTTGTTCGTGACAAAAAAAGTTTCACGGCGCGAACGCAACGGCTTGTCATAACCGCGGACCGTCACAACCGACGCATCGGGAGCCGCCACAGAACGCAACGACGAAACGTCGCGGACATCAGCCCGGACATCCGCAGCAGCCTGCGCATGAAGATTGCGGCGCGTAGTCCGTTGCGCCATCACATCGCAATCGGCAGCCGTCAGCGCGACAGCCGAAAGAACAAAAACAGAGAATAATTCGTTTTTCATATCTTTCTTTATAACAATCCTGAAACTATTTTTCCCTAATCTATAAGCGGAAATTTCTGATCTAATCACAAAACCACCGGCCCGCGCGCTCCCGCCGAAGGAGGAAAGACCCTCACAGCGCCGTCAAGCCCCTCCGGCCTTGTCGAGTTCTCAACCACCGACACTCTGAACAGATAAGGAAGCCAGCGCCTCAGGCTGATGCGTTTCCCGCGGTGGTAACCCGACAGAGTAAAGCGGCCATCCTCGCCAAGCTCAAGAACATAATCATGCCCACGGCCTAACTTATCCTTGTAATCGCTGCGCAAACCCGGCGCAGTCCGCAACGAAACATCGTACACCCCTGCCCTGGCAGTCTGCCTCAACAGCCCCAGCTGAGTACCCGGCATAACCGTAAAATCAGGAGAATCGAGCAACACCACATCATACACATCCAAACTTCCCGCCCGGCGCTCTATGGCAAGCAGTGCACCGTCGCCGCTCATAAGCCACACACCCTCGACAGGCGCCAGATCAGCACGGCCGCTGAAATAAGGCGCATAATCAGCCGACAGCACAGGCCTGCCTGAAAAAGCGGCGGCCGCGGCGAAAAGAAACACCACAGCCGCCACGAATATTCTTGGAATACCCCTCATCAGATACTTGAGAACTTATAGGCAAAACCGATCGACAGAATTTCCTTGACCTGCAACTTGTGCCATCCCGGATCCTCGCAAGGAGGAGTCTTGCTGTCATAACGCGCATGCACATAAATCTGCGTCGTCAGGAAACGGTTGATCTCGAACGAAACCGTATTCTCCCAGTCGCCCTGAATCTGGCCGTAGTCCGTGAAAACGAACAGACGTGACGACAGAGATATATTGTGCATGATTTTCCATGCCACCTTGAACTCCGCGCTCGAACCTATCTTGTGCACCGTGTTGCGCCCCGGCTCTATGTTGTAGGCCGTTTCATCTATGCGGTTGTTTATACACGTCCACATATTGTAGGAAAGCGGCGCGAGCGACATATCGAACTTCACCGTCTTCTTCTGGTTCTCGTAATTGTAAGTCATACCGATACCGGCCGTCAGCTCGCCCGGCGAAAGAAATGACGAGCGCAGATCCATGCTGTTCGAGGCATACGAATTCAACAGCTGCGTCTTGAACTGGGCATTGAGTGAGTAGTACCACCTGCGGGCGGCTTTCAGACCGAACGTGGAATTTATCTGGAACAAGTCGTCCGAAATATTGTAGTCATGCACCTCGTCGTCCGGCGCGTTGTTCATGCCAAGCTTATATTGGGCCGTAGTTTCGAAAAGCAGATTGGGATGATACTCCTGGTTAAGCTTCACATTGTAGTATATATTGCCCAGCATGTTCAGGTTGTTGTTACCACCCTGATACCAGTTCGGCGACACATAAGCCTGCGAGAACTGCAGCGACGCCGTAAATGTCCGCAGCCAGTGGCGCTTCTTCACCGGTGCCACCTCGATCGTCGGAGCCACCTGGTCGGCGCCCGGCAACTCGCGTATCTCTATGGTATGATCCTCCGGATTCACAACCGCATGATATTCCTTGGGAGCCTCCGGAAGCATCCCGACATTGTAGAACACAGCATCAGGCGATGAATAGAACAGATTATACTTCATCGTCTTCATCTTGCTCTGAAGAGCGTCATGCTCCTCTATCCAACGCATTTCGGGACGGCCCGACAGATCCGCCGAAATCATATTGTCCCCCTGCGGGAACTCATAATGATCGTAAACAGCCGGAATAAAGAAATAATCAGGAAGCGGAAGCGTGCCCACAAGCTCATCGTATGGCCGCTCATTAGCCATACTGTCGATAAGCTGGAAATACGCCGGACGTTCGGCGACACTGTCAGTCGCTATAGAAGCTGAAACATAATCGCAAGCCCGGAATGGAGTATCGACAGAGGCTGAAACCTCAGTAACATTATCCTGGGCCGAAACCGCCGGAACTGCACCGGCCAGCATGAAAGCCGCGGCAAAAAGCGCTGTTGGTCTGTACATATATCGTTGCTGTGTTTTACGTAAATTCTACAAATAGTTGAAACCTGTGTTACGAAAGCGGCCTGAACGCCGTATAGAGAGTGCATGCGCCGAAAGTGAACCTGCGGAAAGCACAGTCGGCAAATCCCGCCTCCGCCATCAGAGCCAGCATGTCGCTTCCCTGCGCAACAGCCGCTATACTCTCGGGAAGATAGGAATAAGCACTCGTATCGCGCGACACCAGGCGACCCGCAGCCGGAATTATCCGTTTAGTATAGAAATTGTAGAGCGGACGCACAAGCGGCGACGTCGGAACCGACAGCTCCAGCACCACAAGCATACCGCCCGGTCTGAGTACACGAAGCATCTCGCGGTAACCGCCGGCAATGTCCGCGAAATTCCGTACTCCATAAGCCACCGTCACCACATCCGCCGAAGAATCGGCAAGAGGCAGATCCAGACAATCGCCTGTCATAAAGCTCACAGCCGCATCTGGAACTGCCTCCGATGCTTTTAGGCGCCCTATCTCGAGCATACCATCCGAAAGATCTATGCCCAGAATCCGTGCCGACGGAAGACGCCTTGCCATCGCAATGGCAAGATCACCCGTACCGCTGGCCACATCCACAATATCGGCCGGACACCGGGCGGCGACACAGTCCACAGCGCGACGGCGCCATATGCGGTCTATGCCCATAGTCATCGCACGGTTCATGAAGTCGTAGGCCGGCGCGATGCTGTCGAACATATCGCGCACCTGTTCACCCTTGGCCCGGCCGTCATCCTTGTAGGGCTTTATGCTTTCAGCCTTGTCCAAAACACCGAAAATTTACTTTGAAGTAAGCCACGCCTCAACATTGCGGCCTATGCGGGCGGCCGGGTCGGAATCATCGGCCTTGACAAACTTCTCGCCCGTAATACGCTCGTAAAGCTCTATATAGCGTTCCGAAATACTTTCACATATCTCAGGCGTCATTTCAGGCACCTGCTCGCCCGGACGGCCCATGAAACCGTTCTCGATAAGCCACTGGCGCACGAACTCCTTCGAAAGCTGGCGCTGGGGTTCGCCGGCAGCAAAACGCTCCTCGTAACCGTCGGCATAGAAATAGCGCGACGAATCAGGAGTATGGATTTCGTCGATAAGCATCACCCGGCCATCGTGCTTGCCGAACTCATACTTAGTGTCGACAAGAATCAGACCCTTCTCGGCAGCCATACGGGTGCCTATCTCGAAAAGAGTGCGCGTATAGCGCTCCATCACCTCGTAATCCTCGGCGCTGACAATTCCGCGGGCTATGATCTCCTCTCGCGAGATATTCTCGTCATGGCCGGCCTCGGCCTTGGTCGTAGGAGTGATGATAGGCTCGGGGAAACGCTCGTTCTCGCGCATACCCTCGGGAAGACGCACTCCGCAGATCTCCCTGACACCCGACGCATACTCGCGCCAGGCGCTGCCCGTCAGATAACCGCGTATGATCATCTCGACGCGGAAACCCTCGCAACGCACTCCCGCAGTCACCATCGGATCCGGGACCGCACGCTTCCAGTTCGGAACAGCATCCGCCGTCGCGTCAAGAAACTTGGCGGCTATAGAATTGAGAACCTGACCCTTGTAGGGAATACCCTTGGGGAGAATGACGTCGAATGCCGAGATGCGGTCAGTGGCTATCATTACAAGACGGTCGCCGTCGAGAGTATAGACATCGCGAACTTTACCGTGATAGACAGCCTCCTGGCCCGGAAAATTGTAATCTGTGGAAACTAAGGTCTGTGCCATTGCTTCGAAATGATGATTGTGATAAAATAAGGCTTTTTAACCGACTGCAAAAGTACGAATAAGAGAGCGCAAAAACAAATTCATTTGATTTTTGCCGAACGAAAGTACTTAAGACAAAGTCAAAAGTACGAACAAGAGAGCGCAAAAACAAATTCATTTCCGTTTTTATGGCGCAGCCTGTTTCATTGCTTTCACGTAGGGACGTGCCGCGGCACGTCTTGTCAGGTTGACAGACAAAAAATGTTATTTCGCATGCCGGCAGACCTATAATTTAAAGGCATATCGGCCAAGAGAGCGGAATCTGGATTTTTTTCGCTATTTTTGCCGGATAAATAAAAAAGACCCTACGATGGAAGAAAAATCAGTTCCCCCGCCAAGCCTTATCATCAACCGCGCAGGCCACAACGGCCTTTGGCTCGGAGCATACCTGTCGGCTCTCGCTGTCGGCAGCGGCCTGTCGGCAACCGTGCCGCTGCTCTCCCTGCTCGTATGGGCGCTGACAATCTATCTGCCTTTCTACACCTACCGCATTATCGTGCGCGGCTACGCGGCATCCGATTTCCGCAGCCGTTTCGTCGACCTGTGGGCCGAAGGCATAGTAAGCTATCTCCTCGGCAGCCTCTTTCAGGCTCTGACTGTCTACATCTGCCTACGCTTCATCGCTCCCGGATTCATTGAAACCCAGGTCAACACCGCCATGGAAATCCTGCGCGCCGCCGCCGACCCGTCGACCATAGCCTTGGCCGACAACATCGAAAGCATCGTTGCCTCGACAGGACTCCCCAGACCGACCGACATAGCCATACAGCTTGTGGCTTTCAACATCATCGCAGGTTTCGTGCTCTCGCTATTCGCCTCATTAGCGGCAATATCCGCCTACCGCTCGCCCGAAAAGCGCCGCCGATACACCGAATCACACCCCGATAAAAACTCAGACAACCGATAATGGACATCTCCGTAATAGTCCCGCTTTACAACGAAGCCGAATCGCTACCCGAACTCGAGGCCTGGATTGCCCGGGTGATGGACGCCAACCGCTTCAGCTACGAAATAATATTTGTCGACGACGGATCCACCGACGACTCCTGGAAGGTTATCCGCCATCTTCAGCAACAGCACCCGCAGACAGTCCGCGGCGTGTCGTTCCGCCGCAACTACGGCAAATCGCCTGCCCTAAACACCGGATTCCGACTCGCACAGGGCGATGTGGTCATAACAATGGACGCCGACCTGCAGGACAGCCCCGACGAGATTCCCGAACTGTACCGGATGGTCACAGCCGGCGGCTACGACCTCGTGTCGGGTTACAAGCAGAAGCGCTACGACCCCCTGTCGAAGACCATTCCGACAAAACTGTTCAACGCCACGGCACGCCGCGTCAGCGGAATCCGCAACCTCCACGATTTCAACTGCGGACTCAAGGCCTACCGCGCCAAAGTCGTCCGCCACATCGAAGTCTACGGCGACATGCACCGCTACATCCCCTACCTCGCCAAACTCGCGGGCTTCAACAGGATAGGCGAAAAAGTGGTGAAGCATCAGGCCAGAAAGTACGGCCGCACCAAATTCGGACTCGACCGCTTCGTCAACGGCTATCTCGATCTGCTCACGCTTTGGTTCACAGGCCGTTTCGGCAAAAAACCCATGCACTTCTTCGGCCTGCTCGGCTCGCTTATGTTCATCCTCGGATTCGTGGCTGTCGCTATTGTCGGAGGAATGAAGCTATACAACATGTACAGCGGCGCCCCCTATACACTTGTGACAAACTCTCCCTACTTCTTCCTGTCGCTGACACTGATGATCCTCGGCTGCCAACTCTTCCTCGCCGGATTCATAGGCGAACTGGTAGTGCGCAACTCCAACAAACGCAACGACTACGAAATCGACGAATACCTCAACATCGACTGTCCCGTCGCCGGCGACAGAAAACAAGGCTAAACCTGACTATCATGACTTTTAACGAAACCCTCTCGCAGCGCTACTCCTGCCGCGACTATTCCGACCGTCCCGTCGACCGCCGCCTGCTCGGCGAAATTCTCGAAGCCGCACGCCTCGCCCCCTCGGCATGCAACCGCCAGCCCTGGCGCTTCATAGTCATAGACCGCCCCGACGACACCGCCGGACGCGAAGCCGTGACAGCCGCCTACGGCCGCCCGTGGATTGCAACAGCTCCCGCCTACATCATAGCCTGCGGCCTGCCCGCCGAAGGATGGACGCGACCTTTCGACGAACACTCACACATCGACGTCGACCTCGCCATAGCCGTCGAGCACCTCTGCCTGTCGGCAACCGAACACGGACTTGCAACATGCTGGGTCTGCAATTTCGATCCCGCCGTGCTGCGCGGCAAGCTCGGACTCGACGACAAGCTGACGCCCGTCGCCATACTGCCCGTAGGCTACCCCGCATCCGACAAAATCCCCGCAAAGAACCGCAAGCAGCCCGAAGAAATCATCACATGGCGCGACTGAACCGCAGCGACATACGGGCGCGACTGCGCGTGGCCGCAGCAGCAGCGGCTCTCCTCCTTCCGCTTCTATGGGGAGGCTGCAACACCTCCGGATGCCTTGAAAACCAAAGCGCGATACCCTTGGCCGGATTCTACTCTTCGGCCACCGGTGAAGCCGCCACACTCAATATCCTGCGCATCCACGGTGTAGGAGCACCCGGCGACTCGGCGATTCTGGCTTCCGGCACCGCCGCAAACCAGGTCTACCTGCCGATGCGCTCCACCGCGACATCGACCGAATGGTGCATAGCCTACACTCAGCAAGGCATCGACAAACCGGAATTCAACGACACCATCACATTCCGCTACTCCTCCATACCATATTTCGCATCGGAAGAATGCGGAGCGATGTACTACTACCGCATATCATCCGTCGAAACAAGCACCAACCTCATCGACTCCGTGACAGTAGTCGACTCCCTTGTCACAAATGCCGACCGCATAAGCTTCAAGATTTATTTCCGCATCGGCGACGAGCCGTCAGACCTCGACATAGCGATATGAAAACATTCCGACGCCTGCATATCATCGCCCTGTGCTCTGTCGCCGTACTGATCGCCGCAATGGCGTCGGCGGCCGAACCGCCGGAATCAGCCGACGGCAGCAAGCCCGCACAACAACGCCGGCGAATGACTCCCGTCACCACGGCGGCCACAACAACACAGTCGGTCAACGAAACCCGCAACGACACCGCACGCATCAACGCCGAGCGACGCGCACGCTCGACCACCTACATAAACAAGGAAGGACGCACCGTCTACGTCGACACCGTCAGCGGTGAGGAATGGATCGACTCCCTCGCCGCAGGACGCCGCGTGCCGCCTATGAAATACCCCCTGTTCCACAGCCTGGCTGTCGGCGTCAACTTATGGGATCCCGTAATGCGCGCTTTCGGGCAGCACTACGGCCTGGCCGACGCATGGCTTGAACTGAGCATACACAACCGCTACAACCCCGTGGTCGAACTCGGACTCGGAAAAGCAGACTACACCCCTGCCGGACAAAACTACAGCTACCGCTCGCCCATGAGCTTCTACTTCCGTGTGGGCGCCGACTACAACTTCCTCTACAACTCCGATCCCGCCTATCAGTTCCACGCCGGAGTGCGCTACGGCTTCAGCCCGTTCAGCTACACCGTCGGCGACGTAACCCTTGACTCTCCATACTGGGACGAAAGCACAACATTCAGCATCCCCGCGCAGCACGCCACCGCCGGATGGTTCGAATTCTGCCTCGGCCTGCGCGTACGCCTGTGGGGACCCATATCGGCAGGCTGGAACGTCAAATACCAAACGATACTCCACGAGTCACGCGCCACCTACGGCAAACCATGGTACATCCCCGGCTACGGATCCCGTTCCGGCGCCATCACCGGCAGCTTCTCAATAATCTACACAATTCCGTTCCACCGTGGAGGCCTGAACAAGATCAGCGACGACAATGTTGATAAGACAGAAGACCTGACTCAGAATCAACATTAAAAAAACTTTCATGAAAAAAATAATCGTCATCGGAGCATCGTCAGGCATAGGCCGGCGAATAGCCTCCGACTTCGCCCGCATGGGCTGGCGCGTAGGCGCGGCAGCACGCCGCCTCGACCTGCTCGACACCTTGAAAAAAGAACACCCCGGAAACGTGGAAACAATGGCTCTCGACGTCACCGCCGACAACGCCGTCGAACGCTTCTACCGACTGGTCGAACTGATCGACGGCATGGATATCCTGCTCTACTGCTCAGGCACAGGATGGTACAACCCCACCCTCGACCCATCTGTCGATGCCGCCACAATAGGAGTCAACGTCACAGGATTCACCCGCATCGTCAACGCCGCTTACTCCTACTTCAAGGACACCGCCAACCTCCATCGCGGACGCATCGCCGTCATCACCTCCATCGCCGGCACAAAAGGCATAGGCATATCGGCCACATACTCCGCCTCCAAACGCTACCAGTGGACCTATCTTCAGGCTCTCGACCAACTCGCGCACCAACAGCACGTAAACGTCGGCATAACCGACATCCGCCCCGGATTCGTCGACACCGCACTCCTTGCCAACGACCGTACCGACTACCCGATGAAAATGAGCGTCGACTACATAGCCCCGCGCATCGAAAAAGCCATACTGACAGGCCGCCGTCGCGCCGTCATCGACTCGCGCTGGGCTGTCGTGACAGCCCTCTGGCGCCTAATTCCCGACCCACTCTGGCGCCGGCTCGAATTCCGGCATCCCACCACAAACCCGCTTTAAAACCCAATTACAAACCACTCCCAAACCGAACATGCCGCAACACATCGGAATTTTGACTATCTTTGCGTTAAATATTCCGTTTTCAGCATGGATCCGAAAGAGATATCAATAGAACAATATAACTACCCGTTGCCCGACGGGCGCATAGCACGCCATCCGCTTGCGCAGCGAGATGCCTGCAAACTACTTGTTTCCAACACCGACGGCAGCATCGACGACCGTATTTTCAACGAACTGCCCGCACTCCTTCCCACGGACGCAATAATGGTCTGCAACAACACGCGAGTCATCAATGCCCGCGTGCGCATGAACAAAGACTCCGGAGCAGCCATAGAGATTTTCTGCCTCGAACCTGAAGCGCCCGCCGACTACGAGCGCAACTTCGCATCGACAGGACCTTGTTCATGGCAGTGCCTGGTAGGAAACTCCAAAAAGTGGAAAGAAGGAGCGCTTCACCGCCGCATCGAAGTCGACGGAAAAGGCGAAGTAGTGCTGTCGGCCGAACGCACAGGCCGCTCCGACACGGCGTCGGTGGTCGAATTCAGCTGGAACCGTTCCGACATAAGTTTCAGCGAGATAATCGGCGCGGCAGGAGAGATTCCCATTCCGCCATACCTCAACCGCGAATCTGAAGAGGGCGACGCCACGGACTATCAGACCGTTTTCAGCGAAATCGAAGGCTCCGTAGCGGCTCCGACAGCCGGACTGCACTTCACTCCCGAACTTCTCGAAGCCATCGACCGCACAGGCATAGAGCGCCGCGAAGTGACGCTCCACGTCGGCGCCGGCACCTTCCGCCCCGTGAAAGCAGCCATGATAGGCGGACACGACATGCACAGCGAGTTCATCACCGTAGGCCGCGACATGATAGAAGGCCTGCGCGACAAAGGCGAACGGCCTGTCGTAGCAGTCGGCACCACTTCGGTGCGCACGCTCGAAAGCCTCTACCACATAGGTTGCCTTATCAGCCGCGGAGAGTGGACGGGCGAACTCGGACAGTGGTACGCCTACGACTCCGCGCATCCTGCACTGAGCGTGGCCGAATCCATGGAAGCCATACTCGCCCGGCTCGACAGCCTCGGCGAAGACACCCTGATGGCCCACACACGCATAATCATCGCACCGGGCTACCGCTACCGCATCGTCGACGGCATGATAACGAACTTCCATCAGCCGCAATCCACTCTGCTCCTGCTCGTGTCGGCCTTTATAGGCGACAGCTGGCGTGCGCTCTACGACCACGCCCTTGCCGGCGACTACCGTTTCCTGAGCTACGGCGACGCCTGCCTGCTTTTCCCGCACCGCCAATGAAACACACGACGACAGAAACAATACGTAACTCAGGCACGGCATTATTGCTGACAGCCGTATTCACCTACCTCCTGTCCGCAGCCGTCTTCGCATGCGGAGGCCGGATCAACGGCGCAATATTCCCCGTTGCCATGGCGGCGGCGCTCGCCTCCGCACCGCTTCTGACAGGCCACACTAAAAAACGCGTCATAGCCATGTCGTCCATGCTGGCACTCGCGCTTGCGGCGACGGGCATACTTGTCGGCCACCTGCTGCCGGACTACACGAGCGACGGATGCTGGTATCATCAGGAAGGAATAGCCCTGATGCTCGACGGATGGAATCCGTACCGCGACGGCGCTCCCGAAGGCGGAGCACTGCTCTGGACACTACATTATGCCAAGAGCATGGAGATAATATCGGCGGCCATAGCCTCTGCCGTCGGCTCGATAGAAGCAGGCAAAGCTGTAAATTTCATCCTGACCGCCGCCGCGGCATTGCTTGTCTACGATTTCGGACGACGGCACCTCGCCTCGGCAAAGCGGGCAGCCGCACTCGCGCTTACCGCAACTGCCAATCCTGTGGTAATAGCGCAATTGCCTACATACTATATAGACTATACTCTTTATATCTACATCCTGCTGACAATCATCCTGCTTGTCGATGCTGCCGGCAGCCGGCGAACGGCGGCACCGTACCTGCTCGCAGGCGCCGTCACAGTGCTGGCCATAGGCACCAAGTTCAACATATTTTTCATGCAGGGCGTCACACTGATTGCCGCCGCAGGATGGTGCGCCGCCACACGCCGCCGGCACGAAGCACGCACAATCATCGTCACCGGCGCCTGCGCTCTTGCCGTCGGGCTGCTCGCAGCCTGGCATCCGTACGTCGGGAATTTCATCGGTCACGGCAATCCACTCTACCCTCTTCTGGGCGAAGGAGCGCAGGACATCATGAGCGAAAACACCCCCGACATCTATACCGGCAACCGTTTCGCCGACTTTGCCATATCCCTTCTCTATCCGGAAAGGCCGAGTTACGACGGACGTATCAACGGCTTCACCCCCCTGATGGTGCTGTTGCTCGGCATCAGCGCATTGACGGCATGTAAACTCCGCCGCGACAGCGACAGCCGCCTGCCTCTGTTCATCATGGCCTGCGCACTGGCAAGTTGCTTTTTCTTCGACCAGTCGTGGTGGGCGCGCTACAACTGCCAGCTGTGGCTTGTGCCAGTCAGCGCCTATTTCTGCCTTCTGCGCTCCGGCGACCGGGCGCATACCCTTGTATGGTGCCGCCGGCTGACGCTTCTCTGCATCGTCGCAGCCGCCGCCGTAACAATCAGATACACCCTGCCCGCAAGCATACACCTGAGCATCTGGCAACGCAACATCTACTCGCTGCGGCGCGAAACGCCGGCCAGGATTATCGACCTCGACCGACAGACCGCCCGCCACTTCGCCGAACAGGGCATAGACACCGAAAGCATATCCGAAAGCGAAGTCCGGCCGGGGAATATCCTCGTTGCCACAGGCTATGTGTTCAAAGGCGTATTTCCGATGATGGAAGTCACTCGCGCTGAGTGGGACAGTATGCTGAAGCATTCGGGAGGCCGTCTGCTGGAGCATCAGAATCCGCGCCGTGCAGTACTGCCTGACCTTTCACAGCCATAGACTCCATAAGTTTCTTTTCGATAAGAGCGACAAAAGCGGCCTTTTTCGCCTCACGAGCGGCACGCCGGCGGTCGGCGTCGGTAACGATAAGATAGTTTTCATCGATAGGCTCGGCATCCTTGCGGCGGCGATAGCCGTTCTGAAGGCGGCGCGAAGTCAGTATTCCCTTTTTGACATACATCTCCTTATCGAAAAATCCGCACTCTACGAGCTTATCCATATCACTTTCAATTTCCGCGGGATAGCGCCGTGTCATCTCCTCCAGATCGTAGTACAGAGCGCTGTCGCACCTGACAAAATAAGTCCTTCTGCCCCGTATCAGGGACATAATTGCAAGATAGGTGACAACAGCCTCCATACGGCCGGCGGTACGCAGCTTCCCTACTTCGGGAGTGTCGAAAAAACCGGAGTTGACAGGCAGAGCGAACATACGTGCTTTCTTTATTCTTTTCATAGCTGACAAGATTAGGAATTAATGAATCAAGTACTGCAAAGATAATATGCGGAATCTACCGTCCGACAGAAAAACAACACCCCGGCATCAATTAACATATTTTCATCATTCCACAAAAATATCGAAAACATCTGTTTTCCAAAACATTTCGGCCACAAACCAATAAAACGCAAAAAGGAGCCGTCTTCGGCTCCTTTTTGTATGGGCCACACCAAAGGATGCGATGAAACTCCGAATAGACAGGATTTGAGTGCTCGCCGTCCTTTGTAATCCGCCTGGCATTAAAGCACCTCTTGCGAGGTCGGGGCCCGCCATCGGGCGACTAAGCTTGTCTCGGGATTTCAGTTTGATTTGAAGAGTTTCCCAATCTACTTTGATGTGGTATGTCTTTATGCGGGATGTGCAGCGCCGACGTGCCTCGGCACGTCCCTACTACCCTGCTGCGGCTCTCTTGCCTTTGTTTTTATAACACAAATTTAAGAGTTATAGTTCGTATATCCAAATATCGGGATGATTTTTTTCAGAAATGAAGAAACAAGGGTGTGCCTGCGCTGTGCCACAGCCCGCGTGCGGTGACTTCTCCGGAATCGGGAGGGGCTGTAAGAAGCGAAGCCCACGGCGCGGCGGATGAATCGAGTACGTAGAGCGGACCGCTGACGAAGACAGTGGAATGCGTTTCGCCTGTGAAAGGAGTGATGCGGACGATGCCGTCCGACGCTATTTCTACCACGCTCATGGAATACTCCATGCCGCAATGAAATATTTTGTGCGCAAGATATCGGTCAGAGCCGGGATGTATTATCATGGCTTCAGAACGACCGAGCGCTGACGATAACGCTGGTTATAGGTGCGCGGGTTAAGACGCTTGCGCACAAGTTCGACGCTGTCGAGGCGCACTTCGGTGGCTCCGCGAGTGCTTATGTTGACATAGCCGTAGACACGCACCGGCATTTCGGTTGAATCGGAATATATCGCGACTTCGCGCCATCCGTCGCCCGAAAAAGTGGCGGCGACGTATTCCGTCCGCCGCACCGCAATTGAATCGCCATAGTCGGCGGCAAGCCCCCATACCGAATTATCCTGATGGTTGAAGAACTTCGCACGGAGTGTATAGGAGTCGCCACGTTCCCAGTTCGGGTCGGCAGGCAGTGAGAAAGTCATGATTTTCGAGGGCATACGGTCGGCCAGAGTGATATAGCGTGCTCCGGGCCAGACGTCGACCGAGTCGCCGGCCATCGATATCGCATTTTCGGCGGCTATGCGGTTGCCTGTTTCCGACAGGCGGTTTTCGAGTATCTCGATTGTCCTGTCGTAGAGAGCCATATACTCTGTGATATGATGGCCGTACCAGCTAAGCGAAGAGTCGAACTGCTCGGGGGTAATGCCATGCTTCATGTAGATGGACTGACGGAATACCTGACGCGCCGAATCGTCAGGATAATATTGCCTGTTCTGCTCCACCACGGCCTCGCCTGTGTGTATGTCGGCCATAAGGAGAGCCATCTCCTCGGGCTGCACGACCGAGGAGGGCACTTTGGAACATCCGGCAAACGACATCAGCAGCAACGCCACCGGAATGAAAGGCTTACTCAGCCCCGGTGTCTTCTGTCGCTTTACCATCGTTGTCGGGCATGCCTATATATTTGGCATAGAAGAGTATCACCATGGCCATACCGACAGTGATCGCCGCATCGGCCAGATTGAATACGGGATCGAAGAAAGAGAATGTCTTTCCGCCGATCAGCGGAAGCCACTGCGGCCAGCCGAAAGAGAAGAGCGGGAAATAGAACATGTCGACCACCAGACCCTGGAACCAGTCGCCGTAGCCTTGGCCAAGCGGCACGATTTCCGCTACATAGGGAGGATACGGGTTGGTGAAAATCTCGCCGTAAAGCACACAGTCGACTATATTGCCGAAGGCGCCGGCGGTGACGAGCGATACCGCGACGATATAGCCCAGGGGCATACGCAGCGACTTGACAATACGGCACAGGTACCACAGCAAAAACGCCACAAGTACAATACGGAATCCGGTGAGAAAGAGTTTGCTGCCAAGCTCGATGCCGAACGCCATGCCATTGTTCTGGATAAAGCGTAGGTGGAAAAAAGGCAGTATCTCCAGATCCTCTCCCAGATAGAAGGAGGTCTTGACCCAGAATTTCAGAAGCTGGTCAAGGGCAATCACAGCGAATATGACTGCCGCGGCAAGGTAGCCTCTGCCATGTGGCGCAGGGAAGAAAGCGAAGCCGCGGGCCATCGGGGTTCCGGATTTCATCGGCGGTTGTTTTTCTCTTCGACGCAGAGTGTGGCGTGCGGCACTGCGCGCAGGCGTTCTTTAGGAATCAGCCGTCCTGTGGCACGGCATATTCCGTAGCTTTTGTTGTCGATGCGCTTGAGGGCGGCCTGCAGGTGGTTTATGAACTGGAGCTGACGTTCTGCCAGACGTGCGTTGGCTTCGCGTTCGAGAGTGTTGGCTCCCTCTTCAAGGACTTTGAATGTGGGCGAAGTATCGGCTGTGTCGTTGCCATCGTTGTTCATCACCGACGCACGGAGCGATTCGTAAAGTTCCGTGGCCGTTTTCAGTTTCGAGAGAATGAGCTGACGGAATTCCTCCAGCTCTTCGTCGCTGTATCTCAGTTTATCTGTCATTTCAATCATTTTTTTAAGTAGGAATCAGTCGCGGCTGATGTCGACACAGACAGCAAGGCCGTCGATGTCGAGCTGCTCGACTGTTGGCGAAGCGTCGGCGACGGGTGCCACGGCTATGGCGCGGGCAAGCACCTGTGTGGCAATATAATCGCCGAAGGATTCAACGGCCGCTTCGACTTCTTTTCCGGGTGCGAATACAAGAGTCACTGTATCAGTTATCTCGTAGCCGCGATCCTTACGGATATTCTGCACACGGTTGATGATTTCGCGGGCAAGACCTTCGCGACGCAGGGCGTCGGTCAGTTCTATGTCGAGGGCTACGGTAAGGCTGCCTTCGTTTGCCACGAGCCAGCCGGGGATATCCTCGGAGATGATTTTGACATCGGCTATATCGACATGCACGTCATTGCCGTCGATTGCTATATCTATTCCGCCGTCGCGTTCAAGGCGTGCGATATCTTCTTTGGCAAGCCCCTTTATGAGTGCGGCCGCCTGTTTCATCGACTTGCCGAATTTCGGGCCGAGTTTCTTGAAATCGGGTTCGACGCGTTTGACGAACACTTCATTGTCGCCGCTGACGATCTCGAGGCGCTTGACGTTGACTTCGGCTGTCACGATGTCGCTTACCGATTCAAATACACGGCGCTGCGAGTCGTCGGAAGCGGGCACGAGCATCTTTGCCAGTGGCTGGCGTACTTTCATCTTTGCCTTGTGGCGCAACGAGAGCACAAGCGATGTGAGCTGCTGAGCGGTGGCCATCCGGAATTCGAGATCGCTGTCGATCGCCGATGCGTCGACGTCCGGGAAATCGGCCAGATGGACAGATGCGGCCGCTCCTGGACATCCGTCGGTAAGATCGCGGTAGAGGCGGTCGCTGTAGAAAGGCGCTACGGGAGCTATAAGTTTCGACAGCGTCAGCAGGCAGGTGTACAGAGTCTGGTATGCAGCCACTTTGTTACGGTCGCATCCGCGGCTCCAGAAACGCTTGCGGTTGAGGCGCACATACCAGTTGGAGAGGTTGTCGCAGACAAAGTCGTTGATAGCGCGGGCGGCACGGGTCGGCTCGTAGTCTTCGAGGGCTTCGGTGACAGTTCCGACGAGGGTGTTGAGCAGAGAGAGTATCCAGCGGTCGGTTTCGGGACGTTCGGCCAGCGGCACCTGCTCCATGTCGGTGGTGAAGCCGTCGACATTGGCATACATTGCAAAGAAGTTGTAGGTGTTGGAGAGCGTCGAGAAGAACTTGCGCGATACTTCAGCCACACCGTCGGAATCATATTTCAGGTTGTCCCACGGCGATGAATTGGCCACCATGTACCAGCGCATGGGATCGGAACCGAATTTCTCTATGGTTTCGAAAGGATTGACGGCATTGCCGAGGCGCTTCGACATCTTGTTGCCGTTCTTATCGAGCACAAGACCGTTTGAAATCACAGCCTTATAAGCATTGGAGTCAAATACCATCGAGCCTATGGCGTGGAGTGTGAAGAACCATCCGCGAGTCTGGTCGACACCTTCGGCGATGAAGTCGGCGGGGAAAAGCTCTCCGGCGTCGAATGCGTCCTTGTTCTCGAACGGATAGTGGATCTGGGCGTATGGCATCGAGCCTGAGTCGAACCATACGTCGATAAGGTCGAGTTCGCGGCGCATAGGCTCTCCGGAAGGAGAAACGAGCACTATATCGTCGACATAGGGACGATGGAGATCGATCAGTTCATAGTTTGCCTTCGAATAGTCGCCGGGCACGAATCCTTTTTCTTTCAGCGGATTCGAGGCCATCACGCCGGCTGCCACGGCTTTTTCGATTTCGTCGTAAAGCATTTCGACGGATTCGATGCAGATTTCCTCCGCTCCGTTTTCGGTGCGCCATATAGGCAGGGGAGTACCCCAGTAACGGCTGCGCGAAAGGTTCCAGTCCTGAAGATTCTCAAGCCACTTTCCGAAGCGTCCGGTTCCGGTCGATGCGGGTTTCCACTTGATGGTGTCGTTCAGCTCCATCATGCGGTCGCGCACCGATGTAGTGCGGATGAACCAGCTGTCGAGCGGATAATATACGATAGGCGCATCCGTACGCCAGCAATGGGGATAGTTGTGGACGTGCTTTTCGATGCGGAACACTTTGCCTTCTTTTTTCAGCTCCATGCAGATTTCGACATCAAGAGTTTCGTCGGTGTCGGTCTTTGCGGGATCATAGGCGTTCTTCACATATTTTCCTGCCCAGCGGGAATACTCGGCCACGTCGACGCGTTCGGCCACAAAAGCAGGGTCGAGATCCTCTATACGGAAGAAGCGTCCGGTGAAATCGACCATGGGACGGATATTGCCGTCGCGGTCGGTCATGTGGAGCGGCGGAATGTCGTTGAGCTTCGACACACGCTGGTCGTCGGCACCGAAAGTGCCGGCTATATGTACTATGCCCGTGCCGTCCTCGGTGCTTACATAGTCGCCGGGGATGACGCGGAAAGCGCCTTCTCCGGGATTGACCCAAGGCAGGAGCTGACGATAGTGGAGGCCGACGAGTTCTGTGCCGCTCACGGTGTCGACCACCTGATAGGGCACGGTTTTGTCGCCGGGTTTATAGTCCTCAAGCGCAAGTCCTTCCGCCTTCGCTCCGAAAACGGACGAGAGAAGAGCTTCGGCCACTACGACTGTTACGGGCGAGCCGTTGTAAGGGTTGTATGTCCGCACGATGGCATAGCGTATCGACGGTCCTACGCAAAGAGCCGTGTTCGATGGGAGTGTCCAGGGTGTGGTTGTCCATGCAAGGAAACATGGAGTGCCCCATCCTTTCATGCTTTCGAGCGGATCGAGAGCCTCGAACTGCGCGATGCAGGTGGTGTCCTTGACGTCGCGGTAACATCCCGGCTGGTTCAGTTCGTGTGAACTCAGACCGGTGCCGGCCATAGGAGAGTAAGGCTGGATGGTGTAGCCCTTGTAAAGGAAGCCTTTTTTATAAAGTTGTGCGAGCAGCCACCACACGGATTCGATGTAGCGGTTGTCGTATGTGATGTAAGGATCGTTCATGTCCACCCAGTAGCCCATGGAGTTGGTGAGCGTTTCCCACTCGCGGGTGAATTTCATTACCTCGCGGCGGCAGGCGGCATTGTATTCGTCGACAGATATTTTCTTGCCTATGTCCTCCTTTGTGATTCCCAGCGAACGTTCCACGCCAAGTTCAACGGGCAGTCCGTGTGTATCCCATCCGGCCTTTCGCTTCACATGGAATCCTTTCATGGTCTTGTAGCGGCAGAAAATGTCCTTAATTGTCCGTGCCATCACATGATGGATGCCGGGCATGCCGTTTGCGGAAGGAGGGCCTTCGTAGAACACAAAAGACGGGCAGCCTTCGCGGAGTTTCATGCTTTGCTCGAACAGACGGCTGCCGTTCCAGTCATTAAGCATCTCGCGATTTATTTCCGAGAGATTGAATCCGGAGTATTCCTTGAACTTTTTCATTTGCGTGGATGTGGAATATAAATATAAGGAGGAAAAATTCAAAAAAGGGTGTGTAGCAACAGACGCGTACACACCCTTCTTTATAAGTGCTGAAAGAGCTTCGTTCGCGCGCTGATTATTCGGCGGCGGGAGCTTCTGTTTCGGCGGGTTCGGCTGCAGCTTCAGCCTCGGCTTCAGCCTTGGCGGCTGCAAGTTCTGCCTTTTTCTTAGCTACAGCTTCAGCCTTGGCCTTGTTGCGGGCTTGTTCGGCTTCGAGGCGTTCGCGGTCAGCAGCCAGACGGCTGTCGGCCATAGCGGACTTGACAGCTGCGGTGCGGGCAGTCTTCTTTGCTTTCCAGTCATCGAAGCGGCGCTGAGCCTCAGCTTCGTCGAAAGCGCCTTTTTTCACACCTCCGAGGAGGTGCTTCATCAGCAGAACGCCTTCGTTGGAAAGGATTGTGCGTACTGTGTCGGTGGGTTCAGCGCCGACGGTCAGCCAATACAAAGCCCGTTCGAAATTAAGAGTGATTGTAGCAGGATTAGTGTTCGGATTATAAGAACCTATCCTTTCAATAAATCTACCATCTCGTGGTGCCCTGCTATCGGCGATGACAATGGGATAGAACGCATAGTGCTTGCGACCATGACGTTGTAATCTGATTTTTGTTGCCATTTTTTGTTTGTATTGAAATTGGATTTGTATTGATTAGCGGCGCAAAATTACATTTTTTTTTCGAATTGTGCAAATTTTGCGTGCCTCGATTTCCCATTCTTTAAAATTCACACTATAACACATTGATTAACAATGCATTGCCCCCCCTATTTTCATCTTTCTTAACAGTAAAAAGGCGCTTTTTCCGCTACAGATTATCTACCTTTGCGGCAACAAAATTTTCAATTCCGGATTTATCCCGATTCTACAGATGTTCACAATCGCACTTTACATACTTTACCTTATATTTACCATATTCTATACATATAATAAATAAGAAAGCCTCGCTCCGTTCCTCCGGCAGCCTCCGGAAAATATTTTTGTGTGAATTTAGGAAAAGTGTTAACTTTGCACAATATATTTTTTAATGCCAGGATGAAACAAGTGACTTACGAAGGGCTTACATTCGAGCCTTACATTACCCGAGAAGCCATCAACGCCCGCATCGCAGAGCTGGGCAAAGACATAACGCGCGACTGCGCCGGAAAAATGCCTCTGTTTCTTGTCGTTCTGAACGGGGCATTTGCTTTTGCCAGCGACCTGTTCCGTGCCGTCGAGGGAATCGACGCGGAAATTTCATTCATCCGCCTGAAAAGCTATGAAGGCATGGGGTCGACAGGCGTTGTAAAGGAAGTTCTGGGTCTTCATGACGACATCGCCGGCCGCACGGTAATCATCGTGGAAGACATCGTCGACACGGGCAATACCATCTTCCGTCTTATAAAGGATCTGGAAGCCAAACAGCCGGCTGAAATCAAGGTGGCCACACTGCTTTTCAAACCCGATGCGCTGGTGCGCCCCGTCAAGCCGGACTATGTAGGCTTCAACATCCCTACGAAATTCATCATCGGCTACGGACTCGACCTCAACGGCAAAGCCCGCAACCTCAACGACATCTACGTCCTCAAAGAAGAAAAATAGAATCACTACACTACCGCAATGTTGAATATCGTGATATTCGGTGCCCCCGGAAGCGGCAAGGGCACGCAAAGCGAACGGCTTATCCGTGACTACGGACTTCATCACATCTCCACGGGCGAGCTCCTGCGCGACCATATCGCCCGCGGAACCGAACTGGGCAAAATCGCCGACAGCTTCATATCCAAAGGTCAGCTCATCCCCGACGACCTGATGATACGCGTTCTGGCCCACCATCTTGAAAACAACAGCGACAAAACAGCCGCCGGCGTGATTTTCGACGGTTTCCCCCGCACTATTCCACAGGCTGAGGCACTGGGCAAGCTGCTGAAAGAACATAATACGGATGTCCATGCTGTGGTCGGACTCGAAGTGGACGAGGACGAGCTGATACGCCGCATGATAGAGCGCGGCCGCCAGTCGGGCCGCTCCGACGACAATCCGGAAACGATAAAGAAGCGTCTGGACGTGTACCACAACAGCACTTCTCCCTTGCGCGATTATTATAAAGAACAAGGCAAATACCACGCAATCGACGGCAAGGGCGACGTGGAAAGCATCTACAATTCGATCCGCGACTCCCTGGCACGCAACGGATTCGAGAACTGAACAAAACGGATTTTCATCCGCATCCCTACTCCTCACATACCATCACCCGAATACCACGTCATGGCCAAATACGAATTCGAAGGCATATACAGCAAGCCGCCATACGACCGGCTGTCCGAAATCTATCAGCACTCTTTCGCCGACAACTTCAATCTGCCGGCTCTGACAGATTACCTCACGGGCAAGACTCTTAAATACGGCGATGTGGCACAACGAATAGCACGCCTGCACCTGTACTTCGAAATGGCCGGCGTACGCCCCGGCGACAAAATAGCCCTGCTGGGAAAAAACACGCCTACATGGGTGATGACATTCTTAGCCACCATCACCTACGGCGCCACCATAGTGCCCATACTGCATGACTTCACGCCGGCCGACGCGGTGAATATAATCAACCACTCCGACGCAGTACTTCTCTTCGCCTCGGACAGCCTGATGGAGCAAATCGACTTCAACGAGATTCCAGAAATCCGCGCGGTGGTGTCGCTCGACAGCCGCAAAGTCGTGGCCGAACGGGGCTTCGTCAAGATGGGCCGCTATGTGCGCGACCATGCTGTCATAGTGAAGAACCTCAGCCGACATTTCCGCAAGCGCTATCCGAACGGCTTCAAGCCCTCCGACATACACTATAAGGATGTGGACGGCAACGCCGTGGCCGTGCTCAACTACACGTCAGGCACGACGGGCTTCTCCAAGGGAGTGATGCTCACCTACGAAAACCTGCGCGGGAACGTTGTGTTCGGCATACGCTCACGGCTGCACTATCAGGGTTCGCGCGCATTGTCGTTCCTGCCGCTGGCACATGCTTACGGCTGCATGTTCGATATGCTTGTCCCGCTGGCAGTCGGCACCCACGTGACACTGTTCGGCAAACTGCCTACTCCGGCGCTTCTGGTAAAAGCCCTGAATCAGGTGCGTCCGTCGCTGATAATATGCGTTCCTCTGATTCTTGAGAAAATCTACCGCAAGATGATCGTGCCTATGATCACCAAGCCTTCGATACGCTGGGTGCTTGCGGTGCCGATGCTCGACAAGGCTGTCTACGCCCTTATCCGCAGCAAACTCGTGGAAGCTTTCGGCGGTTCTTTCGAGGAAGTCATCGTAGGTGGTGCCCCGCTCAATCCGGAGGTCGAGGATTTCCTTTACAAGATCAAGTTTCCTTTCACCGTCGGCTACGGCATGACCGAATGCGCGCCGCTGATAAGCTACACACCCTGGCGCCGCTTCGTGCCCGGATCGGCCGGACGCGTCCTCAAGGACATCATGGAGGCCAAGATAGTGGCCGACCACACCCAAAGCAGCCACGACGGACGCCCTCTGGGCGAAATCGCTGTCCGCGGACTCAATGTGATGAAAGGCTATTACAAGAATCCCGAAGCCACCGAGGCTGCCCTTGACTCCGAGGGTTGGCTGCACACCGGCGACATGGGCACCATAGACAATGACGGCCGCACCATATTCATCCGCGGACGCTACAAAACCATGATTCTGTCGGCAAACGGCCAGAACATCTATCCGGAGGAAATCGAGGCCAAGTTCAACAACATGCCTTACGTGTCGGAAAGCCTTGTGGTGGACCGCGACGGCCACCTTGTGGCGCTTGTCCACCCCGATTCGGATGCCGCCAACGAAGCCGGACTCGATGCCGCCGCGCTTGCGGAGGCCATGGAGGTCAACCGCCGCGAGGTCAACAAACTGGTGGCTCCGTACGAGAACATAGACAAAGTGGAGCTTGTTGAAAGCGAATTCGAGAAGACTCCCAAACGCTCTATACGCCGCTTCCTTTACAAATAGCTCCGCTCATTAACCTAATTTAACCACAGTGGGCTGTAACTTCCGGAAAGCGGCCGCGTCTAATTGTCTATAAACATCTATTTGCAACATAAGTACAAACCTAAATAAGTGAATATGAAAAAGCTCATTCTCCGCGGTCTGTCAGTCCTGATGCTGGCATTCACCGCAACGGCTGCCGGCCAGGCACAGGATCTTTCCCAGATTCCGCCCCTGCCCACAGACCCCGCACTGCGCACAGGCGTGCTCGACAACGGCATGACCTATTACATCCGCCACAACAACACTCCCAAAGGCCAGGCCGATTTCTTCATCGCCCAGAAAGTAGGTTCAATCCTTGAGGAAGACAACCAGCGCGGCCTCGCCCACTTCCTTGAACACATGTGCTTCAACGGCACCAAGAATTTCCCCGGCAAAGGCATCATCAACTATCTTGAGTCGGTAGGCGTGAAATTCGGCTACAACCTCAATGCCTACACATCGGTGGACGAAACTGTCTACAATATCTCGTCGGTACCCGTCGCACGCACCGGCGTGCAGGACTCGTGCCTTCTTATCCTCCACGACTGGGCCAACGCCCTGACTCTCGACGATGAAGAAATCAACGCCGAACGCGGTGTGATCCACGAAGAATGGCGCCGCAGCAACCAGGGCGCCATGCGCATCATCGAAGAGCAGCTCCCGAAAGTATATGCCGGCGGCCGCTACGGCTACCGTCTGCCCATAGGCACGATGGAGGTGGTCGACAACTTCGACCCGCAGGTTCTGCGCGACTACTACCACACATGGTACCGCCCCGACCAGCAGGCCATCATAGTTGTCGGCGACATCGACGTGGACTACATCGAGAACAAGATCAAGGAAATCTTCGCTCCCATCCCCATGCCCGCCGACGCCAAGCCTCGCGAGTATTTCACTGTAGACGATACCCCCGGCACCATTTTCGCCATCGGCAAGGACAAGGAAATGAGCGTAGGCGCATTCGACCTTATGTTCAAATATGACCTGTTGATTCCCGTCGAACTGCGCAACACGCAGATGTACTACCCCGTCGACTACATGACGCACATGGTACAGGCCATGCTCAACAGCCGCCTTAGCGACCTTGCCAAGCAGCCCGACGCCGAATTCGCCAGCGCCCGTGTCAGCTTCGGCGATTTCTTCCTCGCCAAGACCAAAGGTGCTTTCGACGTAGAAGCATACGCCAAAGGCAACAGCATCCTGCCCGCTCTTGAAGCCGTTTACCGCGAAGTGCTCCGCGCAGCCCGCGGCGGTTTCACCGTCGGTGAGTACGAGCGTGCCCGCGCCGAATTCATCTCCCAGATAGAGAAGATGTACGAAAGCCGCAACGACCGCGACAACACCAGCTATGCCCGCGAATATGTGAAGCTTTTCACCGAGAATATCCCCGCCCCGGGCATAGAACTCGAAAAGCAGCTCTACGACGCCATCTCGCAGATGGTTACCGTCGACCAGCTCAACACCCTGCTTCCCGAAATTCTCAAGGCTGACAACCGCGTGTTCATGGCTATGCTTCCCGACAATGAAACATTCGGATTCCCCCAGGAAGAGGAAGTGGCCGCAATCATCAACGGAGTCGAAGCCGAGGATATCGCCCCCTACCGCGACGAAATGCGCACCGATCCCCTGATTCCGTTCGACATCAAGGCCGGAAAAATCAAATCCACACGCCACCTCGACGAATGGGATGCCACTGAATACACTCTCAGCAATGGTGTAAAGGTGATTGTTAAGCCCACCACATTCAAGAACAACGAGGTCTATTTCTGCGCCAACGCCAAGGGCAAAGGCACATCGACCATAGATCAGAGCCTCGCACCGACGGTCAAATTCCTTGACTACGCCATCAACCGCCACAGCCTATTCAACTACAACAGCTCAGATATCCAGAAGTATCTGCAGGGCAAGCAGGCATACGTAGACGTCGACATCGACACTTATGTCCGTCAGGTCGACGGCAACTCCACAGCCAAGGATCTGCCCACTCTGATGGAACTTATCTATGCCACATTCTCCGGATTCGACATCGCCGAAAGCGACTTCGCAGCAACGCAGAGTTCTATCTCGGCCATGCTGGCAAACCAGGAGTCTACTCCCGACTACATATTCAGCAAGAACCTGCTCAAGAGCCTCTATGCAGCAGAGTCGAAACAGGCAATCAGCACTGCCGATATCGCTGCAGCCGAACGCGAAGCATCAGTTGAAATCGTGCGCAACGCTCTCGACAACGCCGCAGATTTCACTTTTGTATTCGTCGGCAATATCGACGAGGAAATCTTCAAGCCTCTGATGTGCCAGTACATAGGCAGCCTGAAGGGTAACGCCAAGAAAGCCACGAAGAAATTCACCACCGACAGCGCATTCGAACTTCCTCTGGGCAACGAAACCAATTACTTCACCACAGCAATGGAAACCCCTCAGACATGGGCTTTCGTCGGTGTGTTCGGCAAGACTCCCTATACAGCCGAAAACAAGGTTCTCGCATCCATAGCCGGACAGATTCTCTCGAAACGTCTGCTCGACAAGGTGCGCGAGGAAATGGGTGCCACCTATTCCATCGGTGCCGGCAGCATGCTCACCCGCACCGGCGACGTGAACACCATAATCCAGGTTCCTTTCCCCATGAAGCCTGAGATGAAGGACGAGGTTCTCGCCGCAGTACACAGCATCATCAACGACATGACCTCGACAGTCAAGGCTGAAGAGCTGAATCCTGTAAAGGAATACATGATCAAGGATGCCGCCGAAAGCCTCGAAAAGAACGACGAATGGGTCAACGCTATTTCTGCTACAGGACTCAACGGCGTACAGACATTCACCAACGCCGCTGATGTCATAAACGGTATCACCGTAGAATCAGTACAGAATTTCATGCGCCAGTTGCTCGATCAGAACAACTACCGCGTAGTGATCCTCGATCCTGCAAAATAAAAAACTCAATAACTAAAAAAAACGGCTCCGTGTCGATTTCTGACACGGAGCCGTTTTTTTGTTTAGGGGTTATGGTTGAGAGATGGGAGATTAGAGAGGAGAGAGCTTCACGTAGGGACGTGCCGCGGCACGTCTGATAAACACCTGATAAGCGCCCGATAAACATGGAGGTTGACAGCAGGCACATACAGCAAGCAAGAATTTAAGACGTGCAGCAGAAAAAAAGCAAGGTTGATATCCCCAATGGAATATCGACCTTTCTTTTTTATGGCCAAGCTACCTGAGGCGGCTTATTATTTTAGCTTATCAGAAGCGGAAACCTGTAGAGAGGACTACGTTGTGATTGTTCTCTGTAAGGTCGGCTTTCGGCGCACGGATGCCGGCATAGTCGGTGTAGGCGTGGAAACTGCCTGTGCGGTGACGCCAGCTGTAGGTTGCGTCGATATACCATGCCTTGTACCGGTAGCCGAGTCCGAAGCTGATATTCTGTGTCGTGTTGGTAAAATTATAACTCAGGTCCGTTCCGGCGGTCACAACCTCGATGTCGCCGTTGCGTGCGGCATCCTTCACTCCTGATGTCTGGTAGTTGTAGCCGGCACGTACGCTGAAACGTGGCGTGACGCGGTATTCTGCGCCAAGACGCACGATATTTGCGCCTTTATAGTAGTTCTTGATGTCGGAGTTTACGTATTCGTTGCTCTCGAAATTCAGGCCATAATATCCTGACTGGCTCTTAACCCGCATTGCGTCGTAGGCCACACGCTCGTAGTCGAGGCTGACGATGGCACGGGGTCCGATGTAGAGCGAAGCGCCAACCATGAAGCGCCAAGGAGCGTTGAGGCGCGAGTCGTAGCTATAGAGCATGTTGTTTTCGTCGCCTGTATAATCGTTGCCTTTCAGAGGGTTCTGGGTGTCGGGATTGGTGCTTTCGGGAGCGCCGGGGTTATAGTAGTCGTAGTTGACCGTCGCTCCGCCCTGATGATTGAGAGAATACCATGTGGGAGTGTGGATGGCAGCACCTATGCGCAGCATTTCTATGGGACGGAATATGACACCGAATTTCACATTGAAACCGGTTCCGGATATCCATTTCGAGTTGTTCATGGCCCAGTCAGCGCTTCCTTCGACTGTCCGCTGCGAAGGCAGGGTGTATATATCGGCTTTGTCCATGCTCTCGCTGTAGTAGACCTGACGGTTGTATTCCATATCAAGTATGCCGAAGCCTATGCCCCAGTAAAAGACATCGCTGATGTTTCCGCCGAAATCGATATTGTATTCGTCGACATGCCCCGACTCGCGGAATGTGTACTCGGCGTCGCCTACAGTATTGTTGCCGTAAAGTCCCTTGTACTTATCGTTGTAGACTCCGTCGCCATTGATCATATAAGCATTGTAGGCCAGAATGCTCATCCAGTCGCAGTCGGAATCGAAGTATGGATTATACTTTCCGCCGAGACTCAGGTCGGCGGCATTGGTACCGTTCGTAAACGATGCGATATAGTTTGTCATCGAACCGTCGGTAGTGCCGTTATAGCCGTGGCCAAGGCGCTCGAAAGAGGAAAGACGGCTGTAGCTCACGCCCCAGGAGAAGGAACGCAGCGTCGCGTTATTACCCAGGTTGGCAGTGCCGACATAGCCTATATTGTCGAAATAGAACTTGGTATTGTCACGGTCGATTTTCATCGTAGGGGTGGCAGTCGAATAGTTTCGCGCCGATATATTGACGGTAGCGCCTACTTCGCTGCGACGGTATATGCCTATACCTGCAGGGTTCTGTCCGAGCGTCGAAAGGTCGCCTCCTACAGATGTGAATGCTCCGCCCATGCCGACGAAGCGCGCTGTGCCGCGCAGCTCCGAGGGCGTTACGGAATATGCGTCGACAGCACTCTGTGCCGTCGCACCGGCAGCTGCAAGAGCCGCCATAGCTGTCAGTAATATCCGGATCTTCATAAGATAAATCGTTGAAAAGATTGTTTTTGATTGTCAGTTCGGCTTACCTGCGGCCGCGTCCTCCGCCACCGCCGCCATGCGAACCGCCGCCAAATCCGCCACCGCCTGAACGATGTCCGCCCGAAGCTCCGCTGCCCCACGACGACGAGCGGCTTGGCGAAGACTGGTGGAAGTTGCTGCTGTTGCCCGACGAGCGGCTGTTACTGTTGCCGCTGTTATAGTTCGAACGTCCGCGACGGCCGTTGCTGCCGCTGTTGTTGTAATTATTGTCGGAAGATGAGGGACGGTACTTGTTGCCTCCGTTCTGGACAGGAGCTGTCTGATTGTTTTTGTAACGGCCTCTGCTGCCGGGACGTACGGTTCCGTTGGGAGCGATCGAAGGCGTGTTTCCGGGGCGGTAGGAATTGCCGTTCTGGCCCGGATGACGGTTACCGGATGCGCCTGAATATACAGGACGGTGCGGACGGGAAGCACCGGGAGTCGACGGACGCCATGCATGCGACGGTCCGCCCCATCCGGGAGCGTGGCCGGGACACCATCCGTGTCCCCAGCCTGGATACCATGCGGGACCGTACCAGGGATTTCCCCATCCCCAGCCGAAATCCCAACCCCAGCCGGGAGTAAAGGACAGCGACCATCCGGGACCGTAGCCCCAGTAAGGGGAGTAATAGGGCGAATATGGTCCCCACATGTAGGAAGGCAGTCCGTATCGCCACGACCATGGCGAAGCCCACGGGTCGGAATCGACTATGTAGACATTGATGTCGGTGGGCTGCGACGATGCAGCATAATAATACCTGAGGTCTTCGTCCTTGCTGCCACTGACAACTTCGGGATTATGATAGCGTTCGATACGTCGGGTATAGGCGAAATCGTCGTCCTCGCGAAGAGCCGACACGGAATCGGAAGTATTATAGTTTCCGCGACGGTTATATGTATCCTCGTCGATATCGAGCGGACGTGCAGGCGCCATGGCACGTTGTGCGACAGCCTGACTTGCCGGAGCGTCGATATACTCAGGATAGACATTGTTTTTGCGGCTACGGGCTATCGAATCCTGCTTCTGCCGTTCGGCGGCACGACGTTTGGCGGCCTTTGAGGGCGAGTAGTAGATGTCGTCGTCATAAAAGTCGTCGTCACCGGCAAAAACAATGACAGGAGAACCAGCAGCCACCAGGAAGAGAAGCAACCTGGAGATGTATTGATTAACTTTTTTCATGTTCGTGGCTGTTTTCGTTGTTTCTTCGTTTTGATTTTTCTTTGACATTATGACCGCATGGATCGCATATGGTTTAATGCGCGCGGTCATTATTTATACAAAAATAACCATTCCGTCAGAAATTACGGCCGTATTCAGACGATATGCGCCGACAATTATGTTTTTTTTACTATCGCGGACGGCCCGGCGAGCAATAAAGGCCGCCGGGCCGCGGAATCAGCTATATGTTGTCGAAATCATTTCCGTACAGCAGGTCTTACTTCGTAGGCAGCCATGGCTACGGTGAAGCCCCAGTAGATGAAAGCGATGGAAGTAAGGAATGAAACCATCAGCATATCGCTTACGTAACCGGCCTCAAGGAAGAAGAATCCTATAAGGCAGAGAAGGATACCGTTGATCACACCGAGCCACCAGTAACGCTGACGACGTCTGGCCGCCGACGACACGAAAGCCTCTATGCCCCAGAATATAAAGATAATAGCAAGGAAATAAGGGAATACCATCTCGGAAAGCAGTACGCTGCGCACCAGCATGAAGCCGATGAACATGTCGATCACCCCTCCGGCGAGCCACCATCCCCAGCCACGTCCGCGGTTGGGACCCGAGGCAGCACAAAGTTGTACGATACCGGCAAGCACGAGGAGCCAGCCGAAAATCTGCGAAGCCACGGCATAGCCTGCTGCAGGCCAGATCCAGTATGCGAAGCCGCCGAGCACCAGAAGGATGCCCACCAATAGAATTACCCACCAGTAGCGGGTGGTGCCGATGTAGTTAAGGTCTGTTTTCATAATTCAGTTGTTTTTGGTTGAAAGTTCGTTGATTTTGATAATATAACACGGTGCTGTGAAAAAATGTTGGAATAAATTGCGTAATTTTGCCGATTGAAACAGACCGATACAAGAAGGATCATACCCAGTGACATATCCCGACTCAATAGAAAAAAAGATAGGTTTCGATGCCGTCCGCGAGCATCTGAAAGCATTGTGTTCTTCCACTTTAGGCCACAGCGGCTGCGACGAAATGGCTTTCAGCGCCGACGTCGCGGAAGTGCGCCGGCGGCTTGCCGAAAGCGACGAGATGCTGCATATCCTCGCCTCCGACGACGAATTCCCGCTCGGAGGCATCCACGACCTGCGGCGCCTGGTGGCCGAGATACGCGTTCCCGGCACCCACATAGGCGAACAGGAACTGCCTGCATTCCGCTCGTGCATCGCCACCATGGGTGAGGTGGCGACATTTTTCCAACGTCTGCGCGACGACGAAGGCCACACTCCCTACCCTGCGCTCGATTATCTGGCCGAGGGCCTGTCGGCGTTTCCCGAAATTACCTCGGCCATAGACAGAGTGATAGACCGCCATGGCGAAATCAAGGACAGCGCATCGCCGGCTCTGGCCGAGATACGCCGAGAACTCAATGCCATGTCCGGCACTATCAATGCCGCCATGCGCAGGGTCATGTCCGCAGCCGCCCGCGAGGGCTATCTTGAAGCCGATGCCACTCCTTCGGTGCGCGAAGGGCGCCTGGTAATCCCTGTCGCACCTATGTACAAGCGCAAGATACAAGGTATAGTTCACGACGAATCGGCCTCGGGAAAGACAATCTACATAGAGCCTGCCGAAGTGGTTGAGGCCAACAACCGCCTGCGCGAACTTCGCATCGAAGAACGACGCGAGATCATCCGCATACTGACGGCACTGACCGACAGTTTCCGTCCCCGCCTCGACGAAATCGCATACGGATTCCGCATCCTCGGCACATTCGATTTCATCCGCGCCAAAGCCCGATTCGCCAAAATGACGGACTCGCACATGCCGCATCTGTCCGACTCTCCCGAGCTTGAGCTCTACCATGCCTGCCACCCCATACTTGCCATGGCACTTGAACGCCAGGGCAAGAAAATCGTGCCTCTGGATCTGACACTCGGTCCCGAACGGCGCATACTCGTTATCTCGGGACCTAATGCCGGCGGAAAGTCGGTGACGCTCAAGACCGTAGCAATAGTACAGTACATGCTTCAGTGCGGACTTCTGCCTCCTGTCTACGAAAACTCCCACATAGGGCTGATGGATAACATTTTCCTCGACATAGGCGATGACCAGTCGATAGAAGATGACCTGAGCACCTACTCGTCGCATCTGCGCAACATGAAATTCTTCGTGACGCGCGGCAACAGCCGTACGCTTATACTTATCGACGAATTCGGCGGCGGCACCGAGCCTCAGATAGGCGGCGCAATAGCTCAAGCACTGCTCAAGCAATTCAACACAAAGGGGATGTGGGGCATAGTCACCACGCACTACCACAACCTGAAGCAATACGCCGAGGAAACTTCCGGTCTGGTCAACGGCTCTATGCTCTACGACCGCAATCTGATGCAGCCCACTTTCCGCCTGGCCATAGGCCATCCGGGCAGCTCATTCGCCATAGAGATAGCCCGAAAAACAGGGCTGCCGGATGAAATAATAGCAGACGCGAAAGAGATTGCAGGCTCAGACTACACGAATCTCGACAAATATCTGCTCGACATTGCCCGCGACCGCCGCTACTGGGAGAACAAGCGCACGGCAATCCACCAGAAAGAGAAAAAAATGCAAGAGCTGCTCGACCGCTACGAGGCAGATGCCGACACCCTGCGGGCCAAACGCAAGGAAATCATCGCAGAAGCACGCGAAGAGGCACGCAAGATTCTCGAAGGCAGCAACGCGGCCATCGAACGCACTATCCGCGACATACGCCAGGCTCAGGCCGAACGCGAGAAAACCCGCGAAGCGCGCCGTAAACTACAGGAGGAACGACGGGCGCTGAACGAGGAGGCCGACGCAAGCAAAGACCCGCACCCGCTGCTCGACAAAAAACGCCGCGGCGGACCCCGCCGGCCGGACAACAGCGCTGAAAACAAAACAACAGCGGAGAAAAAAATACTTGAGGCCGGCGACAACGTGCTGCTCGACGGGGCCGGGACTGTCGGCACCATTGAATCGATATCGGGCAAGAACGCCACTGTGGTTTTCGGACAGATAAAGACCACGGTAAAGCTCGAACGCCTGAAACCTACCATACGGAAAGCCACTGCACCGAAAGCACAGCCTACATCCTTCGTTTCAGCCGGGACTCTTGCCGGTACACGCGAACGTCAGCTGAACTTCAAACAGGAAATCGACGTGCGCGGCATGCGTGTCGACGAAGCCGTGCAGGCGGTGATGTACTTTATCGACGACGCCGTGCAGTTCAACGCCGGCCGCGTGCGTATCCTCCACGGCACGGGCACGGGAGCGCTGCGCCAGTACATCCGCGACTATCTCGACAGCGTAGGCGCCGTACACCGCTACCACGACGAGGACGTGCGCTTCGGAGGCGCCGGCATCACGGTAGTCGAGTTTGAATGAGATTAGAGATTAGAGATGAATGATTGGAGATTAACGAGGTATCTCTACCGATATTATTAAAAACAAGAGATCATGGAAGTAACAAGATTACGCCAACTCTTTCTAACTTTTGCAAAAATAGGAGCGTTCACCTTCGGCGGCGGATGGGCCATGATAAGCCTTATCGAGCGCGAGGTGGTCGACAAATACCGCTGGATGGAACGTACAGAATTCCTCGACCTTCTTGCGGTGGCCCAGTCGATGCCGGGCATTCTGGCTGTCAACATATCTGTGGTGGTCGGCGACAAGCTGCGCGGACTCAAAGGCAGTCTGGCTGCCTCGGCGGGCACAATCATGCCATGCTTCGTCATCATCCTGCTGATAGCCATGTTCCTTACACCGGAACTGATTATGAACAACGCGACCCTGACGGCTATCTTCAAGGGCATACGTCCCGTGGTAGTCGCCCTGATAATAGCTCCGGTCATCACCACCGCCCGGGCCACGGGACTGGGCTGGCGCCTGGCCTGGATTCCTGCCGCAGTGGCGCTGCTGATATGGTCGAAGCTGCCGGTGGTATCCAACCCTATCCTGTACATAGTCCTCGGCGGCGCCGCGGGCTATCTCCTTACCCGCCGCAAGGAGCTTGACAATATGAAAAATAAAGAAGAAAAGGAGGCAGAGAGATGATATACCTGCGGCTTATATGGAGCTATCTGAAAATAGGCTTCTTCGGTTTCGGCGGCGGCTACGCCATGCTCGCACTTATCGAGAACGAGATCGTCACTCCAGGGTGGATAACCCAACAGACATTCACCGACATAGTGGCAATCTCGCAGATGACCCCCGGACCCATAGGCATCAACTCGGCGACCTACATAGGCTATGTGGCCCCGCAGGTATCGTCGCCCGCATTGGCATCGCCGCTGTGGGGCATACTCGGTGCTTTGCTGTGCACGCTGGTGGTAGTGCTGCCATCGTTCATCCTTGTCCGATATGCCGGCCACTACATCATGCGCCACCACGACAGCGCCGTCATCAAAGGCATATTCACGGGGCTGCGCCCGGTGATAATCGGTCTTATCGCATCGGCGGCACTGATACTTATGAACGAGCAGAACTTCGGCAGCACCACACCCGACATCATCAAGAGCGTAATTCTTTCGGCCGCAGGCCTGGCTCTGGTGCTGTTCACAAAAATACATCCGATATACATCATCATCGGCGCCGGCATTGCCGGACTGATACTTTTCTGAAGCGATGAATTACAAAGAATGCTGTGAATTTCTTTTCGGACAGGTGCCTATGTTCCAGAATCTCGGAGCCGGCGCCTACAAACCGGGGCTTGAAACCACCCGGCGTCTGGCGGAGGCATTCGGCTCTCCCGAGAAAAAACTGCGGACAATCCACATAGGCGGTACCAATGGCAAAGGCTCCACGACGAGCACCATTGCGGCCATACTGCAAAGCGCAGGCTACCGCACGGGGCTGTTCACCTCGCCGCATCTGGTCGATTTCCGCGAACGCATACGAGTTGACGGCGTCATGATTCCCGAAGAATATGTCTGCGAGTTCGTCGACCGCTATCTTGCGGATCCCATACTGACGGCGCTGCATCCCACATTCTTCGAGCTTACGACGGTCATGGCTCTGCGCTACTTCGCCGACTGCGGCGTGGACGCGGCTGTGATTGAGGTAGGACTTGGCGGACGCCTCGACAGCACCAATATCATCACACCGGAGCTGACTGTAGTGACCAACATATCGCTCGACCATACCAAGCTGCTGGGCGACACACCTGAAAAGATCGCCGCAGAAAAAGCCGGAATATTCAAACCCGGTGTGCCCGCAGTGGTAGGCGCGGCCACGGGGGGCGTACGCCGCGTGTTCGCCGAAGCGGCCTCAGAAGCCGGCGCGCCGCTGACTTTCGCCTGCGACACGCCTAAGTACAGCCGGGCAGAGTCCGACGGCAAGGGCAATATAATATATTACGGCACGCGCCGGGGCGACATACGCTCCGAACTGGACGGCGATTGCCAGCGCGAGAACGCCAACACGGTGCTGACCGCTCTTGAGAGCCTCGCTGATATATTTCCGGCCATCGACAACGCCGCCGTTGCCCGGGGCTTTGCCGAAGTCTGCTCCCTGACAGGACTTTACGGCCGCTGGAGCCGCGTACACCACACGCTCGGCGATTTCGAGCTGTACACCGACACAGGTCACAACGCAGGCGGCTGGGAGTACCTCGGACCGACCCTCGGACGCATGGCCGAAGAACTGCAGGCCAAAGGCCGGAAACTTACAATGGTCGTCGGTTTTGTCGACGACAAGGATATCAACGCCATCATGGAACGTATGCCACGTCAGGCACGATATATTTTCACGCGGCCGTCGGTGCAACGCGGACGCAGCGCCTCCTCCACAGCCGAAACTGCGGAAGCCCACGGCCTGCATGGCACGGTCGTGGAAGAAGGTGTGACGGAAGCTTTAAGACTTGCGGCATCGGAAACGCAGACCGGCGACGCGGTATTTGTCGGCGGCAGCACTTTCATCGTGGCCGACCTTATTCCGGCTCTGGAAAAATCAGCTGTCAAGTGAACTTCCGAAGCACTTTTTTCATTACCTTTGCAAGGTAAAAAACCAACTTCATACAACTATGATCAGTCCTAAAATCCAAGACGCAATCAATGCGCAGATAAATGCCGAATTATGGTCGGCTTATCTCTATCTCGCCATGGGCATGCACTTCGAATCGGAAGGCCGCGCCGGCATCGCCAACTGGTTCCGCATCCAGTTCAAGGAAGAACAGGCCCACGCCGAAATCTTCATCAACTACCTCAACTCTCGCGGAGGCCGCGTTGTGCTCAAACCCATCGACGCCGTTCCCGAAAGCTGGGAATCGCCTCTGGCAGCTTTCGAGGCCACTCTCGCCCACGAACAGAAAGTGACAGCTCTTATCAACAATCTTTACGCGCTGGCCGAAGCCGAACACGACTACGCCACCCGCGGCAAACTCGACTGGTTCGTATCGGAGCAGGTCGAAGAGGAAGAAACAGCCACAAATTTTATCGAGCGCCTGAAACTTATCGGCAACGACGGTCTTGCCCTCTACATGCTCGACCAGGAGCTGGCATCACGTGTCTACAACGTCCCCGCACCTCTGGCCGCAAAATAAGACCGTACGGAAAAGTTACTGAAAAAACGGGACGCGATATCTTTCATACGATGTCGCGCTCTGTTTTTTTATATCCGGCGAACGCCGGGGCTGTGAATATTGTTGTATCTTTGGTTTTGCCTTAGTATCTTTGTAAAAATTCCGTAATCCTATGTCCGACACCACTGCCCAAAACAAAAAAAACATCGTTTCTCGCGCCATGGCGCTATGGGACTACGTGAACACCGGAATATGGAGCGACAGCCGCCGCACGTGGTGGATAAGCATAGTAAAAACCATCAGCCTGTCGGTCCGCTCTTTTCTCAACCGCGATCTCCAGACGCAGGCCTGCGCCATGACCTACCGCACATTGCTGGCAGTTGTTCCGGCACTGGCACTTCTTATGGCCATAGGCCGCGGATTCGGACTTCAGACAGTGCTTAAAGAAGAGCTATTCAGGCTTTTTCCCGCCCAGCACGTGGCAATCAACTATGCCCTGAACTTCGTAGAGTCATATCTTCAGCATACCTCCGAAGGGCTTTTCGTCGGTGTCGGCATCGTGTTCCTTATCTATACCCTTATCTCGCTTGTCAGCAATGTCGAGGACACTTTCAATCTGGTGTGGGGAGTGAAGGAAGGCCGCAGTTTCTGGCGAAAGATCACCGACTACACTTCCATGCTCCTTATCCTGCCAGTGCTGATGATATGCGCCGGCGGCCTTAGCCTGCTGATAAGTTCCACCATAGAAACGATATTCGATTTCGAATTTCTCACCCCTCTGATCTCATGGTCGATAGAATTTGCCTCGTGGGTCATGACATGGCTTTTCTTCACGGCGGTCTATATCCTCATACCAAACACTAAAGTAAAATTCCTCAACGCTTTCATCGCCGGAGTCATCTGCGGCTCGGGCTTTCTTGTGCTGCAATGGCTGTTCGTGACCGGTACGCTCTACGTCACCCGCTACAACGCCATCTACGGCAGTTTCGCATTCCTGCCCCTTCTGCTGCTATGGATGCAGCTCACATGGGTTGTCTGCCTTGCGGGGGCGGTGATATGCTATTCGTCGCAGAACATATTCAGTTTCAGCATGGAGCGTGAAGTGTCGACCATCAGCGTCCGCTACCGTTCGAAAATCATCATGGCAATATCGGCAGTAGCCGTAAAACGCTTTGTCGCCGGCCTTCGCCCGCTGTCGGCCCACGAACTGATGGACTACTACGAACTGCCGGCACGCCTCGTCACCGAGATCACCGACAGGCTTTGCGCCGCCGGAGTGCTGTCCCGCGTAGTCATCGACGACAAAAAAGAAATCTACGGCTTCCAGCCCGCACTCGATCCGGCCGTAATGACCGCCGGAGAGGTGGCAGCGCGGCTCGAAGCTCTCGGCACACGCAGTTTCATACCGGAATTCGAACTCAACTTCCCGGGCGTGGGTCCTGCCATGCAGAAAATCTCCGACGCACTTGCCGACGTAGCCTCGGAAGTACGACTGACTGATATAGACATCCGCATTCGTCCGGAAAACATAAACTCCTAAATTTTACACTACAATGAAAAAAGTAATTTCCACCGACGCCGCTCCCGGCGCAATCGGCCCTTACAGCCAGGCCATCGACACAGGCACATTCGTCTACGCTTCAGGCCAGATACCCATCGACCCCGCCACCGGTCTTATCCCCGAAGGCATCAAAGCACAGACAGCACAGTCGCTTGCAAACGTAAAAGCCATCCTCGCCGCTGCCGGCCTGACTATGGCAAACGTTGTGAAAACCACGGTATTTCTGGCCGACATGGGCGATTTCGCAGCCATGAACGAAGTGTATGCCGAAGCGTTCGAAGCACCCTATCCCGCCCGCTCGGCCGTGGCCGTACGCGAGCTTCCCAAACAGGTGCTCGTAGAAATCGAAGTACTGGCAGCAAGATAAATTTCAATTACCGAATTCCGCATCGAGGCTCTCGGCCGTAGGGTTGTGGGCCACGATGCAGCCCTCGGGATTAATAAGTACGGAGCCATATCCTCCATTCAGTCCGTAGTCGCGTCGTATGTCGGATGCCTCTTCGGCGTCGGCATGGAACTGGCTTGTGCTGTCGAGTCCGTCGCGACGGACTATCTCGTGGAACAAAGCCTCGGAATCGTCGAAATTGACGGAAACAAGTTTAAGCGAAGCGTCGGGATGACGCTCCATCCATGCGGAATATATATTGGCGTCGCGCCGGGAGATGGCATCGTCCGACGACCAGAAGTTCAACAGGACATAGTCGCCGCGCAGTTCGTCGAGCGCCACGCGCCGGTCGGCGTCTTCGACACTGATAGCCGGAGCCGTGCGCCCGGGAGCCGTACGGAAATCGGCACCGGAATAATTTCCGGCACAGATAGCTACACCGATCAGGACTGCCAGTAGAACAAATGTCTTTTTCATAAATCGTCATTGATTGCCCGGTTTAAGCATTCGGCAAAGCCGGAATGCCGTTGCAATCCACAGGTCTAACGCCTGAAAAAGCGCCAAAGTTCAATCGCGGGGCGCATAGCGGGCATCGGCGAGAACCGATTCCGAAGCATAGAAAGCGGGAGAAAGCAAAAAAGAACATGATGTATCGGGATGGCGCCTGATGTAAGCGTCGACGATACGGCGCCCCAGAAAACGGCCGGCGCGGCCGGGAGCTTCGGCATCCAACAATGACGTGGCCGGTGCAGGAGCGAATAGGCGGTCGGCAAGCATCGGGGATGTGTCGTAGAGCAGTCCCCGCCCGACAAGCGATTTCCACAACTGTGCCTCATGGGCTTCAAGCCATTGCATCTGCGTTTGGTCATATCCGAGTGATGCAGCTTCCGTTCCGCCGGCAAGTTCCTGCCTGACAAGCGACAGCGCGCCCTCGTAAAGCATACGCGAGAGCACTGTGGCTTCGGAGGCGTTGAAAGGATAAGAAGTGGCAACAATTGCCTCCGCCATATCGTAAGGCAACATAGCGGGAGTCTTGAGGGCGCGACGGTAGGCAGGCCAGTGGCTATAACCGGGATAATCGGCACCGAGGTAGTGGTTAAGGGCTATAAGCATGACTGAATCGACGAAAACCACCGATTCGCGACGTCCGTGGACAACAGCCGCATAGCTGCGGCGAGGAAGTTCTATTCCAAGTAGTGCGGCATTCGACAAAATGCGCCCGAGAGCATTTTCTACCGGCTCAAGCGACGGATAGACACTGTCGACCGCAGGGGTGAACACCACAACCGGCTGTGATTCTGAAATGAATGACAGGACATTAGCGACATCCTCCACAGCGCTTCCGGTAATATATTCCGCATACGCAGTCAAGGCGACACTGTCGGACCCGAATGCCCGAAGGCGCCCGTCCGGAGTCATTGAAGCATAATCTTCAACAGTCCTGTATAGAGCCGACACATGCTGCGGCGCCATGTTCTCCGGGTTTCGGCCACAGGCAGCAGCCAAAATTGCGACCAGCACGACACTTAGAGCCTCTTTATATTTTTTCATTCCTATTATCCTTAATAACCATACAAATATACAACAGCCGGCCGATATGTACAAGATTATCATAGCGACCTGCAGCCAACTTATATTACTAAACAGAATTATGGTATTCCCGACGGGGGCTTCATCTTTAATTTTGCATACGTAACTAAATCTTTATAACATGAAAAATAATCCTTACCGATTTTTCAAGATGAAAAAGTTCTACGCGGCGTTTACAGCGATGCTGTCGGCGTGGGCGATTTCCGCCGCAGAGCCGACTGAGCCGGCTCCGTTTCCTACAGCCGACGGGTCGACCGTGGTATCGATATTTTCCGATGCCTACACGTCGCAATTCAAGTTCCAGACGGAGTATGCCGACTGGAACAGTGATCAGTTCGAAACCACCAAGACTGTTATCACTCCTTTTGACGATATCGCTGACGAGCACGTTCTGTTTGTCGACGGCCTGTCGACCGGCTCGACCCAGCACAACGCACAGATAGCGCTCGGAAGCTGCAACCTGAAAGGCACCGACAAACTGCACCTTGACATATACTCTCCGTCGGACAACGGCATAGGCGAATTCAGCATCTATCTGATAAGCGACTGGAGCAAAGCGGTATCGTGCGGCGTATGGTACGATTTTTCGGAGAAAAACGAATTCGACAAATGGATTTCGCTCGATATTCCGATGAGCAACTTCAGCGGGCTGAATCTTTCGAATATCAATGTGCTGCGCATAGTTCGAGGCAAGAAAGGCCCCGGCGGCACCGCCGTGTACATCGACAACATCTATGCCTACGGAAATGGCACTACTATTCCGGAACCGGGCAAAGGCGAAGCGACAATAAAAGCCAACGGCAACGCCGACCTTATGACCGACGTGCCGCTGATTCCGGCTCCCGTTCCCGTCCATGCTTCCGCCGACGTGTTCAACTTCTTCAGCAACCACTACAATAACGGCAAATTCGATTACCGGCAAAGCGACTACGGCGATTTAAAGACCTCCAAATCGTTTGTGACCATAAGCGGTAGCGACGACGAAGTTTTCAAAATCGAAAATCTCGTCAACGGAGCAAAAGCAAACGTGTCGCTCGGCGCACCGAATCTGTCAGGCTACGACATGCTGCACCTCGACATATTCTCACCCGGCAGCGAGATCGGCATAGGCGAGTTCGACTTCGCCCTGACCGACTGGAGCGGAAACGGCAAGGACGCCGGAATATGGCTGAATATCACCGACACAGGTTGGCATGGACAATGGATCTCAATCGACATACCACTGTCGACATGGACCGGGAACATCAATATGGTACGCTTCCGCCGCGGCAGCAAGGGCAGTAAAGGCAGCACACTCTACGTCGATAATTTCTACGCCTATAAGAGCGGTGGCTCCACAGTCGACCCTGATCCCGATACAGGCGTAGCTCCCGACCCCACGACAGTTCCTTCGCTTGACATTGTCCCGGAAAAAGTGACATCCATTTTTTGCGAGCAATATGAAAGCGCCGGCTATCAGGCCGAACGAGGCATAACAAGCGCCGGCAACTGGGGACAGAACAGCAGACAGAAAGAAGAATTCGTTGAAATCGTCGGCGGCAACAGCACACTCAGACTTACCGACTGGGATCTTTTCCCCTTCAAAATCCATCGCACGAGCGAACATATGGATCTTTCCGAAGCCGACTACATCCACATGGATGTATATCAGAAAGGAGCTCTCGACATCACCGGCAAAGAGGCAAGCATACAGATCTGGCTCAACGACAAAGACAACAAGGTGGCACAATGCCCACTGCTACCGACCAAACACGGCAAATGGACTTCGCTCAGTTTCGGTCTGGACTATGCCCGGGGCGTAATCGACTTAAGCCGCGTATATGTCATACGCCTCAAAGTCGGCGGATATCCGGTTCAGGACATCTACGTCGACAACATCGTGGCATATCGCGGCGCCGCACCCGAAAACGACATTGTAACCGAACCATACAAGGCTGAAACAGGAGCACCCATTCAGGATTCCACTTCCGGCAGCCTGCCACCGGCAGACAAAGCATATCTCGGAGTGAATCTCGCTTCGGCCTCCGGCGGAAACAATCCCGGCACTTTCGGCCACGACTATATGTACCCGCGCTTCGAGGATCTTTATTATTTCAAAGCCAAGGGTGTGCGTCTGCTTCGAATTCCATTCCGCGCAGCTCGCGTGCAGCATGAAATCGGAGGCGAACTGGATTATGATGCCGAAAAGAGCGACATCAAGGCTCTGGCCGATGTCGTCAGAGAAGCCGAACGACTTGGCATGTGGGTACTCCTTGACATGCACGACTACTGCGAACGCTCCATCGACGGCGTTCTTTATGAATATGGCGTCGCAGGCCGACGCCTCTGGAACAGCTCGACAAACAGCTGGGGCACATGGGAAGCGACGGACTCTCCGGTGGTGACCACCGAACATTTCGCCGATCTGTGGAAAAAAATCGCCACAGAGTTCAAAGACTACTCCAATATCTGGGGCTATGACCTTATGAACGAACCTAAAGGCATCGACATCGATGTACTTTTCAAGAACTATCAGGCAGCGATCTACGCCATACGCGAAGTCGACACCAAAGCTTCTGTCGTGATCGAAGGCAAAAACTACGCAAGTTCCTCAGCCTGGGAAAGCGTAAGCGACAAACTCAAGGATCTCGCAGACCCGCAAGGCAAAATCGTGTATGAAGCCCACGCCTACTTCGACCGCAGCAGTTCGGGTACATATCCCGGTACATACGATCAAGAAATAAGCAATACCGAAATATACCGCGACCGGATCGATCCGTTTGTGAACTGGTGCGAAAAGAACGGCAAAAAAGGTATGCTCGGCGAGTTCGGCGTTCCCTACACAGGCCACTCCCACGGCGATGCCCGCTACGACGAACTTATCGACAAAGTATTCGCCTACCTGAAAGAGAAACAGCTGACAGCCACATACTGGTGCGGCGGCGCAATGTACGACAGTTATATGCTCACCGTACAGCCCGCTAAAGACTATGCGACAGAAAAGTCCACTATGAAAGTGATGGAAAAATACATCCGCGACTTCGACCAAAGTTCGTCGGGGATGCACAACTCCATGGCAAACGATAAAGTGAAATTCACCTTCAACGGCGAATCCCTGGTGCTTACGTCGAAAACAGGAATCAACAATATCAAGATCTACGATCTCAACGGAAATCTGCTTCTGTCGAACAGCAATGCCCTGTCCATCGACTGCTCTGCCCTCGCTCCCGGCGTTTATATCGCCAAGGCGACTACTGACGCCATGAACGTACATACTGACAAGATCGTAAAATAAAAACGAATATTATACTGATCACATACGGCTCGTTCCCACCGTCGGGAACGAGCCGCAGTTTTTATACCGACACGCTTAGTTTTTGTATATCCTGTCCCCCCAAGTGGCTTTGATTTTTGTTCTGCCTATGTGGAAATCTCGCAATTTTCATCTAAATTTGCGGGAGTTTATGAAATCGAGCTTAAGAATTGTTGCCGCACTGGTCGTTATCGCCGCACTGTCAGCGTGGCTCGCCCCTGTCGTTTCCGCCCAACAGCACAGTCACGGACAAGATAACAAGACATCGACGGCAGGCGGCGGCAAGCGCAAAGCCGTGGCGCCGTCGTACGCCTGGCAGCTTATAGCTCCACTGGGCCTGCGCGAGCCGTCGACCATCGACACCCTTATGCTCGACTACTACCGCAATTCGATCCCATCGGAAGTGTCCGACGCCTGGGCCACCACCGGCAATCTCGGAGCCGAGGGTATGAACATGATTTTCAACGAGCGTCCGGCCATGAGCGATTTTTTCTTCCGCGACGCCCTCGAGCATTGGCTGCCGTCGGAACGAAAAACCCGCTACTACAACACCCGCATACCGATGACCCTGCTGTCCTTCAACTCCTCCGGAGGCAAGGAAACCGCACAGGAGCGCCTGCAGGCAACATTCTCGGGCAACATCAACGCCAAGGCACAGGTGGGCGCCATGCTGGACTACCTCTATTCCAAAGGCAGCTACGCCAATCAGGCGACAAAAAACCTGACCTGGGGAGCTTTCGGCTCATACATAGGCGACCGCTATGAGATGCAGGCATATTACCACAATTTCAATCTGCTCAACAAGGAAAACGGCGGCATCACCGACATGCTCTATATCACCGACCCGGCCGAACTGCAGGGCGGCGTGACTACCATAGACCCCAAGTCAATACCAACGCGGCTCAACGACGCCCATACGCGCCTGCGCGGCGACGAACTTTATGTCAACAACCGCTACAAGGTGGGCTACTGGCACGAGGAACAGGTGGACGACACAACTGTGAACCGCACCTACATCCCCGTATCGTCATTTATCCACACGCTGAAGTACACCGGCATGAAGCACATGTTCCTCGACGGTACCCCGAAAGAGAGCACGGAATTCTTCGAACATACATATCTCGACCCGCGCGGGACACGCGACCGGACCACCTACATGTCGGTCAGCAATACTCTCGGAGTGTCGCTTCTCGAAGGCTTCCACCGCTATGCCAAATTCGGTCTTGCAGCCTACGTGACCTACGAATACCGCAAATACAAGCAGACAGCGGATACTCTTGACCGCACTCTTCCCGAACTCGGACTCGATCCGTTCCCTGATGGCGCGGATATCGCCGACAAAGCTTCGGAGCATCTTGCCTACGTGGGCGCACAGCTGACAAAACAACGCGGTTCGCTGCTGACCTACGCCGCCACCGCACAGCTCGGATTTGCCGGAGCGGCCGCCGGCGACGTCATGGCCGAAGGTCGCGTGGCGACAAAATTCAAATTCCTGCGCGACAGTATGCGCATAGAAGCTTTCGGTTCTTTCCGCAACGAGCATGCGCCCTATCTGATGAAAAACTACCGTTCGAATCATTTCGTATGGCAAAACGATTTCGGGAAACGGCGTACTCTCGATTTCGGCGGAACACTGAAAATAGGCCGCACGCGCACGGAACTGACCGTAGGACTAAGCAACCTGCAGAACCACATCTATTTCGATTCATCATTCCTGCCCCGCCAGCACGGAGGCAGCGTACAGGTCTTCTACGCCCGCCTGCAGCAGAATTTCAAAGTCGGAATCCTGCACTGGGACAACAGCGTGACCTACCAGAAGACTTCCAACGACCTTATAATCCCCCTTCCCGAACTGGCGGTCTACTCCAACCTTTATATGCTGGCACGCATAGCCACTCTGCGGCTTCAGTTCGGCGTGGACTGCGATTACTACACAAGCTACTACGCGCCATCCTACCAGCCGGCAACCGCCACATTCGCCAATGTGCGCGAAATGAAGATAGGAAACTACCCTTTCCTGAACGTATATGCCAACATGAAGCTTAGCAAAGCGCGCTTCTACGTCATGTTCTCCCATGTCAACCAGGGGCTTTTCGGCGGCTCAGGCTATTTTTCCATGCCCTACTACCCGCTCAATCCGCGCCGCCTGCAGATAGGGGTTTCAGTGGACTTCACCAACTAAAGCGCCGCCACGGATGTTAGTTATTAAAGCCTTTAAGCACATTTAAAGCTTTCAACAGACTGACATCATGAAAAATATCGATAAAAATGGCATACTGACCGGCTTGTTCGTTCTCCTGATACTGGCAATGAGTACAATGGGATTGCTGCGCCGATGCAACACACCGCAACCGTCACGGCTGACGGAGCGCTACCATCATCCAGGAGGCGACACACTGGCCGTGGCAATCGAAATGTCGCCGCTGACATATAATTTCGCCCACGGTGATTCCGCAGCAGGATTCGACTACGAGATTATCAGCGACTTCGCCGCCGACCGCGGCATTCCCGTAACTTTCCGTCCCGTAACGCGGCTCGACCATGCCTTCCAAGGCCTCTACGACGGCGAATATGATATTGTGGTAGCAGCCATGCCTGCCACAGGAGCCTTGAAGAAAGTATTTCCGCTTACCGATGCCGTGTATCTTGACAAACAGGTGCTTGTGCAGCGACGCGACTCCGACGGCACCCACACGCACATAAGTTCCCAGGAACAATTGCGGGGCGATACCGTCTGGGTGGCCGAAGGCTCGCCGGCAATGACACGCCTGCGCAACATATCATTCGAACTCGGCGACTCCATCCACGTCCGCGGCGGCGGCGACCGTTCGGCCGAACATCTCGGAATCATGGTGGCTCTCGGCGAAATACGCCATGCCGTGGTCGGCGAGGCCGTTGCCCGCCGGCTGGCTGACGATTATCCGAATCTCGACGTTGAGACACCCATATCGTTCAATCAGTTCCAGACGTGGGCCGTAGCGCTGTCCGACTCCACACTCCTGCGTTCGATAAATGAATGGCTCGACGCATTCAAGAAAACCGAACGCTACCGCCGACTCTGCGATGAATATCTTGACTGACAGACAACACACCGCTTACACATCATCACAATAATTCGGCTTATTCTTGATTTTGTTGCATTTTTATCAGAAACTGCTTAACTTTACAGCAATAATTATTTAATATCAATCCATAGTTATCACATTTCCAATATGAAAAAACTTTACTCTTTAACGCTTGCGACACTTCTTACACTCTCGTCGCAGGCTGCGGTTCCATTCCAGAAAAACAAAACAACTCAGCGGCAATCCCCGCACCATAGCAACACAATACCATCGCGAGCGGCTGAATTACAAATACTTTTCGATGAAGATTTCTCAAAATTCTCTGATGGTACAGAAAACGAACCCGGAGATGAAATCAGTTATAACAATGGATGGTACATTCCCGAATCGTACACAAGCCAGCCCGGATGGACCGGACAGGGCATACGCCCCGCAGGAGGTTGTGTATCCATAAATCCTTATACCGACTCCTATGGTGACCCCAGGGATGGCTACATCTCGACTCCAATGTTTATGGCTGACGGTACGGCGACAATCACATTCCGCGCGAAAGTCTTAGGAAGCGAGAGCGGATTACTGTGGGCTGTCATGTGCGATGACTCATACGGACCGGGGGATGATCAAATCGATGCCGAACTAACCGACCAGTGGCAGGCATTCACACTTGTTGCTTCCAACGGTTCACTCGAAACCCAATCCTGGATCCAGTTCTCGGCCTTAGATTGCGTAGCGCTGATAGACGACATAAAAATCGAATTCAGACAAGACCGCATCGCAACTCCGTATGCTCTCAATGCCGTCAACGTTTCACCTACCGAATTCGTAGCATCATGGGAAGAAGTCAACGGCGCCGAAGCTTATCTTCTGAACATAATATGCACCAGCGCCCCTGAAAACATAGTAAGCGGCGAATTGACAGAATCGTTCGACGGCATAAAAATAAATCCAGACGGTATGACCATCGACAAATCGGATCCAAATTATCCTGAAGGATGGAAAATAATCGTAAATGAAAACGGGACACAGGATGTCAGCTCGGAAAGCGGCAACTTCAACTCTGCGCCCTTGTCATTGAAATTCGATGCCGTAGGCGACATAATCGAATCGCCTTCCACACCCGAACCGATCGACAGAATTTCATTCTGGTGCAAACCTACTGTCTATAACGACAATTACGAATACATGTCGCTGATACGGCTTGAGATATATCACTCCATGACAGACAAATGGGAAAACATAGCCCATCTGGGATACTTTAACTTTCCTCAGAATGGCGGTTTTTATACTGTCAATGAACAAAGCCTTGGCAATGATGTAACCAAAGTACGTCTGACATATCTGCAGAAAGGCACTCCCGACTTTTATATCGACGACATCAAACTGCATTACACTACCCGCGGTATCACCGCCCCGATGCTGACAGATCTGAAGGTAGAGGGAACCGAGTACACCGTAAAAGATATTGATCCGCGCAACCAGTATAGTTATTTCGTAAAAGCTTACAGAGATGATATTGTTTCATCCGCCAGCTCTTTGATATGGGTCGACGGCATAGCGGGACTACAGGTACAGACCGATGAAGCATCCGACATAAGCCCGACATCATTCACCGCATCATGGCAGCCGCTCGGTCATGCCTCGAACTATAGTGTAAATGTTTTCAAAGTCCTGCAACCAACGGTCGACCTCAACAATGTCACTATAATTGAAGAATCGTTCGACAATATAAACGAAGGCAGCGTGGACAATCCCGGCACCGACTGGCAATCGCCCTTCGACTTCGGCGCCAAAGGATGGGCCGCGACATCATGGTGCGCCACACAGCCTGCCTGGGCCAAAGGCATGGCAGGCACAACCGGCACAAATGTCTGGATGGGCATAGCCGGACTTGTATACACTCCTGTGCTGGATCTTTCATGCTACGACGGCAAGGGAATAACCGTCGATGCCACATTTGTGACCACGGTGGATTCTTTCGAATACGACGGCACCACTGAAAGCGAAGGTGTATTCGCCTTAATAATGGACAGCTCCGACCTCAGCACACCCATAGCCTCAGGAGTTCTCGATACGCCGACTACAGGTTCCAACAGCGGCAGAATCACAATAAACAACGTTCCCGCCGATGCCGATCTCTCCAGTGTTGTCATAGCGTTCATGAACAAAAGCGGTCTGACTTTCTTTGTGGATTATGCAAAAATCAGCATGAACGTACCTGCGGGTGCAACCCTCTCCACTCCTTTGCTTTCGATCCAAACCGAAAACACTTCATACAAGTTTGACGGACTCGACCCGCAGTCAGACCACGCATTCTCTGTGATTGCTTCCGCCAGCCGCAACTACGACTCTTTTGTTTCCGACGCCTCCGAACTACGTTTTGTCAAGACATCCACCTCGGCTGTTTCCGATGTAACCGCTGATGCCGGAATCAATATCACCACAGCTGCAGGTGAAATCCGGGTCAATGCTCCCGAAGGCACCACAACAGATGTATATAATACTGCAGGTGTTATGATCGCACGAGGCAAAGGAACATGCGTCCTGTCCGTTAGCCCCGGACTCTACATCGTACGCTCTGCCGGCCACACATCGAAGATCGCAGTCCGCTGAGAGGAATAAAACCATATCCCGACATTAAATTCATTTGAAACCGGCCATGGCCGACCGCTTTTTTAGGAAGCGATCGGCCATGGTCTTTTATATAAATACGGTCATTCCGGCATGTAGCGTTTCCATCATTCTCATTTTTAATCGTTATCTTTGCAGAACATATGGAAGAACATAACAATATCACGTCGCCGTACAACGACATGCAGACCATCAAACGGCGCTTTTTCGCCATGCGCAACGGCATCATAGCCGACGTCCTGCGCCGTGGCGGCTCGCCGTTCCGCATCATCTTCGGACTTAACCTGCCGCAGATCGTGGAAATAGCCGCTGAAAACGAAGCATCGGCCGACCTTGCGCGCCGTCTGTGGGCCAACACCACCACCCGCGAAAGCATGCTTGCCGCTCCTATGATTTATCCGCGTGAGGAATTCGACGAAGCGACGGCCAGAAGCTGGTGTGCTGAAATACCGTCGGCTGAAGTTGCCGACGTGCTGTGCCACCGCCTGTTGCGTCACAGGCCTTTTGCTCAGGATCTCGCCGATGAGTTGCTACACTCCGGTTCCGACATGGCACGATACACCGGCCTGCGGCTGTACTTCAACCTTGTAGGCACTAATCCGCAGAAAGCCCTTGAAGCCGCACGCGCCGAGGCCGCACGGCAATGCCCGCTGACCGCACGCGTAGCCGCCGCACTGGCTGACGAAGCTGAATTTATATTGGAAAGTAGCGGAGATTAACCCTATTTCTTGCCTATATAGTCACCTAACCAAAGGCCGCCGAGAATAAGAGCTATTCCTGCATAACCGACAATCGACACACTCTCCCCAAGCACAATAGCCGATACGGCAAGTGTAACTATCGGCTGCAGGTACATGTAGTTGTTGGCTTTTACAGCACCTACTTTTTTGACGGTCTGCGCCCACAGCACGTAGGCCACCGTCGAAGCTCCGACACCGAGGAAAATCAGATTGCCCCAGACTGACGTCCGGCCTATGACATCAAACACACTGACGTCGCCGCTCTCGAAAAGCAAGAACGGAATTGCGGTTATAAGACCGTAGAAAAAGGTTTTGCGTGAAATGAACCATACGTCGTAGACCACATTCAGACGTCTGAGTATCAGCGAATATACCGACCAGCTGAACGCAGCCGCCAGCGAAAGGAAATCGCCAAGCGGACGAATTTCCAAAGCCGAACTGCTGTTGAACACCACGCATGCCACACCGCACACTGCAATCATGGAGCCGGCAATCATGCCGCGACCGATTTTTTCTGTCTTGTAGACCATTCCGGCAAGCAGGGCGGTTATCAGCGGCGACATGGAGGTGAGAAGCGACACATTGGTTGTCAGCGTATATTCCAGTGCCGTATTCTCGGCTATAAAATATATAGAGCCGGCGCAAAGGCCGCAGGTGGCGAAAGAAAGCTCGTCGCGCCACGAATCCGAAAACAGACGCTTGTGGCTCAACAGAAGTATCAGCAGATATGCCAGAATGAAGCGGCATACATAGATCTGCGTCGGTCCCATTCCGTTTTCAAGCAACACTTTCGACGACACGAAAGAATATCCCCACATCGACACTGCTACCACTGCGCCGAGATGCCCCAGCAGCGTTGCCTTAACGTTCTGATTACGTCGGATTTTGCTTGTCATGGCTGACTTTTAGATTTTTTGTTCTTTACAAAATTAGTTAAATTTTTCCATTAGCCGCAAACATTTTCCTCAGAATATGCTTACCTTTATATAAGATTTCTAAAAAACGCGGCTATACATGCCTGCTAATGACTTATTAACAACTAACATATCAGACACATGAAAACAGGAATTCTCAAAACAGCAGCCATCATGACTCTCGCCGGCGGAATGCTGATAGGCCAGACTGCATGCTCGTCGTTCACAAACACAGGCAAAGGCGCCCTGATAGGCGGCGGAGGCGGAGCTGCTCTCGGAGCCGGAATCGGTGCCCTGATAGGTGGCGGTAAAGGTGCAGGCATAGGCAGCGCCATAGGTGCAGCCGTAGGTGCCGGCGCAGGCACACTTATAGGCCACAAGATGGACAAACAGCAGAAACAGCTTGAAGAAGAACTCGGCAACCAGGCCAAAATCGAACAGACCACCGACCAGAACGGCCTTCAAGCCATCAAGGTGACTTTCGAGGGCGGCATCCTGTTCCCGACAGGCAAATACAACCTCAACGAGCAGGCCAAGGCCGACCTGAGCCGCTTCGCATCGTCGCTCAACAGCAACCCCGACACTAATGTGCAGATCTACGGCTTCACGGACAACATCGGTTCATTCGCCGTCAACCAGAAGCTGGCAGGCGAACGCGCCGACGCCGTGATGAGCTATCTTGCCAATGCCGGTGTATCGCCCACGCGCCTGACAGCCCAGGGTGTTCCTATGGCAGACTACGTAGCCTCGAACGACACTCCGGCAGGCCGCGCGCAGAACCGCCGTGTTGAAGTATATATCAGCGCCAATAAGGCCATGATAGAAAAAGCCGAAGCCGGCACGCTGAAATAAGAAGAAGCAAAAACTACAGAAACCCGACAAGAGCGGCTGGGCCACGTTGTCCGGCCGCTCTTGCCATATCCGCCCACCGCCGCCACATCATACCGTTCCAATGATATTCGTCCATATATTTTTTCGTACATTTGCAAGCAAGCCTGCAATAAATCCCATATAATCCGACCACAATCTTATTACAAATTCCAAACATCACATATAAATAAAACGAAATGAAAACCCGGAGCAAAAAACGGATGAAAGTTCTTCCGGCTGCAGGAATACTTTTCCTCGGCCTGTCGGCAGGATGGCTGCTTGCAACGAAATGCAGTGCGCCGGAAGAAAGCCGGAAAAACACAAGCGAGGCGAAGTTTGAGAACAGGCTCAGCCGGATTGTCGGCGATATGCCGGGGAAATTCGGTGTGGCCGTGATAAGCGGCGAAGGCGACACCCTGACGTTTAACAATTCCTCCGACTATCCGATGATGAGCATGTTCAAGCTCCACGAGGCTATCGCCGTATGCTATATGCTCGACGCCGGCGGCAGCGGACTCGACTCGGTCATAAGCGTGAGCCGCAGCACTCTCGATCCGGACACATGGAGTCCCATGCTGAAAGATTACAGCGGAGAAATTTTGTCGCCGACAGTGGGCGAGCTTGTCGATTATATCCTTGTACACAGCGACAACAACGCGAGCAACCTGCTATTCGAGCGCATCGTAGCAACTGACGAAACCGACAGCCTGATACGCATCATGCTGCCGCATGACGATTTCAAAATCGTATGGAAAGAGTCCCACATGAAAACCGACAACGACCGCAGCTACGACAATCGTACTTCGCCGCTTGCCTATGCCGCACTGCTGAACCGCGTATTCACCGACAGCATTGTCAGTCCCGAAAAGCAGGAATTCATACGCGCGGCTATGGAGAAATGCCGCACAGGCATGTCGCGCATCGGCGCCGGACTTCCCGAGGACGTATATTTCGCCCACCGCACAGGGTCGGGCTATGTCAACGTCCGCGGCGAAATCGTAGCCGTCAACGACGGAGGCTACGTACGCACACCATCGGGAAAGAGTTATTCCATTGCCGTGTTCGTAAAGGATTTCGGAGGCACACAGGCTGATGCCGAGGATGCCATAGCCCGCATTTCTGAAAGCATATATAATTTTATGTGTGAATAAAAAAGCCGGGGAATGCTGTGGTTAAAAAATTTTTCGTACCTTTGCAGCGCTTTTTAGCATCCCGTGTGATGGGAAATTAAGGAGCAACTTAATTTTTAGTAACACAAAACCAATTTCAAAACAATGAAAGTATTCCAACTCAGCGCCGAGCCTCGCACCAACCTCGGCAAGAAAGCCACCAAGGCTCTCCGCAGCGAAAAGAAAATTCCCGTAGTCCTCAACGGCGGCGAAGTAATCGAACTCCCCTACAGCGGCACCCTGAAAGCCGGCGAGAAACTCGTTGAAATCGGCAATGGCAAAGGTCTGATCACCACTGATCTGGTTGTAACCGAAGAAGCTGTACGCAAACTCGTCTACACCCCCGAGATCTTCGCTATCGAACTTGACATCAACGGAGAAAAGCGCATGGCAGTGCTCAAGGATCTCCAGTTCCACCCCGTAAAGGACACCATTCTGCATATCGACCTCCTCGAAGTACGTGAAGACAAACCCGTAGTTCTTCAGGTTCCGGTCAAACTCGAAGGCCATGCCGAAGGTGTGAAAGCCGGTGGTAAGCTCACCCTGTCAATGAAGAAACTGCGCGTGAAAGCTCTCTACACTGCAATCCCCGAACGTCTGGTTGTCAACGTCGACAAACTCGGCCTTGGCAAGACTCTGTCCGTGGGAGAACTCCACTTCGACGGACTCGAACTGGTCAACGCCAAGAACGCCGTTGTCTGCGCCGTTCAGCTCACCCGTGCCGCACGTGGTGCCGCTGCCGCCGCCGCTGCAGGCAAGTAATCTGACACAAACGGATGAAATACCTCATTGTCGGGTTAGGAAACATCGGCGACGAGTATCGCGACACCCGACACAATATAGGTTTTATGATATTGGATGCCTTTGCCGAGGCGTCCAATATCTCTTTTTCTACGGAACGCTACGGCGATATAGGTCGCGGACGCCTCAAGAACAAACAGCTTGTGCTGCTCAAGCCTTCGACTTATATGAATCTCAGCGGTAACGCCGTGCGCTACTGGAAAGAAAAAGAAGGAATCGAAGCGGAAAATATACTGGTGCTCGTCGACGACATAGCCCTGCCATTCGGAGCGGTACGTTTGAAACCGAAAGGCAGCGACGCCGGCCACAACGGACTGAAGAATATCGCCCGGATGCTCGGTACGGAGGCTTATCCACGCCTGCGATTCGGCGTAGGCAACGATTTCCCGCGCGGTGCACAAGTAGATTACGTACTCGGCACTTTCCCGCCTGAAGAGCGAAAAGCCCTTCCTGAACGCATTGCCGTGGCCGGCGACGCAATCAAGGAATTCGTACTAGCCGGCATGGGAAACGCAATGTGCAAGTTCAATAACAAGTAGTTTAAAGATAAAACAGACGTGCCACGGCACGTCCCTACGTGATAAACTCTAAACTTCAAGCCATACATGACAATCTCTCTGATCGTCACTACATATAACCGTCCGGACGCTCTGCGGCTAGTGCTCGACAGCATAAGCCGCCAGACCAGACTGCCCGACGAGGTAGTGGTGGCCGACGACGGCTCAGGTGACGAAACAAGGCGACTTTTAGAAAACACCGCCGCCGGATTTCCGGTGCCGTTGCGTCACGTATGGCAAGAAGACAAAGGATTCCGTGCCGGCACGGCGCGCAACAAAGCCATAGCCGCCGCATCGGGCGAGTACATAGTGCAGATCGACGGTGACATGGTGCTCCATCCCCGCTTTGTGGCCGACCATGCCGCCGTGGCACGCCGCGGATCATTCGTCCTCGGCTCGCGGGTCAGGCTCAACGAAGAGTGGACACGCCGCTACTGCCGCAGCGGACGCTTTCCATCCATAAGCATATTTTCCCGCGCCATTTACAAAGGCCGCGAAAAGGCAATACGACTGCCGCGATTTATTGGCGAGCGGATGTCGAGGCGTTACCACAAAGGAGGTTCGGCAATCGGATGCAACATGGCATACTGGCGCGACGACGTAATTGCCGTGAACGGATACGACGAGCACTATCACGGCTGGGGCTGCGAGGACGACGATCTCAGCCGACGGCTCTCGGCATCGGGACTTGACAGTTTCAAACTGTTCCGAATCGGACTGGCCTATCACCTGTGGCACCGCGAGGAAGACCGTTCGAACTACAAGCGCTCACGCGAATATTATCTCTGCCGCGCGGCAGAAAACGATTTCCGCTGCGCCGACGGCATCGACAAATATTTGTAATAATGGCAAAATCAGAAGTAAGAATCGACAAATGGCTGTGGGCGATGCGTATTTTCAAGACACGCACCGTCGCTACGGAAGCCTGCAAGAAGGGGCGCGTGACCGTAGGGCGTGACTCCTCGACTCCTGTAAAACCATCGCACTGCATAAAACCCGGCGATATTGTGAACGTCCGCAAACCGCCGGTCACCTACTCTTTCCGCGCACTGGCCCTGACAGAGAACCGCCTCGGCGCCAAGCTTGTGCCGGAATATATGGAAAATATAACGCCGCAGTCGCAGTACGATTTGCTTGAAGTTGTCAAGATTTCAGGCTTCGTCGACCGCCGCAAAGGCCTGGGACGCCCGACCAAACGCGAAGGGCGCGAACTGTCGCGCTTCACCGACAGCGTGTACAGCGACGACGGTTGGGATTTCGATTTCGACATCGATGACCTCGAAAACGATGACAATGTCTGACTATCAACCAACAAAAAAACCAAACACAATGAAATTCAATTTTTATGCAGCCGCAGCTGCGGCTCTGCTGTTTGCCTCATGTACAGGCAACAGCACGCAGAACGCCGGACAGGCTGAAGAAACAGCCGTAAACGCCACAAAAACAGTTTCGATCACAGGAAAATGGTGCATAGAGAATATCGTACTCAATGATTCTACCAACGTACGTCCTGCCGAAATCAATCCGGAACAATGCCAGTCCATCACATTCGGAACCGACAGCACTTACAGCATCATCACCAACTGCAATTCGCTTCAGGGCCGCTACATCGCCAATGCCGATTCACTGGTGTTCGAAGCCGGACTGATGACAGAGATGGCCTGCGACGATATGCGCAGCGAGGATTACCTCCGCCAGATACTGCCCGAAGTGCGTACGGCAGAATTCGAGAACGACTCCACCCTGCGACTCAACACCACCGGCGCCGACCAGTACATCGTGCTACGCAAAAGCACATGCGATCAGGCCAAATGCAAAGCGGAATAAGTTTCACCAACCGAAAGCGACGGCTGAATCGAGCCATGCTCCACGGACACGCAGGATCTCCTCAAGCAGCTCGCGTGCCACGCCGTAACCGCCGTCGGCCCGGGTGACATAACGGGCGACGGCGCGCACTTCGTGGGCGCCGTCGCGCGGTGCCACCGGCAAGCCTACATGATTCATAGCCGGAATGTCGGGAATATCGTCGCCGACAAAGGCCACTTCTTCCGGAGTAAGCCCATGACGCTCCATCCACTCCTTCAGAACCTCTATCTTTTCGCCACAGCCAAGATATATATCTTTCAGGCCGAGTGCCTCATAGCGCTCGCGCAGACCTGCCCCGCGGCCTCCCGACATTATCGAAAGCAACAAGCCGGAGCGCGCTGCCAGCTGCATGGCATAACCGTCCTTTATATTAACCATACGCCGGGGCACACCGTCGTCACCCATAGGCACAGTCGACGGCGAAAGCACGCCGTCGATATCGAACGCCACGGCACGCAGCTTTCCGAGCGGGTAATCGATCTTGCTCATAATGTTTCGTCTTTGCAGGGTAGTTGATGGGAATACATTATACTGCGCGAGAGCGCCCGATAAATTTCAGCCATATCATCGGGCAGAGATGCGGCCTGGGCGCGTAGCACTTCTATATCGCCACGCCGAGCAGGTCCGGTCTGCGCATCATGAGGGCCGACGTCAAATGCTTTTGCGATCGTTGTCCGCACCAGCGGAGCTACGACATCAAGCCCGAAACCGGCATCGGCAAGCACCTTGCCGGCACATTCAAGCAGATAATTGGGGAAATTGCAGGACAGTACACCGGCAATGTGGAGAGCCCTCCTGCGTGAGGCATCGGCATGGACCACATGTTCGGAAAGCACGGATGCAAGACCGTCGGCCACGGCAAGTGCCGCCTCGGTAGATGCTTCCGTGAAGAACGGGACCTCTGAAAGGTCGACAGGCACGTTGCGTGAAAAAGTCTGCAATGGATACAGTATGCCATGGTCAGCCGAAACACTGGAAAGCAACTCCATACCGACAGTTCCGGAGGTATGGAGCACGACCGTTCCCACGGGTAACGGACCGATAGCGGCGGCGACATCGGCTATAGCACGATCGGCCACGCTGACAATGACGACATCGGCAGCGGAGGATGCCACTTCGGACAAATCTCCGCACATAAGCGACGACGGAGCGGACAGGCTTTCGGCCAGACGCGCAACCGTCAGCGGATCACGGCCATAGATTCCTACCGGACAAATGCCGACACGGTCAAGACCGAGCGCGAAGTGTGTGGCCACATTTCCGCAGCCGACAATAGCAATCCTTAGCGATTTTATCTGCGACTCTTCCACACCCGAACCGGCCTATTCGGCAGCCTGGCTTTCAGACCAACGGCCGATGTGAACTTTCTCCCAAAGGAGTTTTGAGGGGTCGACAGGGCGACGTTCTTCATTCTTATAACCGAAGGTCATGATACATACTACCTTATAGTATGGCGGTATGTCAAGAAGTTCCTGAACGAAATCTTCCGACAGCTCGCCCTCGGCTGTCGAACGGCCAAGCACCTGCACCCAGCATGATCCTATGCCAAGATCGCAAGCCTGCAGCTGCATCATCTCGGCGGCAATGGAAGCGTCCTCAAGCCAGCATTCGCTTTTTTCAGGCGATGCCGTAACGACAACGGCAAAAGCACATCCGGCAACAGGCGCTGCACCGGCAGGCTTGCATGCGGCAAGGCGTGCAAGCATTTCCTTATCCTCTACTACGACAAATTGCCAAGGCCGCACACTCTTCGACGACGGGGCCAGCAGGGCGGCTTCGAGAATAGTGCGCACATCGTCGGCTGCGACGGGTGCGTCGGTGTAACGCCTTATGCTATGGCGCTGGAGCAATAACTGGTGTAGATTTTCCATATAACAGTAACAATTACAGACGTCCGGCCGCTTTCAGGCCGATGCGGTCACTTGCGGTGGCATATCCATGCCGACGGATAGCGCTCATGCACTCCGGCCTCGTCGGCAATAGCCCGCAGTCGCGCCGTATTGGGAGCCGATGCCGCATAAATGCGGAAACGGCCGTCAAATTCGAGTATGCGCAGATTTTTATCGCCGTTTTCGGCAAGGAATTTTTCGGCATCGGAACGCGAAGCCAGAGATGCCACAATCATAAAGTAAGCATCACGCAAAGAAGCAGGTACGGCTGCGGCGTCAGGATGGTATGTTGTCGTGTCGACTGTCACTGCGGCATCGGCATGCCGGCGGAGTACAAGCAGGAGCGGAGCGGATGCTGTGCCCGGACGCTCGACAAGAAGCGGGGCCGCAGTCGCCATGGCATCCGGAACAAGCGATGCCTGTTGCACGGCGTGCTGATTATAATCTTTCATTCTCAATGTGGCTGCAACGGCAATACCGAGCACCAGCACCAGCGAAGCGGCAACTTTGATATAGGATGACAGCGGACGCCGGCGCCGCACGGACGCTGTTGCCTGCCGATATTCCGAAGCCGGTATATGCCCGACGTTCTGTTCTTTGATTTTTACAGGTTCAAGCCATCCGCGCACAGGATAAATGCCGGATGCCGGAAAAGGCTCAAACACAGGCGTTCCGGAATTTCCGTTTTTCAAAACGCCTATCCGACCCAATGGAAGTACGCCGTCGGCAGCAAGCTGTCGCTTCATGGATTCCACGCCTTCGGCCACGATACGTGAAGCGGCCTCATAACTTATGCCTTCCCGACGGGCTACGGACGCCACAAGCAGACCGTCGCCGCGTGTAAGGCCTCCGTTGAACGAGAATTCCCGCCGCGGAGGCATAAACTCCCCCGAAGCGGAATCATAACGAGCTGGCGCACAGTGAGCGAGCACAGCTCCAAACGACGGAACTATGACGCAATCCCTGAACAGGAGCAGGTACTCTATATGTGCGGTCACATTATTCACGGCACAAATTTAAATCTTTTTTTCCATTATACAATCTTTCGACTGCCATTATTTTCCGTATATCTGGCTTTCGCCCTATATACTCACGCTCGGCAAAATCAAATAAGTTTGCTTTTGCTCTCGACTTTTCCGTATATTATTTCGTATCTTCGCAGATAAAGAACCACAAATACAAATACAGACCGATATGAAACTTTTCAAAAAGACTATTCTTATACTTGCTGCGGCAGCCATCCCCTGCTCCGTTCTGGCCGAACCCTACAAAGTACGCCTCCCCATGAGCGAGGACGACGAAGGGGCGATGGTCTACCTTATGAACTTCGACACCGATGAAAAAATCGACAGCACACTCGTGACCGATAAAACTGCTCTTTTCGAGGGTGAAATCGACGAAGCCATACTTGCCACACCCGTGCTCGACGGGCGGCGTCAGGGTGTTTTCATTCTCGAAAGCGGCAGCATATCTTTCAGTCCCGCCACCCGCGAGGCTTTCGGCTCAATGCTCAATGACCGGATGCGTGACCTGCACGACAACATAAAAAAACTCCGCGACAGCTACGAAGCCACAGCCGGAGAAAAGAAGCGCCAGGACATCTATATGCGCTATCAGGCGCTGGTCGACAGCACTTTTCGGGAAAATGCCGACAATGCACTGGGATTCTATATATTCCTTCAGCAGTTCGATGCCTCTCAGATGGATGCCGACCGGCTGCGTTCGGAACTTGAAAAATATCCGTACTTAAAAAATTCCGAACGCCTGAAACACTATATCGCAAAGGCGGAACGCCGCGAAAATTCGCAGGAAGGCAAGCCATTCATCGATTTCGAGGTGACTTACAACGGACAAACGCGCCGTCTTAGCGACCACGTCGGCAAAGGGCACTACACTCTGGTGGACTACTGGGCAAGCTGGTGCGGTCCATGTATACGCCAAACCGAGGTGCTGAAAGAGATTTACAACAAATACAAGGACAGCGGCCTTGAAGTTCTCGGCGTAGCCGTGTGGGACAAGCCCGAAGACACCCTCGCCGCTATCCGCAGGCACGATCTGCCATGGGACTGCATAATCGATGCCCAAAGCATACCCACCGAGTTATACGGCATTTCCGGCATACCCTGCATCATTCTCTACGGTCCGGACGGCACAATAATAAGCCGCGATAAGCAGGACGACGAACTACGTGCAGCTGTCGACGCTGCCATGTCATCAGCAATGAAATAAGATCAGGCTCAGCGACTGACCCGCAGCAACCGACAGACCACTGGCGGCGCAAGAAAGAATGCGCCCCCGATTCCCAAACAGTCGGCGACGAAATCGCCGACTTCACCGCCGCGGGCGTCAGTCAGATATTCCTGCGCAATTTCGTCGACAAAACTGAAGAGCATCACGGCAAGGACTATACGGTACATTACTGCCGCTGTCAGCGAGCCTTCGGCTCGGTGCGCCCGCTTGTAGTCGAATACGGCAGCTCCGGTCAGGCCTCCCATCATTATGGCGTGTATAAGTTTATCGATATAGGGTATCACAGGCAGTTCTTCGGCTCCGGCCGGATGTTCGGCCAGAGTGGCATAGAGTATCAGCGCCACAGTGAGAGCCGTAGGCCACCAGCGTGCGGCCGCTTTCAGAATTTTATCAACAAGCGATTTCATCAACATTCCGTTCAGAAAGCTATATATTCGGCGGGATCAAGAGCAGTGCCGCCGTGCCACAGTTCAAACAGAAAAGCACGACCACCGGCAGCATGACCGATACGCTGTCCGGCCACCACTTTGTCGCCTCGGTCGACAAATACATCGTCAAGACCGGAATAGACAGTCACAAAATCGTTGGGATGCTGCACAACCACACTACGTCCTACACCGCCGTCTGAAAAGCATACTCCGACCACCGTTCCGCGATAGACGGCAGTCGCGGCCGTCAGCTTCCCCGATCGGAAACGCGCTCCGGACTGCGAGCTTTCGGCCTCATAGGCCGTGCCTCCGACAGGAGCATTGAACAACATGCCTTCGGCGGCTATAGGGGCAAGAACGGAAAGATTGAAACGCTCTTCGTCCTCGTAGCGGCGCACAAACGCGCGCTCGGCCTCCGACGCATGTATCAGAGTATCGCCTGAGGCAAGCGGCTGCGACGACGGAACCGACACAGATGCAACAGCGGCAGAATCATGCGGCGAGAGTACGGCCATAATATTATTGATATAGGCATCGTTGGCCGCAACAACGCTTTCAAGAGAGTCCAGACGCAGGGCGTCCTCAAGATAGCGGGCGCGCAAGTCGCCCTTCAGTGTGCCCGGAACCAGCTGCCTCAAGGGTGTGAAGACAATCAGCACAACAATCAGTGCGGCAACAGCCGCAACAGTGGCGGCAGATGCCATGACAACCTTGGCGCGCGTCATGCGCACACTCCAGATGCGGTTGAATGTATTTTCCTTTATGAAATCGAGGCGGTAGCGTCCCGGATTCCTATAGCCGGCGGAAGATGGGCGTTTTCGTTTCATATACAGGAACAAAGGTAGACAATCCGCCCGAACCGACAAAATATAAACCAAGCCGCGGAACAAACAAAAAACTTTTCTTAACTTAAAACTGAACAAAGTAAAAAAGAGCGTTGTTTGATAATCAAACGACACCGGAATCGGCAAAGACTCCACAGCACACTCTCCACAGGCGGAGGCATCCGAAACACAGGACGTTTCAACTACAGAAGCGAAAAAAACAAAATCAAAGTCTAACAAAAAAACTATCACTACAATGAAATCGAATGTGCTTTTCACCTCAGCTGCGTGTCTGGCCGCTACTTTAGGAGCATTTGCCGCCCACGCCCAGGACGAAGTCGTCGTAGAAGAAACGACATCAATCGTCACAGAAGTGCCTTGCAAGACACATTATTATTCTACCTCGGCCGACAACTGGTTCATCCAGATCGGAGCAGGCATAAATTCACCTTTCATGGAAAACCATCTGGCCAACGGCAAAGAAAAGCACCATATCACCGTGGGCTATAATTTTGCGTTCGGCAAATGGATGTCGCCCTACGTCGGCTGGCGTCTGAGTTTCCTCGGCGGCCCTCTCCACTGGGACAACGACGGATTTGAAAAAGCAAAATATGTAAGCGGCAATTTCGACATCATGTGGGATATGTTCAACAGCTTCCACGGAGTGAACAGCCGCCGTGTGTTCTCCATCGTGCCTTTCGTCGGCCTCGGCGGAACATTCACATGGGACTACAAGCCTAACCACGGCAACATAATCGACAACGACGGCAGCCGGAAAGGTAATTCATGGACGCTTCCCGTATCGGCAGGTATACAGCTGCGTTTCCGTCTGTGCAAATATGTCGACTTCTTTGCCGAAGGCCGCGCACAGTTCCACGGCGATAACTTCAACAACTACGCCTACGGACGTCCCGTCGACATTAATATTTCGGCAATGGGCGGTTTCAGCTTCAATATCGGCGGCGCCGACTTCCGCAGTTACAACCCCTGCGACTACCTGAGCTACATCAACAACCTGAACAACCAGGTGAATGATCTCCGCGGCGCCCTTGCCACCACTGCCGCCGCTCTTGCCGTGGCCGAATCACAGCTCCCGTGCCCCGAAGTCACCGAAGTGGCAGCTGTAGTCGACGAAGGTCCTGAAATTCCTCTTATGGCAACCGTACGCTTCACCATCAACTCATCGCGCATCACCGAACAGGAAATAGTCAACGTCTATAACATAGCCGAATGGATGAAAGCCAATCCCGAACAGAACGTAGCCATCGCCGGATATGCCGACAAGAACACCGGAACGAGCAAATACAACATGGATCTGTCGAAGCGCCGCGCACAGGCCGTCTACGACGTACTGGTCAACAAATACGGCGTCAACCCCGATCGTCTTGCCATCCAGGCCGAAGGCAGCGACGTACAGCCCTACGACGTCAACAACTGGAACCGCATCGTGATCTTCAACGTAGCCGAATAAGATACAAATCTTGGTCCGACGACCTGAAAACACGCGAAAGAGAGCCTGTGCCGGTTGGCACAGGCTCTCTTGTATTTATCTTATTTCAGACCGATTATTTCTTTCCGGCCTTTCCGAGGCGTTCGAGTATAGAAGAGGCTCGGTCGGAACTGCTCTCACCGCTGCCCGAAGCATTATCCGTTTCGGCTGCGGCCGGCGATGTAGCGGAACCTTTGGCAGTCTGTTTGAGCTTGAAGCCCATGTATATGCCGTCGTAGGATGAAAGAAGTTGCGAAAGAGTGGAAAGAGTAGACACTTTGGCAACGGAAGCTACCTTGTCGAGTATGGCTATAAGGCGCTGGGCATCGAATGTGAGGTTCAGCGTGTTCATCGACTTGGTGGCGCTCGCCTTTACCGTTCCGAGTTTCACTTTGCCGAAAGCGCTGAATGTGAATTCAAGCATGCCTTCGTCATCCTTCTCTATTGTTCCTTTGAGGGATGCGAAGCGTACTTTCATCGTGAATGTATGGTCAGACTCGACAGTCAGCTCCATCTGGTCAAGGCCGAATTTCTCATAGTAAGGTTCCAGCTTCGACTCTACTACCCCGGCAGCTCCGGCACCGCCTATTTTCTTGAGAGCGTCATCGCTCTGAAAAGTAACGGCGGGAGATGTGTAGGCCCATGTGCCTACAAGGTCGTCGACCGTGAAATTTTTGTTGGCAGTCACGTTCTGCACAAAACCGCCTATAGCATCAAGGATGCCGTTGCCGCTTTTTCCTTCAGCCGACTCAGTGTTCTCTTCACTATCGGAAGTCTTACCGCCGATAAGATCTTTGAGATCGAACGCACATACGGTACCCGAGGCCATTACGGACAGAACAAGCGGAAGAATGATTTTTTTCATTATATGTTTTATTCTTTATTTATTTTACGTCTGCATTTATTTCTGTCATGCAGTCTTTTTTGGCTTCGTGAGCCACTTCTTTGTCGACTTCCTGCCAGATTGAGTTGTTTGAAACATATTCCGGAACGATACGCTTCATTTCTGCGACAATATCGTGGCTCGGACTACCGTTATGGACCAGCGTGGAAAGATTTTCAAGATGCCCGCACACCTCGTTATAGTCGTACTGGCGCACTTTCGCTATCATTATCTTCTTATGATGCGTCGCAATCGTATGTTCTTTCTCGTTGAGCAATTCCTCATAAAGTTTCTCACCCGGACGCAGACCCGTTTCTATGATCTTTATGTCCTCCTGAGGCTTAAGACCAGAAAGTGAAATCATGCGAACAGCAAGATCCCAGATTTTGACCGGACGTCCCATGTCGAACACAAAAATCTCACCGCCGTTGCCCATACAGCCGGCCTCGAGAACAAGCGAACAGGCTTCGGGAATAGTCATGAAATAACGGATTATGTCGCGATGTGTTATAGTGACAGGGCCGCCCTGCTCTATCTGCTTGCGGAACAAGGGAATCACAGAACCGTTAGAGCCGAGGACATTGCCGAAACGGGTGGTTATGAAACGCGTCGAAGGACGGTCGGTGGTACGGCGCATGTGATAGAACAGCGACTGCACATAGATTTCCGCTATACGCTTCGATGCTCCCATCACATTGGTTGGATTGACAGCCTTGTCGGTGGACACCATGACGAATTTCTCAACGCCGTACTTCACCGAAAGATCGGCCATATTCTTGGTGCCCAACACGTTTGTCAGTATAGCCTCCGGCGGGTTACGTTCCATCATTGGAACGTGTTTATATGCTGCCGCATGGAACACGTAGCGCGGATGGTATTTCTGAAAGCAGTGTTCCATTCGTTCCAGATTGGACACGTCGCCTATGAACAGGTGAATCTTAAGGTCGGGGAAAGCGGCTTCCATCTCAAGCTGCATGTCGTGCATAGGCGTTTCAGCCTGGTCAAGGAGCACGATATCATGTGCGCCCATACGGGCAACCTGTCGGACTATTTCACTGCCTATCGAGCCGGCGGCACCTGTAATCATCACAGTCTGGTTTTTGATCACCTGGCTTATGACAGGATTTTCGGTCTTGATGGGTTCACGCTCAAGCAAGTCTTCGATATTTATGTCGCGCACATGGGTCGACAGCGCGGGCATTGTCTTGCTGTTGAGGTCGAATTCCTCAACCTGATTGAGCATAAGCAGATGTATGCCGTTTGCAAGGAATACATCGGCTGTGCCGCTTCGCATCAGATCGATCTGGGTGGACAGGAATAGCAGTGTGTCACATTTGTAGTAATGGAATACTTTCTTTACTTCTTCGGCCTTGAACGGAACGATAGGAATACCGTTGACAGTGGTATCCATCTTCTTTGACGACAGGCTCAGCAACGCGACAGGATCGAAACGGCCTTCAAACTCGCTCTTCAGCGCCGAAGCCAGAAAGAAGCTGTTGATGGCCGAACCGAGTACAATCACACGGCGTTTGCGCTGTGCCACTCCGGCCACCGACATATAGATGAACTTGATGGCAAGACGTATCATAAGCATCAGAGAGAACGACAGCACCGCCACCACAAAAACATTCCATATATTATAATAGTACTCGCCTAATGTCAGATAGCTTGTCAATGATATCAAAGACAGGGTGAGCGAAGCGCATACAGAAAGGAGTACCAGACGATAGGTATCCTCGATAACCGAAAGGCGGATGATATACTTATACGGACGGACAAGCAAGGCTATCAGAACATATACCAATATCAATGTGGATATCCTGAACCAGGGAGAAAAAAAGAATGAATCCGGAAATGCGGAAAATCCGGAACCTATCGGACTGAACGAATAAGTGAGCAGGCAACTGAGTATGACGACCATTATATCTGTCGCAAACACCAGCCATTTCGGTGAAGGCGCAGCAAGAAATGTCTGCATCAGCTTTGAATCCGCCAATGCTTTAATCAGCTTTTTCTTCATTATCTTTCAATTTGCAATAATTAGCATTTTAAGAAAAATATCACTCTATGTAAAGGTATAAAAATAAGATCGGTCTTAACTATAAATAAGATTATCCCATTTTTTCCATGCTACGATACAGAGTACAATACAAGTCAATTAAGTATTTACGCCAATGGAATAACGAATGCAAAATTAGCCATTATTTTTCAGAAAAAGTATTATTTTATATCATTATTAATCTAAAAACACATAAACAACTATACAACAGACATATACATTGCAAAGACATAATCTTCGGCGCCAAGCTCACACTGTTTCGGATATTTTTATGTAACTTTACAGCCGTTTTGAAAGCTCTGGGGTATGCCGGCTCCGGCCTGTCGCACCCCTGTGCTTGTCAATAAACCGACTTGCTGTCAATGAATTTTAAAATACGCATATATCTGCTGTCGATACTGCTTGCCGCCATGTTCATGCCGGCAGCCACTCCCGCTTCGGCCCAGGAAGTGTTCAAGCGAAAAATCGAACAGATTGCTTTTGTTCCAAAAGGCCAATGGATAACAGGCGTAAGCGTCAATTACTCGCAATCGACACAGGACGCCTACCAGTTTCTTATTCTGGAAAACCTGAATGGTGACACCTACACATTCAAGGTAAGCCCGATGCTGATGTTCGCTTTCAAGGATAACCTTGCCGCCGGCGCCCGCTTCGCATATTCGCGCCAGCGTACACAGCTCAACTCCGCCGATTTCGTGCTCGGCGCCGACACATCCTACGGAATAGAGAATCTCTACAGCATCAGCCACAACTTTTACGGCACCGCCGCTTTCCGCTCCTATATGAGCCTTGGCAAGAACACCCGTTTCGGCCTGTTCAACGAAGTACAGCTGCAGCTCGGCGGTGGACAATCCAAACTCTGCAACGGTAGCGGAGAAAGCTTTTCGGGCACTTACGAAACGAATTTCTCGCTGAACGTCGGTCTGGCTCCCGGCGTATGCGTATTCCTGAACAACTACTCGGCTCTGGAAGTGAACGTCGGGGTACTCGGGTTCGAATACCGCAAGACCAACTCCCTTACCGATCAGATCTATGAGGCTCACCGCGATACCAAAAGCGCCAACTTCCGCGTGAATCTCTTTTCAATCACATTCGGAATGGTATTCTATATTTAAGGACTATGCAGAAGAAAATCGTCATCATGCTTGTGTTGCTGGCCTTGTCGATCACGACATCGTCCGTACAGGCGCAGGACATAGTCCGCAAAAGCGAGCGCCCATGGCCTGCCGACAGTATCGAGCGGGTAATCGTAGGCAAGGACACCGTAAGCATAATAATTCCGGAATATAACTTCGGCCGCTTTGACCGCGGACTCTACAACTATCTTTTCATCCCCAAAGGGAAATGGGGCTTCGGCCTGACGGCATCATACGGCGAACTGAACACCGAGGATGTCGGCATCCTCTCGCTCATCAAGGATATCGACGTCAAGGGCAAGATGTACTCAGTCAAGCCTTACCTGTCCTACTTCATACGCAGCAACCAGAGCGTGGGCCTGCGCTTCAACTACAGCCGCGGCACAGCCGACCTCAACAATCTCGCGCTCGACTTCGACGAAGATCTGTCCTTTGCCATCCACGACATAAGCTACTACACACAAAGTTTCGCCGTGGCGGCTTTCTACCGCAACTACGTCGGAATAGGCAACAGCGGACGTTTCGCCATATTCAATGAAATCGACCTGAGTTTCGGCAGCGGCTCGTCGCGCTTCAAGCGGTTGTACAACGACAAGCCGCGCGACACCCGCACCTACATCACAGAAGCCTCGCTCAATTTCAGCCCCGGCGTGTGCGTGTTCATGCAGGACAATGTAGCATTCTCGGTTTCGTTCGGCGTGTTCGGCCTGAAATTGCGGAACGAGCACCAGCTTACCGACGGCGTCGACGAAGGCAAGCGCTTCACCAGCGGAGCAAATTTCCGTTTCAATATATTCAACATCAGTTTCGGCCTTATGGTCGTGATCTAAACCCGCAGACGACAATGACTCAAGGCATAATGAACGCAGCCATATCGGTACGCAGCGGATTCGTGGCCATAACGGCCGTGGCATTGGCAGCCGTGGGACTATTTTTGCCGGGCTGCATAAAGAATGATATACCCTACCCTAGCATACAGGCCAACATACGCACTTTCAATGCCGAAGGCCAGAGCCAGGGAAGCGTGATAGACTCGACGGCACGCACAGTCACCGTGACATTTCCCGAAAATGTGAACATTTACTCCGTCGACGTCACAGGCTATACGCTCACTCCCGGCGCCGAGCTGCTCGACGACCCCTTCGGCGCTCCGGTCGACCTGTCGGTGCCTCTGCCCGTTATCGTACGTCTTTATCAGGACTATAACTGGCTGATACGGGCACAGCAGACAGTGGAGCGATATTTCGATATAGAAGGCCAGGTCGGTGCCACCGTAATCGACGCTGCGGCACGACGTGTCGTTGTCGACGTGCCGGAAAGCATGTCGCTGTCATCGCTGCATGTCGCCCGTGCCAAACTCGGGCCGACAGGCTCGGTCATGACTCCCGACCTGTCGGATGGTGGTATAATTGATGCCACGAACCCTCTGCGACTTGTAGTCGAAGCATGGGGACACCGCCAGTCATGGACAATCTACGTGCGTCAGGTAACGGCAAAAGTCACCCTCAGCCACGTCGAACCGTGGACATGCGTGGCATGGCTCAGCGCTCAGGCTGAAGCAGGGCGCGACAACGGCTTCGAATACCGGCTCAAAGGCGACAGCGAATGGACCCGCCTCCCCGAATCGGAAATAACAAGCAACGGCGGCAGCTTCACCGGCCGTATCATACATCTCGACCCCACTACCACATACGAGGCCCGCGCCTACTCCGGCGAAGACCTGAGCGAAACGGTCGAATTCACAACCGAAGAAGCCATACAGCCACCGAACATGGACTTCGACAGCTGGTGGCTCGACGGCAAAGTCTGGAACCCTTGGGCCGAGGACGGCATCCCATACTGGGACACCGGCAACAAGGGAGCCACAACCCTCGGCACATCCAATACTTTCCCGACCGATGAAACCGTCAGCGGCAGCGGATGGGCCGGACGCCTCGAAACACGTTTCGTCGGCATAGGCACGGTCGGTAAAATCGCGGCAGGAAATATTTTCACAGGCCGCTACGTGCGCACCGACGGCACCAACGGCATCCTTGCATTCGGCCGCGAGTTCGACAAACGCCCCACCCGCATGCGCGGCTATCTGAAATATACAGATGTGGCTATCAGCCATGTAAGCGCCGAAATGTCGCACCTTATGGGAGAACCCGACACCTGCATTGTCTACGCTGCGCTTATCGATACACCGGAGCCGTTCGAGATACGCACCAATCCCCGCAACCGCCAGCTTTTCGATCCGAACGGCGACTATGTGGTGGCATACGGAAAAGTGCAGTTCGGAGAGAGTGTATCGGAATACACACCTTTCGAGTTCACCCTCGACTACCGCTCGACGACACGACGCCCGACATATATCATCATAACTGCTTCCGCCAGCAAATATGGCGACTATTTCACCGGCGGCAACGGCTCGGTCCTCCTGATCGACGACTTCGAGCTACTGTATGATTATTAAAACCCGATAACACAGGAGCAATAACAGAGCCAACTGTCAGAAATGGAAGAACAAGTAACTGTCAAAGGACTGCGGCTTAATTACCGCTTTGCCGGAACCCCCGGCGGCCGTCCTGTAATCATAATGCACGGCTGGGGATGCAGAGCCGAAACAATGGCCTTGTTTGAAGACTGCATAACAAGCACATACCCTGAATGCGCGGTATATAATCTCGACCTGCCGGGCTTCGGAATGTCGGAAGAACCGGACAAAGTCTACGGCATCGAGGATTATACCGACACGATAGAGCGCTTTGCCGATTCCATCGGTCTGGATGCACCTATTCTTATCGGGCATTCTTTCGGCGGTCGCATAGCCATACTATATTCTTCCCGACGCCCTGTTTCAGGCGTGATTCTGGTCGATGCCGCAGGCGTAAAACCACGCCGCAAACTGAAGTATTACATAAAAGTATATTCTTTCAAAGCCGCAAAGAAAATCGCGCCACTGATTTTCGGCAAAGCGAAAGGCGCTGAAATCATCGAACGTCGCCGCGGAAAATCCGGATCAGCCGACTATGCCGCGGCATCGCCCATGATGCGTGCCATACTCAGCAAGGTCGTCAACGAGGATCTCCGGCATGCGATGCCTGCAATAAAAGCGCCAACACTCCTTATATGGGGCGAAAACGACACCGCTACCCCGCTTTCCGACGCCCGCATCATGGAAAGCCTTATTCCCGATGCAGGGCTGGTAAGCTTTCCGGGCTGCGGCCATTTCTCTTTCCTCGACAATCCGGTTCAGACACGTGCCGTAGTATCCTCTTTTATCAACAGTCTGAATAAAAAACAGTCATAAAAAAACAGCGTTCCGACCTAATAATGACAACAATAACAACGATAATAATTTTTGCAAGCGTCGCACTGCTCGCCGCCGCCAACACCTATATGGAACTCAGGCGCGACCTGATGATGTACCAGCAGAATTCCTACCGCAACGAACGCTATCGCCGTTGGCTCTCCTCCTCGGGCGATTCGACCTCGCGCTGGCGGCTGTGCGGACTTACCATATTCCTGATATCCCTCGTGCGATTCAGCCCCCAGACAGGTTCGATGATCCTTGTCGGGATTTTCTGTGCCGCGCAGGCCGTTTCGCTCATCCGCCGGCGCTATAAGAAACCGCTGGTGATGACAGCCCGCGCCACGCGTCTGCTCTGCACCTCATGCGCCATTTCGCTCCTTGCCGTCGCTGCCGCAACGGCCATATTCGCCGACGGCACAGCCGCATCGATTCTTTTCACAGGCACAACGGCCTTGTTGGGATGCTACTGTGCATCCCATCTGTTGATGATGCTCTCCGGCATACTCCTGACTCCTGTCGAGAAAGCTATCAACAGACGCTACTGGCGGGATGCCGCCGCACGGCTTGAAGACATGCCCGACCTAACTGTTATCGGCATAACCGGCAGCTACGGAAAAACGACGACAAAGCATTATCTACACCGCATACTCAGCGAACAGTTCGATACACTGATGACCCCCGGCAGCTACAACACCACCCTCGGTGTCGTGCGCACCGTCCGCGAAATGCTCAAACCTTACCATCAGGTATTCATCGTGGAGATGGGCGCCAAGCAACTCGGCGACATCAAGGAAATCTGCGACCTCGTACACCCGCACTACGCCATAATAACGGCTGTCGGGCCTCAGCATCTCGAATCATTCAAGACGATAGAGAACGTGCAGTCGACCAAATTCGAGCTTGCCGACGCGCTTCCGGCCGACGGGCTTGTGGCTCTCAACGACGATTTTGAAAAAATCGCCGACCGTCCCGTGGACAACACCCGCAGTCTGCGCTATGCCGTAAAGAATGCCGACGGCGCCGATATAGCCTACAGCGCCCGCGACATCGAATACACTCCCACAGGCACTTCGTTCGATGTGCTATGCCACGCCGACGGCAGCCGCCTGCACCTGACCACCCGTCTGGTCGGTGAATGCAATATCTCAAACATTCTCGGAGCAGTGGTGATAGCACGCACCCTTGGCGTGCCCGACGAAAAAATACGCCGCGCCGTAGAGAAAATCGAGCAGGTCGAACACCGCCTGAGCATCAAGCGTATTCCCGGCGGACTGACAATAATCGACGACGCATTCAACAGCAATCCCGTAGGCTCGGCCATGGCTCTCGACGTGCTCGGCGCCATGACGGGAGGCAAGCGCGTGCTCGTCACTCCGGGAATGATAGAACTCGGCCAACAGCAATATGAACTCAACTGCCGCTTCGGCGAACTTGCCGCCGCAGCCTGCGATCTGGCCGTAGTGGTCGGCCGCTACAACCGCGAAGCCATAAGCGAAGGCCTGCGAAAAGGCGGAATGCCTGAAAAAGCCATACGCACGGTCGATACATTCGCCGATGCACAGGCTGTTCTTGCCGCCGAAACACGCGGCGGCGACATAGTACTCTACGAAAACGATCTTCCGGACACTTTCAAGTAAATTCCATCTCAATAAAAAATATGCGTACAAAAGTAGGCGTGTTCTTCGGCGGTCGCTCCACCGAACATGAAATTTCGGTCATTTCGGCCAATCAGGCCATGGCCGCCATCAACAGCGATAAATATGAGGTAATCCCCGTATATATAACCAAACAGGGACGCTGGTACACCGGCGATGCCCTCCGCGACGTGGCCAACTACCGCGACATACGCTCCCTGCTTGAGCGCTGTACACCGGTATATATGAAGCCTGTCTACGGCGATTACAATCTGTACTCCGACAAAGCGGCAGGCTTATTCGGTAAAAAAGGCCCTGTAGCGACTCTTGACGTAGCTATCCCCGTGCTCCACGGCTCGAACGGCGAGGACGGCATTTTCGAAGGAGTCCTCGAAACAATAGGAATCCCCTATGCAGGATGCAACACTCTGGCTTCGGCCAACGGCATGGACAAAATCACCATGAAGATGATATTGCGTGCCGAAGGTATTCCTATGGTCGACTACGTATGGTTTACGGACAAAGAATGGTCGGACCGCAGGGATAATGTCATAAGCCGCATAGAGAACGAACTGGGCTATCCGGTAATTGTCAAACCGGCGAACCTCGGCTCAAGCGTCGGCATAGGCCGCGCGACCGACCGCGATCAGCTTATCGACCGCATCAACGACGCCGAACGCTACTCGACGCGCATAATTGTCGAACACATGGTCGAACAGTTGCAGGAAATCAACTGCGCCGTTCTCGGCGATTGCGACGAATTCGAAACATCGGTGCTCGAAGAGCCTATAAAAAGTGGGGAAATCCTGTCGTACACAGATAAATATATGGGCGGCAGCAAAGGCACCAAAGGTATGCAGGCTTCACAAAAACGAATTCCCGCCGACCTTCCGGCCGACGTGACGGAGCGCATCCGTTTCCTTGCCGGAGAAACATTCCGCGTATTGTCGTGCCACGGTGTCAGCCGCGTCGACATGATTGTCGACCGCACCGACGGCAAGATTTACGTCAACGAAATCAACACAATCCCCGGATCCCTGTCCTTCTATCTATGGGAAGCATGCGGTCTTCGTTTCGATACCCTTATGGAACGCCTGGTGCGTCTGGCACTGAAACGCAAACGCGAATCGGACAGCAAGACCGTAAGCTACGACCAGAATATCTTCGCCATGGGCGGAGGTACGAAAGGTGGTATCAAAGGAGCGAAAGGCGGAGTCAAATCGCACTAAGCATCCGCACTCGACGACGGCGGTGCGCCGCCTACAAAGTCCATCACATAGACCGTAAACACAGGAAACAGGATAAGCCCCATGGCCGACAACAAGGCCGCGAGGGCTTTTCCTATTTCTGTCATCTCCTCTATCTGGCAGCCAGTGGTCGTCATGTTCATCACAGCCCAGTAAATGGCCGAACGGAAAGAATGGACAAGCGTATTGACAGCATGTTCCTCGACAAAAAACATCACACTCGAAAAATAGACAACCATCAGCAGCAACGCCAGATAAGCCGTAAGCATCGAGCGCGCACGTGCCCGACTGAACGATCCTGTCATGAACGCAAGCACGAATGCGGCGCGGACAAGAGGTACTACCCGCAGTACGAACATCCATTCGCCGGACAATTTCAGGCCAACAGCATTTATGATGTTTAGATAAGGGATACAGATTACGAAGAAAAACAGATTCGCCAGAAGATAGTGCCATTTCCGACGGGTGAAAAAGAAATCAAGAATTATGTCGGCCATGAACAGAAGACATATCCAGAACTGGACATGAAGATAACGGTCGTCGGCAAGGAAAGAAACGTTGCGCAGACAATCCACCGTAATCATGAAAACCAGCACGCAGGACCCCGCAAGAACTGCAAGGTGCATGGCGGTGCGGAACACACGTGCCGCCGCATATAATGCTGAATGTCGGGAAACTGAGGGCTGCATGGCGATGAATCTGTTTCCTTTTACAACAAACGGCTGCAAAAAAGGGTTCCCGCTGCAATCCACAGGCCTGAAAATTATGCAATTTTAGCCATGTCCGAAGGGAATTCATCGCCGGCAGGCGTTATTCTGTTAGATGAAAGAGAATCTGTCTGATTTCATCAATCCGACCCGTCGAGTAGTGATACTGGGTTGGCCGGCTCTCATAAATTAAATAGTTGAAACGTTCGGAGGAGCGGCCCTTCCGGGTCGCTCCTCTTTGTACGATAATCAGAACGGTTCATCGTTTGCTTATAAGCACCGCCGCGCCTCCGCCGGGAGCCATGCGCAACGGCAGGATCTTGTGTCTGTCGACAGGAACGTCGTAAATTTCCATAGCCATAGGATTCGTCCTGTAATCGGCGTCACCGGCATCGGCGAAAACACGGGCCACGTAGTCGGCTCCGTCGTCAAGGAAATCGAGCTTCAGGCAATGCTCGTGAGCGTTACATCCCGTTATGGCGCCTATGAACCAGCGATCGCCTCCGCGCTCTTTCCGCGCTATGGTCACATACTCGCCTATCTTTGCCTCGGGAACAAGAGTGCGCTCCCAGTCGACCGGACATTGCGTCAGGAACTCGAACGCAGGCTGATTCTCATAATTCTCGATCATGTCGGCCGACATCTGCAAAGGACTGTAGAGCACAACAGACAGGGCAAGTTCCTTTGCCAGTGTGTTCTGTGGCCGTGTCCCCGGAACAGCCTTGTTCTCGAAATTGAAGATTCCGGGCGTATAGTCCATCGGACCGGCAAGACCTCTTGTAAAAGGCAGAGTGACGGTATGTTCAGGCGGATTTCCTCCGTCCGGACTCCATCCGTTGTATTCCTGACCGCGCACGCCTTCCTGAGTCATTAGATTTGGATAGGTGCGCTGCAGGCCAGTAGGCATCACAGGTTCGTGGTTATCGATCATTATGCCGTAGCGGGCTGCTGTTTCTATCACTTTGCGGTAATGCCGCACGCCATACTGCGAACCGTGAAGTTCGCGGCCGTCGAGCAATTTGTTGACATATCCTGTCTTTACAGAATTCACACCAAGACGCCTGTAGAGAGCGAATGCCGAATCCAGCTGATTTTCATAATTAGTAGCGGCACCTCCGGTTTCATGATGTCCGATAAGCCGAACACCTTTCCCGGCCGCATAACGGCACACTTCCTCTATGTCGAAATCCGGATACGCTTCGGTGAACGAGAACAGATGCCCGTTGGCACTCCAGTCGCCGTCCCATCCGCGGTTCCAGCCTTCGACAAGCACCCCGGAATAGCCGTTGGCGGCAGCAAAATCAATGTAACGCTTGGTGTTTTCGGTAGTGGCTCCATGGTCAGGTCCTGCCTCCCAGGTATAATTGCGGCGGTGCATACCCCACCATATTCCTATATAACGTCCCGGTTCAATCCACGACACATCGTCGAGAGCACATTCGTCGTTAAGATTCAGCATCATGCGGGAAGTGATAAGATCGGCCGCTGCCGATGCCACTATGACAGTCCTCCACGGTGATTTCATCGGAGCCGCGGTGAAAACTTTCTCACCGCTTGACCATGGTGTAAGATAGGTTTTCAGACATGTCCCGCCGCATGGATGAAGATTCATCGAGGCATAATCGGTCAGAGCCGCTTCATGGATCGACAGATATAGGCTGTCGGTCATTTTCATTGTCACCGGAGTACACACTGTGTCCAGACGACTGGCGATAGAGGGCTCATAAATATGTTCGTAATACTCGTGATCCCATGGAATAGACCATGCCACAGCATCCTCGGCAAGAGCGAATTCGGTGCGCTCGTCCATAATTGTTATTGAATCGATCGCAGCCTGCGAGGGAATTTCATAGCGGAAACCGACTCCATCGTCGAACACACGGAAAACTATGGCGTACTCCACCCCAATCGAATCATTCTCGCAAAGCTCGACTCGCATTTCGTTATAATTGTTCCTGATCGTGCTTTCCTCGCCCCAGACCGTCGTCCACTGTTCGTCGACACTGCTGCGGCTCACATTTTTCACGGCCGCATTATATCCCAGACGGCATTCGCGCGCATCGATCGCAAGCCGAGATGAGTCGAGCACAGTCGCTCCACGGGAAGCTACTGTGTAATAGATTTCCCCTTCCGGCGAAACATGGAAACCGACGTTTATATTGCCGTCGGGCGAACTGACGGTCATGGCATCGCTCTTCAGGCATGAATGGATTATCCCACCTGCCAGAGCTACCGCCGCCGCGATAATTAATAGACGCTTCATATTTTTTCTATCGGTTGACTTTTTTTAAGGTTAAGAATCTGTCAATGCAAAGTTATCAAAGCAACAGACAGATACAATCATCTATACCGCCAATATAGTGCCTGAATGCAATTACAAAAGGCAATGCACTACCATGCAGCATCTTGTGCAAAAGGCAATATAATGAAAATACTGATTTTATACTGCTATTTCACCGAACGTATCTGCATTATACGCTCCTCGAACTCGGCATTCGGAACCGTCGAACGGTTTTTGGCCTTTGTCTTGTAGGTGTTGATTGTATTAACGGAGTAATTAAGCAGGCGCGCTATATTCGACGCATCCGTCACCCCAAGCCGTATCAGAGCGAAAATACGCATCTCGGGAGTAAGGATACCGTCGGCAGCTTCTTCTATGCCACGGTCGTCGGCAGGGAAAAGCTCGCCGTACTGTTCGATGAAAGTGGGGAACAGACGCAGGAATATGGAATCGAAATCCTTCAGGAATTTTTCTTTTTCCTTTTTTACGTCGGAAAGGCGCAGCATGTTTTTCAGGTCATCGGCCTGCCCTACAGTCACTTTTCGATTTACCAGCTTGTATATCTCTTCGATTCGTTCTATATATTCGGCATTCAGATAAAAGCCGTAGCCTATATACTCGTCCTTTATCCTGACGCTTTCTCGCAGGCGCGCATTGACATCGGAAAGCGTCCTGTTGAGTTCGGAAAGACGCCGGTTTGCATCCGTAATCTGTTCGTTCTTCTCCTCTATTATACGCTTGGATGCTTTAAGCCCGGCATTCTGGCGGCGTATGTACACGAAAGCCCATACCACAGCCACGACGAAGATTATGACTATCAGCAGTATAACCCACAATAGCTTGCGTTCGTGGTTCACAGTGCTGAAACGCGATGCTTCGATAAGGCTCAGTGCGCGCCCGATCTCGGCCTTGCGCTGAGGTGCATTGTAGTTTTCGGCATCCTCGAGAGCCACGTGTATGTAACGAGCCGCGCGCTCTATGTCGCCCATCTCGTAAAGCCGATAGGCCAGGAAATGTTTCGAGGTGGTTTCCCTTGTAGCTTGGCAGATGTCGAGAATGGCAGATTCCACTTTCAACTCGAGTCCGCGGCTTTCCTGCCCGTCCTGTATGTAGAGATCGCCGAGCATCGAATATAACATCGCACGTAATGCCGGCGCTATATCGTCGCGCCTGAGCATACGGTCATACGTATCGATGCGCTCTGCCCGCTTTACCCACGGACCGTAGCGGAAATTCGATGCGAATTCGGCAGCGTATGATTCGGGGCGCGCATAGCGCATGACCGTGTCGCTGTAGGCATGGGACAGACGAGCGTATTTGTCTTCATATTTATCGCTGGTAAAGTTGCTCAGATCGGAATAGAGCCTAACGACCTGCACGAAAAACTCCGCCTTAAGCGAATCGCTTACGCCTGTCAGGTCGGCACGCCCCATAACTTCCACAGCACTGGTAAAATCGCCTCGCGACATGTACGTGAACAAGTCGTCATAGTCGGCGATCACGGCCAGCTGCCTGTCGCCTATGCGAGCAGCCAGATCTTTCTCGCGGTCGGCATAGACACGCGCCGAATCGTTCTGAAAACTGCGGTAAGCATTATAAAGTTTATGGATTACGTCAAAGCGCGCACGAAGGTCGGTTGCCGGAACAGCCTCAGCCTGTTTACGCAGGCTGTCGATGGCATGTTCGTGTCGCATGTAGTAGGTGTCGCGACGCTCCATTACATAATCAAGCCGCTCAAGTTTAAGCCGCAGGCTGTCGGAAAGGACCGAGGCTCCCGCAGTGCATGTGCAGAAAAAGACAAATAATATCAGGAACTTGAATTTCATGGCTTATACGTGGGGACTGATGATGTTCGCGAATTTAGCGATTTTTTTTTACAATCCGGCAGCAATGCGGATTTTGTCGCTTCGTCCTGATGACGCCCGGCGTATGTATATGCCTGCTTCAATATCGGACGCATTCACTTCCCGTCCGGATAAATCAAAGAAGCGAAAGGGACAGCCGACGTCCTCCCTGCCATCGTCAGCTACATTTCCAAGCCCGCTGCCGGGTTCCGACGTAAAATCGAACCCGTCGGGAATACGGGCCATCAGAGGTTCTGTCACACCGCTGCCGCGTATTCCGCTGTAATGTCCGTTGCCACGCACGCTTGCAGCTATATTCACGCCATAGCGGAAATCGGCAACCCCGTTTATATTTATATCATGCAGTTCAAGGTTCTCAACCCGCTTTCCGGATCCGGCCTCTATGCTCACGGCGTCGAAACGCGAGTCATAGATATCGATTCGGCGTATGTCGATATTACGCAGGTCATAAGCCCATCCTGCCCGCAGTTCCAGCGAAGCGTCGGAACCGCCCCAGAAGCCGCCATGCTCTCCGGGCATGCCCGATTTTGTTCCGCAACGGCGTATTGTTATATCACTCAGCTCAAACCGTCCGTCAGCAGCGAAACCGGTACCGTCGAAATCGCATGTAAGGCGCACACCGGCTTCCATGGCATCGTAGATAGCCAGATGGTGTGCACGCCCGTTCTTTCCGCCAAAGAAACCGAGCGACGATGCCCGCCAGTTGTTCTCTGCCGTGTTGTAGGCGTACTCGTTAGCGGTGGCGTATGCTCCCGTACTCCACGAAGCCATATCGTCGTCGCCGTTGTTGCGGAACGAACAGTGACTGACGACGCATCCTGTGGAGTTGTTGGCAAGATTGATGCCGTCGGCATAATTATTACGGAAACGGCAATGTTCAACCGTCAGGTTGCGCGCACCTGTAATCCAGGCGCCGCATTCGAAATGGTCGATCCTGACATCGGTCACTCGCGAAGCTTCGCCCCAGGAGCCGTTAAGCCCCTTGCCGACCTGAAACGACGGATTATTGCGGTAATAGCGCTTGTTATTGGCCGTATTGATACTCATACCTCTGAGTTCAACACCGCTTGACGATGTGTGGAATCCGCGAGCCGCATAGGTCGACCGATCATCACTCGATGCCGAAAAATATACTGTCGTATGCCACATGCCGGCACCTATGATGCGTGTGTTGTCGGCTTTGATATTTATAGGTCTGGCCGTACTGTAGCGACCGGCAGGCAAAAAAATGGTTTTTCCGGGATTGGACGCTATAAAAAGCGACAGGTCGGTCGACGAATCATAGAGCACCTTATCGGCAACCTCGAGTTCATCGAATGTGAGAGCGGCACCGACAGGCTCCAGCTCGACAAAATCGACCACAAGGTCGCCGACACAGTCGCCGGCGCAGACAAGACGCATCTCCCCTCCAGAGGGTATATCCTCATCGAGAAGAACATACACCTCATCGAAACGCATTCGTGCAAACTTGTCGGCAGTCGCTTCATTGTCAGGATATTTCTCCGGAATATTTTCTATCGCAGTATACTGCCACGCCCAGTATGAGTCAAGCGCTATGTCGGTTACATGATGCCCGTCGACCTCAAGGGCAAGGACAGCCTTCGTGCCTTTTCCATCGGCTCCGTCCGGAATACAAAAACGCAGTGTCAGCCCGCGTCCGGGCCGGTCGACAGTCCAGGCAACATAGTCCCCGGCCTCACGGAGTGCTGTAGCCGTAAGATTCGACGCCTCGGCCTGAATGGGTTTCTGGCTGAAAGGCTGCGGCGGAAGAAGAAATTCACCTGATGTGGCACAAAAACCGGGTTCTGCCTCATATCTCTGCCAGGGACGGTCGTAGTAACCACGTCGGATGGCATCGTCGGCAAAGTCAAAAACCTGAGCCGAAGCGGAGAATGCCGCCGAGAGCATAAATAAAAAAAGTATTTTTTTCATGGAATATCAGTTTGATTTGGTTTCCGCAAATTTAAGGTTTTTGCTTATGCAGATATGTAATGTCACAGCTGCCATACAGCCTAATATAAAATCATGGCTACACATTTCAGCTATAAATCAGAAGCTTACACGACTCTTATCGATGAAAAATATAAAGGCTGAACCGCGCGCATCCGTTCCCGTAGCCCAAAAACATGCTTTTAAACACACTTTCATCCTTATTAAATTTCATTATGTTTTTCAGGCATCATGACAGTGCAACTGTCTGAGATCAGGCATATTCAGACAAAAAACTATTTTTATAAAGTATATTCGTGGAATAATATGTTTGAAAAGCCGACTTTAATTCTAATTTTGAAATGCCGAATTTAAAGGCACGCAATCAAATTACATTAATAATAAAGACATTCACCATCCCTTAATTTTTAATTTTACAATCATGCAATGATTCGGTAAAATTTGAGGTTGTTCATCCTAGGCTAAGCCGCTAACTGAGC
>CAJUKD010000003.1 GCA_910587235.1 uncultured Muribaculaceae bacterium
ATGGCAAAAATAAGCTAATTTTGCAGCCGGTCTATAGAAAGACACGGAAAACCACATTTCTTGGAAAACATAAAAAAGATACACACAACAAGAATTATGAAAATTACAGTCGGTAGTGCGGCAGTCATATCTGTTTGCACGACAATGCTGTCGATTGTTTCGTCGTGCGTGGATCATGACTATGATCTGACGAAAGAAATTGACAAAACCATCAGTTTCGGAGGTGAAGAATTGACTTTGCCTGCGAGCAGTACGAGTGAGTTGAGGCTCTCGAAAGTTCTTGATTTAGACGAGGGAAGTTCAATAAAGGAAGCGGAGTACGACAATCAGTACGGTTCCGGAATCCGCAAGGGTGACTATGTGCTGGTGCAGGACGGTGAAGAATCGAATTATAATTTCAATATCGCTCGTGTCGAAATCAAAAATATGGGTCGTAACCAGAGCGAAACCGAACTCCCTCCTTTTTTCAATTCCGGAAATGTTGAACGTATTCAGGTGACGATGACTCAGCCTACGGTCAATGACATTGACATATCCGACGACGATGTGACTGATGAAATAAAGACCCTTCAGGCAGCTCAGAGCAATATAGATATAGTATTTACCGTCGGATATGAGGTAAATGCGCTAAGTACCGCCGACTTCCAGGGAACATGTTATATCGAAAAAGGCTACGAAGCGGAATTCAGTGAAGCCTGGACTCTTGAGATCGCTGATTCTCAGACAGCATCATATCTTGAAGTTTTCGACAATCATAAAATTCGTTTCACAAAACAGGTAGGAATCGAGCATAACAAGCCTCTTATGGCGCATATCCGTATTGTCAATGTCGATTTTACGAAATTACCTGATGGACAAGGTCTTTATGAAGTAGGGCATTTCCGTATGAACACTCAGATCCATTCTATGGGCAATGTGTCGATCATGGCTTCGGAATTTCCTGCGATGTCGACTGTAGTGCTTGACATGGTTACAAAGACCGAGGTTCTCAGTGCAACCCTTATGTCGGTTACCGGCACATTCGATCCCGTGATCAATGTCGATCCTACTACCTTCGAGATAACTGATATTCCCGACTTCCTGCAGAACGACGGAAATAACCTTGATATCGACAATCCGCGTTTTTATATTAACATTTCCAACGATTCACCTCTGGCAGTGACTCTTGCCGCCCGTCTGGAGGCTTTTGACAATGGAAATCCCGAGCCGCTTGCCGAACCGGTGCTTATCGGAGCTCCCGCAACCGAAGAAATTGTCGTGGCTGCAAATGGACGCACCCGTATCTGCTTGTCACAAAAAGCTGTAGCTGAAGAGGGCGTACAGAACATAATCGTGTCTAATCTTACATCTCTTATAAGTTCAATACCTGATTGCATCACGATTTCGGATGTGAATGTCAAAGCTGTTCAGACGCCGGCAACCATCACGCTCGGACGTTCTGATGCTTATTCGTTTACAAACGACTACGAGGCGATTATTCCTCTGGCATTTGGCCCTGAATTGAGTTTTACTTATGACGATACAGAGCAGGACTGGGACACGGACCTTGAAAAATATAATTTCAATGAAGTGAAAGTGACTGTTGTGGCGGTCAGCACAATTCCTCTTACATTGACTCCTGACGTGGAGGCTCTTGACCGCGACGGCAATGTGATGACATCTGTCACGGCGACTGTCGACGGAACTGTTGGCGGAGGCTCGCTGGATACACCCTCACGTAGCAATCTGGTGATTTCAATAAAATCCACCGGTAAGAATCTCGACGGGCTCGACGGCATACGTTATAAATTTACGGCCGTTTCAGATTCCGAATCGGCAGGTGCTGTCCTGAATTCGGCACAGTCGCTGCGATTCGAGGAAATAAAACTATCCGTGATCGGTGGCGTGACTATCGACCTGAACGACTTATAAACCGCAATATCACATCACATCTTCTTGAAAAATGAAACACATCAAAGCATATTTCATCGGTATGGCGGTTGTATCGGCTGTCTTTTCCGCCAATGCGCAGCAGGCATCGCGCACCGCTTATTTTCTCGACGGCTACAGCTACCGTCATGAACTCAATCCTGCACTCGGAGGCGAGCGGAACTATTTTTCCATACCCGTACTCGCCAATATCGGCGTAGGACTACAGTCCAATGTCGGTGTCAATACATTCCTTTATAAAAGCACAGTGCAGGGCTATGATCTCACAACGTTCATGAGTCCGAGTGTCAGCGCCGATGAATTCCTCGGAAAACTCGGGAAGTACAATCATGTCAACGCCAACCTCAATTTAACATTGCTCTCCACCGGATTCAAGGCATTCGGAGGTTTCAATACCATTTCAGCCGGTGTGCGTACCGAAGTAGGGGTTGTCATACCGAAAGAGCTTTTTGAATTCATGAAACTCGGGCAGACAGGTCCGGATACACGATATTCTTTTGAAAATCTGCAGGCCAATGCTTCGGCGATGGCTGAAATCGGGCTTGGACACTCTCGAGCAATCAACGAAAAACTAAATATCGGTGCCAAACTGAAATTTCTGCTGGGAGTAGGTAATGTCAATGCAAAAATCAACCGGATGGATGTCCGTCTATCAAACTCGCAGTGGTCTATCGATGCCGAAGGCGAGCTAAACGCTGCTGCCGGTTCCGGACTCAGTATTCCGACAAAGCAGGAGATAGGTGCGGAATATGATACTCCCGCCGAAGCCGACCAGATAGAGTGGGGCAAAATCAAATATAACAGTTTCGGACTTTCCGGCTTCGGTATGGCTGTGGATCTTGGTGCCACCTATAAGCTGCTTCCCGACCTTACTCTCAGCGCTGCGGTTCTTGATCTCGGTTTTATGGGCTGGAGCAACAATATCAAGGGACGCACCTCCGCGGAACCCTGGACTTTCGATGGTTTCAAGGATGTGGCTATAATGGAAGATCAGGACGATTATGAAGAAAAGAAACTGAGCCAGCAGATCGATGATATGATAGACGGCATTGAGGACATGATAAACTTCCATCGTATCGAAACAGGAGGCAAGCATAATCAGATGCTTCATGCCACAATCAACCTCGGTGCAGAATATTGCATGCCTTTCTATCGTAATCTCACGGCAGGATTCCTGTTCACACAATACATCGCTGGATGTTCGTCGTGGACCGAAGGCCGTTTTTCAGCCAATGTAAAACCGGTCAAGTGGTTTGATGCTACCGTAAGTTACGGAGCCTCAACCTACGGTTCGTCGTTTGGCTGGATGCTGAACTTCCATCCCAAGGGATTCAACTTCTTTATCGGCTCCGACCATCAGTTCTTCAAAGTTACGCCTCAGTTCGTTCCCGTCGGCCATGCCACGGCCGCTATCAATCTGGGCTTTAATGTGACATTCGGTTCCTGAGCCGATTCCGTATGATTTTAATGGCGGCGTGTTTCACTACAGTACACGCCGCCATTTATTATATATTCTCCCGCGCTGTTTTCAGTCGCAATGATGGTGTCCGTGATGGTGTTTCTTGTGTTTATGGTGTTTTTTGTGATGTTTCTTCGGCTTGTGGTGATGATGGCCGTCGAAATTATATTCATACTCATGTTCGATCCCTCCATGTGTGCGTATTGTGCCGCATGAAGTAATTCCTCCAAGAAGAACCAGTGCCGCAAGGCACTTTATAAGCAGTCGTTTTTTCATAAAAGATCATCTTATATGTATAAGACAATCTTTATCGCCTTTTTGTTTGCCTGATTTTGGTCGGATGCGTTCTAATTGTGTATTTTCAACTTCTTTTTTATAGAAGTTTTCATTGTCTTGCGCGAAGAGCTGTCAAGCATGAAGAACCAGAATAGCAGCCATGTAAGTGTTGTCGAAAAAGATATTGAAACCAGAAGCCGCAGAAAACCGGTATCCATAAACGCCGACGGAATCATGGCAGCGGCAGTAGCGGCGCCGAATATAAGAGCTGTCGCGATGCTTATTCTTGAGGCATGCCACGCATCGAAAACCGGAGCCTGCCGTTTGAGAATGATAATATTGGATATATAGATGATTATGTTTGAAACAGTCATGGCGTAAAATACAACCTGAGGAGCCATGTCATGCCGTAGCATTATCCATGCAGCAGGCAACATAAGCAGATAGAATGTACCGGAAATCACGCTTATCGCCTTGACCTTGCCTGTAGCGTGAATGCCTATGGCAATCGAGTAGTTAAGCACGATGACGAAAGTGGCCGCCAGGCAGATGCTGCAGAAGCTTACTGAATATTCCGGAGGATTTTTGAGCCATAAATTCAAAATATAGCCGGCCTCGGCAATCAGCGGTGCGGCAAGTATGAGGAATAGGGTTCCGGAGAATTTTATACAGTTCATTAAAAGCTTGTTGAACTCCTCGGATTCTCCTGCGGCATATTGTTTGATTATCTGAGGCCGGAAAGCCATTATTATGTTCGAGGCGAACGACGACAGGGTGGAGAATACAGTTGTGGCTATCGATGCCGCGGCATTCACGGCAACGCCGAAAAAGACGTTTATGAGCATCACGATTCCCTGTGTGCGTGCCGTCACGCACATGTTGCCGTAGAGGTCCCAGCCTGAAAAGCTGAGCATAGGTTTCAGTATGCTTTTGTCGAATACATAGCGGAAGTGGCTTTCGCTGAATTTGCGAAGGCAGTATATGCGGTAGAGCGACGCCACGATTATGTTTACAACAAGGACAAGTATGCCGTAGATGATCAGCTTGTTGCCGCCTATCACAACTAGCAGGTAGACTATGCCGAGTTTCATAAGCACGTTGGCGATTTCTATATAGGCATAGACGTTCATGTTCTCGTGGGCGATTATACAGGCGTTATATGGAACCTGTGTGATTGTCACAAGCGACGCCACTATCGAGAACTGGTACACCCAGTTTGCCGCTGTCATCGATTCCTCAGGGATGCTGAGCTTGCAGTTAAGGAACCATAGACCTATTGTTTCGGCGAAGACAAGAATGATTGCGGCTACACCTATGTGGACAAGCAGAGCCGAATTGAACGTGTCGCGCAGGCGTTCGGCGTTTCCGAGTCCCATCTCGTAGGTGAGAAAACGGGAGGTAGCGCCGCTCATCGAACCGTTGATGAACGCGAACATTGCCACGACTCCGCCTGTGACGCTGTACAGACCGTAGTCATCGACTCCGAGTACTTCAAGCACTACCCTCGAGGTATAGAGCGACACTGCCATCGACAGCAGCATGCGCGCGTAGAGCACTGCGGAGTTTTTTGCTATTCTTCGGGAGTCTGAACTCATGTGATTCGATTGTTGCATGGCGCCCGTTTACTGCGGACGCCATGCAAATTTACGAAAAATTATCCTTAACGCTGCGTTTGAGCCGTTTTATTGACCTATGGGTTTTATTGTGAAGGAATATGAGTAGGAAGGAGCCGTCAGACGATATGGCTCGTGCGGCTTCTGTCCCCATGAATCATCGCCGCCTACGCCTCGCTGTCTGAGGTCGACATTGAGGTAGATACGCTTGCGGTCGGGAGCTATGTCGTTGTCATGCTGGCGCAGTTTGTTGACGCCCGGATCGAGGTCGTCGCAACTTACGTCGAGTGCCGATACTTCGAGCGGCTGCAAGCCTCTTACGAGAAGTCCGCGGCCGTCGGCATCAGTCAGTTCGGCCCAGCGGACATCAGTGTGGTTGCCGCTTTCCTGAGGGCGGATATAGCGGAAACGCATGTCGGCCACATTGCCTGAGTGTATACCAATGAAAGAAGACGTGTTGCGGTCCGAATAGTTTTCCCACGGTCCGCGTCCGTACCAGCGGAAATTGCAGTATTTTTTCGGCAGGGTGAAAAGCATTCCGAACCGGGGTAGTTCCGGCAGCGACGGGCTGTCGGCTGTCCAGTCTATGTCTATCAGCAGCTCGCCGTCGGGACGTGCCGTGTAGGTCACAGTCCAGTCGGAAGGTGCGTCGTTTATGCGGTAGCTGCTGCGTATCACCACAGTGCTGTCTGTAACGCTTTTTTCTACTGATTTGAGCTGTTTGTTGCGTGCGGCGCAACGCCACACGTTGGCTTTGATGTGGAAGTTTTCGCCTCTGTCGTTGTCAGTCATAGCGCGCCAGAACGATGCGTCGGGAGCATAGTAGAGCAGATTTTCGCCTTTTTTGCCGAATGAACGCAGGCTTCCGTCTTTGCGGTTGAATACCATTTCCGTTTCGCCGCATCTGACGGTCCAGCGATCGTCGGTTTCGCTGACTTCCGGACGGCTTTTTCCGCCGGAGCAGTCGGATTGTCTGAACGGCACTACGTTGACAGCAAACTGCTCGCGTGCCACTTCATGGCCTGCAGGAAGCAGTCCTTCGGCCTCGCGTGTGCGGGCGAAAATGTTCAGGTGGCAGTCGGCCGATTTGTCTATGGCGGGAAGCGGAAGTTTTACGGTTTTGTTCTTACCTGGAAGAATATCAGCTTTGAATACTCCTGAGGCCGCGCTGATGCCGTCGGCAAGCAGTTCCCAGTAGAAATCGTAACCGGCAGTGGTTTTCTCAATGAAATTGTTTGTCACGGTCACAAGCCCTTCGGCCGGATTTTCGCTGCTGAAAAGAATGTCCTGATATACTTTCTTTACTTCGTGGAGTGCGGGGTGCGGTTTGCGGTCGGGATCCACTATGCCGTTTATGCAGAAGTTTTCTTCGTGAGGGTAGTGGCGTGCGTTGTAGTCGCCTCCGTAGCTCCAGTATCCGACGCCGAATTCGTCGGTCACACGGAACCCCTGGTCGACCCAGTCCCAGATGAAACCTCCCTGCACGTGGGGCGTGCGGCGCACTGCGTCGAATAAACTCTGAAGGCTTCCGGTCGAGTTGCCCATTGCATGTGCGTATTCACACCATATATACGGGCGGTCCGGGTTTTCGAGAGCCTCTACGCGGGCTATGTAGCTTACGGAAGGATACATCGGACATACTATATCCGTGTTTTCCGCAGTACCGGCTTTTTCATATTGCACAGGACGATAGTCGCGTTGTTTTATCCATTTGTAATTGGCCACGAAGTTGTCGCCGTTGAGGCTTTCGTTGCCGAGCGACCATATTATTACCGACGGATGGTTCTTGTCGCGTTCCACCATTGAAATCGTGCGGTCGAGCATGGCGTCGGCCCATTCGGCACGGTTGCCCGGGTGCAGTTCGCGGCTTCCTTTGCGCCACAAGTTGTCAAGGCCATGCATCTCTATGTTGGCTTCGTCGACAAGATAGATTCCGTAGCGGTCGCACAGTTCGTACCAATAGGGAGGCTGTGGATAGTGGCTCGTACGTACGGCATTGATATTGTTTTCTTTCATCAGCCTGATGTCGGCAAGCATGGTTGCGCTGTCTATGGCATGGCCTTTGACCGGATGGTGTTCCTGCATGTTCACTCCGTGTACTTCTATGCGGCGTCCGTTGACAAGCAATTGCGCGTCGCGAATCTCGACACTTCGGAAACCTATGTCGTGGGATGTCGATTCGACCACATTGCCGTCGTTGTCGCGCAGTGTCAGCACAAGCCTGTAGAGGTTGGGCGTTTCGGCGCTCCAGCGGCGTACGTTCTTGATTTTGTGTCTGAAATTCAGTTTTCCGGCAGCTGCTTTAGAGGCGGAATATACTCTGCGGCCTTCGGCATCGTAGATTGCCGCATAAAGTTTCATCCCCTTTCCGCCTTTAAGGTCGACATCGAGATCAAGCATACCGTTGCGGTAGCTGTTGTCGAGAGTCGTGCGGGCATAGAAGTCGGCTATGCGGCCGCGGCTGTCGGTAGAGTAGAGATACACGTCGCGGTCTATGCCCGAGAGGCGCCAGAAGTCCTGGTCTTCGAGATATGAACCGTCGGTCCAACGGTACACTTCGCATGCTATGGTATTCACACCCGGACGGACATATTTGCTTATGTCGAATTCAGCCTGATTTTTGGCAGACTGCACGTAGCCGGCTTTTTTGCCGTTTATCCACACGTACATTCCTGCTGTTGAACCGTCGAAATGCAGGATTACGTCGCGGTCTTTCCAGTTTTCCGGCAGAGTGAAAGTGCGCCGGTAGCTTCCTACGGGATTGTCGGAATGCGGTATATACGGAGGATTGACCGGGAACGGATATTCTGTGTTGGTGTAGATCGGGGTTCCGTAGCCTTGCATCTCCAAGTTCGACGGCACCGCTATTTCGGCCCATCCGCTGGTGTCATATGCCGGATTCTCGAAACCTGTCGGTCGGGAGTCGGGAGTCGGAGAATAGTTGAATTTCCATGTGCCGTTCAGGCTCATGAAATACGGCGATTTGTCGCGTTCGCCGGCAAGTGCGGCTTTTTCCGAATGGTAGGGGTGTACGTTTGTGCGTGCCTCAAGGCGGCCTACGCTGAAAATACGCGGATTTTCTATTTCGGCATATTGCCCGTAGGCAGCGACGTTTGCCGACAATAGAGTCCAAGAAATTAGAAACAGACCTGCTTTTTTCATCGGATTGTTTTCAAGGTATTATTATGGTTTTAGTGATTTGTAAATATTCTGATAAACCGGATGCGGAATCAATTTTTCGATTTTTTTGTCCGGCGGAAGAGTCAAATTCGAAGTCAAAGTTACGAATAATTTATTTCGTAATGGAAGGAGAAGCATTTATATAATGCTGCATCCCCCGTTTTAACTAATTTTTGTTTTTGTTTTTTTTTTTGAACGGGTTCGATCGTCCTGAAAATACTAATTTTGCAGATAAATAAAAGATCTTTTTATCTCCTGATTTCTGAAAACTCACACATTATGCCTTGTTTCACACCAGTTGCTACAGGTTTGTATATGCCGCTTGCACTTGCCCGTCTGCTGTGCCTCGCGTCATCTATTGCCGGTGCGATAGTACTGCTGAGGTCAGGATATGGCTATAGCCGTCCGCGGCGCGCTCTCGGCATAAGTTTACTTATATGGTCTTTGCTGATTGTCGCGGTGGGTGTGTGCTATCCGTCCGGTTATGACTCTCCCACATATCTTTCGCCGGTGTTGCTTGTGATATCGCTTTTTCTGAATATCACACTGCTTTCATATCCTCTTGGATTTTTGAAATCATCAGTTTCTGAAAAGCGCAGAGCAATGCTTTTATTTGGTCCTGCCGCATGCCTGTCGGTTCTTTTTCTGGGGTCTACACAGCTCCCGGGTGCAAATGGCAGAGAGATCCTTTCTTATGCTGACTTCATAGGCAATATAGGCCGGGTGGATGTTCTGTTGCGTCCTGTTGTGCTGCTGACACCATATGTCTACATTGCCGCCGTACTGTCTTTGGTCCGTCGTTGTCGTGGCTATGACATTGCAAGTGACGCCGATGCGGCACTAATACGTGGCAATCTCTACCGCTATCTTGCGGCGCTTTCATTGCTTTGTCTTTCTTCATTATGTGTTGCTTTCGGGGCTTCCCGCTTGTCGATCGTCGCATACTATTTTATTGCTGCAGGATTTTTTTCTCTTGTGGCCTTAAAAGCATACCGTCATCGTAATTATTATTCCCGCAATCATGATCATGATGATTTCACATTGTCGGAATCAGATTTGTCTGACTCGTTTTCGTCGAAGATTCCGGAATATGCGCTCGTAATAAGAGAATGGTTCGAAAACGAGAAACCGTACCTTTCGCATAATTTCAAACTCACCGATGTGGCAGCCGTTGTTCCTCTTAACAGAACATATCTGTCGCGTGTTTTCAATGAAGGATTGGGCTGTAGTTTCGGCGACATGGTGCGCGAACATCGTATCGAAGAAGCTTGCCGTCTGCTTGTAGAGAAACCGGCTATGTCGATTGCCGATATAGCCGAGCAATGCGGTTTTGCCTCTCACAGCACTTTCCATAGAAGTTTTGTCGGGATGCGTGGCGGGCTTACGCCTGGCGATTTTCGTGCCGAGGCCTTAAAACACGTCGATTTGCATTCCGTTAAAAGCACTTGAGTCAATCACTTTTGACGAAATGCTAATTCTCCGTCCAGTCGATTGTCCGGAGAATTAGCTGTTAAATTTATCTTTTGAAAAGCATGTTTTTACCGGATGCGTACAAACATCCCTGCTATTGAAACTAAATTTGCACTTGATAAAAAAATAGGTACAGAAACACATTCGGAATCTCAAATAAGATTATTTACATGAATCTTCGTCTGATTTCTTTTGTCTGCCTGCTGTGTGTTGTCGGGAGTTTGTCTGTCAGCGCCCAGAAGGCAACAATAAAAACCAATTTGCTTTACGATGCCACTGCAACACTGAACGGTGCTGTCGAAGTCCGCTTTTCAAATCAGTGGACAGGAGAACTCGGCGCCAATCTCAATGCCTGGGCTATCAACGACCACCGGTGGAAGCACTGGGCCGTTCAGCCTGAAGTGCGCTATTGGTTCTGCGAATCTTTTTCAGGTCATTTTGTAGGAGCGCATCTGATAGGCGGACAGTACAATTTTGGAAACCTCGACATGGATTTCAAATTTCTCGGCACCGATTTCAGCCAACTTCGCGACTATCGTTTCCAGGGCTGGATGGGTGGAGCCGGTATAGCCTACGGCTATTCATGGATTCTCGGACGTCACTGGAATATAGAAGCGGAAATCGGCCTTGGCTGGGTTTATACGCGATATGAACGCTTCGAATGTGCCGATTGCGGACAAAGACAAGAGCGTAACCATCCTCATAATTATGTGGGTCCGACTAAACTTGCCGTTAATCTGGTATATGCGTTCTAAAATATAGTAGTATATCATGAAACATATATTTACCGTATTGGCTTTGGCCTTTTTCACAAGCACAGCATCATTTGCCGCAGAGCTGAAAGTCGATTCGATCCATGTGAGTCGTTCCGACAGCCTGTTGCGCCTCGACATTGTCATAGATCCGCATGACATCAATCCCGGCCGGGATCGGGAGGTTGTATATACTCCCGTAGTGCGTTCGGCTTCAGGCTCCGACAGCATAGTGCTGCCCTCGGTCACCATTGCCGGCCGTAACCGCTACTATTCGCATCTGCGCAATAATAGACTTCAGGACGGTGAGATGCTATACAATGCCGGCTCAAATGAGCTTGTAAATTATACGGTTTCCGTGCCTTTTATGCCTTGGATGGAACGTTCGCGCATCAACATGGGGCAGACCGAAGGGCATTGCTGCGACAAGCCCCGGACCGGAAAAGCGACACCGCTCGCCGCTCTCGACTTTGCCGAAGTGCCCTTTGTTCCCACAGGAAAGCCTCCGTATGTCGAGCTTACGGGTGATGAAGCCATAGAACTTACAGCCGAGGGCAGTGCATTCATCGACTTTATAGTCAACAGAACTGAAATACGACCGTCATATCGCCGCAACAAACGCGAGATTGCCAAAATCATAGCGTCGATAGACAAGGTGAAAAACGATCCTGACGCTACAATAACGCGTATCACAATCAAAGGTTATGCCTCGCCCGAAGGTTCATATTCCAACAATGTCCGTCTGGCTATGGGGCGTACGGCGGCTTTGAAGGACTACGTGCGCGAACATTATCATTTCGCCCCTGAGATTATGAGTACCGACTACGAGCCGGAGGACTGGGCGGGACTACGCGCATGGGTAGATAAGTGCACACTGCCCAACCGCGACGGGCTTTTGAGCATTATCGATTCCGACATGCAACCCGACCCGAAGGATCACGAGATGCGTCGCCGCTATCCGTCCGACTATAAGGTAATCCTTGACAGCGTCTATCCTGCACTGCGCCATTCCGACTATACGGTCCGATACCGGATACGTACATATCAATCGATAGAAGAGCTGATCGAGGCTTATGAAAAGACTCCCGAACGCCTGCGTCCGGTCGACTACCAGCGTATAGCCGCACACTACGGAAGCGGAACTCCCGCCTTCGATGAAGTGATGCTTGCAGCCGTAGAACGTTTTCCGCATGATGCGGCCGCGAATCTCAATGCCGCCACAATAGCTATGAAAGCCGGCGATACAAAAGCCGCGGTCGCTTATCTCGACCGATCCGGGGACAGTGCGGAAGCGACGTATATGCGGGGTGTGCTTGCCGCCGCCACGGGCGATCTTGATCGTGCCGACCGCTGTTTCAGACTGGCTTCCGACGCAGGCCTTGAGCTTGCCGCCCGCGAACTTGATGCACTGCGGGCACACCGCCACCGTAAAACTGTAGAATATCTCATAAAACCATCAGGAAAAAAATAATTCTTATTATTTAATAATCATCTAATCACAACGCAATGAAAAAACTTAATGGATTTCTTGCAGGCTTCTCCGCCATCGCTTTGCTGGCATCGTGCTCCAACGACGAACCGGCAAACGGCGGCAATGGTGAAAACAAGCCTGAAGGTGAACTGGCCTATATGACCATCACTATCAACGACGTCAATGCCTCGCGTTCGACAGAAGGCGGTGACCTTACACCCAGCGCCATTGAAAACGAGCATTCGGTTAAAAACGTCCGCTTCTTTTTCTATGACGAGAACGGCAATCTGGTTCACACAGCGTCCGACCTTACACCCGGTGTGACCGACCAGGGTGCCGACCGCCCCAATGTCGAATATATAGGCACACAGAGCATCCTTGTGCTGGAAGGTCTGAAATCCAATACTTTCCCCAGCTATATGCTGACAGTCATCAATGCTCCCGACTTCAATGCCGAAGGACTTACACTTGAAAACGCCGGGCTTTCTCTTGCCAATTATAAAAATAGCGAAGGCAATTTTGTCATGACTACCTCTTCATTCAAAGGTACTAAGGACAATCACAACGACAAGTACTATTGGGCTACAAAACTTGAATCGAAGAACTTCTATACTTCGGAAGCCGCAGCCCGACAGGATAACAATCCGGTTCAGGTCTATGTGGAGCGTCTTGCTGCAAAAGTTCAGGTGGCTATCACCGCCACAAAGACGGAAAACGGCCTATATAAACTCAACCAGACCCTCTCCGGTGTGGATAACAGCACTAACGGTGACAATACAGCCGACGCCGAACTCTATCTCAAGGTCGTAGGATGGGGGCTTAACGGTACTGCCGAGAAATCCTATCTCAGCAAACAGCTGAATCTTGACTGGACTTTCGCCAACTGGACATGGAACGATGCAGACAGATGGCGTTCATACTGGTCGAAATCATGCCTCTATGGCAAGACTATTGATATAACAACAGGTCAGACAGGTGAAAGCGGCCTTTTCCTGAACTATACCACAGCTCCTGAGCTTAACAAAGAGTTCGGTCTGGAAGATGTGGCTGCAAAAGTCGCTTACTGCAATGAGAATACCAATACACCTGATATGATTACCGAAGACAAGACTGATCCTCAGGGAGCTTCTTACAAATCGGTAATCACAGCCCGTACAACACATGTCGTGCTCAAGACACAGGTATGCAAAGCCGACGGCACGCCTATCGACCTTATTACATACCGCGGAATGCTTTTTACTACCGAGTACTATATGGCTACGCTGCTTAACCAGATTAAAAACGGGTCAAGCAAACTGAACTTCTACTATCTTGATGCAAGCAAAACCGAGGACAATGCCACAGTCAATGACTATGTACAGGTTTCAACCGAAGATCTGAAAGTAGAAAAAGATGGCAACAAACTCGGTGTGGTGAAAATTATCCTTGCCGACGAAAGCAAGCAGCTCTATGTGAAGACTACCGATGAAAGCGGCGACCACTTCAAAAAGGCTGATACAAGCAATGCCGATCAGGATCTTCCCGCTCTTCTTGCAGCAGCACAGACTGGAGAAGCAATCAACCACCACGATGGTTACACTACCTACTGGATTCCCATCGAACATCTTGCAGCAGTGGAAAAGACAGGCAACAAGGCTGATGAAGGATATTATGGCGTAGTGCGCAATCACTGGTATCAGCTCAACATATCGCAGTTCTCAAAAGTCGGCCATGGTGTATTCGATCCTGAGAACGGCTCTGAAATCATCATACCCGACGATCCTGAAGATGTATTCTACTATCTTGCCGCCCGCATCAACATCCTGTCCTGGAAGATTGTCAAACAGAACGTGACACTTTAATACGTATTTATTCAATACACCATAATCACCGATGTCCTGCGGATGCTTCCGCGGTATCCGCAGGACATCATTTCAACACTCTCTCCGCCAATAATTACCGCCTCTCTCTCTTTTTAACATGATAATTCCGAGCGCTGCGGCGCCTATACATATATTAATGTGATTGTGAAATATATCGTCCGTAAACTTGTCCGCCTGCTGCCTGCTGTTATTGCCGCCGCCATGTCCGTCGCCTGTGACAGTATCATTTACGATGATGAAGGTGATTGCGCACCGCACTACAAAGTGCGGTTTGTCTACGAACGCAATCTCCGTTATGTCGACGCCTTTTCTGCCGAAGTGGAAGAGGTGACGCTATATGTTGTCGACAGCTCCACGGGGAAAGTAATTCTGCGGAAGCATGAAAGCGGCGAAGCTCTTTCTTCAGGCGATTATATGATGGATGTCGACGTCCCGCCGGGAACATATACGCTTGTGGCATGGTGCGGGCCTGGACACACAACATCGTTTTCGGTAGGCGAGGCTGTCGATCTCACGGGTCTTACATGCCGTCTGACCGACCGTACACCGACACACCCAGTTGATCTTGGTCTTGACGGCTCGGCCGTAACCGGCGATCTTCAGAGGCTGTATCATGGCAAACTCGCTGATGCCGTATTCCCCGACAGTCAGGGCACTCACATATTCACAGTGGATCTTACAAAAAATACCAACGACGTGCATATAGTCCTGCAGCATCTCTCAGGGGATCCAGTGGACGAAAGCCGATTCACATTCACCGTTACAGAGCAGAACGGCCTGATGGATTGGGACAACAGTCTTGCCGATGACGAGATTCTGACATACTATCCTTGGCGGCAGCGCTCCGGTTTTGCAGGAGTTGACGTTCCCGACTATACATCGCCCGACGAAAATAGTCCGCGGGCCATAACGGCTGTCAGCGCGGCTGTGGCCGATATAACAGTCGGACGCCTTATGGCCGACCGCAAAGCCATGGTCCGTATATACAACGACAACAGTGAGCTTGTCGCTTCTATTCCATTGGTCGATTATGCTCTGTTGGTGAAAGGACGTCATCATCAGCTTTCCGACCAGGACTATCTTGATTACTGCGACGATTACAGCATGGTTCTTTTCCTTGACGACAATGGACGCTGGGCCAACCAGCAGATATATATCAACTCATGGCATCTGGTTATTCAGAATGTCGACGGCATGTGATGTAAAATGAAATCCGGAACTGTTGTACATACGCATAATATACTGATGCGACATGCTGTAGGAGTTGTTCTTGCAGCATGTCTGTCCGTGGCCTGCTCTACAATCGAAGAGCAGGAAAGTGGCGGTATGCGCGATATGTCGGCTGTGTTTACCCTTACGGTCAGCGATACCAACCCCTCGCAGGCGTCACGCGCACCAGGTCATCTCGGCGATGACTACGACCGTGGCGAGGGCTATGAGAACTATATCGATGTGGCCGGAGGGAATTACCGTTTTTATCTGTTTGATGCCGCCGACCGCTATGTTGCCGGGCTTAAAGTCGAGGATGTGATAGCCGAATCCGTTATTCCGGGAGCGAAAACCTATCGCATAGAAACGGTGATTCCGGCAGGTACAATCAACGCTAAGCCGCTTAAGATTGTGGCTATGGCAAACTGGCCGGATTATGCCGATGAAAGCACCTTGCTTGCGGGCGTGACATCTATTGACGATATCAATTCTAATATGTATGATTTCTCAGCCTCGAAGATGACGCTTTCCGAAAGCAATACCATACCCCTTTACGGCATAGGACGCCTGCAGGTGCTTTCTCCCGGCTCTATGAACCGTATAGACGCCGGAATCATACACATGCTACGTGCTTACGCAAAAGTCGAGGTCCGGAGAAATCCTGATTGTCCATATACGATAGAGAGTGTGTCCGTCAGCCGTTATTCATCACGTGGATACTGTGCGCCTGATGACGTATATGACGAATCCGATTATGTCCACGACAGTTACGACAAAGACTATACGGCTGCCGCACGCGTTCCGGCCGGTGCCGATATAGCCGGTTCTCTGTCCCTTTCATCCGATGACGGCGGGGAAACGTGGACGGGATACATTCCGGAATATATCAACAAAGGGCGTCTTGAAAATCAGAAATCCAACATACATATACGTTTTGCGGGAGCTGATGCCGAGGATATAGTGCATTTCAAATATTATGTAGACGGTATGCCTTCGGAGTCGTTCGACATAATGCGCAACTACTGGTATGTTTTTACGGTCAACAAAACTACTTCGCCGCTCGTACAGATTGTGCCATACAACGAAGTAGACCTGCGGCCTGAGTACGGCCTTCTGATCGGGGTTGATCTTGTGCCTGTGCGCGACGAGAACAGTGACATAATCTATTGGTTTGATCCTGATTCAGGTCAATATTACGGGCTTGACAAACAGACCCCGATAAACAATCCTTTCCTTATCGACCGTGATCCTGTGAATGGGTGGAGCATAGTGCGCGACGACAATTATCAGTTTATCTGCTACCACGATATAGTCAATAACATATTCTACGCATCCGATCGCGTGACACGCCTTAAGGATCCGTTTGCCAATGTCGACACTTCCACCGGATGGCTGATAATCCTCGATTACGAAACGAATAAGATATACTATTATTTCGACCGCGAGCATTCAAGATGGTATCTGCCTGACAAGACTACGATTGTCATAAATCCGTTTGCTCCGAAAAATTAAAAACGTAATTATCAGATGAAGTCCATATACATATCCGCTTTAATGGCTGTTCTTCTGGCGGTGTTGTCATGCGCATGCACCGATGAAATTGAATTGCCCGACGGCATAGGAGGAACATTCGACGGCAGTATACGTCCGCTTTCGGTAGAACTCGCTTTTGAGCCTTCGGCAGAGAATATGCTGGAATCGCGTGCTGACAAAGGCGATGTGATGCAGGACATAAATTCGCTCCGTCTGTTCGTGTATGGGGAGGACGGCATTCTGCTCGGCGATTATCTTGTCATGAACGGCGGTACAGGAGTCGATGTGCCCGGAGTAATAAGCAACGTGGTTTACAGCAGGGCCGATAACCGCCTGCCGCACGAATCGGAACTGCAGGACGACAGCAGTGGCCGTGTCACGTTCAGTTTCAATATACGCACAGGCCGTTATTATATATACGCGGTGGCTAATGCCGACGATTTGCAGCCGGAACAGTATAGCACCCGTGATAAACTTAAATCGGTATCCCGTCCTTGGATTGTGGGCAATATTGCCGCCAACAGCGAGATGTTCGGCACTTTTTCCAATGCACCCGACCGAGGTGCGGCCGCTGCCGATGTTCCGGTGGCTGTGACTACGGAAGTTGTGAAAATGCATTGCTGGCTCCGACGGCTTGCGTCAAAAGTGACTGTGGCCTTCGACGGCACGCAGCTCTACGACAATGTGCAGGTATTCATCGATTCCGTGTCGCTCTACGACATACCCCGTAACTGCACGCTTGGAATGCCCAACACTCCGGGACGCGACCTCTCTTCGCCGTTGGCGGACGCCATGTTAGCTCCATCGCAACGATATACGGCTGCTAACGGCCTGATATATCGGGGTGATGTCGATGTCATACAGGACTTGCAATCCAACGGAATGCTGACTCCGGGAAATTATCTGCACGTATGCAACACGGCGCATCCATATCTCGGCAAAGGTGAAGAGGGCAGTGACATCACCGGAATTGACAAACGCCATGCTCATAGCGCGAAGTCATTGTTCTTTTATGAGAACATGCAGGGAAAGGGACGTGCAGGCTGCAAGCTGCAGGATTCCGACGGAAATAACAAGATTGACAATCCGGAACCTGTGGTCGGCGACCTGTCGTCAGGATGGAAGGATGGCAAAGCCTACGGAACATATGTGGAAGTACACGGATGGTATCGTTGCGCTACATCCGACGGTCATGTGGGGCAAGGTCCTATCCTATACCGTTTTATGCTTGGCAAGGATACGGACAGCGATTTCGATGCCGAACGCAACACCCACTATCAGCTGACACTCAGATTCAAGGGCTATGGCAATGATGCCGACTGGCATATAGTCTATTCTCACGAAAGAGGTATTCAGGTAGCATCGCCGCAATATGTCAGTTATCTTTTCAATAAAAAGATGATGACTACGGTGAAAGTGAGGGGTGATATACCTGCCGGTTGCTATCTTAAGGCTGAGATAACAGATAACGATTGCCGTCCGTGGGGCGACGGTTCTACTGATTTTCCTCCTGTGGGCAAGGACTTCTTCTCGCCCGTGGCTCTGAAATACGATGAGAATTATCTCGGTTTCCTTTCGATTCGTCAGACCAACGTCGTGAAAATCGAGGCTCCGGGTTACGAAGGAATCCCATCATCTGAGTATGATGAGCATTTGGCTTATAATACCTTGAAGAATCATTATAAAGACGGAAATAAAGGTATAAGATATTATAAGATAGAACCGGGGGCATATGACTCCAATGAAGTGGGAGAAAACGGTCGATATTTTGTCGAGGCGACTTTGCTTGGTTCGAAGGATCAGGTATTGGAGCGAGTGTTCAATGTGCCGCTTTATACCCGCGCGAAAGAGCTTGTCACGTGGACAGGCTTTACGGGTAATAATCCGTATACGGAATATCCTCGCCATTCTGTTGTGACGTTCACTGTCGTCGACGGTGAAGGAGAGTCGGCCAAACCTGTTCCCGGCTTCAAGCCTGTCAAGCTTGATGTGATCCAGGTTCGTCGCGTGGAGAATCCCAAAGGCGTATGGCGCAGCATGAAGAACAATGATCCGTTCCATGTCACTCTCACGCGCCGGCCGAGTGAGCATGCCACCGTGTTCGAGGCTTTTAATTCAATAGGCAAATGGAGTGCCGAGGTACTTACGGCGACAGGATCGCCGCAGGTCGTAACACTCAGTACTACGGAAGCCGGATCCGGAAGCGGCAACCGCCCTCAGAACATGGTATCGCGAATAGAGGGCGAAACGGAGCATCCTGTCGATTTTATGATAAATTTTACCGGAGCGAAAGGTTGTGCGGTCGTAAGGGTGCGTTATCATGATTTTTCGTGCGAGCACGATATTTTCTGCCGTAAAGGATTTGAGGACGAAATAGATCTTGTCGGCGATGGAAAACTGCTGTGGAGCACGTTCAATGTACATCATTTCGAGGGCAATGTGCCTGTAATGACCGTTAATCCGGTGCAGGAAGGCTCGCTTTTTCGCCATTGCAGCAAGGATGCGATTCTTGCTCATAACAATACGGATCCGTCGAAAGGACTTGGGAAAAATCCCGGTGCTCTGAAAATGCTTATGAGCGACGGTACGACGAAATGGAAAGTATGGGGGGAAATGCCGCACGACAACGGGATGATTGTTACGGATAACACATTGAACCGATCTTATTACAAATGGGAGATTGATGGCGGCGACAAATCCTGGAGGATTCCTACCGGGGAAGATTTCTATACGTTTATTTCCGACGATGCCAAGAAAATGGATTTTGTCGTAAGCAAGGCATACGGTGTTCTCTATGGGGATGGAGCGACAGAAGTACAGACTGCGACATCGGATGCCTACGGTTATGCAGACGAGAACGGCGCTCCTTCGAAAAAAGGCATGCGGGGTGTCTTTGTCTATAACAACCGTAACTGGGCACAGATATTTTTCCCTATAGGAATGACCGGTTATGGCCGCCGAAAAGGGGGTGCGCTGAACGGTGAAACCGAGGGCGTTATGCGCTATGCCAACCGTGCCACAAAAATGGATGTGAATACTTACAGGGACTTTCTTAGCACACGTCCGATGTTCTATCGCCTGTATGAGTATCCGGGTGCGATATACTGGCATCAGCATTTTTATGAAGGCACATTGCCCAAGAAAGAAATCAATGGCAAAGAATTCGAGATTTATACCTACTCTTCGGCATTCGATATCAATTACTATACCATGGGTTTCGAGGGCTTCGGCAACAATGCAATGAGTGGAAACACAGACGCCTGTTTTATCAGGCTTGTGCGGCCGGTCAAATAAAATTTATATGCTTTGTATATAAGGCTTTATTAAATTCTCAAGCTGTTGCCTTATACCGTTGAAGTCGAGGCTGAGATCCAGATTTCTGTAACAGATTGTGTTTCCGTCAGGATATTTTATCTGGCCGTCGGGTTGTATTTCCTCGCCTGTGCGTGCATATAGCAGCATTCCGTCTGTATTTCCGGTGTGGGCAGAGTCGTGGTTCATGACATAGCTGAATATCTGATACAGGTTGTTGCTGTGGATTGTAGCTTTGTCATGATGGCTCTGCATGGTTTTCCCATAATATTTTGTATCGATAATAAGAGTCCGTTCACCGGTGGTCATGAATATGTCGGTCTGCATGACGGGCATGGAGCTAACTGAACTTTCTTTTTCGATTATGTTCCATGCAATACGTCGCGCTCTCGGGTGCAGTTCGGGGTGATGCCTTTTGTAATATTCCAGAACGAACTTCTCGAAAAGGCGGCACATTTTGTCGTCGGAAAATTTGTATACTCCATAATCGCCTTGTTCGTCAGTCATTATTATATTATCTATTACAAAATAGCATATATAGATGAGCATGCGGTACCTCATTGTGTTGCAGTCGAACCGGAGGCTGTTCCAATATATGCTTTTTATGTCTGTTTCGCCGACATTGATGAAAAAAGGCATCAGCTTGCGCAAGGCTGCTTTCCTTTGAGGCCCTACAGCGGGATGATGTATCAGCAGGGATATTGTCGTTTTCAATATGCGGTTGAAGAGGCAGTCCTCGGAAAACATGTCGAATTCACATGTGAGTTCTTGACGGCCTTTGGCATAATTCTTTATAGTAGCTGCCATGTCGGGTTTTCCTCGTAGTGTGGTCAGCGAGTCACGGCATACGACATAGCTGCGGTGCAGCCCTTGTTTAAGCTGTGCCGACAGTCCTTTGACAAGAATTTCAGCGAAAAGGTCGTGGGCTTCCTCGAAATCCTCGACTGCGATTTTGTCGTATGTGTTTTTCCTAAGCTCCTGAAAAGCATAGGTAAGCATATAGTAGATGTTTTTTATCAGTATGCCTTTATCCTTTATCATTTCAGAAGATTGAGCAGACGCGAGCTTTCCTGCCGGAATTTATCTCTGTTGTCGAACCAGTATTCCTCAAGCATAGGTAAGATGTCGAAACGTATGGTATTTTCTATCCATAGCGAGTCATCGGGTTGTCCGCAGAAATAGCTGTGACCTATTTTGAATCCCTCGCCAAGAGAATTGTCGCGGGCTATCGTGTCGTTAAGTTGGCAGATGGCCTCGATGATTTTCGGGACCCGTATGTCACTGTATTTTGATATTTCTGACCTGAAGCCAGGCGTTTCGAATCCGGGGTGGATATTGTAGAAACTGAAACGTCGGCGCAGGGCGTAGTCTATCATGGCGAGGCTGCGGTCGGCGGTGTTCATCATGCCTATGATATACAGATTTTCCGGAACGGTGAAAACTTCGTCCGTGTATGCCAGTTTCAGACCGGTGCCGCGATATCCACGTTCGATAAGCATCAGCAGTTCGCCGAAAATCCTGCTGAGATTCCCGCGGTTTATTTCGTCGATTATAAAGAAATAGTCTTTCTTGTCTTTATCTGCAGAGGCTCGTTTACAGAATTTGAAAAAAGAGCCTTCCTTAAGACCGAATCCCCCGTTGTCGGTGGGTTTGTAACCCATGATGAAATCTTCGTAGGAGTAATTCTGATGGAACTGTACCATCTCTATGCGGCTGTCATCTTTCTCGCTCATAATGGCGTAGGCCAGACGACGGGCGGAATATGTCTTGCCTACGCCCGGAGCACCTTGCAGGATTACGTTTTTCTTGTTTTTGACCAGCTCTTTGAGCTTGAATAAGGATTCGGAATCCATAAATACGTCATTAAGGAAATCGGAATCGGTGTATTTGCCGTTTTTTCTGAATTCCGGATCATTCGCCTCAAGCCAGGCCAGACCTTCGGGTCTTATTATGAATTTGCCGTCCTTGTGACCGGGTGCGAGTTGAATCAGTTTTTCGTGTTTCAATTTATGGACCGACCATCTTACCCTGTTCTCGAGCAGAGATGTGCCGTCGAGTTTCGGAATGTCGAAATCTTCTTGTGTCCAGCCGTAATATTCTCCTATATAACGGAACAACGCTTTGTATTCAGCCGTTTTTCCATCGCTCATGTATCTCAGCTCCGGTAGGTACATTTCCCTCCAGCTGGGGTATTTTTTTGTTCTTTTTTCAATAGGCCTTATCAGTTTATGTTTCAGACGGTGTTCGCTGCTTTGTGACAAGGCCCACAGATAGTCGGAATATTCGAAAATATCCCGTCCGTCCTGCCGTTCGGCAAGAAAGCGTTGTATTGCTGAAGCCGAAGCTTTATCCGCATGTTCCATCCCCATTTCCAAGGCGGCATTGCGGAGGTCGTCGAGATTATAAATGTGGACAATCCGCAGATCGGAGTACATGAACGCTATTTTCCATTTGAACGCATGTCCGATCCCGCGGATTCGGTCGATAGCTTCAAGATTCCCTTCGGATGCAAGGTGTGCTATCCTGACAATCAGTTCTTTTGTTCCGGCAAATGCTTCATCCGCACTTTTGCCCAGCCGCGCATACCATGAATATTTGTTGTCATGGAGGTATTTCCCATTGTACTTAGGTTCTTTTATATAACGGAAAATATTGAACTTATATGCCGATCCGCCCCATATCGAACCTAAAGTTTCGGTCTTGCTCTCCAGCCAGTAACAGAAAGAATCGTCGCGGTTGAGGTTAGTGTATTTCTCAAGTGTCATGTATTCCAGACTTTCAAGGGGGAATTGTTCGAGAAAGTCCTGGTATAGCCGGTATTTTGCGTCCTGTATCATGATCCTGTTTCGCTTTTGGCAAATGTAGTGAAATTATTATAAAAAACACGGACTGTTTTGCACATATTTTGCAAAACGGTCCGTGTTAAGGTTTATGTGTTTCTGAATCAGGAGATTCAGGCTTTGTAGTATTCGAGCTGTTCGGGCTTGAAGTTACGTATGAATTCGGCGTGCTTGGCCACTTCTGCGTTGGCAATCTTGTTGTAGATGTGAGCCGAGGCAGTGAACATGTCGTCGGTGTTGGCGTCAGTGAGAAGCAGGTAGCTCATGATGATGTTTCCTGCCATCTCTACCAGGCGGCGAGCCATGAAGTCGTTGTATTCGGTCGAGCCTGTCGCTGCAACTGCGGCTGCGGCTTCCTCGTAAATGGCGGTCAGAGCCTTGAGGTTTTCAGCCAGCGGACGGAGTTCGGCTTTGAAATCGGTAGCGGCATACATGTCCATCAGGCTGCGGTATGTTCCGGCGCCGACGTGGCGGATAGCTGCGACAACCTGAAGCTGAGTCGTGCCTTCGTAGATGGAGGTGATGCGGGCGTCGCGGTATACGCGTTCGCAGGCATAGTCTTTCATGAAGCCTGAACCTCCGTGTACCTGAATGCAGTCGTATGCGTTCTGGTTGCAGTATTCGCTGGTAAGCCCTTTTGCCAGAGGGGTAAGAGCGTCGGCCAGACGGCTGTAGCGCTTCATTTCGGCACGTTCCTCGTCGCTAAGTTTACGTTCGCGGGCTATATCTTCGTACACTTTGTAGAGGTCTACGTAGCGGGCGGTTTCATAGAGCAGGGTGCGGGAAGCGTCGAGTTTGGCTTTCATTACGGCAATAAGTTCCGCAACGGCGGGGAACTCGATGATTGCCTTGCCGAACTGTTTGCGTTCCTTGGCATAGGCGAGGGCTTCGCGGTATGCGATTTCGCTGACACCTACCGATTGCGCAGCGATGCCCAGACGGGCGCCGTTCATAAGGGCCATTACATATTTGATAAGACCCATGCGGCGTGAGCCACAAAGTTCGGCGGGAGCGTTTTTGTAGACGAGTTCACAGGTAGGCGAACCTTTGATACCCATCTTGTTTTCGATACGGCGCACGCTTACACCGCCGTTGCGCTTGTCGTAGATGAACATCGACAGGCCGCGGCCGTCCTTTGTACCGTCCTCGGAGCGTGCGAGCACCAGATGGATGTCGCTGTCGCCGTTGGTGATAAAGCGTTTTACACCGTTGAGTACCCATGTGCCGTCCTCTTTCTGAGTGGCTTTCAGCATTACGGACTGGAGGTCGGAACCGGCATCGGGTTCGGTGAGGTCCATCGACATGGTTTCACCGTCGCATACACGGGGAATATATTTCTGACGCTGCTCTTCGTTGCCGAATTCGTAAAGTGTTTCGGCGCAGTCCTGAAGTCCCCATAGGTTTTCAAAACCGGTGTCGGCACGGCTTACTATATCGGCAGCCATGATGTAGGGAGTGATGGGGAAATTCAGACCTCCGTAACGGCGAGGCATGGACATGCCCATCAGGCCGGCTTTACGGCAAGCTTCGAGGTTCTCGACTGTTCCGTCGGCGTATATGGCACGGCCGTCGGCGCAGGATGCGCCCTGATGGTCGACACCTTCGGCATTGTCTGCTATCAGGCCGCCGCAGAGGTCGCCTACGATTTCAAGAACCTTTTCATAATTGTCCATGGCGTCCTCATAGTTGAAGGGCGCATAGTCGAATTTCACGGCGTCTGTGAAGTTGCGTTCCTTGAGTTCGACAATCTTGCGCATCAGTGGATGGTGGAGGTGATGCTTGAGAGCTGGATTGTCGGTATAGAAATTAGCCATATTGTCGGTGTCTTACTTGGAGTTTTTCTTGTAATATTTGATGAGTTTGGGGAGAACCTCCTCGATGTCGCCGGTGATAACGTAGTCGGCGATGGTGTTGATCGGCGCGTTGGGATCGTTGTTCACCGAGATTATGATGGAGCTTTCCTGCATACCTGCTATGTGCTGGATCTGACCTGAGATGCCGCATGCGATATAGAGCTTGGGGCGTACGGTCACACCGGTCTGGCCGATCTGACGGTCGTGATCAATGAATCCTGCATCGACAGCCGCGCGTGATGCGCCGACTTCGCCGCCAAGTGTCTGGGCAAGGTCGAAGAGCAGCTGGAAGTTTTCTTTGCTGCCTACGCCGTACCCGCCGGCCACTATAATGGGGGCGTTCTTGATGTTGACTTTCGATTTTTCGATATGGCGGTCGATGATTTCTACAACGAAGTCTGCATCGCTTACATATTTCGAAGCGTTGAGGTTGACTACATTGCCCTTGTGGTCGGGGTTGTAGATTTCCTTTTTCATCACGCCTTCGCGGACGGTGGCCATCTGCGGACGGCATTCGGGGTTTACGATTGTTGCAACGATGTTGCCGCCGAATGCGGGACGGATCTGATAGAGCAGGTCGGTGTATTCCTTGCCTGTTTTCGGATCCTTGTGGTCGCCGATCTCAAGCGAAGTGCAGTCGGCGGTGAGTCCGCTGTGGAGGCAGGACGATACGCGCGGACCGAGGTCGCGTCCTATACATGTTGCTCCCATCAGGCAGATCTGGGGCTTGATTTCCTTGAAAAGGTTGATCAGTACGGCTGCGTGGGGATTTGATGTGTATGGATATAGGCGCTTGTCCTCGACTTTGTAGACAGTGTCGGCGCCGAAGGGGAAGAGCTGTTTTTCGATGCCGTCGAGCTTGTCGCCGATTACGAGGGCTTCGAGTTTCACGCCAAGACGGTCGGCCAGCACGCGGCCTTTCGTTAGGAGTTCGAGGCTGACGTCGGCGATTTTGCCGTCCTCGAATTCGCAGTATACTATGAGGTTGTTGATGTCTGACATTTTAGTAATGCTTTTAGCCGATGGTATGGTTGGTGATCAGTTCCTTGATGAGATTCTCGAGTGCGGAGTCGTCGTTTCCGGCGAAACAGAGGTTCTCCTTGGCGGTGAACACCACGTTTTCCACGTTTTTCACCTTTGTGGGCGAACCGGCCAGACCGATCTGTTCGGGATCGGCATCGACATATGCGGCACCCCATTCGGCGAGCTGCAGATAAGGACGCTCGTCAACGATTTTTTTCAGGTCGTCGCTCAGTTTCTCTTTTTCGCTGGGTGATACGGCGTATTTGTATTTCATCACGCGGCGGGCATTGCGCGGGCGGCATTCGGCGGCAGAGCCGTTGACTGTCACCACGCAGGGCAGAGGAGCCTTTACGGTTTCGACTCCGTTTTCGAGGCGGCGTTTGACCGTTACATGTCCGTTATTGAGGTCGAGGATCTCTTCGGCGTATGTCACTTGAGGAATACCGAGCTTTTCGGCGATCTGAGGGCCTACCTGGGCTGTGTCGCCGTCGATAGCCTGACGTCCGCCAAGGATGATGTCGCATTTACCGAATTTCTTGACAGCCTGAGCCAGGGAATATGATGTAGCCAGCGTGTCGGCGCCGCCGAGAGCGCGGTCTGTCAGTACGATTCCGGCATCTGCGCCGCGGTAGATAGCTTCGCGGATTACTTCGGCCGCACGGGGCAGTCCCATTGTAAGGATGGTGACAGTCGAACCGGGATTCTTATCTTTCAGGCGAAGAGCCTGTTCAAGGGCATTCAGGTCTTCAGGGTTAAAGATTGCAGGCAGGGCGGCACGGTTGATAGTGCCGTCTTCCTTCATCGCATCTTTGCCTACGTTGCGGGTGTCGGGCACCTGCTTTGCAAGCACAATGATGTTTAAACTCATAATAATGTATTTTTAATTATTATATTGAAATCGTGTGATAACGGGTTTAGACGGGCAAAGGTAGTCATTTTTCGTTATTTAATACGAAAAATGTGTTGATAAAACAAAAAATGCCGGTGTTAAACCTTGTTATCATACCCCTCGGGGCAGCCGCCGTAGTTTACTTTCCGGCGGCTGTCTTTTCTTCGATCCATCGACGTGCGTTCACGAATGCGTCGAGCCATACGGTGACCTCATCGTTGCGGTGAGCCGAAGGACAATATGCCCATTGCCATGGGAATATGGCACGTTCCAGGTGCGGCATCATTGCGAGATGGCGTCCGTCGGCCGAAGCCAGTGCCGCCACAGCGCCGGTGGAACCGTTGGGGTTAGCAGGGTAGTCTTTGTAGGAATAACGTCCGACTATGTTGAATTCCGACATGGCTTTGCGGAATACGAAGCGGCCTTCGCCATGCGCTACCCAGATTCCTGCGCGTACGCCCGAAAGCGGGCCGAACATGACGGAGTTGTTCTCCGGAATAGTCATGTTCACGAATTGCGACTCGAACTTGTGCGAGCGGTTGTGAGCCATCTCGACAGGACGTTCGCCTCCTATGCCGAAAAGCAGATTCAATTCTATCATCAGCTGGCAACCGTTGCATACACCGAGGCTAAGGGTGTCCTCGCGGTCATAGTAGCGGCGCAGAGTGGCGGCAGCAGTATCGTTCCATAGGAAGCCGCCCGCCCAACCTTTTGCAGAACCGAGGACGTCGCTGTTGGAGAAGCCGCCGCAGAACACAAGCATGTTTATGTCGTCGAGTGTTTCGCGGCCGCTCATAAGGTCGGTCATGTGGACGTCGCGGACATCGAAACCTGCAAGGTGGAGCGAATATGCCATCTCGCGGTCGCCGTTGACACCTTTTTCGCGGATTATGGCAGCGCGGATTCCGGAGCGTGATTTTCTGACGGCCTCCAGACCTCGCGATGCCAGAGAGCCTTTGAAGCCTTTCGGCAGGCGGAACCGCAGTGGCTGGCGGGAGAAGTTGTCGAAGCGTTTGCGGGCACATTCTTCACCGCTCTGCAGGCGGTCGAGCAGATATGAGGGAGTGAACCAGCGGCGGCGCATGGTGTCGATGTTAACCATGTGCACGCTGTCTTTGTGCGAAATCATCAGCACTCGGTCGGCCGACGGCGAAGCCACGGGGAAGTAACGCAGTGCGGCATCGTCGAGGATTTTCTCGACGCTTTCCTTGCGGTCGTCCTCGACCTGTATGACAACTGCCGGATTTTCGGCGAAGAGAATCTTCACAAGGTCGTCTTCGCCGTAGATCGCGAATCCGTCGGTGTACATGTTGAGTCCGCCTCGGCTGTTGGCGAATGTCATTTCAAGCAGGGTGGTGACAAGACCGCCCGCGCTGACGTCGTGGATGGCGGCGAGTTTTCGCGAGCGCACGAGGCGTTGCACGGTGTCGAAAGCACGCGAGAAATACGCGGTGTCCTTTACGTCGGGGACGTCGTTGCCTACACGGTTGAGTGTCTGGGCAAGTGCGGAGCCGCCGAGTCCCAGGGCATCGCATGAAAAGTCTATATAATATAAGGTGGAGTTCTTTGTGTTTTTTAGTACGGGCGATATCGTTCGGCGGATGTCGCGCACGGGAGCCGCAGCCGATATGATTACGGTGCCGGGTGCCTGTACTTTGCTGCCGTCGGGATATTTCTGGGTCATGGACAGACTGTCCTTGCCAGTGGGTATGTTTATGCCGAGTGCACAAGCCATGTCGGAACATGCGCGGACGGCGCTGTAGAGGGCTGCGTCCTCACCGGGATTTTTGCATGGCCACATCCAGTTGGCGCTCAGCGATACGCTGTGCAGGCCTTTTTCGAGGTCGGCTCCCACTATGTTTGTCAGCGATTCGGCTATTGCCAGACGCGATGCGGATTCCGAAGCTGCGAGCGCTGCCGCCGGAGCGTGACCTATTGAGGTGGCTATGCCTTTGCGTCCGTGATAGTCGAGTGCGACCACTCCGCAGTCGCTCAAAGGTAACTGGATTTCTCCTACGCACTGCTGGCGGGCGATACGTCCTGTCACAGAGCGGTCGACTTTGTTTGTAAGCCAGTCTTTGCAAGCCACCGATTCGAGCATCATCACGTCGGATATATATCCTGTGATTTTGTCGGGTGAAGTTACGGCATTTTCAAAATTACGAGGCTGCGTGCTGTCGGTGATTACGGTTCTTGGGGAATTTCCGAGCATGTCGTCGACACCGAGATCGATTGCCATTTCTCCGGTCGATGTGCGGCCGAAGCGCAGGCGCTTGTCGCCTGTTGTCCGGCCTACTACAAAGAGCGGGGCACGTTCGCGTTCGGCAATACGTTCTACCAAAGGAATATCCTTAGCCCGTATCACCATGCCCATGCGTTCCTGGCTTTCGTTGCCAATTATTTCTTTGTCGGATAGAGTGGGGTCGCCGACAGGCAGGGCGTCGATGTCGATGAATCCGCCTGTTGACTCGATCAGTTCCGACAGAGCGTTGAGATGTCCGCCGGCACCGTGGTCATGAATTGAAACGATGGGGTTTACGCCGCTTTCGGCAAGCGCACGGATCACGTTGGCCACGCGTTTCTGCATCTCGGGATTGGCACGCTGTACGGCATTGAGTTCAATGGCACCGCTGTATCGACCGGTGTCGACTGACGAAACGGCTCCGCCGCCCATACCTATCCGGTAGTTGTCGCCGCCGGCAAGTACTACTGACTGTCCTGGCTCCGGTTCGCCTTTGACGGCGTCGCGTGCGGCTGCGAAACCTACGCCGCCGGCAAGCATTATCACTTTGTCGAAAGCATATTTTTTATCCGCTTCGGTGTGCTCGAATGTCATAAGAGAGCCGCAGATGAGCGGTTGTCCGAATTTGTTTCCGAAGTCTGAAGCTCCGTTCGACGCCTTGACGAGAATTTCGGCCGGGGTTTGGTAAAGCCATTTTCGTTCGTCCATGGCATACTGCCAGCGCTGTTCGGCCGACAGGCGAGGGTAGGAAGTCATGTAGACGGCAGTACCGGCTATTGGGAGGCTTGCGCGTCCGCCTCCGAGGCGGTCACGGATCTCACCGCCGGTGCCTGTGGCGGCGCCGTTGAAAGGTTCTACCGTGGTTGGGAAGTTATGTGTTTCGGCTTTAAGCGATATAACGGTTCGGATCGAGCGTTCTCCGAAATAATCGGGTTTGTCGGCGCTTTCGGGCGCGAACTGCATGACGACAGGACCCTTTACGAATGCAACGTTGTCCTTGTAGGCGGATACCAGATCGTTGGGATTTGTCTGCGATGTCTTTTTTATCAGTTTGAACAGCGATTCAGGCATCTCTTGCCCGTCGATTATGAACGTGCCGTTGAAAATCTTGTGCCGGCAGTGTTCGGAGTTCACTTGCGAGAAACCGAATACTTCGCTGTCGGTCAGGCGGCGTCCGAGATTGTCGGCCAAAGCCGACAGATACTCTTCTTCTTCAGGACTGAGAGCCAGTCCCTCGGCAGTGTTGTAGGCTGCTATGTCGTCGATGCGGGCTATCGGGGCGGCTTTCTCTTCGATGTCGAATATGGTTGAGTCAAGACCCTCGTAGACGCGCTGGAGCATGGGGTCGTAGTTTGGCGCGGATTCATTGCCGCCTGCTACTCTGACGAATTCCTCAATGCGTCGAATGCCGGCAAGACCCATGTTCATGGTGATCTCGACGGCATTCGTGCTCCATGGAGTTATCATTTCCTTGCGCGGACCTATATAGCGGCCTTCGAGCTTTCCGGCTGCTGTAGGGGTGGCTCCGCCAAGAAGCCATTTCAACTTTTGTTTTTCAGATTTGTCGAAACTGTGGTCGGTTTCTACTGCAAAGACCTTGTCGGCACCTTTTTTGAAGAATACAAGCATGGGAGCTTTCGGGGTTGAATTGTGATGAATTGGTAACTTAGCGCAAAGTTAGTGATAATTGTTGAGATGCGTACAAGAGTTAAATCTAAATCTGTGGCGTATGTTAAGTTTTTATTAAACTTTGCATCCGGGATGTGATTGAATTGGAAAATCGTAGTAAATTTACATGGATAAATTAAATTGCACTCCTATGCCAAAGCCGTTGAAAATTCTTGTAGTGGATGATGAAGAAACTCTTTGCGAACTTCTCAGGTTCAATCTTGAAACGGAGGGATATGAAGTTGATGTGGCTTACAGCGCCGAGGAAGCGCTGATGCTGGATATTTCCGCTTACTCGCTGATACTGCTTGATATTATGATGGGCGATATCAGTGGAGTACAGCTCGCGTCCATTGTCAGAAATAATGTAAAGACTGCGCAGATTCCCATAATATTCTGCACGGCCAGAGATTCGGAGGCGGACATGATCGGGGGGCTTGACCTCGGCGCCGACGATTATATTACAAAACCGTATTCGGTGCGCAACGTGATTGCGCGCGTCAGGTCGGTGTTGCGCCGCTGCGACAGGCAGCACGTGGCTGATAAATCGGAATGTGTCGCCTTCAGGACGCTTTCAGTATTTCCGTCGCGGAAAATGTGTACTGTCGACGGAAAAGAAGTGAAAATGCCTCGCAAGGAGTTTGAGATTTTATGTCTTTTGCTTTCCAATCCGGGAACTGTTTTTTCGCGTGAGGAACTAATCAGGCGGATATGGCCGGAGGAAGTAGTGGTTCTTGATCGTGTGGTGGATGTGAACATCACGCGCCTTCGCTCGAAACTCGGGGAATATGGGAAAAATATAGTGACACGATCCGGATATGGTTATGTTTTCACTGAATAGGCTTACATATCACCGTCGCTTGTTTTTAGGGCTGGTGGTGTATTCACTGGTTCTTGTGACAGGTTTCGCGATATTACAGTATTACCGTGAGAAAGAGTCCAAGGCCGAGGAGCTGAACGGACGTCTGCAGCTTGTCAATGACATCTTTCTGCGAGGGATTGAACGCGGCGATTCATTACCTGAACTTGAAAAACTTATCTTAGACTCGTTCTGCGGTCTGAGGATAAGTGTGATAGACTACATGGGGCGTATCGCCTACGACAATACTTTGCCTTACGAAGCTACCGCTCAGGTCGAGCCGGGAGTGCTGGCATCGCCTAACCACTTGAGTCGGAAAGAAGTTGCCGACGCTATCCGTAAGGGAGAGGGATTCGATGTACGCCGCAACAGCGAACTGACAGACAATGCCTACTTCTATTCGGCAAAAAAGGGCGAGCGGTATATAGTCCGCAGTGCCGTACCGTACACGGTAAGCCTGACCGGGCTGCTTTCCGCCGATTTTACTTTTATGTGGTTTTTGGCTTTGATAAGCATGGTTATGTGTGTAATAGGCTATTATGCTACCAGACGGCTCGGACAGCATGTATCCAGGCTGAACCGTTTTGCGGAGCAGGCGGAAAGGGGAGAACGCATATTCGATACGGAACCGTTCCCTCATGATGAGCTGGGCGACATATCGAGCCATATCGTAAGATTGTACGCGCGTCTGCAACAAGCAGTGTCTGACCGCGACCGCGAGCATCGCGCGGCATTGCACGAACAGCAGGAAAAAATAAGGATAAAGCGTCAGCTGACAAACAATATAAACCATGAACTGAAAACACCTGTCGCGGCCATGAAACTCTGTCTTGAAACATTGATGAGCCATAAGGATCTCGCCAGCGACAGGCGCGATGACTTTATCAGACGGTGTTATGCGGCAAACGAAAGACTTGGTCGCCTGCTTGCCGATGTTTCGGCTATAACGCGTATGGAGGACGGTGGTGATTCTATCGCCAGGGAAACAGTCGATGCAGGAGCCGTAGTGGCCGAAGTATGCAGTGAGTATGAATTAATTGCCGAAGAAAAAGCGGTGACACTGGATAATGGAATCGCTTGCGGAACAATGGTCACGGGCAATGCCGAGTTACTTGCGTCTGTGTTCAGAAACCTTGTCGATAATGCTCTGGCATACTCCGAAGGGGACAGGATAGAACTCCGTTGTCAGGACAGCGGCGACGATGTCGGTATTCTGACATTTGTTGTCGCCGATAATGGCTGCGGTGTTGCCCCCGAGCATCTGTCCCGTCTGTTCGAGCGCTTTTATCGTGTCGACAAAGGGCGCTCACGCCGTGTCGGAGGAACCGGGCTTGGCCTTTCTATTGTCCGGAATGCCGTGGTATGGCACGGTGGCGATATACGTGTGGAAAACCGTAGTGGAGGTGGCCTTGTTTTCACATTCACGTTGCGGAAATAATATCATACATTTTTGCGATTTAATTATTGCTTAAGGAAAATGTAATATTTATGAAATAAAAGCGGGCTTACTTTGCAGTGTAAAATGTTAAAGTATGCTTTATGGAATTTTTATTTCTGTGTGTTATCGTTTTTCTGTTCATTCTTGCGGTTTTCGACCTTTCGGTGGGTGTGAGCAATGATGCAGTGAATTTTTTAAATTCGGCGATAGGTTCGCGGGCAGCATCGTTCCGGCGGGTGCTTATAGTGGCTTCTGTAGGAGTATTTATAGGTGCGGCCATGAGCAATGGCATGATGGATATTGCACGTCACGGCATTTTCCGTCCTGAGCATTTTTCGTTCTACGATATCATCTGTATTTTTATGGCTGTGATGGTGACCGACATTATATTGCTTGATGTGTTCAACACCCTCGGAATGCCTACGTCGACTACTGTTTCGATGGTATTCGAATTGCTTGGGGCTACATTTGTCGTAGCGCTGATAAAAATGGCGTCGGAAACCACCGGATCCGGCCTGAATGATCTGTTGAATACGGAAAAGGCTTTGTCGGTGATTATCGGAATATTTCTTTCTGTGGCTATAGCATTCTTTTTCGGTACGGTGGTGCAGTTTATTTCCAGATTGATTTTCACTTTCGATTACCGTTGCAGACTGAAGTGGAAAATAGGTGTTTTCGGTGGTATCTGCTCTACGGCGATCGTCTATTTTCTATTGCTGAAAGGTGCCAAGGATCTGGTGTTCATGACTCCGGATGTAAAGACATGGATCGATGTCCATACACTTCCGTTGCTTGGATGTTGCTTTGCCGGATTCACGTTGCTGATGCAGCTGCTTCATGTGTTGGGCGTTAATGTGCTCAAGGTCATAGTGCTTATGGGTACATTTGCCCTTGCCATGGCTTTTGCGGGCAATGACCTTGTGAATTTCATCGGGGTGCCGCTTACCGGACTTGCGGCTTTCAGTGATTATGCCGCCTTTGGCGAAGGAAACCCGCGCACATTCATGATGAATTCGCTTAACGGACCGTCGGACACATCGTTCTGGTTTCTGGTTGGCGCAGGAGTCATAATGGTTGTCGCTCTTTCGACATCAAAAAAAGCGCGGAAGGTGGCACAGACTGAGATCGGTCTTGGCAGCCGTGATTCCGGCGACGAGATGTTCGGATCGTCGCGTATCGCGCGACGTCTTGTAAGGTGGTCGCTTTCAGGACTTGGATGGATACGGCATATAGCTCCTGCCGGAATGCGCGTCTGGGTAAGCAGGCGTTTCGACACGAAAAATATGACAGTGGAGCAGGGTGCGTCTTTCGACCTCGTCCGTGCATCTGTCAATCTTGTCCTTGCCGGCGCACTGATCGCTCTGGGAACGTCGATGAAACTTCCGTTGTCTACTACTTTTGTCACTTTCATGGTGGCCATGGGTACATCGCTGGCAGACAGGGCCTGGGGTCGGGAAAGTGCGGTATTCAGAATTACAGGCGTGATTTCTGTTATAGGTGGATGGTTTCTGACAGCGGGTGCGGCATTCATAGGCGCCGGTATCATAGTCATGCTCATGCATTATGGCGGACATTGGGCTATGTTCGCTCTCGGGATTCTGACGATATTTTTAATAATAAGGAGTAATCGGCGCTTTCGTGCTGCCAAGACAGAAGAAAAAGGCGATGTGATGTTCCAGGCAATATTGTCGACAAAGGATCAGTCGAAAACATGGCCTCTGTTGTTTATGTACATCAAAGATTGTCAGGAGAAATTCTTTGTGTCTGCCGGCGAATGTTATTCGCTTATGTGCACGGCGTTCGTGCGAGAGGATTTGCGTACGCTTGACAGGACGGAGCGCATACTTAAAAATCATAAACAGGAGCTGAAAAATGACCGCCGCAAGGAAACTCTGTGCCTGAGGCAGGTTAGCCGGACGGTAGCTATGGAGAAAAGCGCATGGTTTCATCTGGCTAACAACTGCTGCATGTCGATGCTTTATAATTTACGACGTATAAATGAAGTTTGCAAGGAGCATGTGGAGAACAATTTCAGAACCTTGCCAGAGCGTTATATCACCGAATCGGAAACAATATCGGCTAAAGTCGGAGAACTTTTTGAAGGAACATGCGGTATGATGGCCAGCGAAAGTCTTGAATCGGTGGATTCGCTGCGTATGCGCTGTGACCGGATAAAAGATATGATTTCCGAGTCATACCACAGGCTCTACAGCAATCTGCATGAAGGCGATCCGGAGGCGATGAGCGTACTTTATGTCTACATGAACGTTCTTCAGGAAACACAGGAAATGGTGTCGTCGATGCGCAAGTATCTGCGTGCATTTGCGAAACTCAAGGATAGCGCCTATTCTGGACGTGCTAAGGCAAAAAATATCATAAGTGACTGAACCGTCGGGCGCGAACGTGTGTTTTTATGGCATAAATATGTCTAACTTAAAAACATAAAAGTCATGTCATTTATCTGGTTTATACTTATCGGTCTTCTTTCAGGCTTCATTGCCGGCAAGCTTATGCGCGGAGGCGGCTTCGGTCTTGTGATAAATCTTATTGTAGGAGTTGTCGGCGGTGTGCTCGGTGGCTGGCTCTTCGGTCTTTTCGGCATACATACCGGCGGTATTATCGGCAGTCTGATCACATCTGTAGTCGGTGCTGTCGTACTGCTATGGATTGTCGGGCTTCTCAGCCGAGGCCATACGCGTTAGCAGATGTGGGTAATAAACAGACGTCCGGCAATATCAGATTGTCGGACGTCTGTTTATTTTATGTGATAGTTTATTTATTTCAGAGCAGCGAGGGTTGCGCGCAGTGTTTCGATTTTTGAATTGGCGTCCGATAGTTTTTTGCGTTCTCCCGCTACGACCGCTTCGGGTGCGTTGTTGACAAAGCGCTCGTTTGAGAGTTTTTTCTCAATGGATGCCTTGAATCCGAGCAGATAGTCGATTTCCTTTTGTACACGGGCTTTTTCGGCTTCCACGTCGGTTGAACCTGCCAGAGGGATGTTGAATTCAAGCGTTCCTACCATGAACGACTGTGCGGCAGCATCTTTTTCGGCACCGGTCACAATCTCGTCGACATTTGCGAGTTTCTTTATCATGGGGTGCATTGCGGAATCGAGTTGTCCGATAACCCGCAGTGTCAAAGCTTCTTTCTGAGGAATGTTCTTGCGGGCACGCACTCCGCGCACGCCCGTGACGATTTCTTTTGTAAGCTCCATTGCGGCGAGCAGGGCGCTGTCGGTATTTCCGGCTTCGGGGTAGGTTGCGTACATTATCGATGTGCCCTCCGGCCGTTCGCCGATCGCCTGCCATACTTCCTCGGTGATGAATGGCATGAACGGGTGGAGCAGGCAGAGCAGTTTTTCGAAGTATGCTACAGCCGAAGTGTATGTGTGTCCGTCGACAGGCTGCCGGTATGCCGGTTTTATCATTTCGAGATACCATGATGAGAAATCGTCGCGGAACAGACGGTAGACTGTCATAAGAGCTTCGCTGATGCGGAATTTCTCAAGGAGGTCGTTTACTTCGGCTATGGTTTCGTTAAGTTTGGATTCGAACCAGCTATCGGCCAGACGGCATACTTCAGGTTGTGTGGCAGCGGTGTCTGTAGGCCATGATGCCACCAGACGGAATGCGTTCCAGATTTTGTTGCAGAAGTTGCGACCCTGCTCGCATAATTTGTCGTCGTACATGATGTCGTTGCCTGCCGGAGCGGCAAGCATCAGTCCCATGCGTACGCCGTCGGCACCGTAGTCGCGGATAAGGTCGAGGGGGTCGGGCGAGTTGCCGAGCGATTTCGACATTTTTCGGCCAATTGCGTCGCGGACGATTCCGGTGAAATATACATTGTCGAAAGGCTGCTTTCCAACGTATTCATAACCGGCCATGATCATGCGTGCCACCCAGAAGAAAATGATGTCCGGTCCTGTGACGAGAGTGGCGGTGGGGTAGTAGTAGGAGATTTCCTCGTTGCCGGGACGGTTGATGCCGTCGAAAAGTGTGATGGGCCACAGCCATGAAGAGAACCATGTGTCGAGTGCGTCTTCGTCCTGATGCAGGTCGTCGGCCGTCATGGCGGTGTTGCCGCTCTTTGCGCGGGCTTTTTCGAGGGCTTCCTCGGGCGTGCGTGCCACGACGAAGTCGGCACCGTCGTTATAGAAATAAGCCGGAATACGGTGTCCCCACCACAGCTGACGGCTGATGCACCAGTCCTGGATGTTTTCAAGCCATATACGGTAGGTGGTCTTGTACTTCTCGGGGACGAAACGGATTATGTCGTCCATGACCGGAGCAAGTGATTTTTCGGCGAAATGCTTCATGTCGACGAACCACTGCAGCGACAGGCGCGGTTCGATGGCTACTTTGGTGCGTTCGGAAAGTCCGACATTGTTGGTGTAGTCCTCGATTTTTTCCATCAGGCCGGCGGCCTGCAGATCGGCGGCTATGGCTTTGCGGACGTCGAAACGGTCCATGCCTACATACATTCCGGCGCATTCTGCAACTGTGGCGTCTTCGTTGAATATATCGATGGTTTCAAGATTGTGCTTCTTGCCAAGCATGTAGTCGTTTTTGTCATGTGCCGGGGTGACTTTCAGACATCCTGTGCCGAATTCGATGTCGACATAGCGGTCCTCGATTACGGGAATCACGCGGTTCACAAGCGGCACGATGACTTTGCGGCCTTTGAGCCATGTGTTCTTCGGATCCTTGGGGTTGATGCACATTGCAGTGTCACCCATGATGGTTTCAGGACGGGTTGTGGCTACCACGGCATAGCGTCGTCCGTCGGCATCGGTGTGTATGACCTGTCCGTCGTGGGCGGGAGTCCCGGCTGCATCGTCGTCTGCAAGATAATAGCGCAGGTAATAGAGCTTGCTCTGTTCCTGTTCGAAGAAAACTTCGTCGTCGCTGATGGCCGTACGGTTCTGAGGGTCCCAGTTTACCATGCGGAGGTCGCGGTAGATAAGACCTTTGTCGTAGAGGTCGCAGAAAACCTTGATCACGCTTTCGCTTCGCAGCGGGTCCATGGTAAATGCCGTGCGGTCCCAGTCGCATGAAGCTCCGAGCTTGCGCAGCTGCTTGAGTATGATGCCACCGTGTTTTTCGGTCCATTCCCATGCGTGTTTCAGGAACTCTTCACGGGTTAGGTCTGTTTTCTTTATTCCCTCGGAAGCAAGTTTGGCTATTACCTTGGTTTCGGTGGAAATAGAGGCATGGTCGGTGCCCGGTACCCACAGGGCGTTTTTGCCCTGCATACGCGCACGGCGTACCAGAATGTCCTGTATGGTGTTGTTGAGCATGTGGCCCATGTGTAGAACTCCGGTGACGTTTGGCGGCGGGATTACGATCGTATATGGTTCGCGGCTGTCGGGTTCTGAATGGAACAGTTTGTGCTCGAGCCAGTAGGCGTACCATTTGTCCTCTACTTCGGCGGGATTGTATTTCTGAGGTATTTCTGTCATGACAGGTTATCTTGTTTTGCCTTTATGATTTTGTATTACAGGGCGCAAAGTTAGCGAAAAATCGTTAATCAGCCATCATTGCGACTGTCTTTTCTAAGAGTGTTTGGGAAGAATGATTCGTTCGCCCATGGTTTTGGCGAATTCTTTCTGAAGTTCCTGATATTCGACTATTGTGCGCAGCAGTTTCTCGAATGTTTCAGTGTCGGATGGCGACACTGCTGCCAGACGGCGTTTGGTGTCGTCGATATATCCGGCCAGAATTGCAGCTTTCAGTTCGTATATGGCGCGGGGAACAAGAGTCGACAGTTGTTCTTCTTCCGACTCGACGTGGGCGAATTTTGTGTGTATCTTGCTCAGAACGTAGCGTTCGCTTATAAGGTCGGTGGAAATCAGGCGTACTGTGTCGTCGTCGGACGACAGGAGGCGTCGTTGTAGATAGTCGGTGTCGAATGCACGCAGTCGTTCGTCGTAGGCGGCATCGGCTTCGGCGGCAAGTTCTCGTTCGCGTTTTTCGATGTCGTATATGTCGGTGGCAACCTGCCGGATCTCGTCGTGCCCGGCCTCGATTCGGCGGTTGCGTTCTTCTCCGGCTTCTTTTTCTATGCTTTTGCGATCATCAGGCCATGAGTCACTGCGAAGTTTTTTCACCGCTTCAAGAACCGATGAAAGAGCGGGGTCGGATATGTGTATGTCGTCCATCGACAGGTCTGCGACCACGTAATCGACAACAGTGCCGGGCTGTAGATTTCCGTCGGCGTCGGCAAGATCGCAGAAATATGTCAGGCCGTAGCGGGTGACATAGCGCATGATCATGCGTTCGTAGGGCAGGAGCGTGTTTGAGCCTGCCCGTACAAGGTTTTTGTCAGGGACTGAGGAGGTGATACTTTCCTGCCTGATGTTGTCGGGGGTGGTATTCGCTTCGGCTTTTCCTGCGTTTTCGCCATTTTCGGGGATAATGTCCCTGCCCACATCGCGTGCCTGCTGGCGACGCATCTCTTTTTCAAGTTCTTCGGCGCGGACAGCGCTGAATTTCTGAAGCTGCAGAGCCACGACGTTTTCGCTGAGTCCGAGTCGACGGGCGCATTCTCCGATATATTCCATGCGCAGCACCTGGTCGCTGACCATGGCTACGCTCTGGAGAATGGTGTTTGCCACTTTGGCGCGTGCTATCGGGTCGGATTTGGACACATCGCGCATAAGGATTTCAATCATGAAAGCGATTATGTCGGTTTCATGATCTTTAAGATATGCCTCGACTTCGCTTGCCGAGTGGCTTTGGGCGAAAGAATCGGGGTCGTCGCCTTCGGGCAGCAACAGGACTTTAACAGTCAGGTTCTCTGCCAGCAGCAGATTTATTCCTCGCAGCGATGCTTTGATGCCGGCGGCGTCGGAGTCGTAAATAAGCGTTACGTTGGAACTGAAGCGGCGTAAGGCGCGTATCTGTCCCTGTGTGAGCGAAGTTCCTGACGAAGCCACTACGTTTTCCACGCCGGCCTGGTGCATGGAAATTACGTCCATGTAGCCTTCGACAAGTATGCACTTGTCTTTTTTCGCTATGGCGCTTTTTGCTTGGTAGAGTCCGTATAGCTCGCGGTTCTTTACGTAGACTGTCGATTCCGGTGAGTTGACGTATTTGGCTACTGTCTTGTCGCTTCGCATCGTTCGTCCACCGAAGCCGAGCACACGTCCGGCCACGCTGTGGATGGGAAATATCACGCGGCCTTTGAAACGGTCGTAGTATGAATTGGTGCGTTCGGATTTCAGGCATAATCCGGTGGATTCGAGATAATGGTCGGTAAATCCGCGTGATTTCGCCGTGGAATAAAGCGCGTCGGAGCGTTCAAGCGCGTAACCGAGATGGAAACGCTTGATCATGGCGTCGTTTATGCCGCGGTGGCGGAAATATGAGAGTGCTATGTTGCGCCCGTCTTCGGTTTCTGTGAGATTGTGTTCGAAATGGTTCAGAGCGAATTCGTTGACGGCAAGCATGGCTTCACGGTCGGAAGCCGCCTGACGTTCGGCATCGTTAAGTTCCCGCTCTATTATCTCGATGTTGTATTTGCGGGCGAGGTAGCGCAAGGCTTCGTTGTAGGAGAGCTGTTCATGCTCCATTATGAAGTTGACAGGCGAGCCTCCTTTGCCGCAACTGAAACATTTGCAGATATTACGAGCCTTGTTTACTGAAAACGACGGTGTGCGCTCGTCGTGGAACGGACATAGCCCTTTGTAATTGGCTCCCGAACGGCGCAGCTTCACAAAGTCGCTGACAACGTCGACTATGTCGGCGGTGTCGAGTATTCGTCGGACGGTTTCGGGATCTATTCTGCTGCTCATGTGGGCTTATCTGTCAAAAAAATCATACAAAGGTACTAAATCCGGCTGAACTTTATGTCGGGCAGTTTCGTTATTTTTCTATAATAACTATATTCTGCAGCATTATGAAAAAATTCAACTATATTCTCGCGGCATGTATGGCTGTGGCTCCGTTTTTTTCGGCAAGCCCATGCTCGCGTGTGGTTTACCTTGGCGACAAGGGCATCACTATGGTAGGACGCACTCTTGACTGGCGGACTCCTATCCCGACAAACTTATATGTATATCCGCAAGGAGTGGAAAAGCAGAGTATGCCTTCTGGTCCAATGCTTCGCTGGACTTCAAAGTACGGTTCCGTGCTCGCCGTAGGATATGACGGCGGTGTAACGGAGGGCATGAATGAATGCGGGCTGGTGATGAACGGTTTGTTCTGTAAGGAATCCGTCTACCGCGAGGCTGTAGCTACCGACGGGGTTACACCCGTCATGAGTCTTGCGGTTCTGGTAAGTTATTTCCTTGACAATTTCGCGACGGTTGACGAAGCCGAAGCATGGTTGCGCTCAAACGATTTTGCCGTAAACGGCAAGACTTTCGACGGCGGCACGGTGTCGCTTCTGCATTGGGCGCTTACCGACCGCAGCGGCCAGACACTTGTAATGGAGTACAGCGACGGCAAACTTGATCTTTACAAAGGTCGTGATCTGCAGGTACTCACAAATGATCCTACTCTGCCGCAGATGCAGGCTATTGATAAATACTGGCAGGGGGTAGGCGGTGTGAACATGTTGCCCGGTACAGTCCGTTCGGCCGACCGTTTCGTCAGGGCGTCGTTCTTTATCAATCACGTGCCGACCGATCTGGAATATCCGCAGGCCTATGCCGCTTTAAACAGTGTAATAGGTACGGTGACTGTTCCGTACGGTTACGAAATCCAGGGAGAGCCTAATATATCTTCCACCCAGTGGCGGAGCATAGCCGATCTTGCCGGTAAATATTATTTCCGTTTTGCTGATTCCACCGCCGACTTCTGGATTGATCTCGGTCGGCTGCGACTGAATCCCGGCGCGCCTATACTTAAGCTTGATACATCAGATCATGTCATTCTTTCGGGATGCGCCAATTCACACCTGCGCAAGTCCGATGGCTTCAAGCCGATGTGGTAGTGATGCTATTGTGCAATATAATATACGGATATCAGATAGAGCAGCAGGGCAGGGGCGACGAAGAGCAGAGAGTCGATGCGGTCGAGGATGCCGCCGTGGCCGGGAATCAGTTTCCCGGAATCCTTGACACCTAAGTTACGCTTAAGGAGTGATTCGAACAGGTCGCCCCACGTTGAGAAAATCGCTGCGACTACTCCCATGCCGAGCCATGCGGCAAGCGAAAAATCAGGATTCAAGTGGAGCATATATGCTACGGCTCCGGCAGCGAGGCTGAAGAAAAGTCCGCCGGCAAATCCTTCCCATGTCTTTTTGGGCGACAGGCGTTCGAACATTTTGTGGCGTCCCATGGTGCAGCCAGTGCAGAATGCGCCTGTATCGTTGAGCCAGATCATTATGAACATCATCATCGAAAGCCATGAGAATGCTGATGACGCGATGTTTATGATTGAGGCGAGGGTCAGAGGTATGCTTATGTAGAATATCGACATGACGGAACGTGCGGCCATGGCGAAAGGACGTTCCGAGCGGTCGTATAGCGCCAGAGTGAAGCGCAGCAGCGGGTAAGCAGCGAAAATCACGATAATGAAAGCCGTTATTATTGAAAAGTTCCTTTCGGATAAAGCTTCTGTGTACGTAAATCCGAGAGAAACAAGAGGCAGTGCGGCAGCGGTCAGCAGGTCTGTTGCAGCTATAGCTTTTTGTACGATACTTCCTGCAGGAGGCATCACGAGTTTCCTGAACTCAAGCACGGCGATAGCCGAGAATAAAGACATCAATACGGTGAACCATACGGGGTCTCCGAGAATCGCGCCTACAATCAGCGCGACATAAACGATGCCGGAAAGGCTTCGCGTGAGCAGTTTTTTCATTTTTACAGCGTTGAGGTTTACAGGTGAAACCGCGGTTGCGGCACGCAAAAGTAAGGAAAAATTGTCAAATACTCAGCAATTTCTTGCGCTTTTCCCTTTTATATAGTCGAAGACTTCCCTTTGGATTGTCGAACCGAGCAGGTGGTTGATACCCGTATAGAGTGATACGCCGAGTAGAATTTCAACACTTAGCCTGACTGCCGGAGCATCAAAGCAGTTTCCGGCAAGATTGATGACAGGTATGATTACGCCTGTGATTGCGAAATAAGGTATCAGATCTCTTAAATGTGCCATAAGTCCCGTATGTGTATGGCGCAGGAGTACTGCCAGCGAACAGCCCCATGCCGTTATTGTGGCGAATACCTGCCCCCACAGCAGGATTCCAAGGCCTGCTACAGGATCTGATGGAGTGGACAATGTGATATACGGCAATGTGATGGCGAGAGCCGCGAGAGCTGTTGCATCGCGTACGATTTCGAGCCGGACAATGCTTTTCGCACGGCCGAGTGCCAGCAGGTAGTTGTTGTACAGCGAGTTCAGGACCACAAAAACACCACGGAACAGCAGCAGTTGGAAGAGAAAAATCGACGGATCCCATTTAGAGCCGAACAGTAGATGGAATATAGGCCGGGCTGTTGCCATCAGACCTATCATTGCGGGAAAGAGAAAGTATGCGGTGAAGCGGTTCATTTTTGACGCTATTCGCCTGAACCGTTCCGGAGAATCCTGTGTTGCCGAAAGAGCCGGAAGAAACGATGATGTGAGAATCTGTGACAGAGAACTTATTCCCATCTTGCTCCATTTGTCGCTCTGTGTATAGTAGCCGAGGGCGCTCATGCCTGCACGATTGCCTATGACGAAAGAATATATGTTGAGGAACAGTGTGTTGAGAAACGATGTGAGCATCATCCGCGAGCCTATGCCAAAGAAAGAGCGCAAAGCTTGCAGTGAAAAATTGACCATAGGCCTCCATCGTCCGATGATCCAAAGGGTCAACGATTTGACTGATGCGAGAATGAGCGTCTGCCATACGATGGCCCATGCGCCGAAGCCTTTGAGTGCGAGCCATATTCCTGTTATTCCGGCGAGGACAAGTCCGCCCGTGTTGGCTATGGCGATTGGCCTTACGTCCATGCGCTTCATAAGAATGTTTGTCTGGACTATGGCCGAAGCGTTTATCGGCAAGGCCAGAAACATTGTGCGCGACAAGGGCACAAGGCGCAGGTCGTTGTCGAAACAGCGGGCGATCAGCGGGGCGGCAAAGAAGAGTGCGACGTAGAGGATCAGTGACACCGACATATTGAACCATAGGATTGTGGAATAGTCGAGGCGTGTCGGTGATTTTCTTTGCAGAAGGGCATGGGAGAACCCGCTGTCGACAAGAAGCGACGCGAATGCCTGAAAAATCAGTATGGCTCCGACGAGGCCGAAGTCTGCCGGTGAAAGCACACGCGCAAGTACAATCCCGGTGACGGCATACAGCACCTGAGATGATACACGATCCACCACGTTCCATTTTAGAGAACGGGCGGTGCGTTCTTTTAGTCTATCGTCGTTTTTCTGTGTGATGGCTTTATTTTGAGTTGATTATCCCGTTCGGATTAAGTATCGCTTTAACTCCGATGGAGCGACTTTTCAGGTTTTTTGGCTCGGTGATATAGTATACAGTTCCGCTTCCGGCCCCATATATGTTCAGTTCTTCTTCAGGGTTGCATACCACCGGACCGGTGCCGAGCACGTTGCATTTTACTTTCGATGCAGTAAGCGCTCCGGCATCGACGGTGCCAGTTCCGACATTGCGCAGGTCGGCTTTAGTGCACTTTCCTTTTAGTTTTACGTGTCCGCATCCGGCGGTTACGCCGGCATCCACCGATGTGCAGTCTATATCGTCGACATCGATGCGTCCGTTACCGATTACGCGGACAGTCAGTTTTGGCACTTCGCAAAGTCTGCTGACGGCGACTACCGAGTCGCCGGCGTTTTTCACTTCTTTAAGTGCCGATGAGTACAGATATATTACAGGCAATCCCTGAGGCTCGTTGTCCTCGTATGCGAGATCTACGGTCAGTTTTGCTTTATTGTTGGTGAAAATCAGGTTTGAGGCGATTTCCGGCGAACAACTGAATACTGCCCATCCTGCGGAATCGGGCAGACATGAGTAGACGACATCGATATTGTCGACGACGTTGAGTTTGTTGAAATCCTGAACATTAAGCCGGTAATCGTGGGACTGTGCCGACATTGGCATTGCAGATATGGCAATGGCCGTGATTAAAGCGGGAATAGTGAAACGTTTGACTTTCATAAGATTGTAGTTGATAAGTGTAAGTTCTATGTATTTGCTGCCGATTCTATGGCCGGAAGTATGTTGTTTTCGATATGGCCGAGTATTGATTCGAGTTCCGCGAATGTGCTTGCCCTTAGCATCGCTATCCTTGTCTGCCTGAACGACGGTATGCTTTTGAAGAGCGGAGATGCTGCGAGATGCCGGCGTATGTGCAGTATGCCGCGGTATTCGTCGATTCGTTCGACGCTTTCGCGTATCTGTCTGCGCAGCAGGGCAAATTTTTCAGATGTCGGCAGGCTGTCGACAGTACCTGTACGAAGCAACGATGTCATTTCCCGGAATATCCATGGCGCGCCTATCGAAGCACGTCCTACCATTACTCCGTCGACGCCGTAGCGCTCGAAAGCTTCGACAGTCTTTTCCGCTGTGGTGATGTCGCCGTTGCCTATGAGTGGGATTGAGAGCCGCGGGTTGTCCTTTACGCGTGCTATCATTTCCCAGTCAGCCTCGCCTGTGTACATCTGAGAGCGGGTGCGTCCGTGTACTGTCAGCGCGCTTATGCCGCAGTCTTGCAACTGTTCGGCCAGTTCCACAATTATTTTACTGTTGCAGTCCCAGCCCAGACGCGTCTTGACTGTCACGGGTATGTTGACTGCGCGCACCACGGCAGTCGTGATCTCGAGCATTTTAGGGATGTCGCGCAGCATTCCCGCTCCGGCCCCTTTTCCGGCAACTTTCTTTACCGGACAGCCGAAGTTTATGTCAAGGATGTCGGGATGCGCCTCTTCTACGATTCTGGCTGCTTCAACCATCGGTTCAACTTCCCGGCCGTAGATTTGTATGGCAGTGGGCCTTTCGGCTTGTTCTATGTGCAGTTTTCTTGTTGTCGCCGCTATGTTTCGTATAAGTGCGTCGGCCGATACGAATTCTGTATAGGTCATGTCGGCTCCTTGCTCTTTGCAGATTAGTCTGAAAGAACTGTCTGTAACATCCTCCATGGGAGCGAGCATCACCGGACGGTCGCCAAGGTCGACATTGCCTATCTTCATAGATTTTTATTTAAATTTTTTCGTGTGCAAATTTACACTTTTATAAGACGTCAGGCAATAGCCGGAAGTGTACTTTTTCATGTAAGAAGTGCTTATATGAAAAAAACTTCTATTTTGGCGGAATAGAATTCGTTCATTTTATCCCGTATAGATTTAACTGACGGAAATCCAGACTATCCATGCCGCAACAGGAGAGCGGAACACTTTCGTTGTAGTCGTTGAGATACAGTCGTCGTGGTTCCGTGTATCTGTTATCCGACAGGGATGCTTCGGGCATGTATCTCTTGGCGCTGATTCCCGCAAGCGAAAGCATTGTGTTGAACACGCTCCGGCTTGATGATACGTTTTTTTTCGTATTCGCCTCGGCTGCACGGTATTTCTCAGGATGTGCGTCCTTGAAACTATCGGACATCCATAATACTATAGGCACGTGGAGTTGCCAGTAGGTCGGAGTGGGAGAGGCATGCAGGAAGCGCAGCCGAGAATCGTCGAAAATATCTTCGCCGTGATCCGATACATAAAGCATGGTCGATGCGCGTCCTGATTTATCAAGTATTCCGATGATATTGTCGAGCATGCGGTCGGTCGCGACAATGGTGTTGTCATAGGCGTTTATAAGTTCCCGGCGACGATCGGCGGAGGCGCTTCCGTATTCGTCCGGCAGGAATACACGGCTGTCGTCGAGGTAGCGGTCGCGATAGTTGAAATGAGAACCGTATGTGTGCAGGACTATGAACAGACGTTGACCGAGGTGGCTTCCGACATATCGGCGCAAACGGTCGCATAACTCGTCGTCGTAGTGGCTTTTGCCGTCGTCGACCAGAAAGCGCGTTTCACCAGCTTCGTCGCCGAAGAAATCAATGAACGAGCGGTTGCGTTGCTGTGTCGAGAACCATGCTGTTGATATTCCCGCTTCGTTGAATGCCGTGAATATGCTTTTTGTCAGATAGATGGAATCACGGAAGTTTTCAGATGTGAGTCCTGACATAAGCAAGGGCACACTTTTGTGCGTAGTGTTGCTTTCGGAGAGCGTCAGCGGGTATGCGAGCAAGTTGCGGCGTTCCGACAGTAGCGGATTGGTCGGCCTGTCATAGCCCATAAGCTGCCAGTTGCGTGCACGTGATGTTTCGCCTATCACAAGGACATAAACTTCATCCTCTATTGCCTTGGCGCTTTTTTCTGCTTGTGCGCTGAAAGAGAAGCCTGCCGATGTGGTGAAGTATCTGGCTGTGGCGGCTGTCCGTTCTGTAGCTGTGACTATATTATGGATGACGTTGGCCGGAAATAGCTTGCGGCCGGCAGGATATTCGCCGATTTTTATGAAATCGACGGCTACACAGGATAAGCCGGCTGCAAGGGCTGTGGCACCGGTCAGCGCCGCGGCGCGTCGGATTCTTTTTCCGGAGCGTGCCTTGCCTTTCAATAATATGACGGCAGCCACTATTGGCGGAAGGTAAAGCAGGCATACCGATAATATGGCCTGCGACATATTTGAAAGCAGTTCGCCGGCTTCGCGGCTGTTGGTCGTTGCCACGTTGAGGAACATATCGATGGCAATGATCGAACGTCCGTAGAGGTAGAGCAGTACAATCTGAAATGCACAGAGGATCATTATAGGTAGGAACAGCAGTGTGCTGCGGCCGCTATGTCCGCTCCATGACATCAGAAGAGTATAAGTGCCCCATGGCAGAGCTACGTTGGCAATACGTTCGGCTGGGGTATAACCCGGTTCTACTATCGACAGTGCCACGTTCGGCACGCACATGAGTATCGGGACAAGCCAGACCAGCATGTCGGCGATACCGCTGAGGGAAAATAATTTTTTTAATATGTTGTCAGAATGCTTCATTGATGCTGAATATAAAACCTGTCTGATGTCGGCCGAATCCGAGATCAAGACGTATGTTCACTTTTTTCTTGAATTCCCAGCGGTAGCCTATGCCGTAATTGGGAAGAATCTTTGACCAGCGTAGTGCCGAGAAGCGTGGAAATACGGTTCCGGCTCCTATCCAGGCAACAAGTCCGTTGCGCCGCCATACGTGCTGTCTTAGTTCGAGGCACAGATCCATTTCCGATTTGTCGCGGTACCGTCCTTCGAAATATCCTCTCATATTGTCGCTGCCTCCGAGGGTCGACATAAGCCCCCATGGAGTATTGCCGTAAGTCAGGCGTCCGTGGAACTGGAACGCCAGTACGGCTCCGCGCCATAGCGGACGGTATGTGGAGAATGTAAGTTCTGTAAGCGAGAACGCATAGCGGTTCAGAAGGAAGCGTGGATTGAAACGTTGGTCAAGACGGAAGTAGAAACCTCTTTCGGGGGCTGTAAGATAGTCGCGGGAATCATACTGGAGCGTAAATCCTACACCGAGATTGAATGTGCGGGCGTCCTGTCCTTCCCAGAGCCATGGTTTTTCAAAATGGCGTCCGTTTATATAGTCGAATGTAAGCAACGGGCCGAGATAGAAATTCTTTGCCAGGCGGAACAGGAAATTTGCTTCAGCCTGGGAGTTTAGATATTTGTATTTCGATTCGTTGTCGTTGTTGATATTGTTGTTGTATCCGATGCCCCAGAATTTCGTCGCAACAGAGGAAAAAGATATGTCGTAGTGCAGGCGGAAGCGGTCGTGCGGAAATATATTCACTCCTCGTATGCCGAGTTTGAAGAACATGCTGGTGGTGGCGTCAAGATAGACTGATACATCCGACGGAGGCAACAGCGTATCGTTCATGTCGTGACGGTAAATTCCTGAGCCTACAAGACCAAGGCCGAATTTGGTGTCGGTCGAGTAGTGCGGGCCACCGATTACAGAGAAATCGAATTTCTTATGGCTGCGGTCAACGTTTGATTCATTGAAATAATTGATGATTCTGGTGATGATATTGCGTTTGGGTGCGGGTGCGAGAACCGGAGCTGTTACGGAATCTGGCGGCGAGGGAGTCCGGATGCACAATTCATCAGCAGCCCTGAGGGTGATGTTTGTCAGGACTGAGGCAATGATGATGAATGTAATCCGTGTTCTCATAAATTAATAGCTTTGACTTTCTAACAAATAAAATCTTGTTTTGTTACAAATTGATTACAAAAAAACAGGGCGGCATTAACGCAAAAAACTCATGGAAAATGCGTATTTTTGAATTCGTCTTAAATACTCCCGCTTGGCAAAGCTCAAATAAATTTGGCTTTGCACTCGACTTATTCGTATTTTTGCAAAATAGATTAAATAGAAAATGAGAAATGGAAAATCTGCCACAGGATCCATATATATTGCTTAGCTATGTCAATACACGCCTGCGCGACGACTACCCGTCGCTCGATGCCATGTGCGACGATCTGGCGATCGACCGTCCCGCTCTTGAGCGTAGCCTCGGGGCGGCAGGATTTGAGTATATGCCTGAAATCAACCAGTTCAGATGATAGATCCGGACTATCTTTCGGCATTGAACGATGCCCAGCGTGAGGCGGTGGAATATCTCGGCGGCCCGGAACTTGTTATTGCAGGTGCCGGTTCGGGCAAGACACGTGTGCTTACATACAAGATTGTCCATTTGCTGGCGCAGGGACATGATCCTCGGCGTATACTTGCATTGACATTCACCAACAAGGCTGCCAGGGAGATGCGCGAGCGCATAGAGGCTCTTGTAGGTTCTGAAGTTGCCTCGAGGCTGTGGATGGGTACTTTCCATTCCATATTTTCACGTATATTGCGTATGAATGCCGACCGCATAGGTTTCCGTCGCACTTATACCATTTATGATACGTCCGATTCAAAGTCGCTTGTAAGGACAATAATAAAGGATATGGGGCTTGATGAAAAGCTCTATCGGCCGGGAACTGTTCTTGGCGATATATCCATGGCAAAGAACGCTCTGTATTCTCCGGAAGATTATGCTCTTGACAAGGCGCTGATGGAGTCGGACCGTGCCGCCAAACGCCCACGGACTGTCGATGTGTACAAGGCATACCGCGACCGTTGTCACATTGCCGACGCGATGGACTTCGATGACTTGCTTTATTATACAAATATCCTTTTGCGCGATAACCCCGATGTACTGGAAAATCTTCAGGACTATTTCAGTTACGTGCTTGTCGACGAATATCAGGACACCAATTTCGCACAGCATGTGATTGTCCGTCAGCTATGCGGCAAGAAGCAGAATCTCTGTGTGGTAGGTGACGACGCACAGAGCATATATTCTTTCCGTGGCGCGAATATCCGCAACATACTCGACCTGCGCAAGACATTCCCATCGCTTGCGACTTACAAACTTGAACAGAACTATCGGTCGACACGTAATATCATAGGAGCTGCGAATGCTCTGATAGCCTGCAATAAGGAACAGATACACAAAGAAGTGTTCTCGCAGAACGATGAAGGCCAGCGCATAGAAGTCGTGGGCTGCGAGAACGATTATATGGAAGGCTACGCCGTAGCCAACAGGCTGTCGCAGGTGCGTATGCGTTCGCATTCGCCTCTAAGCGAGTTTGCAATCCTTTACCGCACCAATGCCCAGTCGCGCGTGCTTGAGGAGTCTTTGCGCAACCGCAACATACCTTACCGTATCTACGGCGGTCTGGCATTTTACCAGCGTGCCGAGGTGAAGGATGTCATTTCATACTTCCGTCTGGCCGTTAATCCCGACGATGACGAGGCTCTGCGCCGCGTAATCAACAAGCCCGCGCGCGGGATAGGCGAAACTACACTTAAAAAACTTACTGCGGCTGCAATAGGCGCAGGCGTAAGCATCTGGACTGTCATGTGCGAGCCGCAAACCTATCATTTGGCGGTCAACAGCGGTACTTTGAAAAAAATCGTACTGTTTGTCGATCTGATTAATAAATTTCGTGTGGCTGATGCATCGGGAGTGACGGCGCCCGAGCTTGCGCGCGAGATTATCCGGGAAACCGGGATGTTGCAGATGTATCTCAGCGACAATACTCCGGAAAATATTTCAAGACGCGACAATGTGCTTGAGTTGATAAAGGCCGTGGACGAGTTCATGGACAAGCGCCGGGAGCTGGCCGAGGACAGCAAGCCGGTGATGGGCGAATTCCTTGCTGAAGTTTCGCTGCTGACCGATCAGGATACCGAAAATGCCGACCGAGACTGTGTGATTCTTATGACTATACATGCGGCTAAAGGTCTGGAGTTCGACAACGTGTTTGTCGTGGGAGTGGAGGAAGAGTTGCTTCCTTCGTCGATGTGCCGCGGTCCTCAGGATGTCGAGGAAGAGCGGCGCCTGATGTATGTGGCCATTACCCGCGCACGAAATTTCTGCATGCTTTCATTCGCACGCCAGCGCATGGTGAACGGAATGACGCGTCCAAGTACGCCTTCACGCTTTATCAGTGAGATCGACCTGCGCTATATACAGCCTGTGGCGGGTACGCGTCTGCCGTCGTCTTCGCCGCGTCGTCGTCCGGCCGCGGCTGATTACGGTGGCAAGGCACCATCATCACTGTCACATCCCAATCAACCCATCAGGCATTCGGAGTCCACTCCGGTTCAATCGACGACAGGAGTTGCCATACATTCGTCTGCCGAGCTGTCGACCGGTATGCGCATCGAACATCCTCGCTTCGGTTGTGGCACGATCACGTCAATAAACACCGATGATGTCGACCATAAGATTATAGTACGTTTCGCTACCGGCGAGGAACGTAAATTATTGCTTAAATTCGCACGTTTCAGGATTTTATGAATATAAACGAAATACAGACTCCATTTTATGTGGTCTACGAGGACCGTCTGCGTTCCAATCTTGAACTGATATCCGAGGTAAGACGCCGTGCTGGAGTGGATGTAATCATGGCATTCAAAGCCAATGCACTTTGGCGCACTTTCGGCATTGTGCGTGAATATTGCCGGAATTCGACGGCCAGTTCGCTGAACGAGTTGCGTCTGGGACGCGAGTTCCTTGGCGGAGAAGTCCATTCCTATTGTCCGGCATACACTTCCGCCACTATTGACGAATATATTGCCGGCAGTAGTCACATAACATTCAATTCGCTCGGTCAGTATGTCCGCTTTGCCGATAAGGTGCGCGAAGCGCGCCGCCGCGGACATGACATATCGCCCGGCTTGCGTGTCAATCCGCGTTGTTCCGTAATAGAAACGGATATTTACAATCCCGCTCTTCCCGGCTCGCGATTCGGGGTCGGCGCTACCGAACTTTCGGGCGGCCTGCCGGAGGGGATAGAAGGCCTGCATTTCCATGCGCTCTGCGAATCGGATTCTTTCGCCCTCGAACGTGTGCTTGCTGCTTTTGAGGAGCAATTCGGTCATTTGTTGCCACAACTGAAGTGGGTGAACATGGGCGGAGGCCATCTGATGACTCGTGAAGGCTATGACATAGAGCATCTGATAAGTATGCTTACGGATTTCCGTCGCAGGCATCCGAATCTGAAGGTCATTCTCGAACCGGGCAGTGCGTTCACATGGCGCACGGGAGATCTTATCACATCCGTTGTCGACACGGTTGAGAACGACGGTGTACCTACGGCTATAGTCGATGTTTCATTTGCCTGCCACATGCCTGATACTCTTGAAATGCCTTATAAACCGGCAATTACCGAAAGTGTGCCGGAAGGGCAGGGCGAACCCTGGCGGCTTGGCGGCAATTCGTGCCTGAGCGGCGATTATATGGGTGACTGGTATTTCAGCGAAACGCTTGAAGCCGGACAACGCCTGACGCTTGAGGATATGAATCATTATACTACGGTAAAGACTACGATGTTCAACGGCATACAGCATCCCGACATTGTGCTGTGCCATTCCGACGGACGCTGTGAATATCTGCGGCGTTTCACCTACGACGATTATAAAAACCGTATGTCCTGACAATAAAATCACGGAAAGATGAAAACTCCACGATATTCCGTAATAGTTCCGGTCTACAACCGTCGCGATGAAATCACCGGGCTTGCCGAAAGCCTTCTCGGGCAGACAGAGCACTCGTTTGAGCTTGTAGTCGTGGAAGACGGCTCCACAGAGCCTTGCGGAGATATAATCGAAGACATGTGCCGGCGCGGGCTTGATGCGAAGTACTTTTTCAAATCGAACGAAGGCCGTTCCATAGCCAGAAATTACGGTATGGAGCGGGCGTCGGGAAGTTATTTCGTGTTTTTCGATTCCGATTGTGTCATTCCTCCCGATTATTTCCGCACATTGTCGAATGTACTCGATACGGCTCCTGTCGACTGTTATGGCGGTCCGGATGCGGCGCATGAATCGTTCAGCGACACTCAGAAAGCCATTAATTATGCCATGACTTCGTTTCTTACCACAGGCGGCATACGTGGAGGAAAAGTGCGGCTCGACAAATTTGTGCCGCGGACATTCAATATGGGATTTTCGCGCGCGGTCTACGAACGCGTAGGCGGATTCCGCGAAATGTTTTCCGAAGATATAGATATGAGTACGCGCATACGTCATGCCGGATGCGGGATAGGTCTTATCCGTGAAGTTCCCGTATGGCACAGGCGTCGTGTCGACCTACGCCGTTTTTTCAGACAGGTCTATGTCTTCGGCATGTCGCGCATCACCCTCAGGCTGCTTTATCCCGATTCGCTGAAAGCAGTGCATGTTTTGCCCGCACTTTTTGTGTTGGGCTGTATTGCTTTGATATTGCTTTCTGTTTTTGTTTCATGGTGGTTCATTGTTCCGCCGGTGGCCTATTTCATTGCTGTTTTTTTCGGCGCCTTGTTTGCGACGCGGAGTCTGCGCGTCGCTTTTATCGCTGTACCTGCGGCTGCCGTACAGCTTGGAGGCTACGGGATCGGGTTTATAAGAGCTTGGTTTACAAAAATCCTGTTGCGCCGCGGACGCGACGAGCAACAGGAAATTATGATGAGAAAAGGAAAATGATATGGATATAAAACCGGGAGGAAGCCTTATACGCGATATGCTCGAACAGGAGCGTCCGCGTGAAAAAGCGCAGAAACACGGGGTGAAATCGCTCACCGATGTGGAGCTTATGGCCATAATTTTTGCTACCGGTATAGCCGGAAAATCAGTCATAGAGCTTAGCCGTGAGATTTTGCATGATAACGGCGGCCATCTCTCCCGGGTGGCGCGGCTATCTGTGCCGGAATTCCTTAAAAGATATAAAGGGATAGGACCTGCCAAGGCCACGACATTGCTTGCTGCCCTCGAACTTGGTTCCCGTGCGGCGGCCGACGCACGGATTATTGATGAACCGACGGTCGCTTCGTCGACGGTCGCCTACGACATCGTGCGTCATCGTTTCGAGCGTCTGAACCACGAGGAATTCTGGGTGATGTATCTTTCGCAGGCAGGAAAACTTATTGCGGAATCGAAAATAGGTCAGGGAGGCCTGACGGCAACCAGTGTCGATGTCCGCATTATTGTCCGTGAGGCTTTGTTCAACAATGCTACGGCTATGATATTATCTCATAACCACCCGTCGGGCAATCTTAAGCCGAGTCAGCAGGATATAACTTTGACAAAATCGATAACCGATGCGGCACGGCTGTTCAATATTGTTGTCCATGATCATATAATAGTGTCCGACGGAGGTTATTATTCATTCCGCGACGAAGGACTTGTATGAAAAAGATGAAGCAGACAGAATTTGTAGCAAAGCAGACGTGTACGATTGTCGCCGACCTGCTCCATGCCTGGGGTGTGGAAGATGTGGTTCTTTCTCCGGGTTCGCGGAACGCGCCTCTGATTATGTCTATAGTCCGTTCGGGTCGTTTCCGTACGCATGTCGTGATCGATGAACGTTCGGCCGCTTTTATCGCTCTTGGAATGTCGCTGGCATCGGAACGACCCGTAGCGGCTGTGTGCACATCTGGAACTGCATTGCTTAATTATGCTCCGGCTGTCGCCGAAGCTTACTACAGGCGTGTCCCGCTCATAGCGGTGTCGGCTGACAGACCGTTGCGCTGGATTGATCAGGACGACAGCCAGACGATACGACAGGCCGGCTGTCTTGATAATATCGTGCGAGCTTCGGTCGACATTCCTTCGGAGGATGGAACTGAAGAGCAGTTGTGGTATGCCAACCGTCTGGTGAATGATGCCATGTCGGCCGCAACAGGTCCGCTGAAAGGTCCTGTACATATAAACGTCAGGCTTGACGAGCCTCTGACGGCCATGCTGCCTGAAAATGTCAGACCCTACAAGGGGCATAAGATTGAATGCCGTCGCGATGGCTTTTCTGGTGCGATAGCACCCGAACTTGCCGCGGCACTGTCGTCGGCACCTAAGATTCTTGTTGTTGCCGGATTCATGCCTCCGGATCGATCTGTTCGCGACGCACTTCTGCGTATGGCACGTATGCGACGCATTGTCGTTCTGCACGAAGCGCAGGCAAATCTTCATGGCGGTACAGGCGGCGATTCTCCGCTTATAGCCAATATAGACCGCGTTCTGTCTGAAATAAAGGACGATGAAGAACGCCGGGCATTGATTCCCGATATTGTGATAACTTTAGGCGGAGCCTTGACTTCGCGCAATATAAAGGCATTTCTGCGTACCGCTGATCCGTGTCCGCGTCATATCGCAGTCGGTTACAACGATAAAGCCATAGATTGTTTCAAGCTTCTATCCGACAGGATAGAAATGACACCCTCGGCATTTGTTGGCGCGCTTTCAGAGCTTTTAGACTCTGTATGCGGCGCTGCGACGGAATTTTTTGAACGGTGGAATTCTATGGCTGTGCGCGCCGCTGAAAGATATAGGGCGGTGGTCGATCGTGCGCCTTGGTCCGATCTCAAGGCAATGGACATCCTATCTCGGCTTGTCAATGATTCGGGTGCGGGATGGCAATTGCATTACAGCAACGGTACGGCAGTGCGTTACGGGCAGCTTGTCGATTATGGACGCTATGGTCGCATTGATTGTAACCGTGGTGTCAGTGGCATCGATGGTTCCACGTCGACAGCAATAGGTGCGGCATGTGCTGTGCCCGACAGAGTTACACTCCTTGTGACAGGCGACATGAGCGCGCAGTACGACATGGGTGCGTTGGCCGCGGCTTTTATCCCGCCGCGCTTCAAAATGGTGGTGCTGAACAATGGCGGAGGCGGTATATTCCGTTTTATAAAGTCGACTTTCGCCTTGCCTGAGCTTGACGAGTTTTTTGCCGCCGATGTCCGGCTGCCGCTGCGGCAGCTTGCATCCGCTTTCGGTTTTGCCTTTTACGAAGCCGGAAATGAAGCCGAGTTGCGCATGGCTTGGCCTCTTTTTGCAGCGCAGGACGAAAGGCCGGCCATACTGAATCTGATTACCCCGCCGTCGGAGTCCGCCGACATACTGAAAAATTATTTCAATACAAAATAGATCATACATACAGCAATGGAGAATAAAGACATCCGCATCTGGAAGCCTATACGCGAGTTCGAGGATATCCTTTTTGAGTCCTATAATGGCATAGCCAAGATAACAATCAACCGTCCCGAAGTTTACAATGCTTTCCGTCCGCAGACCAACAAGGAGATTCTTCAGGCTCTCGATTATTGCCGCGACAGCCGCGAAGTGCGGGTCATAGTGCTCACCGGAGCCGGCGACAAGGCATTTTGTTCGGGAGGCGACCAGAATTACAAATCGCTTGGAGGTTATCGCGACAGCGACGGTACCCCGCGCCTCAATGTGCTCGACATCCACAAGGCCATACGTTCGATAGTCAAGCCTGTGATAGCCATGGTCAATGGCTATGCTATCGGAGGAGGTAATGTGCTTCAGGTCGTGTGCGACCTTTCTATTGCTTCGGAAAATGCGCGTTTCGGTCAGACCGGACCGAAAGTCGGAAGCTTCGACGCCGGTTTCGGCTCTTCATATCTTGCCCGTTGCGTGGGTCAGAAAAAAGCACGTGAGATATGGTTTCTCTGCCGTCAGTATACGGCAGCAGAAGCTCTTGAAATGGGTATGGTGAACAAAGTGGTACCTTTCGACCGTCTGGAAGATGAAGTGGTGGAGTGGTGTGAAACCATCATGAAACGCAGCCCATTTGCAATACGCATGATAAAGCGGGCGCTTAACGCCGAACTCGACGGACAGCATGGCCTGATGGAATTTGCCGGCGACGCGACGCTGATGTACTATCTTATGGATGAGGCTCAGGAAGGCAAGAACGCGTTTCTTGAAAAGCGTGATCCCGATTTTGATCAGTTCCCCCAGTTCCCGGGCTGATGCTTACAGCTCTATGGGCGCCTTACGGGCTTGATTTCCGATTTGAGGCCCGCACTTCCCGCGAGGTGTTTCAAAAAAAAGTCACATACTTTGTCCGTGTGTGGGATACGCAACGTCCTGAAATTGCAGGAATAGGCGAGTGTGCTCTTTTCTGCGGGCTATCGTCCGACGACTGTCCCGACTATGTGCAGCATCTGAAAGATGCTTGCACCGATCCCGAGGCTGCCGCAGTTTCGCAGTACAGCTCCATACGCATGGGCTTTGAAACTGCTTTGGCCGATCTGCATTCAGGTGGCCGACATTGTCCTGCTGACAATGCCTGGACTGCCGGCTGCGAGGGTATAGCGATTAACGGACTGATATGGATGGGCGACAAAGCGACTATGCGAAAGCGCATAGCCGAAAAACTCGAACAGGGATTTAAGGTTCTTAAATTAAAAATCGGAGGCATAGATTTTGATTCCGAACTGGATCTGCTGCGGGAGATACGCCGTAATTTCACTTTCGGAGAGCTTGAATTGCGCCTTGATGCCAACGGAAGTTTCAGCCGTAGGCCTGAGCAAGCGATGGATTACCTCTACCGTCTTGCGGAATTCGGCATACATTCAATAGAACAGCCGCTGATAGCCGGCAGCGGCGATGCCATGGCGCGCATCTGCCGTGAAAGTCCTATACCCGTAGCTTTGGATGAAGAACTGATAGGACCGGCTCCGTCGCCTGAAGCGGCGTCGGATCTTCTCGCTTACCTTCGCCCTTCATACATAATATTAAAACCCACGCTATGCGGCGGTTTTTCCGGTGCCGATACATGGATAGAACAGGCCGGGCGCCTCGGCATGGAGTGGTGGGCCACATCAGCGCTTGAATCCAATGTCGGGCTGAATGCTATAGCGCAGTGGCTGTCCGCTAAACACACAAAGCTGCCGCAGGGGCTTGGAACCGGGCAGCTGTATAAAAACAACATACAGTCGCCGCTCGAGCTTAGAGGTGACCGTCTTTTTTACAACCCTTCGAAACAGTGGATATTCCCACAAAAAACGGAATGGCGACAATAGCGGAATTTATAGAGGAGTGGAATTCAACCTGTCCATGGATCGAGGCGCATACATCCGGCTCGACAGGAACACCGAAAAGCATACGTCTGCTCAAATCCGACATGCGGATTTCGGCGCAGGCTACAAATCGCTTTTTCGGTATAAACCGTAATTCGGTACTGGGTCTGCCTCTGTCGGTCGACTACATTGCAGGCAAAATGATGGTTGTGCGGGCGCTTGAGGCAGGATGCCGTCTTGAAGCATTTCCGGTATCGGCTGATTTGAATCTTGCATCATGTCGTGAACGCATAGACCTCCTATCTCTTGTTCCGGCCCAGCTTCCGGCTGTGCTGTCGCAGTCCTCGCTTTCCGACAGGGTGCGCTGCATGCTTATAGGCGGAGCCGGGATTTCCGACGAAACGGCAGCAGCTGTACTTGCATCAGGAGTCGACGCTTATATAGGTTACGGAATGACGGAAACATGTAGCCATGTAGCTCTGAGCAGTATTTCTGCTTGTGGCGGACGTGTCTACCATGCCATGCCGGATGTGACATTCGATACCGATAGCCGAGGATGCCTTACTGTGATAGCCCCGCGTTTTTCATTCCGTTCGTTGCAGACAAATGACATGGTCGAGCTTCTTACTCCGACATCGTTCCGCTGGTGCGGACGCTACGATAATGTTATAAATAGCGGAGGAATAAAATTTTTCGCCGAAGAACTTGAAAAACTTTATGCACTCCCTGTGGGAAAACATGCTTATTATGTCTGTTCCGAAACTGATGAGTTGTGGGGACAGCGTATCGTGCTCGTTGTCGAGTGCGATGCCGGGGAAATAGATGGAATAAAGCGCGGTGTAGAGGCTGCCGTAGCCGACCATAAGCGCCGGCCGAAAACATATATCGCCGTCAGGGCTATTAGCCGGACGGCGACGTCGGGAAAAATAAAACGGGAAATGCCGGCCGATGACAATATTGTCAGCCGAATTTGCTGATTTTACGTAGCTGTGCCTCGTTCATGATGCGTATGCGACGGCCATCGACAAGCAATATCTTTTCACTTACGAATGACGAAAGCGTGCGGATTGCGTTTGATGTGGTCATGTTCGACAGATTGGCCAGATCTTCACGCGCCATATATATTTTCAATGTGGAATTATCCTCTTCGTAACCGTAATTGTCTATGAGTACGATAAGAGCTTCGGCAAGGCGGCCTCGGATGTGTTTTTGAGTAAGATTTACGATTTTTGTGTCGGAACCGCCAAGGTTGCGTGAAAGCTCACGGATAAAGAACCAGGCGAGATTGATGTTGTTCTGGATTATTTCGGCTACGAGATTCAAAGGGATCGCTCCTACCATCGACGGCTCGAATGCCGCGGCGCTTGACACGTACGGCTCGTTGGCGAAAAATGCACGATAACCGAAATACTGCACCGGACGTATAAGCCGTAGGATCTGTACGCGGCCGCCGACTCCTTCCTTGAACTTCTTCACCTTACCCTTGAAAAGGCACCACAGATATTCGGGAGCGTCGCCTTCGGCATAGATTATCTGGTTTTTCTTGAAATTGTGGATTACAAGATTGTCGACAATAAGACGCTTTTCGTCGGCGGAAAGGATGGACCAGATTTCCGCCATGTCTTCATTGACTACCTTTTCGAGAGCTGCCTTTATCATAAAACAATGAAGCTGTGTTGTATAATGATGTTGTTAAACATGCAAATGTATAAAAAAAATGCCTACCACCCAAATTTAAATTGCAGATGCTTTCTTAAAACCATGGAAGTCGGCCTGTATGAAACTGCTGACATACGGAAATGTTGACGCTATTCGTGAACTCTCCGGCTAACATCGGAGGACGCTTTGTTTTTCAGCAGGTACTATCATATGTCGTTATATGCCGTAAAAGACAAACTATAGCTTTTCACAGATTTGTGATTACACTTCCGGCAAGACTATACGCATTCAATGGGCGGCTTACACTAATATCTTCTACATCCCTATATTAAAGACAGGCAACCCCGACATCACTGCCGAGGTTGCCTCTCTTTATTAGTATGATTAAGCTGTTGTTTTATTGAATATGGATATGCTACCGGCACACCTTAAATTTGGCCTTCTTTCCGTTAATCCTAAGAATTACTTTCGGATTAGAGAATTGGGTGATATGGGGAAAAGTAAGTGTTACCGTTGCAGTACCATCTTTGACACTTGCTGTTACAGAAGTGGCGGAGTATTCTTTGCCGTAGGTAACGAGTTTTACGTCCGTTACCTCGTACCGGCTTCCGGCCTTATCATCTGTAAAGACGATAGTGACTTTGTTATCGTAGTTGTTGAATCCCTGACAGTGCGGCTTTGCGTAGGCTATTCCGCAGACCAAAGACAGGATGAGTGAGATAATAAAAGTTTTCATGTTATTGAGCTTTTTAGAATCGGTTCATTTCATTTGTTCCGGCACCTTGTCCTCTATATCTGTCACGGGAAGAATTAAAGGTGTATTGCAGGGTCAGCATGAACGTGCGGTTGTTTGTCGTATTGAACTGATGTATGGTAACATCCTTGTTCAACAACGTGGCATCACGATTACTCTTATTAAAGATGTCGTTGGCCTCCAAGGTTACACTGAACTGATTGTTGAAGAACGCTTTATAGAGTTTGGCATTGAGATACGACGATGAGGTTTGTTTCATGTTGTCATCGTTACCGCCGCTCATCCACTGCATATCCACATTCAGCCAAATATCGTAGGGAAGATGAATGGCATTCTGAAATTGCACAAGTCCTATGGGGTTGTTAAGGCTTTTACGACCATCGGCATAATCTATGGAAAGCCACTGTTTCATAATACCGACATTTACTTTCGGCTGCCATACACCGACTTTGAATTGTGCGCCGACAAATGCCTGAAGATTCTGTATCTTTGGAAAATTTGCCATAGTTATAAGTTTGACCTCTGCATCATCCGCATACGGATATGTGGTGTTCATTATAGGGTCTTTTTTATAGGTGTAGGTTATCTGCCCGAAGAACTGGCGCCATGCTCCCATAAGCTCGATTGAATGTATCTTTTCCGGCTTTAGGAACGGATTGCCACCTTCGAGGGTAAAGCGGTTGATATAATCCACTGTTCCGTCAAGGTCTGCATAGCTTGGACGCTGGGTCTTATGGGTATAGCTCATTGATAGCTGCACGTTTCTTATCATGGTTGACAGCGAGAGCGAAGGAAACAGATTATTATAGGTCTTACCCTGATCTTCCTTTCTCTGTCCGTTTTCGAGATATTCAAATCTTACATGCTCATACCGCAATCCAACACCTAAATTGAATTGTCCGAAACTCTGGCCGATTTCCACAAATCCGGCAATGTTGTTTTCGTCAACTCTTGAATCGGCGTTGCCGACCAAAGTCGCATCGGTGTGATATTCGGAAGAGAAACGCGATGATGTGTATTCCTCTCCGAACTCAATACCGCCTTTCCAAAAAGGATAGCTGAATACAAGTTTTTCAGCCAACATTCGGCTTCTGCTTACACCGAGAGAATTTACAAGCGAATTGTCCTGGGTGTCGCTTTTTTCATCGTTAAACATGGCGTTGCGATTTTTTCGCCACATATAATCCATGTTGAAATCAATACCGAACTTACCGATTTCTCCATTATAATATAGATTGGCGTGATGTTTGGGTAAGGTATTGTTGTTGCTACGGCCATACATTGAGAGATTGTCATAGGGCTGTCCGTCTGCCAACACACGGCTTATTCCGGTGTGTTCAGATTTTTGCTTTGTAAATCCATTGGAGTAATAAGCACCTATGGAATGGCTGTCATTGAACATATAGGAGAATCCGGCTTTGCCGAAAAACTCATTTGTTCTCATGGAACCGTCCTGTGTGAGAAGTTGATTCCACACGGTAGTTGATCGAGTCAACATATCGACTCTATTACTGCTCTGAAATTTTCCTCCGATATATCCGAAATTACTGAATAGCTCCAATCCGCCAGTCCTGAATTTGAAATTAGCTTGATCCACTGTGCGGAAATATTTCTGCATAACACCTTGTGCGCGGAGTGTTCCACTGAAACCATCTCCCTGCGGGCGTTTTGTACGGATACGGATTACAGATTTGACCGAGGCATCGTATTTAGCACCGGGATTGGTAATTACCTCCACATTCTTTATGTCGGCAGAATTTAACTGCGACAGTTGGGAAAGGTCCTGCACCTCTCGACCATTTATATAAATAGCGGGAGAGCCTTTGCCGAATACCTCGAAATTACCATCACGCCCAAGCACCATAGGCACTTGTGTAAGCACGTCATTGGCAGTGCCGGCGTGTTCAAGTTGCGACCCTGCCACATTGGTAACAAGTGCATTCCCTTTGATTGCAGTGACAGGACGATTGGACTTCACCACAACTTCTCTGAGCATCACACTTTCGGGATTTAATTGGATAACTCCAAGATTCCCGGTAGCCGAAATATCCATAGTTTTGGTTGTGTAGGCTATTGACGAAAGCCTTACGAATTTCGGATTGCCTTGTGGGTTCTCAAAAAGGAATCCGCCGTTTTCATCGGTAACGGTACCGGCTATGTAGGTAGAATCGGCATTGAGAAGCACGACATTCACAAAGTCGAGAGGCGAATTGTTTTCATCTACGACTTTGCCTGTAATGCTTTGGGCTGCTATGTTAGCCCAAGCAAATAATGTGCAGATAAATGTTAGAATTATCTTCATATCTTTTATGTTTTTGATTTCTGATGCAAAATTATAGATGCAAAGATTTCCTTACCATACCCAAAAGTGTACAAATGCAGACCGAGGCAAAAATATACACTTTTGGGTATGGCACACCGATAAGGCAATTTCTAATTTTGCATCAAGTAATCGTAGCAAGACGCTTTCGTAGAAATAAAATATCAGAAATGACAAACGAGGAAAGACAATTGGTCAAGGAGTGCCGGATAATGGTTATCGGTACAGATACTTTTGTAGCTTATCTGAAATCAGAGCTGAAAAGTATTGGTTTTTCAAATATAGTTGTTGGGAATATCTCTGATTGTCAAAAGAATATCACCGCCATAAATATAATCTCGGAATATGGCGACAATGTAAATTCGCGCCTCATGCCCGACATGTTTTCAGCACCTATAATATATCCTTTTGATTTTGTGAGCGGTGCAGGGGCAATCGTTATAATGCCCGGCGATGACAAGGAATTACTTGCACAGACGGATTTGCGCCTGTGGGCGGCGGAATATATATCGGGCTACTGTGCTTTCTGGAATATGGAGGGATGCGATTGGCTCAGTGAAGCATTGCCGGAGATAAAAGCCGGAGTAATCAACGAATCCGCTCAACGGCTTGCAGCCCACATCTGCGCACGGATAGCCGCCAATATTGCAGTCGGACGGGAAGTGAAGCACTTTCCGCGATTCTATTTAGCGGAGAGTGAAGGTTAATTGTTGATTTTGGATAACAGGGATTTTCTCAATCCACTCAACATCTTAGCTATCTCCTCTATATGATTACGGATATCGTTTAGTTCTTCCACTGATATAAAGCCTAAGTCTGTCGCAATAATGAGTTGGGTAAGCGATTCCATTAAGGAGCCGTAAGCAATTTCATAAAAAATTAGTTATTTTCTACACTCTCCGCACTTTACTCTCCGCTCTCATAACAGTTTGCTGTTGGTGGCGGCAACTATCGCCTCGGAGATATTGCGCACATCAAGTTTCTCGAAGATACGTTGGCGGTATTTCTTGATTGTGTCGGGAGAAAGGCAGATCATATCTGCAATCTCCGACATGGTGTAACCTTGTATGGATAGAGTAAGCACCGATTTTTCGCCGTCGGTCAGCACTGGCATCTGCCGTCTGTCCCAGTGGCGGGTGTTCATATTATATTCAAAGAAATCAGGAGAACCGACACGGTGCATCTCTGTATGTCCTGCATCGGTATGTGTCGCAGCCGAAACAACGCAAAGGGCAAGCCATATCCGCCCGTCGGAGGTGAGGGCGAGCGGTGTCAGCTTGTGATTGACAAGGATTTTGCGTCCGCTGTTGAGAATATTAAAGTCGTATGATATATACCAGTCCTTGCGTTCATCGACAGGAATATTGTTGTAGAAATCAAATCCGGCTTTGTTCAGTGCGAGAAGCAACGGATGTTCCTCCCCAGGCACATATTGGATATAGAAACGGTAGCCTAAATCCTGCATCTGCTGTGGCGACAATCCGCAGAGAAACATCGGATTGGGCGAAACATACAGAAAATTCTGCCTGAAATAGTCAATGATATAGACGCTTTGATAAGTCGAGCGAGAGAAAGCCTCTGCCGACCTCACATATTCCGACACACGGGTGTAATCAAGTTCCTCCGGGAGCCTGATCTCGTTGTCGGGTATGAAGAAATCGTCTATCTTTCTATCCATATTCAAAATGTGTGCGAGAACGACAAAAATAGCGATTTATGACAGCTTCCGCCGTTCAGTTTCCACTGTTCAGGCGGAAGAATTCTTTGGCGGTGGCTGATGTTGTTTCTGACACTTCGTCCCGATCAACGGAAAGGGCGACAGCGATAGCGTCGACTATCAACGGTATGTAGGCCGATTCGTTGCGTTTGCCACGGTATGGTACCGGTGCCAGATACGGAGAGTCTGTTTCGGTGACTATGTAGTCAAGACCTATGGACGGCAACACTTTGCGCAGAGTGGAATTTTTGAATGTTACTATGCCGTTGATTCCGAATAAGCAGGCATCGCCAAGCGTGTGGCGTATGCGTTGAACATCGTTTTCGCTTCCGCCGAAGCTGTGGAAAAGGAAACGGGCGCCGCGGTGTCCGGAAAGTACGTCAAGAGTCTGGTCGATTCCCTCGCGGCAATGCAGAATCAAAGGTAGGCCTGCCCGCACTGCTTCGGCAGCCTGTCGGTCGAGGGCTTCCATCTGCTGCCGTTCGAACGTACGGTCCCAGTACAGATCGATTCCTACTTCGCCTACAGCCACATATTGAACTGTCTGCGGATTGTGCAGTTCATCGATTATACGCTCAAGATCTTGTTCGTAATCCTCTTTTATTTCTGTAGGATGAAGCCCCATGGCCATTCTTGTATTGGCGGGCCATGCGGCTGCCAGGGCATTCATTGGTGCTATGGTGTCAAGTCCGACGTTCGGAAAAATCATTGTGTCGACGCCGGCTTTCAATGCCCTTTCTACGGCGGCCGACTGTCCGGCTTGTAAATCGCCGTCGTCTGTGAATTCCGGCAGATACAGGTGCGTATGCGTGTCGATCATGCGATTGATGCGTGGCTTAATGCGTGCGTTTGGCAGAACGGCGTGCGAGTTCAGTGAAATATTCTTTCCAGCGGCTGTCTATTTCAGGATTGTCAAGACAGCTTATGGCTTTTTCCGCGTATGAATCGATCAATGCCAGACAGCGTTCGCTTAAATCGAGGCGACGGTAGACGCGTATGACCTGCGCTATGCGTTCTTTGGCTTCAAGGTCCTCGAAAAGAATATCGTCGAGATCCTGGCGTGCTTCCGATGAAGCAGTGATCAGCAACCATGTTTTTTTGTTGTTGACTATGTCGCCTCCTATCTCTTTTCCGAATTCTATAGGATCGCCGAATGTGTCGAGCCAGTCGTCGCGCAACTGGAACGCCAGACCGAGTGCGATGCCGTAGTCATACATGCTTTGACATGCCGTTTCGCTTGCTCCGGCCAGCATGGCGCCCATGCGGCAGGCACATGCGAGAAGTACCGAGGTTTTCAGGCGTATCATCTCCATGTATTCTCCGACCGTGACATCCTTGCGGCTTTCGAATTCCATGTCGAGCTGTTGACCCTGGTATATTTCCATGGCAGTGTTATTGAACAGCCCCAGAACTGCGGGGAGAATGTCGGGGGTGCAGTCGGCTATAAGTTGTGTGGCAAGCGTGAGCATGGCGTCGCCGGAAAGGATTGCTGTGCTTTCCGACCACCGGCGGTGGACTGTCGGGCGTCCGCGGCGCATGTCGGCGCGGTCCATCACGTCGTCGTGGAGAAGCGTGAAGTTGTGGAACATCTCTATCCCGAGAGCCTGCTTCAGCGCGTGTTCCGGGTTTTCACCACCGAAAGCGCAATACGAGGTCAGCAGTAATTGCGGGCGTATGCGTTTTCCGCCTGATTCCATCGTGTAGCGTACGGGGTCGAAAAGTCCGGGTACAGCCGCGGGGTAGGCCAGACCGGCGATTGCGCCGGCTATAAGTTCGTTGATCCTTTCGGGAGATTCCATTTCGGGAGTGTATTTTAGGGATTATACTGCAAAAGTACTGATTTTTGTTAATCCATGACACTATGGCCGTGAAAAAGATTGCGTCTGTTTCCCGAATGTGAATCTGATGCCGAAATTGAGATTGAAATTCAGCGGCTTCTCCTTGTAGATTGTCTGTATTGCCGATCCGTCGTTGAAATAATAACTTATGCCAGGCTCTGCATACAGGCTCAGCGAGTTTACGATATTAAGCTGTATGCCGGCCGCTGCGTTTACAGACCACTGCATTGGCTTCCCGTCTATATTTTCGCTTTCTTTCCTTTGTGTTTTGTTTTCAAGCGTGAATTCTTTGTCGATTTTCGCTGAGATACATTTTTCTGCAAGTCCGCCGACCGAAACGTATAGCATCAGTCTTTTCCATGTGAAAATATTGTATTTCAGGTTCAGCGGAATTCCGATGTAGTGTAAGATTTGTTTGCCTGTATAGTAATTTGCATCGCTGCCTTCAAACACGTCTGAATTCAGATTAGTGTAGCTCAGGCCGCTTTCTATTCCTAAATGTTTGTTTATGCTGTATGTAAACGAAATCCCTGCGCGTATGGGGAGGCGGTGCCTGATTTCTTTTTTTGTTTCCAGTCCTTGGTTGAGCAGAAGGAAGCCCAATACCGGATTGTCTTCCCATGCCGCATTGCCTGAGTTGCTTGCGCAGACTCCGGAACTGTTTCTGTAATATTGGCTTGACATGTGTCCGCTTCCTCCCGAACTGAACGCTGAAAAGGCAAAGCGCTTTTGCTTGTCGTTATTTGTAAGTGTTGCCATATTCTTTCTGTAAATGCCGGATTTCGGCTCTTTTATAGTACGTTCGGCATTGACCTGAGTGTGGCTGTTGTCCGTGGTTTTGCAGAGAGCTGTTTGGTTGTCGTCTTTTTGCGATGTCAAGTCTGTATTGTCCTGCTCGTTATCAATGCGTTCTTTTTCTACGTTTTCTTGTCTGTAATTGACATTGTTTTCAGTTAAATGCGTCGGCTTGTCATTTAAGGCAACAAAAGCTTTTTCTGATGATCCGGCAATTAGCGTCCGGGTAGTGGCGACATCATAATTATTCGGGCTTGTACATGGTGTTGTAATTTCATGTTCTGTCCGTACATCATGGCATAAGTAAACGGCTGCGGCAATCATGGCGGCAACCGCAGCTCCTCTTTTGAGCCATGACGCCATGACGATGAAATGTCGATGCCGTCCGGCGGATGATGGTTTTATATGTTTATTTTCTATGGATTCCCATAGGTTTTCAGGCTCGGCTATTTCATAGTCGGCCATTTGTTTGTGTATTTTGTTTAACCAGTCTTCGTTCATGTAAAAGCCGGAGTTTAATGTTTGTACTGCCTTATTTTCATGGCAAGCAGGGATTTCGCCCTGTGCAGCTGTGAGGCTGATGTGCTTTCCTTTATATTCAGCAATGAGGCTATTTCTTTATGGCTTTTGTTTTCTATTACATACAGATTGAAAATGGTCCGGTAGCCGTCGGGCAGCTCGCGTATAAGATTGTATATGGCAGATGGTGTCAGTTCGTCGATATCAGGAGCTTCTTCCGGCATGTCGTGCTCTGAAATTTCTACGAATTTCATCCGTCCCGTGCGCTGAAGAAATTTCAACGCTTCATTGACAGTCACTTTTGTCATCCATCCTTTCAGCGAGTTTTTTCCACGGTATTCGAACGAGGGAATGGTGGCGAATATTTTCAGAAAACTGTCCTGAAGCACGTCTTTGACATCTTCGCTGTTTATGATGTAGCGCGAGCATACGGCTGCAAGATACCGGACGTATGTGGAATATATCAATTCCATAGCCGTCGGGTCGTTTTGTCTTGCAAGCCTGAGAAGGTGTTGCTCCTGGTCTGTATCTGTCGGCGCCATTCCGCAGAGGATATCTTGTGCTTACTTGGATAAGTTTTGGTCAGTCTTTGTTTTTTTAACGGAGATGGCCGCCCGTTTCTTGTGCTTGCCACGAATGCGACACAAAAAACAGGCGGCCGTCAGAGCATGCAAAAAATTTATTCAACTACATTTGAAAAAGTCAGGCTGGCGGTATCGACAGACCGCACGTCAGGACGCATTTCGATTTCGAATTCCGCGTCCTTGTCGCCGGAGAAAGATTTCCATTTGAGTTTTATTTTGATCTCATCGTCATTAGCCCGGGGAAGTCCGTTCAGGTTGAACGCGATCAGAGCGTCGCCCCAACGAGCGTAGGTATCGCCGTTAGCGTCGTGTCGCAGTTCGAGTTCGAACGGGTCGTCAGGGTTTGAGCCTGTCAGCAGATTGATGATATGAGGTGTATTCGAATATCCCCACATTGTGCGGATACGCAGTGTGAGATAACCGTCCTCGGCTATTGTTACCCAGTCGCGTACGATTTCGATGGGGTCGTTGCCGAATAACTTGTCGTTGTTTTCTCCTGCGCTCGTTACAGGCAGTTTCGTGCGTATGCTGTCCAGCCAGTTCACCTGTACATTGCGTATCTTTTCATCGGGCGTTTCGTTTGCACTCTCAGTGTAGTTCACCAGAGCGCGCACTTCTTTTTTACCGTAAGGTGACTTTTTGATGTTTGTCGGAATAAGGGTGGTGGAATTGTCAAGGCGCATTGTGAAGCTCTCGTCTTCATCGGGGCACACGGTTACCAGTGCGGTCGGGCGGTTGAGATCTACGGAATTGTCGTCGTTTAAACAAGACTGGAACATCAGCGTCGATGCGCCGAATCCCAAGAGAGATAATAGAATGGATATTTTTTTCATTTTTTGAGATTGATTGGATTACGTATATATAATCCTGAAATATTTAAAATCTTGCATGCCGGATTCGTTTTTTTCGTCCTGTATGTAGATATGTCCGAAATCGCTTGCTTATGTACGCGCTCCGAATGTGAAAAAGAAACAGATGTTTTGTTTTATGCGTATAAAATGCTAATTTTGCACTCCGAAATGTATCGGAGCATTGTGTCCCTACTTTTCCATCGGTAAAGGAATAAAAAACATAGAAACATAAATTCATAGACAGAACGATGAACGTTACACTTGAAAAGACAAACGACCTCGAAGGTAAACTGACCGTGGCCGTCGAAGAAGCGGACTACGCTGAAAAAGTCAAGGCATCACTTAAGAAAATCGGACAGACCCGCGATATTCCCGGTTTCCGTAAAGGCCATATCGACATGAACCAGCTCCGCAAGCGCTTCGGAAAGATGGTCAAGAGCGATGTGCTCAACGAAACAGTCTACGACGCCGTGATCAAATATATTGTCGACAACAAGCTTGAAATCCTCGGCCAGCCCCTGCCGGTCGACGTAAAGGAAATCAATCTTGACGAGAAAGACTATACTTTTGAATATGAAATCGGTTTCGCTCCCGAACTTGACATCAAGATCGACAAGAGCGTTACACTTCCTTTCTATAATATAGCCGTTGAAGACCACATGGTGGCCGAACAGGACGAAGAACTCCGTCGTCGTAACGGTGAACGTGTAAACGTGGAACTTTACGAGGATCGTGCGCTTGTGAAAGGCGTTCTCCGCGAACTCGATGCCGAAGGTAATTCCAAGGCAGAAGGCGTTGTGGTCGAAGACGGCATTGTCGGTCCTTTTACTTTCAAGGACAAGGACGAGGCTGCAAAATTCGAAGGCAAGAAAGTAGGGGAAACCGTAGTTTTCAACCCCTTCAAAGCCTGCGAAGGCAACGAAGCCGAAATGGCCTCGATGCTTCATGTAAACCGCGACGAAGTGGAAGCACACAATGGCGATTTTGCTTTTGAAATCAAAGAAATGCTTGCCGTGCGTCTTGCCGAGCACAATCAGGCTTTCTATGACGCTGTATTCGGCGCCGGCGTGGTGACCGACGAGGCTCAGTACGATCAAAAGGTTCGCGAAGGCATTGCACAGGCTCTTCAGCCCAACAGCGCCAATCTTTTCCAGCGTCAGGCAGAGGACTATCTGATGGCTACATACGGCGACATGAAGCTTCCCGTGGCTTTCCTTGAAAAACTGATGGAGCGCCGCAAGGAAGACGGTGAAACCCTCTCGGCTGAAGAAATGGTCAAGCAGGCTACTCCCTCGCTCAAGTGGGATCTGATCGAGAACAAAGTTGCATCACTTCTTGAAGTCAAGGTTACGGAGGAAGATGTGAAGACTCTCGCCCACAATATGGCGGCGTCGACTCTGATGCAGTATGGCATGACACAGCTTGGCGACGAAATGGTAGACTACTATGCTAACAATATCCTTCAGGACAAGCAGCAGCGCGAGCGTATCGCACGCCAGGCTTTCGTGCAGCAGATGTTCGGCAAGCTCCATGCGGCTGTAAGTCTTGATGAAAAGACCGTTACACTCGACGAGTTCCGCAATCTCGTGGCTTCGCTGAGCAACGACTCCGGTGAAACCGAAGCCGCAGCGGAATAATAAACGATATCGATACAGGCTAATAACTGCCGGAAGCGGCGCGGAATATCCGCCGTTTCCGGCAGTTGCCGTTAAAATGCCGCATGTTTTTATCCGTAATTGATAAAAAGAAAAATCTTGTTTTGCACAACTCAAAAAAAATGCCTAATTTTGATTGAGATTAAAATAAACAGATTTGAAATATATGAACGAAAAAGATTTTCGTAACTACGCGGTTCATCACCTCAACATGAACGGTCATGCTCTCGACCACTACACATCCGTAGTGTCGCGACAGGCTGCTCCGTTGGCTGCTTCCGCATCTTACATCAACCCCAGCATCATAGAAGAGCGTCAGCTCAACGTCGCCCAGATGGATGTCTTCTCCAGGCTTATGATGGACCGCATCATATTCCTCGGGACTGAGGTTAACGATTATACAGCCAATGTCATTCAGGCACAGCTCCTTTACCTCGATTCTGCCGATCCCGGCAAGGATGTGTCCATATATATAAATTCTCCCGGTGGCTCGGTCTATGCCGGTCTTGGGATATATGACACCATGCAGTACATCTCCAGCGATGTCACTACTATATGCACCGGAATTGCCGCCTCTATGGCTGCCGTTCTGCTTGTTGCAGGCGAAAAAGGCAAGCGTTTCGCGCTCAGGCATTCGCGTGTGATGATTCATCAGCCTATGGGCGGAGCGCAGGGGCAGGCATCGGATATCGAAATTACCGCACGTGAGATCAAGAAACTGAAATCGGAACTCTACAACATAATTTCCGACCATTCCGGTCAGCCTTTTGAAAAGGTCGAGCGCGACTCCGACCGCGACTATTGGATGACCGCCGACGAAGCATGCGAGTACGGCATGATCGACAAAGTACTCGTAAAGGCTAAACACTGATATTCCTAATTATGCCACGCAAAAAAAGCAACGCATGTGACTTTTGCGGCCGCACCGAGGCTCAGGGCGCGATGTTGGTTCCTTCTCCTTCTGGAACGGCAAACATCTGTGTCGATTGCGTTTCGGCTATAAGCGAGTTTCTCGGTTTTACAGCCGATGAGGCTGCGGCCGCCGGTCGCAAGAAATCCGGAGAAAAAAAAGCTTCAGAACTAAAAAAGCTGCCTAAGCCCCGGGAAATAAAAGAATTCCTTGATCAATATATCATAGGACAGGATTCGGCAAAGAAGTACCTTTCCGTAGCGGTCTACAACCACTACAAACGTCTGTCGCAGTCGGCCGACGACGATGTTGACATAGAAAAAAGCAACATCATCATGGTAGGCCCTACAGGAACCGGAAAAACTCTGATAGCCCGCACGATAGCAAAAATGCTCGATGTCCCGTTCACGATTGTCGACGCTACAGTGCTTACGCAGGCCGGCTATGTCGGGGAAGATATAGAAAGCCTGCTGACACGTCTGCTTCAGGTAGCCGATTACGATGTCGAGAAAGCCGAACGCGGGATAGTGTTCATCGACGAAATCGATAAGATAGCGCGTAAAGGCGACAACCCGTCGATCACACGCGACGTCAGCGGAGAAGGCGTGCAGCAAGGTTTGCTCAAGCTGCTTGAGGGTTCGATTGTGAACGTTCCGCCGCAAGGAGGCCGCAAGCATCCCGAACAGCGTATGATTCCTGTCGATACAAAGAATATTCTTTTTATCTGCGGAGGCGCATTCGACGGCATTGAGCAGGCTATAGCTCACCGCTTGAATTCCACTTTCGTGGGATTCTCCACCGATTCCCGTACCCGACGTGTCGAACGCGAGCGGCTTATAAGCCATGTAGCCCCTCAGGATCTCAAGACATTCGGGCTTATCCCTGAAATAATAGGTCGTCTGCCTGTGCTTACACACCTGCAGCCGCTCGATCGTGAAGCTTTACGCCGCATCCTGACAGAGCCTAAGAACGCTATAGTACGCCAGTATGTGAAACTTTTTGATATGGACGGTGTAAAGCTGACATTTGAGGACGATGCTCTGGACTACATAGTCGACAAGGCCATTGAATTCAAACTCGGTGCGCGAGGCTTGCGTTCCATTGTGGAAACCATAATGATGGAAGCTATGTTCGATATACCGGGCAAGAAAGCACGCGAATTTACGGTAAGCCGCGAATATGCCGCCGGCCGTCTTGAGGAGGAGCATTTCGATGCCTCGGCTATCTGAATTAAATCGATTCAAAAACTTATAGTATATAACTGAAAAAGAAAAATCCTCGAAGTCAGCATATATCCAATCAAGCTAATCAATACTCTCCTTTAACCAATCTCCCCTTACCATGCAAAGCACTGACTGCATCAATCCTAAAGCCGGCACACTTTCCGAGGCGCTGAAACATCATTTCGGTTTCGATAAATTCAAAGGAAACCAGGAGCAGATAATACTTAATCTGCTCAACGGGCGCGACACATTTGTCATTATGCCGACAGGTGGCGGAAAGTCGTTGTGCTATCAGCTTCCGGCTCTGATGCTTAGTGGTACGGCGATTGTAATCTCTCCATTGATTGCCTTGATGAAAAATCAGGTCGATTCGGTGCGCAATATAAGCGACAGCGACCATGTGGCCCACTTCCTGAATTCCTCCTTGACCAAATCGGCCATCGATCAGGTGAAGAGTGATATAGCCTCGGGACGCACGAAATTGCTCTATGTAGCTCCTGAATCTCTGACAAAAGAGGACAATATCGAATTTCTCAAGACAGTTCCCATCTCTTTCTATGCCGTCGACGAGGCTCATTGCATATCGGAATGGGGGCACGACTTTCGCCCTGAATACCGGCGCATCCGTCCTATCATAAACGAAATAGGACAGAAGCCGTTGATAGCCCTTACGGCCACAGCAACGCCTAAAGTGCAGCACGATATCCAGAAAAATCTGGGAATGAACGATGCTGCCGTGTTCAAATCCTCGTTCAACAGGCCGAATCTCTATTATGAAATTCGCCCTAAGACATCGTCGATCGACCACGATATAATCCGTTTCATCAAGCAGAACAGCGGAAAATCAGGAATTATATATTGTCTGAGCCGTAAAAAGGTCGAGGAACTGGCCGAACTGCTGCAGGTGAACAATATAAAGGCGCTGGCATATCATGCGGGAATGGATGCGACGACACGTGCGGCTAATCAGGACGCTTTCCTGCTTGAAAGCATCGATGTTATTGTCGCTACCATTGCTTTCGGAATGGGTATTGACAAGCCCGATGTGCGTTTCGTGATCCATTACGACATGCCAAAGTCGCTTGAAGGGTATTATCAGGAAACAGGCCGGAGCGGACGCGATGGAGGTGAAGGTGTCTGCATCACGTTCTATGCCCGAAAGGATTTGCAGAAGATGGAAAAATTCATGCAGGGCAAGCCTGTGGCCGAACAGGAAATAGGACGTCAGCTCCTGGCTGAAACGGCATACTATGCCGAGTCGTCGGTATGCCGGCGGCGTTCGCTTCTCCATTATTTCGGCGAAGCATATGAGGAAGAGAATTGCGGGAACTGCGACAACTGTCTTAACACAAGAAAAAAAGTGGAAGCGAAAGATGATTTGTCAGCGGCTCTTGAAACAATAGCCGCGCTTAAAGAAAAATTCAAAACTGAATATATAATAGACATGATGTTGGGTAAAGAAAACTCCGACATCAAGTCATACGGCCACGACGGGCTGGAAGTGTTCGGCTCTGCCGAAGGTTCCGATGCTCAGCATCTAAATGCTGTGATCCGCCAGGCAATACTCGAAGGATATATCGAACGTGGCATAGAGAATTATGGCATACTCCGTATCACAGACAAGGGGCGTGCATTTTTGAAGCATCCTAAATCATTCAGGATAGTGGAGGATGGCGATTTTGCAGAAGAAGAGGAAGAGCCGATTGTAAAAGGCGGTTCGGCTTGTGCCGCGGATCCCGAACTCTATGCCATCCTGACAGCTTTGCGCAAAAGGATAGCCTCTGACAATAAACTGCCGCCTTATGTGATCTTTCAGGATCCGTCTATCGAGGCCATGGCCACCTCGTATCCCATAACCGTCGACGAACTGCTGAACATTCCGGGTGTGGGTTCGGGCAAAGCCAACCGTTACGGTGAAGCTTTCGTGAAGGTCATACGCACCTATGTGGAGGAGAAGGAAATCGAACGTCCTGAGGATTTGCGTGTGCGCAGCGTGGCAAACAAAAGCAAACTTAAGATCTCCATAATTCAGGCTATCGACCGCAAGATCGACCTGAACGAGATTGCCGTGTCGAATGGCATAGACTTCGACCAGCTCCTCGACGAAATAGAAGCCATCGTAAATGCCGGTACACGTATAAACATCTCTTATTTTATAGATGAAATAATCGATCCTGAGGATCAGAAAGATATTTTTGACTTTTTCAGGACTCAGGAAACCGACAATCTCGACGAGGCATACGCCGAGTTGTGTCCCGACTATTCGGAAGAGGAAGTGCGTCTTGTGCGTGTGAAATTCCTTTCGGAACTCGGTAACTGATTTTTTTGTGTAGCCTGTAAAAAACGCACTGATTTTACTTTCCATGGGTATAGATACTCTGAAACAATTATACACCGATTATGTCGGCACTGAGCCGGCTGCCATCGACGAATTGCCTTCATCAGGCTCGAACCGACGCTATTTCCGCCTTTCAGGCGCCGATAGCCTTATCGGAGTGCTGGGCACCTCGCAGCAGGAAAACGAGGCCTTTATCTACATGGCACGTCATTTCGCGTCGAAAGGTCTGCCTGTACCGGAAGTCCTTGCTGTCAGCTCCGACTCGATGGTCTATCTGCAGAACGACCTTGGCGATACACTCCTTTTCAACGCTATTGAAAAAGGTCGTCTGACCCATTCATTTTCGGTCGACGAACGCCAACTGCTGGAAAATACGGTAAGCCTGTTGCCGGATATACAGTTCGCCGGAGCCGAAGGAATGGATTTCGGAGTATGTTTCCCGACTGAGAGTTTTGACGAACGCTCGGTGATGTGGGATCTCAATTACTTCAAATACTGTTTCCTTAAAGCTACGGGTCTTGAATTTGACGAAGACCGTCTTGAGGACGATTTTCACCGCTTGTCGGATGTGCTGATGAACGTGTCGTGCGACACATTCATGTATCGCGATTTTCAGTCGCGCAACGTGATGATAAAGGACGGACAGCCTTGGTTCATCGACTTTCAGGGTGGACGCCGCGGACCGTTCTACTACGATATCGCATCGTTTCTGTGGCAGGCAAAGGCGAATTTCCCCGACAGCCTGCGGCATGAGTTGCTTGAGGTATATCTGAAATCATTGCGCAAATATTGCAATATCGGAAGCGATGAGTTCTACTCGAACCTGCGCCACTTTGTACTATTCCGTACCCTGCAGGTGCTCGGAGCCTATGGCTTTCGCGGATATTTCGAGAAGAAACCTCATTTTATGCAGAGTGTGCCATTTGCGATAGCCAATCTGCGCGCACTCCTTGACAAGCATTATCCTGAATACCCGTATCTGACATCGATGCTCTCGCGGCTTGTCGCCATGAAGCAGTTCGAGGATATTCCCGGAAAGCGTCCTCTGGTAGTGAAAGTGATGAGTTTCGCTTATAAAAAGGGCATTCCCAATGATGCCTCAGGCAACGGTGGCGGATTTGTGTTCGACTGCCGTGCAATAAATAATCCCGGAAAATACGAACGATATAAGCCGTTCACAGGGCTTGACCGGCAGGTGCGGGAATTTCTTGTGAACGACGGAGAGGTGTTTGGCTTCCTCGACAATTGCTATTCACTTGTCGACGCAAGTGTCGCTCGCTATGTGGAGCGCGGCTTCACCAATCTGATGGTATGCTTCGGATGTACGGGCGGACAGCATCGTTCCGTGTTCTGTGCTCAGGCCATGGCCGAACATATATTTAAGAAATTCAATGTCAAGGTCGAGCTTGTGCACCGCGAGCAGAACATCGACCAGACTTTTGCCGTCAAAGGGTAGGGAACTCTCTTATGAAAGCTGTGGTTTTTGCCGCAGGCATGGGCACACGCCTTAAGCCTTTCACCGACCGCCATCCCAAAGCGCTTGTGGATATTGACGGAGAGGCCATGCTCGGCCATGTATTGCTTAAAATTAAGGCGGCTGGTATTTCGGAAGTGATTGTTAACGTACATCATTTCGCATCGCAGATTGTCGATTATCTGAAAGCGAGAAACGATTTCGGAATGACCGTCCATATCAGCGATGAAAGCGCGTTGTTGCTTGACACGGGCGGCGCGCTTGCGTTGCTATATCGCCGCGGACTGCTCGAAAACTGCGACAGTGTGTTGGTGCATAATGCCGATATAATGACCGATTTCTCCTTGCGGGATTTCAGCCGTGCTTTTGCGGTTGAAACAGGCGCTGAAGCGATGTTGCTTGTCGATTCGACGCGTTCGAGTACGCGCAAACTGCTGTTCGACCGGGACTCCATGTGCATGTGCGGATGGCAGAACGAGAACACCGGACAAATCCGTCCGGAAGGTCTGACGCCACGAAAAGCGGAAAAGTGCATGAAAGCCGCATTCGGGGGAGTACATATAATATCGGTCGGAACGTTTGCTGACATCGCGGACTATGCAGCCCGCATAGCAAAGAAAGCACCCGAAGCTGATAATCTTGATGGAATTGTGCCATTTTCGATTACGGACTATTATATCGGGATGTGCCGAAAAAATTTTTTTTGTGCATATCAACCGGCCGAAGCCTACCGTTGGTTTGACGTGGGACGTCCCGAGTCCCTTGAAAAAGCACGGAAGGCATTTGCAAAAAGTCGGAACTAAAACCGGATTTTATGTAGTAGTGCAAGCACTTGCGGCAGTACCGGTGTGGTGTTGTCGTTGATAATGTGTGCGGTCGGAGGTATTACAGCAGAGGCATCCGGCTCGAAAGTCTGTGAGGCAATGCGGGCTTCGACATCCTCGCGGCTTAACCCGTTGCGGAGCATAACGCGGTCGATTCTCAGCGACATTGGAGCCTCGACTTCCCATACCATGTCGGCAACTTTGTTCAGCCCGCTTTGGTACAGTATAGCCGTTTCTGCAAAAAAAGGTATTCCCGGATTTGTTTTTGAAAATTCTTTGTGCCGTCGGCAGAGTTCGTCCGTCACGGCTGTATGAACTATGCTGTTGAGGCGTTGGAGAAGCTCGGGGTTTCCGAATACGGTCTTCGCAAGTATTCTGCGGTCTATCACATCGTCGCACACAGCCTTCGGGTCGATTTCTTTGGCTATTCTTAGGCGTATGGAGGGGCTGCAGTCCATTATAAAGCGTGCTTCGCGGTCGCAGTCGAAGACTTCATGACCGAGATGTTTCAGAATGCGGCATACGACGGACTTTCCGCTGCCTATTCCTCCGCTTATGCAGATTAATGGCGAGTGGTTCATAGACGTTCGATTATATATTCTGCGCTGTCGGCCGAGAGCCTTACGTTCTGTAGATTGTCGGGAACGTCGCTCAGGCGTAGCTTCACTTTCTTGCTTCCGCCGAGCAGGTTTATGCGTCTGTAGTCAGCCACTACACGGAAGTGGGGATCGCTTGTCGTGTAAGCGCTCATCGGAACCATATAGTAGACATCGATCTGGGCGGGGAATGTGATAAGTTTTATATCGGCCGGAACATTGATAGGCTCGATTACGATTTTGCGGTTTTTCATTATAAGCGGCTCCACATCGAATGTGATGTCGACGCTGTCCGGAATTATACGCGCGCCCGACGGACCGATAAGACGTACGCGTCGGGTTGTTGTCTTGTCGAGTTTTGAAAGCCTTATAGGCTCTGTGACCACGGATTCGAAATTGTCGGGAATACGCTGTCCGGGCACCACATATACTTTTGCCGTATCAGTCGAAAGCTTCGGCCGGCCGTTGAGCGAAGCCTGCGAGGCTGCTGTGACTTTATAGTCGGCTACGACAGGCATGGCCACTCCGGGATTGGTGGTATAAGGGATGGATATGGAATCCGGATAGATAGCCGATACGCTTGTCGCGCCTGTCGACTGGCGTATCAGAGCTTTCAGTTCGGAGTTGCTCAGGTGAAGATAGTTCCCGCTGCGGTAGGCACGGAAATCGATATTGAGCGAAGGATTGCTCCCCAGGGCGAATTTGAACATCTGTGTGCCGCGTCCCCTTACGCTGACACTGAGAGCTTCCGGACCGGGATTGATGATCGTGGCGGAATCCGGCACATGGGTGATTTTTAGCGGCATACGCAAATCATACTGTTCCTCTTCATTGAGTGAGAGCACGCTCCATAATATGGCCGATATGCTCACAAAGATGACGAATGTCAATATGTCGCGTCCGCGCGGCGTTCTGAGCGACGCGCGGACGCGATGTATTACTTGCTGAAAACTCTTTTTCATGTGTCGGAGAGTTTCGGGAAAGACTAAAAGTACACCTTGCCTCTCCCGGATTCAGTAGTTACTTATTCTGGTTTTCGGTGTTCTGGGCTGCGTCGGCTGCTGAGGGATAGACGGAACCTTTGTCCACACGGATACGCACGCCGTCGGCTATTTCGACGATGAACGCATTTTCCTTGGTGTCGCGTATTGTGCCGTAAATGCCGCCGGCAGTGACGATTTTGTCACCTTTGGTAAGAGCATCGCGGAATTTCTTTATCTCTTTCTGACGTTTCTGCTGTGGGCGGATCATCAGGAAGTACATAATAGCGAACATTGCGACAATCAGCAGGATCATTTCCAGACCGCCACCGGCGCCTTGTTGAAGGAGAATGGTAAGGAGTGTCATTTTTGTAAAAATATTTAGGGTTGATTTATTTTGTTTCTTTTTCTTGTGCGGCGACAGAATTGCGGTCCGTCGATTCAAATGTCTTTTCGAGTTTTCCTTCCTCGTGGAGGCTGCGTATCACAGAATAGAGTATGCCGTTGATGAACTGCCCGCTCTTGGCGGTGCTGTAATCGTTGGCTATCTCAATGTACTCGTTGAGCGTCACCGCAACAGGGATCAGAGGGTAGTTGAGCAGCTCGGCTATGGCCGTGAGCATGATGACTATATCCATGAAAGCCAGACGGTCGGTATCCCATTGGCGTGTGTCGATGAAGCGGTCTACGTAGCTGCGGTAGAGTTCGCGGTTCTCGGTTACATGGCGGAAAAGTGAAGCCCCGAACTCGGCGTCCTCGTCGTCCATATATTTGGGCAGTAGTTGCAGAGGCGCTTCTGCCGAATCATCGGCGGCGGCACGCTTTATACTCTTAAGAACGAAAGTACCTGTAACCATAAGATCATCGTTCCAGTAGATGGAATTCGATTCGAGCAGCTCAGACAGTTCATCCGAAGGCAGGATGATCTGACGCATTACGTCGCGCCAGAAGCGGCAGTCGGCAGCATAGTCACAATCCTCCTGCGACATGTATGCGGCATAGACGTCGGATGCGAGAATACGGTCGAGAATGTTGCTTATGAAGACGTCTATATCGCGCCATTTCGACGGGTCTGCTGCCGGATTGGCGCTGAAATAATCCTTTAGGGTTTCGTCTTCGCCTATGCGTGCTGCCAGACGGTTGTCGATAAAACGGGTGTTGGGATTAAGTTCCTCAGCCGACGGAAGAAACTTGTGCTTCGCGGAATCCAGTCGGAGATCCTGTGCAGAGGTAATCAGCACGGGAAGATAGAGCAGGGCATGGTAAAGGTCATACGAACGGTCAAGCGACTGCTGCAAAGCCCGTCGGGCGTTGAGGAAAGAACTTTTGCTGTATTCGAATGACGAGAGAGTCTGTTCGAGCATGCGGAAGCCTTTTTCATAACCTTTGGTCGTGAAGCCGCTACGCGAACGGAACAGACTTTCCACCGCGCTGTCTTTCTCAACGATTGTCGACATTACAGTCTTCCAAAGACTGATTTCGTCGCTCATCTCAACATCCTTTTTCTTCTTGAAATCGGCGAATACGGCACTGTCGGCTAATTTCTTGGAAAGAATAGGAAGTATGGAATCGAAAATGGAAAGCTCGGCTCTTTTCGACGCTGCAAGCGCACGCACCTGTGAATCCTCCATAAGAGCACGTGCGGTCTTGCCTTCCTTGAGCTGTCGCGGAGCAGAGGCACAACTATCGTTGCGTCCGCCCGGCGCAATGCCTGAGAGCTTTATCAAAAGTAACAGAAGATCGGAATAAACGGAGTATGCGAATACATTGTCGCGCGACGTTTTGGCTGTGCCTGCGGCTGCAGGCGATGGTTCAAGCTCGAAGTCGCTGCGCGTGAGCAGATATGAATATAGAATCTGAACAGTCTTGATTCTTATTAAACTGCGGTTAATCATATTTTAATGTTCTATCTCTTTTTATAATATCTCTGCAAAATTACTAAAAATGCCTTTATAAAACAAATATAAAATCGACTGCCAAGCCGTGTGGCGCATTAATTGTCTGTTCCCTTCATCAGAACTTTTAGACCATTATAATAATGTGTAAACCAGGTGTACGGTTCAGCTATTGCGGTGTTTTATTATTTTTTTTCAAAAAAAAACCATAAACTATTGCACATTTCAAAAATACGTAATAACTTTGCACTCGCAAAACGGAAACAACGCCTCGATAGAGATCAGGCATCCGCTTAAGCAGAAGATTGCCTTGTGGTGTAATGGTAGCACGTCGGATTCTGGTTCCGCCTGTGGGGGTTCGAATCCCTCCAAGGCAACAAAAAAATCGCAACTGATTAAATTCAATCAGTTGCGATTTTTATTGTGTCGTATTTTTCATAAAAGAAGCCGAAACCGGCATTCAAAATTCGGGCTGCGCTTGCGGCTGCTGACGGTTCTTGTCAACTATTCAGGTAGCAGAACTTTGCGTATGGAGGAATGTAAATGGGGATTGGAAGCGAGGATAGAATGGTTTCTATTATTGCGGATTGATTCGATAATGACACCGGCCTCTTTCGCTATAAGTTGTCCGGCCGATACGTCCCACCGATTCAGATTAAGTTCCCAATAGGCGTCGAAGAATCCGGCGGCCGTATAGCATAAGTCTATTGCCGCTGATCCCATCCGCCTGACTCCGCGTACACATAATGCCATCTTGCATATTTCTGAAAGGTTATTGTCAGGATTATCATTACGGTCATAGGGCATTCCTGTGGCGACAACTGCCTTTGATAGTTGCACTTTATCTGAACATCGGATAACTTTACCGTTGAACCATGCTCCGATTCCTTTGACAGCATAGAAACATTCTCCGAGATATGGGGCGAACACAACTCCAAGCACGGTTTCCTTGTTGTGTTCCAGCCCGATCGAAACACAAAAGGCCGGTAGTCCCATGGAGAAGTTTGTTGTTCCATCCAGTGGATCGATTATCCAACGCCATTCTCTATTCTCATGTTCTTTGCCTGATTCTTCAGATATGATTCCATGCAAGGGAAAGTGTTGGTGGATAAAATTGAGTATAAAAGCTTCTGCTTCCTTGTCGGCAACTGTAACGACATCGCTGTCATTAAGCTTGGTCGATTGTTCGAGGCCGTTTTTCCGAAAATATCTCATGTGTATTCTGCCTGCGTTTTCGGCCATAGTAAAAGCTGCGGACAGCAATTGTTTATAATCGCCTGAATTATCGGGAATAAGCTTGCTTATATTCATACTCGTTCTATGGATTTTGTGATGATAAAAATATCTCAACAATGCTGTTTGTTCAATCGCAAAGTTAACGAGAATATTTTAACCGAAGTGATAAATATGTGTTTTTTAATTTCTATAATTCGTCTGCTGAGGTTGGGAATCCGGTCCTTGATTTATCAGGCTTCAGCTAATTGCCATAAGGCGTAAGTGAAAAATTTCCCTAACTTTGCATCAGTATCCGTAATGGGTGCTATTATTATGAAATTAGTAGCGAATTAAAAACAAAATATACAATGGAAAAAGTAGTTGAAAAATATGTAGATATTACGAAACACCTGCAACGGAAGTATTAGAACCTAACTTTATAGAATTCCTTAATCAGATATTGCAAAACCCCAAACCTGTTCTTCAAGAATTAAAAGGCTGGGAGAAAAAAATGTATAAAATAGAATAACGCTACTAACAAGGAAAGATAACCCCTGAACGGTGTTGCTTTCCAAACCATTATCGTTAAGATATTCCATTATTTTATGTCTGGACATATGGATGATTTGATCGACGGCCGTTGTGGCTGGTGTGGAACCGATACATTGTACATTGATTATCACGACAATGAATGGGGCCGTCCTGTGCTCGACGACCGTACACTGTTTGAATTTCTTATCCTTGAAAGCGCTCAGGCCGGCCTGAGCTGGCTGACTATTCTGCGGAAGCGCGAAGGCTATGGTCGCGCTTTTCATGATTTCGATGTCGAGCGCGTGGCGTCAATGACCGATGCCGACGTCGAGAGGCTTATGCAGTTCGAAGGGATAGTGCGAAATCGTCTTAAAATAAAATCTACAATCACCAATGCTCGCCTGTTTATTGGCATACAGGCCGAATTCGGCAGTTTCCTTGATTATATACGCTCGTTTTTTTCCGACGGTACACCTGTAGTGCATGAATATCGACGGCTTGAAGAATTGCCTGTTGCTTCAGCCGAATCAGACGCTATGAGTCGCGACATGAAAAAACGCGGTTTTAAATTTTTCGGCACCACGGTATGCTATGCCTATTTGCAGGCGACTGGTTTTATCGACGACCATCTTACAGCATGCCGGTGTCGTGCCGGTGTGGCCAACCGCCAGCCGGTCAGCGAAGAACTGCGTTGTTATGTCGAAAGCGCGATTATACCCCGTTATTCGGCGTTTGATAAAGCACATCGCGAGGAACACGTCCGTTGGGTCATAGAGCAGAGCCTCGAACTCGCTTCACACTATCCGTCGGTCGATATGAATATGGTCTATATTATTGCCGCATTCCATGACCTCGGACTTGTCAGCGGACGGGAGAACCACCATCACGACTCGTGTAAGATTCTTGAATCCGACAATTTTCTTAAGGCCCGTTTCGCGCCATGGCAGATGCGGGTGATGGGTTGTGCCGTAGAAGATCACCGTGCTTCAGGAAAAGAAAAGCCGAGAAGCATCTATGGCATGATAGTCGCCGATGCCGATCGTATGATAGATCCTGAAACGATAGTCCGCCGCACCGTGCAGTATGGCCTTGCCAATTATCCGGACCTTGACAGGGACGCGCATTGCCGTCGTGTGGCCGAACATCTTGAAAACAAATACGGACCCTCGGGCTATCTTAAAATATGGCTCCCGTGGGGGAGAAACGTTGAGCGTCTGGGCGAATTACATGCCATGATGTCCGACAAAGAAAAAATCGACGCATTCATATATGACATTTTCGATGAAGAGAATGCCAGCCGCTAATCTGTTTTAGCTGCCTAAAGCAGATCTCAGACAGATAAAGCCGGTCTTTTTTTGACAATCAACACATTATTTATATCCTAATCAATGCTGTAATATCGCGAAATATTTGTATCTTTGACTGTTGTCTTGAATCTTGGAAAGTTTGGCATTGATTCCTGCCTGCATTTGAAAAGGTAAAATTGATTTTAAAACTATTGCATAACCACAAAATTTATCACATCGCATGAAAAAAACGATTCTGGCGCTTGTCGCCATTACCGCTCCATTGCTCCTTGGTGCATCGAAACCGATTTATCTCGATTCGTCCAAGCCGATGGACCTGCGTGTGGATGATGCTTTGTCGCGTATGAACCTGAGCGAAAAAATAGCCCTCATCCACGCCCAGTCAAAATTCTGTTCGCCGGGCGTAGCGCGCCTCGGGATCCCCGAATTATGGACAACCGACGGGCCCCATGGCATACGTCCTGAAGTCCTTTGGGACGAATGGAACCAGGCTGGATGGACAAGCGATTCATGTGTCGCTTTCCCCGCTTTGACCTGTCTGGCAGCATCATGGAATCCTGACATGTCGGCGCTCTACGGCAAATCCATATCCGAAGAAGCCCTTTATCGTGGAAAGGACGTCCTGCTCGGTCCCGGAGTGAACATACTGCGCACACCGCTCAACGGCCGTAATTTCGAGTATATGGGCGAAGACCCGTATCTTGCATCGAAGATGGTTGTGCCTTATATCCGCAATTGCCAGGACAACGGTGTTGCGGTATGTGTCAAGCATTATGCGTTGAACAATCAGGAATTCGAACGCCACAATACAAACGTTGTCATCGACGATCGTACGCTCTACGAGATATATCTCCCGGCATTCAAAGCAGCTGTAGAAGATGGCGGAGCTTGGTCTATAATGGGTTCCTATAATCTTTACCAAAATCAGCATGTGTGCCATAACGACCGTTTGCTCAACAAAATCCTTAAAGGAGAATGGGGCTTCGACGGTGCAGTGATAAGCGACTGGGGCGGAACACACGACACTCGCGAGGCCATCACAAACGGCCTTGACCTTGAGTTCGGGACGTGGACCGACGGCCTTTCAATGGGCGCTACCAACGCTTACGACAATTATCACATGGCCCGTCCGTATCTTGAACTTATAGAAAAAGGCGAAGTCGGCACCGATGAGCTTGACGAAAAATGCCGCCGTGTGCTTCGTCTGATTTTCCGCACTGCAATGAATAATGAAAAAGGTTACGGCAGCCTGTGCAGCGACGAACACTACGAAGCCGCTCGCCGTATTGGCGACGAGGGAATCGTTCTTCTTAAAAACAAGAAGAATCTTTTGCCTGTCAGGCTCGACGGAACCGGCAAGCCCCGCATACTTGTCGTAGGAGAGAATGCCATAAAGATGATGACAGTCGGCGGCGGAAGCTCTTCGTTGAAAGTGCAGCATGAAGTCTTGCCTCTCGACGGCATACGTGCATTTTGCGGCGACCGTGCCGATGTCGACTTCGCCCGTGGCTATATAGGCGACGTCAATGTGATGCAGGATGGCCTGAGCACAGGTCAGGATCTGACAGATTCACGTTCGCAGCAGCAGCTTATGGATGAAGCCGTCGCTAAAGCAGCAAAGGCTGATTATGTGATATTTGTAGGTGGTCTTAACAAAGCCTCCGGACAAGACTGCGAGGATAGCGACCGCAAATCGCTCGGTCTGCCCTACGGACAGGATGAGCTGATTGAAGCTCTGGCGAAAGCCAACGGCAATCTTGTCGTGGTCAATATCAGCGGCAATCCCGTAGCCATGCCCTGGGTCGATAAAGTACCGGCTATAGTACAGGCTTGGTTCCTCGGTTCCGAGGCCGGCAATTCTATTGCCGATATACTGTTCGGAGCCGTGAATCCTTCCGGCAAACTGCCTATGACATTCCCTGTGGCACTATCCGACGTCGGCGCGCATGCCGCCGGCCCGGCTTCCTATCCCGGAATCCGCCGTGAAGGCTCTGACAAATACGACACCGAGTACAGCGAAGGCATCCTTGTCGGCTATCGTTGGTCTGATGCCAAAAAAATCAAGCCGCTTTTTGCTTTCGGTCATGGTCTGAGCTATACCACGTTTGACTATGGTAAGCTTAAAGCCGACAAAAAGAGCATCGCCGATGGTGAAAGCATTACATTCACTATTCCCGTGACCAACTCCGGCAAGACAGCCGGTGCGGAAATCGTGCAGCTCTATATATCCGATCCCGAAAGCTCCGTGATGCGTCCGGTCAAAGAACTTAAAGCATTTGAAAAAGTATATCTGAAACCGGGTGAGACACGCGATGTGAAATTTACAGTCGGCAAAGATGCCCTGTCATATTTCGATGCCGACAAGCATTGCTGGGTGGCCGAGCCGGGTGAATTCGTTGCTCACGCCGCAGCCGCTTCCGACGACATACGTTCGAGCGTCAGATTTTCTCTGAAATAAAATACATAGTATAAAAATAACCGCGGCTGTCGTAAATCGATGGCCGCGGTTTTTTCGTTGTTTGGTCTTTTATTTTCTGTCGCCGGCAATCGACAGTTGCCTCCTGACTGATTCTTCGTGTACCACCGCAAGGAGTGCTTTCACGAAATCGCTGTTAAGCCCCAGGCTTTCGCCTTCTTCCACTCGGAGGTGCATCAGTTCGTCGTATCGTCCGGGCTGCACTATCGTCATTGCATTCTTGCGTTTCAGTCGTCCGATTCGGTCTGTTACATCCATCCGTTGGGCAAGAAGCTCGAGCAACTCGCTGTCGAGAGAATCCACCTGCTCGCGCAGTGACAATAGCAATTCCTGACCGCAGGCATGCTGCCGGGCCGGCAGTGATCTGAGCAGCCTTTCAAGTTCTGATGGGGTGATTTGCTGTGCGGCGTCGCTCAACGCTTTTTCAGGCTCGCAGTGGCATTCAATCATCAGGCCGTCGAAATTCATTTCAAGAGCCTGATGGCAGAGTGGGGCGATAAACTCGCGTTTGCCGCCTATGTGGCTCGGATCGCACAGTATAGGCAACTCAGGAATCCTGCGGTGCAGTTCTATAGGAATGCGCCATAAGGGAGGATTGCGGTATAAATGTTCGCCATAGGCGCTATATCCGCGGTGTATGGCAGCCATGCGGCTGATACCGGCATTATAAATGCGTTCAAGTGCCCCTATCCACAGTTCGAGGTCGGGGTTGACAGGATTTTTCACAAGCACGCACAGATTGTCACGTACATCGTCGGACAAGCCGGCAAGTGTGTCGGCAATTTCCTGAACGGCAAAAGGATTGGCGGAAGTGCGTGCGCCTATCCACAGAATGTCGATATCGGCAGATATGGCATCGTGCACATGCTCGCGGGTCGCCACTTCCGTAGCCGTTCTCATGCCGGTGCGTTCCTTGGCTTCGGCAAGCCATTCGAGAGCCGGGCTTCCTATACCCTCGAAGCCACCGGGTTTTGTCCGGGGTTTCCATACTCCTGCCCTGAAAATCTTGATTCCGGCATCGTGCAGTTGCATGGCTGTGGTCAAGACTTGCGTCCTGCTTTCGGCGCTGCAAGGGCCGGCAATGATTGTCGGGGCATTATCTTGCGGCTGAAATGTGATGGCTTTCAGATCCTTCATCTATTATCAGGAAAAAATAAAAAAAGCCTGCCGGAAGCATTATTGCTTCCCCCGGGCAGGCTTTCTGCAAGCTGAGATTCGGGGTTTATTTATTGGTATGCTCGTATTTGAGTGTCATCGAAGGCTGGTCGCACACATCTGCTGCACCGAAGTACTGTATGGGTCCGGGATAGATGTAGCATGTGTTGAGCGCCCATTCGTCGCGTTTTGCGGCGAATTTCTGGAAAGGTTTGCCGTCGAGGCGTACGAGTGCTTTCTGTATCACGGGTTTGTCCTCGGCGTTGCGGCGTTCCATGTTCATCATCATAGTGATAGGTATGCCGCCGGCGATCCATTGTACGGCCGGATTCACCAGATTGCGTATCGACGACATGTAGCCGGTCACACCGCCGTTGATAAGTGCTGCGGCATTGTATCCTAGCGAGTAGCAGTAGTCGGCGTCGAAATTCGAGGGATCGGCGCAGCGTCCTTCGTAGCCGAAGAAGTGGTGTAGCGAGGAGAATTTTCCGTTTGCGGCCTTGAATGCGTCGGATTTGGCGAGAGCCTGGCCTACGAGTTCGCTGAGAAGCTTTTCTGTTTCGATAAGCGACACCTGTACGTTGCCGTGGGGGTCGCGGTCGAGCATAAGCTGCCGCGCTACGGATTCGGGAAGGCTGTTGAGAGCTTCGATGTTCTGCTTGTCAAGATTGTTGAGGATGAAAGCGGTGAGTTCCTCGGTGTTCATTTTTGCCACCTCGTCCTTGTGTGCGCCCAGAAGTTCGTTAAGAGCGGAGATCAGACGCTTGAATTCGGGAATGAATTCGATAAGGCCTTCGGGAATAAGAACTGTACCGAAATTGTTGCCTTCGGCGGCGCGGGCCGTAACGATGCCGGCGATGTAGTTCACGATATCGTTGAGGCTCATGTTCTTTTCCTCGACTTCTTCGGAGATGATGCACACGTTGGGCTGTGTCTGAAGCGCGCATTCCAGAGCGATATGGCTGGCCGAGCGACCCATCAGTTTGATGAAGTGCCAGTATTTCTTGGCCGAGTTGCAGTCGCGCTGTATGTTGCCGATGACTTCCGAGTAAACCTTGGTGGCGGTGTCGAAACCGAAAGAAGTTTCGATAAGGTCATTCTTGAGGTCGCCGTCGATGGTCTTGGGACAGCCGATCACCTGTACGCCTGCGTTGATAGCCTTGTAGTATTCGGCCAGCACGGCGGCGTTGGTGTTGGAGTCGTCGCCGCCTATGATTACCACGGCGGTGATGCCGAGTTCGCGAAGGATTTCAAGACCTTTGTCGAACTGTTCTTTCTTTTCCAGTTTGGTACGTCCCGAACCGATGATGTCGAAGCCGCCGGTGTTGCGGTATTCGTCTATGATGGGAGCGGTAAGTTCGATATACTTGTGGTCGACAAGACCGCCGGGACCCATGAGGAATCCGAAAAGGCGGCTGTCGCGGTGTATTTTCTTGATACCGTCGAAAAGGCCGCTGATCACGTTATGGCCGCCGGGTGCCTGACCGCCGGAAAGGATCACGCCGACATTGACAGGCTTGCCTGCTCCGGGGGTGGGGTTCTTTTCGAAACGGATTTCAGGAAGACCGTAGGTGTTGGGGAACAGTTTGCGGATAGCTTCCTGGTCGGCTACCGATTCTGTAGGACGGCCCTCTACAACCTTTACGGCTCCTGTGAGCACGATGGGGAGCTTGGGCTGATAGGCTGCACGAGCCTTTTGCAAAGCACTCTTTTTCATTGTAAGACAGTATCTTTTAAGTGGTTGATTGTTGTTTTTGAAAATTTACCGCAAAGGTCGTAAAAAATAACGGTTTTAGAGGTAACAGTTGTGTGAATATATGTTTAATAATCTTTCGATGCGGCAAAAAAATTACATTTTGGATATATCGCCGACAATTACACTCCGCATCGTTTCTCCCATAAGATAGCGCCCCGTCATTTCGGCTATGATGTCGGGCGTAAGGGAGGCGATAGCGCGTTGCTGGGCTTCGAAATAACCATCCGGCATGTCGACGATCAGCGCTGTACTGTGGTAGTTCATTATCGACAGCGGTGAGTCGAGGACTTCAGCCAGCGAGCTTGCGGCGTGGAATTTAAGTCGTTCGAGTTCCTGGCCTTGCGGAGGATTGTCGCGCATCCTGCGCACTTCGGCATATATCTCGTCTGTCACCGCACGCGTATAGCGGTTGTCGCACTGCGCGCTGATATGTATGCTGCTGCCTTCGCGAGAGCCGGCAAGGTAGGCGTAGATGCCGTAGGTATATCCTTTTTCTTCGCGTATGTTGGCCATAAGCCGCGAACCGAAATAACCTCCGAGAGCCATTACCGTCAGGCGTAGCGGAATATAGTCGGGATGAGTCCGTTCTATCGTCGGAATGCCCATGGCTATGGCCGATTGCAGAGAACCGGATAGGTTTTCGGTCACTTCGGTAACGGATTCCGGAGTAAAGGCTCTGAAGTCTTGTACGATTCCGGCGCCGTCGAGCCGCAGGTTCTCGAGAAAGTCGAGATAATGGGCGCGAAGACTGTCGTCGAGTTTTCCTGCAATGAATGCGTGGGCGCCCTGTGTGCTGTTGTGCCGTTTGTGGAATTCGGAAAGTTCACTTCCGTCGGTGGCGTCTATGCCGGCCGGAGTAGGGGAAAAAGCGGCGGGATGGTTTTTTCCGCACAGAATTTCAGAAAGGCCTTTGTCGGCCAGATAACTCACCTTTGCCATATCCGTCAGCAGCCGCGATTTCATCTGAAGACGCGCGTTCTCCACAGCGCGTTCGTCGAAAGTCTGACAGCACACTATGTCGCTTATCATGGGGAGCACGGCATCGACGCGGCCGTTGAGCGTGATCATTTCGAAACCGGTGTAATGCTGGTGGCATTTGCCGTTGAAGCGAGTGCCGTTGAAATCGAGGATATCGGCAATCTGTTCGCCGCTGTAGTGCCGGCTGCCTTCGGCCGCGAGGGCGGCAAAAAGCTGGGGAACTACAGGGTTGGCGCAGTCGCATGTGCCGCCGGGGAAAAGTAGCGACATGGAGCTGACAGGCTGATCTCCGCCATTGTAGAGGTGAACAGTCATACCATTGTCAAGCTGTGTGACCTCTTCAGGCGGCAGTGCGCGGAATTCGAACGGCTTTACGGGTGGTGGAGTGCGTCTGTCGGTCATCGTCATAAACTGTTTTTCTCAAGCAGACGGCATGCGGCTTCAAGGTCGGCGGGAGTATCGATGCCTATGGTCGCTTCGTCGGTGAGCGCGACTCTGACCTTATATCCGGCCTGGAGCCATCGGAGCTGTTCCAGCGATTCGGCCAGTTCAAGCGGCGACTGGGGAAGACGCGTTATGCTCTCCAGAGTTGCCGCACGGTACCCGTAAAGTCCGACATGGGTGTGGAATACGGTCTTGTCGAGCCATTCTTTCCATTCCGCTCCGCGGACATACGGGATAATGGAACGCGAGAAATACAATGCGTTCATCTTTCCGTCCATCACCACTTTGGGCGTATTGGGATCAAAAAGCGCCTCGAACCCTCTGGATTTGTCGAAAGGGCGGGCGAGGGTGGCGATTTCCACATCCTTGTCGTCAAAACATGCTTTCAGCGCTTCTATTTGCGATTTGGCTATGAAAGGCTCGTCGCCCTGTATGTTAATCACCACGTCGGCATCCGAATCCAGTCTGTTGTATGCCTCGCGGCAGCGGTCTGTGCCGCTGCGGTGTTCTGTCGAAGTCATGACCGCACGGCCGCCAAAAGCCTCGACCGCATCATATATGCGTGAATCGTCGGTAGCGACAGCTGCGTTTCCTTCGCCGAGAGCCTCGGTCACGCGGCGGTAGACACGTTCTATCATAGTCATGCCGCCTATCATCGCGAGTGGTTTGCCCGGAAAACGTGTCGAAGCGTAGCGGGCCGGTATTATACCTATGAATTTCATACTTGATGTTTGTAAAAATCTATCGGAGAGCTTCAATCATTCGTTCGACAGCTTCTTCGGGATTTTCGCTCGTAGACATAGAATGTCCAGTCAGCACTCCTGACACTCCTTCTGCTTTTAGGGCGGGGGCATCCGATGCCGTGAAATCGCCGCTGGCGACGACCGGAATTGTCAGGCCCAGTGCCGATGCGTCTTTGATGAATGCTGTCCTTTGTTGCGCGGTGAATTCCCGGGGCATAACCACATAGTCGATGTCGAGCGACTGCATGGTCGATGCGGCAGCGACTGTAGCTACCTCAACGCCGATAATGGCTTCGGCGCCAAGTTTTTCGCGTACGGCTCCCGCTGAAAAATCCCGTCCAAGCAGACACACGCCGTGCACGCCCAGTTCGCGTGCAAGTTCAGGCCTGTTCTCTATGGTCAGGATAACACCATGTTCCCGGCATTCGGGAATAAGTCCTTCGGCGACGGCTTTTAACTCATCGTCAGTCATTTCCGGCGCATTAAGCTGCAGCCACATACATCCGCCTTTCATAGCCGCACGGGCAAGATCGGCCATATTGCGTGTTTCGCTTGGTTCTACCTTGAATTGTAACATACTACAAAAGTAACAACAATCGTCAAGCCTGACAAAAATTTATGATTAAAAAACTTTTATTGCCTGACTATTGTTTTTTTGATTGAAGAGTTGTAATTTTGCATCGAAAACAAGGATTAGACCTCTCTCCCGCAAAATTCTCTCCGGAACCAATTATATGACAGCCCTCTCGTATGTCCGGGCCATAGAGCCGTGATGCGTGTGGCGTTTTCTTTTACCAGTAAAAATCCCCGTCAGTAAATTTTAAACAATTAAGCCGTAACCACGCATTAATGCGTGGCAACATTGAATCAGAGGCTCGACTTTGAAGAAAAATTTCTGCCCTCACACATTATAAAATATGTACAACATTTCAGAGCTAAACGAAATGCCGGATTCCGACCTCAAAAGTGTGGCCGAAGGTATGAATCTGAAAAAGATTGATTTAGACAAAAAAGAAGAACTTATCTACAGAATCCTCGATCAGCAGGCTATCGACCGTGCGGCTGCTTCCGCTTCCGAACAGAAAAAACGTGCCGAAACGTCGCAGACCGATAAGCAGCCGAAAAAACGCGGCCGCAAGAAAAAGGAAACCGTAGCCGAACAGCCTGCGCCAGAAAAAAACGTCGCACAGGAAGCAACATCCGAAAGCGCCCCGGTGCAGCAGGACACAAAACCCGACAGCAGCCCCGCAGAAGGAGCACCTGTTGTTGTTGAACGCAAACGTCGCGGTCGTCCGCCGAAGAAACGCCCCGAAGAAGCAGTGGCTGCATCTGCCGCTCCCGTGAAGAATGAGGCTGAAACGGTGCCGCAACCCGAATCGTCGGACTCGCTGCCTGAAGTGCAGCAGACAGTGGCGGAATACCGTCCCGCAGAAACGGATAATCAGCAGGAAAATAGCGAAGGGCAACCCGTTGCGGACGATTCCGGGCGCGCATCGGAACCTCAGGCGAAACGCGATTTCCGCCCCGGAGCCGATGGCTCGCTGGGAGCATTCTTCCCCCGTAGCGTGGGCCGCAAGTTTGTTCCACGCAGCGAACGCGAAAGAGAAGAAGCTGAAAAAGCCGCAGCAATCGCAGCAGCTACCACACCCATCGTGATAGCCGAACCGGGCCAGGTAATCCCTCAGCAGCAACAGCAGGGTAAAAAGAATAAGAAGAACCGCTTTCAGAACCAACAGAACAAAGCGCAACAGCAGCAGATGCCGCCACAGATGCCGCGCTACGATTTCGACGGAATCCTGCGTGCGGTAGGTGTGCTTGAAATTGTGCCCGAAGGCCACGGTTTCCTGCGTTCTTCCGATTTCAACTATCTCGCTTCGCCCGACGACGTATATGTTACCCAACAGCAGATAAAGGCATTCAGCCTCAAGACAGGCGACGTAGTCGAGGCTACAGTCCGTCCGCCGCGCGAAGGCGACAAATACTTCCCGCTCTCCGACGTGTTGAGCGTCAACGGCCGTTCACTCGATTTCATCCGCGACCGTGTGCCGTTCGAACATCTCACTCCTCTTTTCCCCGAAGAAAAATTCAACCTCACCGGAGGCCGTTCATGCACCATGTCCACACGGGTCGTCGACATGTTCTCTCCGATAGGCAAAGGTCAGCGAGGTCTGATCGTAGCCCCGCCCAAGACCGGTAAGACCCTGCTCCTTAAAGATATCGCGAACGCCATTGCCGAGAATCACCCCGAAACCTATATCATGATTCTCCTCATCGACGAACGCCCCGAGGAAGTGACCGACATGCAGCGTAGCGTCAACGCCGAAGTAATAGCCTCGACATTCGACGAACCTGCCGACCGACATGTGAAAATTGCAGGAATTGTTCTCGAAAAAGCCAAACGAATGGTCGAATGCGGACACGACGTCGTAATTCTCCTCGACTCCATTACCCGTCTGGCACGTGCCTACAACACCGCACAACCCGCATCCGGAAAAATTCTGTCAGGCGGTGTCGACGCCAATGCCCTTCAGAAGCCCAAACGATTCTTCGGTGCCGCACGTAAGATCGAAGGCGGTGGCTCTCTTACAATCATAGCGACAGCACTTACCGAAACAAGTTCCAAGATGGACGAAGTCATATTCGAGGAATTCAAGGGAACAGGCAACATGGAACTGCAGCTCGACCGCAAACTCTCCAACAAGCGCATATTCCCCGCTGTCGACATCATGGCCTCCAGCACCCGTCGCGACGACCTGCTGCTCAGCAGCGAAACTCTCAACCGCATGTGGATTCTGCGTCGCTTCCTTTCAGACCGCAACTCCATCGAATCGATGGAATTCATCCTCGACCGCATGGAACGTACGCGTGACAACGACGAACTCCTTCGCACCATGGGCGATTGATAAAGAACACATAAACAAAAGCGGGGTGGCAGATGCAAGTACATCAATGACTTGCGCCTGCCACCGCCGCTTTTGTCATTTGATTGTATTGTTTCTGGTAGCTATATAGCTCGTTGAAAATGAATAGGACTAAGAGCGGATTTGCTGCTATAAAATCGAAATTCCGCTCCACGCCTCGGATTATTTGCTCTATAAGTTGTAATTTAATATATTTGACTAACATCTTTGTTAGTATAACTATATGCTGTTTTTTCGACACTGCCAAACCCGATACAAATTATTTTATTACAAGATAGTAATTCTAAATAATAACGTTGCAAATCGGCCGATTTGCAAGAATAAGAGATAATAGCTAATTTTACGGCACTAATGGCAATAATAGAAATAACGACACTCGACCATCCCGGCGTGGCAATATTCGCCTCGTTGACCGAAGCGCAGCTCCGCAATCGTCTTTCGCCTGCCGACGCCATGTTCATCGCCGAAAGCCCGAAGGTGATACGTGTGGCGCTCGACGCCGGATGTGAACCATTGGCCCTGCTCTGCGAGAAGCGTCATATAAACGGCGATGCCGCCGACATAATAGCCCGTTGTCCGGACATGCCTGTCTACACCGGTTCGCGCGACCTCCTTGCCGGACTGACAGGCTACACGCTCACCCGCGGTGTGCTCTGTGCAATGCGTCGTCCGCATATGCCCGACGTATCAGAACTTTGTCGCGACGCCCGCAGGGTAGTGGTGATCGACGGAGTGACCGACACCACCAACATCGGAGCCATCTTCCGCTCGGCAGCAGCACTGGGAATCGACGCCGTGTTGCTGACCACTACTTCGTGCGACCCTCTCAACCGTCGTTCAGTCCGCGTGTCGATGGGGTCCGTTTTTCTTGTGCCGTGGACATGGTTGCCCGGATCACCCTCATTATTGCATCAGTTTGGATTCAGAACTGCCGCCATGGCATTGACCGACGACTCCGTGTCGCTCGACGACCCCGCCCTATGTGCCGAAGAACGCCTTGCTGTAATAATGGGTACCGAAGGCGACGGCCTCTCTCGCGATGCGATTGCCGAAGCCGACTACGTTGTGCGTATCCCGATGGCACACGGGGTCGATTCGCTGAACGTCGCCGCCGCTGCCGCCGTGGCATTCTGGCAACTCAGGATAAAAGATTAAGCAGGCTTATGAACAAGGTTATTCTACTTGGAAATGTGGGACGCGACCCGAAGATACGCTTTGTCGATTCGCGTCAGGTTGCCGAATTCCCTCTTGCCACATCGGAGCGGGTCGCAGGCTCCGACAGCCCCGAGATCACCGAATGGCACAATATCGTCATGTGGGGACGTTCGGCCGAGATGGCCGAACGCTACATCCGCAAAGGCGCCCGATTGCTCGTCGAAGGGAAAATACGTACACGCTACTGGGAGGACAACAATGCCATAAAACGCAGCATTACCGAAATATACGTCGATAATTTCGAACTACTTCCCCGTTGATTTCTTGGCGAAAAGCCCCTTTACCTTCACTGCCGATGCTCCCAGTTCCACAGCCCGTCGGGCGTCGGCATGCGCATCGTCCATGCGGTAACGGTCGCGGTTGAGCCATGCCCGGTAGTAGAACAGTTCGGCATCGTCGGGATACTTCTTCATCCCGTCGGCTATCACAGTCGAAGCCTCGCTCAGATTGCCGAGAGCCAGATGGCATCCGGCAAGCCCCGCATAATATTCGGCAGCTGAGTTTTCAGAAGAAACAAGCTTCTCAAAATATGGAATAGCCTCGCGGTCGCGACCTGTAAGCGAGTACAAAGCTGCAAGAGCCGCCGCCGTATCGCCGCCTGACGGTGCACAGTTTTTCAGCACCGTGAAATCAGCCTCCGCCACATCTGCCTTGCCGTCGTAGAGAGCTATCATCCCGTGGTAGAAACGTGCGTCCGCATTCAGCGAATCTACACTGAGCACACGGCTGAAATCATCGTATGCCTCGCGGTCGCGTCCCATACCCAGCAGAACAAGCGCCCGATTACCGCGTATCGTGGTCATTGCAGGATAGCGGCGAAGAGCCTCGTCGAGGATGCTTAAAGCAAGCGAATCGCGTCCGAGAGAATGATATGCCATTCCGAGATTCGACATAAGCAGGGCATTCGACGGGTGGTTGGGACGCACCGACATGGCGTCGATAAGCCTTGCGCCGGCCTCTTCGTAATCCCCTCTGGAGAAAGCGCTGTCCGCCTCGGCAGTGAGCAGAAAATAAGGATCCTCTTCATCTTCGGCAACCGACGTTGGCGTGCCGGACAAGGAAACGGAAGCCGAAGCACAGAGGACTGTGCCGAGCAGCAAAAGCGAAAAGCTCTTTTTCATCATTGATTCTTTTTTCGCAAAGTTAAGCCTTATCGCCGTTAAAAGACACTTAAACCATCCCAAAAAAACGTAAACAGGATGCATCCCGTAGCACCGCCCCCGCGTAGTAGATGGCTCTTGATGTATTTATTTACAGGCTATTATAGATTATGGCGGTTAATAACCCCATAATATATATATTTATTTCTCCAAAACAGACAAGTCTACGTTAGGCAGCAACTCCGGCACTTTATCTGCCGGCACTGTTACGGAACAAGCCCCTTGTGTTATCGGAGAATTGACTTGAGGAGCACTGAGAACCGTACCATTTACGCAGATGGCAATTCTTTTACCGATATTTGCTGTCGTTATTTTCTCCCAAAGCGACCTGTCGTTAAATCTGAAAGCGACTTGATAAATGTCCCCGGATTTCGGTAATTTATTGACCTCCGTAATTTCAACATCCTGTTCCAGCAAAGGTGTGGAAGCTATGATAACCAGATCCATTTTTCCAGGGTCACCATAGTTTACCCATTGATAGCTATAACCTTGTGTTGAAAGAATTGAATCATTTTGCAACAGAATATCGCTGACCTTGGCCGACTCGTCCTGTGTGTAGCTGTAGCGTAAAGGAAGAACATCATTATATGTTTCTGCGTCGGGGATTTCAAGTGTAATGGAATCCAATGGCACAACCTCGTATGTGGCGACGTTCCATACCATATTTTTCACTTCGGCGTTCTTGTTTGTGTTCGTATTACCGCAACCCGTAGGAATTGAGATGAAAGCTGTAATACATGCAAGGAGAGACAGATTGATTTGCACTTTTTTCATGGCCTATATTGGATTAGGTGAATTTATAATGCGAAGGTACACAAATTAACTGATATCAGGAATATAATATTAGCGACCGGCAAATCAAAATGGAATTGCCGGTCGCTAATTCGGTGTCTGTATATATTTCCGGGGGATTATTTCTTGTTCAGCTTGGGTTCAGCCCTGAAAGTGCTTGTACCTACTTCAGGCATATCATCCGCCGAAGCTATCACATTCACGCGGTAGGCTATGACTGCGTCTGCTATCGACTTGTCGACTGCGAATACCTGGCAGGCGATTTCAAGAATGTGGCGGCCTACGGGAGTGTTCTCGTCCGTGCTGATTTCGAATTTATATGGAGGCTCGGGTGATACACCTAACAGGTAACCGTCCCAGTAGAAACTCGGAGTACCGATGGCGGCATCTTTGCCCTTGTCGTTGTTGATAACTTTGATCGACTCGATCACAAGTTCATCGCCTTGCACAACGTAAAGACCGTCGTCAAATTTAACACCGCCGCTGATAGTTATATCGAAATCCACGTCAGGCAGATTGTCATCGTCGTCGCACGACGAAAACATAGTTCCGAAAGCCGGAATAAGGCAAAGAAGAAAGAATAACTTTTTCATAAGAATTGAATGCTTGTAGGAGTTTGTCATTTTTTGCACAGTAGTTTTTGCATTTATTTTGATAACGTATTCGTTCCGCTTTTGGTTCACAGTTTGTCGATTTCAGACATTTTGCAGCCATTAAATACTTTTTGAGGTGTTAAAAGTGTCGTTAGCCTATTGTTTTGCACGATTTATTGCATAAATTTGTAACTCATGCGGTATAAATTGACTTTTATGCCGTTGCAAAAAATCAAAAAGTAATGAACAGACTGCGTTCGTTTATCTGCCAAACAGGACTCCTGGTAGCTTCCGTATTTATAAACGGAACACTTTCAGCATCTCTGCACCCCAAGCGTGAATTCCGTGGCGCATGGATGAACACCATATACCAGCCCCAGTACAAGGCAAATTCCACCGAAGCCAATAAGAAATATCTGTGTCGGCAGCTCGACAGCCTGAGCCTCGCCGGTGTCAATGCCGTTATCTTTCAGGTGCGCCCGCAGGCCGATGCTTTCTATGAAAGCCGCCTTGAACCGTGGAGCCGTTTTCTTACCGACGGCGGCAAGGCTCCGAGTCCGTATTGGGATCCTCTTGAGTTCATGGTCGGGGAATGTCATGCACGCGGCATGGAACTCCACGCATGGCTTAACCCTTACAGAGTGACCTCCGCGGCCGGACAGCAGTTGCCCCCCGGACATATATATCACAAACATCCGGAGCGTTTTGTCCGCTATGGCGGAAAACTTTATTTTGATCCGGGAATTCCCGAGAACAGGGACTTTATAGTCGCTATAGTCAAGGATATTGTTAGCCGTTACGATGTTGACGGCATTCATTTCGACGACTATTTCTATCCGTATCCTATAAAAGGTGTGGATTTTCCCGATAAGAAATCCTATGCCCGTTATGGGAAAAAAATGAAACGCGACGACTGGCGCCGACATAATGTCGACCTCCTTGTCCGCGACGTGCACAACGCCATCGACGCCACCAAGCCATGGGTGCGTTTCGGCATAAGTCCTTTCGGCATCTGGCGCAACCGTAAATCGGATCCGCGCGGAAGCGAAACATCAGGACTTGAAAATTTCGATGCGCTCTATGCCGACGTGCTTCTGTGGGCATCCGAAGGATGGGTCGACTATATTGCGCCGCAACTCTATTGGGAACTCGATCACAAAGCCGCATCCTACCGCACACTGATAGACTGGTGGAACCGGAATGCCGACGGTTGCCAGCTATACATAGGACAGGATGTGGAACGTTCGGTAAAAGCCGGAGAACTGGATTCCAAAATGTCCTTGTTGCGCGCTTCGGGCAATGTCGAAGGGCTATGTTGGTGGCCTGCCTATTCAATTACGCGTAATGTGGGTGGTGTTGCCGACTCCCTGGCCTGCATCCACCATGCCGTCAAGGCTCTGCCCCCGTCCTTTCCCTACAAATGCGGACACGACCCCGAAGCACCTTCAGGTATGCGCATCGAGGGTGGCTCGCAGATAAGCTGGGACAGACCCGCGGCAAGCGGAGCATCGACCGATGTCAACCGTCATGTGATATACCGTTTCGACACTTCTGCCGAAGTCGACATAAGCCGTCCCGAAGCTATTGTGGCGGTAACATATTCCGGCAACTGGACTGTAGAAGCTCCCGGATGCTATGTCGTGACAGCACTTGACCGCGCTAATAACGAGTCCGGACCATCTGAAATAGTAAACGTATGGAAACGCCGCTGATATCAGTAATAGTTCCTGTATATAATGCACAGGAATATCTTGCCGAATGTATTGAAAGCATTCTTGTGCAGACATTGACCGCTTTCGAACTTATTCTTGTCGACGATGCCTCCACCGACAAAACATCCTCGATATGTCGGGACTATGCCTCAGGCGACAGTAGAATAAAGTTCATACAACTCGAAAAAAACGAAGGACAGGCCAACGCCCGTAACGTCGGACTTGATGCTGCTGTCGGGCGCCGCATCTGTTTTGTTGACTCAGACGACTGCATCCATCCTCAGGCTCTGCGGCGCATGTCCGATGTTATGGATTCAAGCGGCGTACTGATGGTGGCTGCCGAAGCCATTAATGCCACATCTGTAGAATTTAAGCCTTTTGAATCCGATAGGGTGGCATACGATGTGATTGGCTTTGAAAAGGCCATGAAACTATTTTTCTATCAGAAAAAAAAATACTGGGCTTCGGTATGTAGCAAGCTCTATGACTGCTCGCTTTTCGACGACAGTCTGCGTTTCCACAAAGGCCTGTACTATGAGGACCTTGAGATATTCCCCCATCTTATGCGTCGTGCCGGACACATTGCTTCATTCAACGATGTAATTTATTTTTACAGAGTCAATCCAGGAAGCTTCATAAATACGTGGAGCGACAAACGCCTCGACGTACTTCATGTCACCGCCCTGATGGAAGATGATGTCCGACGCCATTTTCCGCACATTTTGCCCGCTGCCGCCGACCGCCGTTTCAGTGCCAATTTCAATATCTTTATTCTTGCCTCGGCTGCGGGACGCAAAGATGTGGCACAGTCGTGCTGGAAGGTGATAAAGCACTATCGCCGCAGATGTCTTGCCGATTCTTCGGCGCGGATGAAGAACAAAATGGGGGCGTTGCTGTCATATTTAGGGCAAGGATGTGTGCTTTTTGTCGCAAGATTATTAAATTTGCACTGAATTACGATGACCGTCAATAGATAATTGTGAGCTGGAAGATACTGACACTTGATAACGACGCCTTTACCGACGCCTGCCGACTGCTTGAAGCAAAAGTGGTCGAGTCTGGCTTTTATCCTGACATGGTTGTTTCCATCCGTAGCGGAGGCATGTTTGTAGGCAATAAGATGTTCACGGACATAAGGCACCGCAGTACATTGCTGCAAAGACCGTCGACAGCCGGTAAGAAACGATTCGTGGCGGCTATTGTGCGTAATCTTCCGCGCTTCGTCCAGAATTCATTGCGTATAGTCGAGGCTCGCGTGCTCGGCAGAAAGAAGGCACGCCGTATATCGGGCGGCGACCGTCCGAAGATCCACATCCCATTCGGGCCTTCCGAAAGAGCGCGCAAGATTCTTGTGGTCGACGATGCTGTCGACAGCGGCTACACGCTGAGCCACGTCCTTGAAGCCTTCAAGGCTGTTCTGCCGGCCGGAGCGGAAGTACGCTCTGCAGTGATAACAGTCACCACCGACGATCCTCTTGTGATGCCCGATTTCTATCTTTACAACGATAAGACTCTTGTCCGTTTTCCATGGGCGATGGATGCTTGAGCGGCGGTCTGACTGTGGTGGATTTCGATGGCACCTATATTGCCGGAAATTCGCTGCATATCTATCTGCGCATGGCGTTCATGTATCATCTGCGCGGACTGCGCCTGAAGCGTGCGTTCCGCATCGCCATGGCTCTCGCCATGCGTAAAGCCGGAATGCTGTCGCACGTGGCCATGAAGCGGAAAGCGCTTGACGCCGCCGGAACCCCGGAATCATTGCTTTCCGGATTCTCAAAAAAAATAAAACACATGGTACGCCCCGATGTCGCGGATTTCATCTCTTTCCGCAAATCTTGCGGCGACGTGATTCTGCTTGCCACGGCGGCTCCCGGTTTTTATGTACGCCGGGTATGGCCGGGTGAGTATTTCGTGGCAACGGAATACAGCGATGCCACTATGGGCGAGGAGTGCCGAGGTGAGGCAAAACTCCAAGCGGTCCGCCGTTTCATCGAAGAGCACGGCCTGCGCATCGGCTATATGCTTACCGACCACCTCGACGATGCCCCGCTTATGCGCTTCAATGCCGCGGCGGGCGGAACCAACGTGCTTGTGGCGCCTGATGAGCGTACTTTAAGATTTTTCCGACAGCTCGAGCCAACGGAGTTCCTTTTCATCGAGCAGATCGCCGACAGCACTGTAACGCTGTGACTTTTCGGCTATGTCATCGCCGCCTCCGGCATTGAAATAAGCTTCAAGTTCTTTCTTTTCGGCGCTCAGTGCCTCGATTTCTTTCTCAAGCTTTTCAAATTCGACACGTTCCTTGTAGCTCATCCGTTCGGGGCGCTCCGCATGGCGGCGTTCGGCTTTAGGAGCATCGGACACCGTAACCTTGGCAGCTTCCGAGGCCTGACGGTCCGCCCATTGGCGATACTCGCTGTAGGTGCCGGGAAAATCCTTTATGACTCCGTTGCCCTGCATCACGAATATGTGGTCCACCGTGTTATCGATGAAGAAACGGTCATGACTGATCACGATAAGGCAACCCTTGAATTCGGTAAGGAATTCTTCAAGAATACCGAGTGTGACTATATCGAGATCGTTCGTCGGTTCGTCAAGTATGAGGAAATTAGGCTGCTGCATAAGCACTACGGCCAGATGAAGGCGGCAGCGCTCGCCGCCGCTGAGGGTGTGGATATACTTCTGCTGGTCGGCGCCGCTGAAAAGAAAGCGCTGCAGGTAAGGGATAGGGGAGATGCGTTCTCCGCCGCCGAGCACAATTTCGTCGGCTATTTCTGTCACGGCGTCGATCACCTTTTTTGAACTGTCGAACGCTATTCCGTCCTGGCTGTAGTAGCCGAACCGCACCGTTGTGCCCACATTCCACTCACCCGAATCAGCCGGGACAAGTCCTTGCAGCATCTTTATGAATGTCGACTTGCCTACACCGTTCCCGCCTACGAGTCCGAGTTTTTCTCCGCGGGCAAACGTATATGTGAAACCGTCGAGAATCACTTTGTCGCCGAAACGCTTGCTGATGTCCGTGGCCTCGAAAATCTTCGAGCCTATGTAACTCGACTGTGCGCGCAGCTCCACGTTCTTTTCAGTGAGGTTCATGCGCGAACGTTCCTTAAGGTCGTAGAAACTGTCGATGCGGAACTTTGCTTTGCCTGCGCGCGCCTGCGGCTGACGGCGCATCCATTCCTGCTCGCGGCGAAGAGTATTCCGCACCCGGGCAAGTTCGGCGCCCATGGCTTCTATGCGTTCGGCACGGCGGCGCAGGTAATATTCGAAATTTCCGTCGTAGATATATGCCGTGCGGTTGTCCAGTTCTATTATACGGTTGCACACACGGTCGAGGAAATAACGGTCGTGGGTAACCATCAGCAAAGTCATGCGCGAGCGTCTGAGATAATTTTCCAGCCACTCGATCATTGCAATGTCCAGATGATTCGTCGGTTCGTCGAGTATAAGAAAATCGGGCTGACGGATCACCACGCGTGCCAGAGCCACACGTTTGCGCTGTCCGCCCGAAAGATTTTCCATGCGTGCGCCGAGGTCGTTTATGCCAAGCATGGTGAGAGTCTGCTTCATGCGGTCGAGATAGTCCCATGCCTGACGGCTGTCCATCTCGTGGGCTATTTCGGCGGTGGCCTCGCCGTTGCCGGCTGCAATGGATTCCTCGTAGCGTCTGACAAGGACGGCAAGTTCGTCGTCGGAGTCGAGCGCGGCATCCAGCACCGTCAGGCCGGGGGAGAACTCCGGAAGCTGTTCCAGAAATGCTACGCGTACGCCGTTGCGGAACGTGATTTTGCCGCTGTCGGCAGCCTCGGTGCCGGCAAGCATACGCAGCAGCGTACTCTTGCCGGTACCGTTTTTGGCGACGATGCCGATTTTGTCGCCTTCATCGACGCCGAATGTCAGGTCGTCCATCAGAAGGCGGTCGCCATAGCTTTTTGTCAGATTTTCTATGTTGAGGAAGTTAGCCATTGTCTTTATTTCATTTTGTGCGGGCAAGAATGAGTGCCGATGTCGGAGCCACCATCGTTGTGCCGCCTTTTACCGAGTCCAGACCGTCGGCGTCGATTTTGCCGTCGCGCGCTATGACCGTCCATTCGCCTTTGGGAATCCTTGCCGCGAACGGAGCGTCGGAGCCGTTGAACACAAGTTTGATTTCCTTCCAGCTGTCGCCTCCGGCATTGTCTTTCAGTGAATATGAAATGATATTGGGTGATTCGATTTTATCGAATACGAGGTGACGGGCGATTTCATCGGCTGTCCTGAGGCGGAATGCCGGATGCTCGCGGCGCAGGCGGATAAGTTCGCGGTAGTAGTCGAATTGTTCGCGGTTTTTGTTCTTGAGGCTCCAGTCTATTGCATTGATTGAATCCGGGCTTTTGTAAGAATTGTGCACGCCTTTCTTGTCGCGGAACAGTTCTTCGCCGGCGAACATGAACGGCGTTCCCTGTGATGTGAATACTATCGTCTGTGCCAGGCGTGCGGCGCGCTGGCGGTCGGCCTCGCTGCTGCCGGGCATCGACGCGGCAAGCTTGTCGGTGAGGGTCAGGTCGTCGTGGCACGACACATAATTGATTATTTGTGTCGGAGCCGACGCGTATGCGAATTTTGAATTGTTGCCTTTGGAGTAGTCGACTTGCGGATGGGCTGTCGACGCCACGATGCCAATCTTCACGGTTTCCTCGTTGCCGGGTTTTCCTGTTGCGAAACCTCGGTCGGCGGCGTTGCTGTAGTGGCCTTTGATCGCGTCGCGTATGTCATCGGAGAATACGGCGATGCCGTCCATCTTGGCCACGTTCTCTTTCAGGGCACGGCGGTCGGCGGGCAGAGGTGAATCGCCGGCGGTCCATCCTTCGCCATAGACGAATATCGACGGGTTGATTTTTTTCAGTTCGTCGGCCACGCGGTTCATCGTTTCAATGTCGTGAATTGCCATAAGATCGAAGCGGAAGCCGTCGATATGGTATTCTTTTGCCCAGTATTTCACTGAGTTGACAATGAAATCGCTCATCTGGCGGCGTTCGGAGGCTGTTTCGTTGCCGCAGCCCGAAGCGTCGCTGTAGCTGCCGTCCTGACGGTGGCGGTAGTAATATCCCGGCGCTGTCAGAGAGAAGTTGGAGCCGTCGTTGTCGGCGGTGTGGTTGTAGACCACATCCATCACCACGCCTATGCCCGCACGGTGCAGAGCCTGCACCATTTTTTTCATTTCTGTGATGCGGGCGGCAGGATTTGCCGGGTCGGTGGAGTAGGAACCCTCGGGTGCGTTGTAGTTGTAAGGGTCATAGCCCCAGTTATACTGGTTGGAGAGCAGATTGGATTCGTCGACGGAGTTATAGTCGTAGGACGGGAGTATGTGTACGTGGGTCACCCCAAGCTCTTTCAGATGTTCTATGCCTGTCTTGTCGCCGGCGAGCGAGCGTGTCTGCTCTTCGGTCAGAGCAAGGAATTTTCCCTTGTGTACGATGCCCGACGACGGATGCACGCTGAAATCGCGGTGGTGCATTTCGTAGATGACGGCATCGTTGATGCTTTTCAGTTCCGGTCCGCGGTCTTCGCTCCATCCTTCGGGATCGGTGCCGGCAAGGTCGATGATGGCTGCGCGGTGTCCGTTGGTACCTACGGCCTTTGCCCATACACCGGGAGTTTCAGCCAGGCGGCGGCCACGGCCGTCGGTTATGGCGAAAGTATAGAATTTGCCGTAGAGTTGTCCGGGAGCGGTAGCGCGCCAGGTTCCGCGGTCGCCGCGTGTCATTGTCAGCGAGTCGACGGCGGGAGTGTTGCGGTCCGAATCGTATATATAGACTGTGGCGGCTTTGGCTTCAGGCGACCACACTGTGAAATGCGTGCCGTTGCCGTCGACTCGAAGTTCAAGGTCGTTGCCGTCGTAGACAGGCCATGTGGCGTAGTGTGAGTCCATGTTTTCCTGTGCGTTAATTGTCAGAGCCGGTGATGCGAGTGCTGCTATTGCCATTATGGCACTGCCGATGGGCTTGATAGGTCTGTTCATTTCTGTTGAAGTTTTTCGAATAAGCGGTATGAATTCTGAAGGTGATTCTTCGATAATGCAAAGATACTTCTTTTCCGTCAATAGCCCAAAAACAAAGTCCGGCAGGAGTGGCTGAAAACCGAAATTTCAGGTTTCGCCGATCCTGCCGGACCGTTTGTTATGCTCCGATGGCAATCAGTTCTTGAAAATCAGGCCGTCGCCTTGAGGGTCGACGTCGATGACTATCGGATGAGTGCGGTCTACTTTCTGTGCGAGTATGTCCTTCGAGAGCTGGTTGAGCACCAGGCGGTGTATCGCACGCTTGACCGGACGGGCGCCGAATTCGGGGTCGAAGCCTTCGTCGGCGAGGTAGCTCAGGGCCGCCGGTGTCACCGACAGCTCTATGCCGCTGCTGCGGTGCAGCATCTTGCGTATTCCTTCGATCTGCAGACCCACGATTTCCTCGATCTCGTTGCGGTTGAGCGGCGTGAACATTATGATTTCGTCGATTCGGTTGAGGAATTCAGGGCGTATTGTCTGCTTCAGCATGTCGAGCACCTGTGTCTTGGTCTTTTCGACAACTTCATCCTTGTTCTCAGGCGTCATTGCTGCGAAATTGTCGCGGATCAGCGGCGAACCCATGTTCGATGTCATGATGATTATGGTGTTCTTGAAGTTGACGTTCCGGCCTTTGTTGTCGGTCAGACGTCCGTCGTCGAGCACCTGCAGCAGGATGTTGAACACGTCGGGATGCGCTTTCTCGATTTCATCGAAAAGAACCACGGAGTAGGGCTTGCGGCGTACGGCTTCGGTGAGCTGGCCGCCTTCGTCGTAGCCCACATATCCCGGAGGCGCTCCGACAAGACGCGACACCGAATGTTTCTCCTGATATTCGCTCATGTCGATGCGGGTCATCATGTTCTCGTCGTCGAAAAGATATTCGGCAAGAGCCTTGGCAAGTTCGGTTTTTCCGACACCGGTAGTGCCGAGGAAGATGAACGAGCCGATGGGACGTTTGGGGTCGTTCAGGCCGGCGCGGCTGCGGCGTACGGCATCGGATATGGCGCTGATGGCTTCGTTCTGGCCTACAACACGCGAATGCAGTTCTTCCTCAAGATGAAGCAGTTTTTCTTTTTCGGTCTGCACCATTTTGCTTACGGGAATACCCGTCCAGCGGGAAACCACATCCGCTATGTCCTCGGCATCGACTTCTTCCTTGATAAGCGCGCGGTCGCCCTGCATCATGCGCAACTGTTCCTGTATGGTGGCGTTCTCTTTTTCTTTGTCCTGGATTTTGGAGTAGCGTATTTCGGCCACACGTGCATAATCGCCTTCGCGTTCGGCGCGTTCGGCTTCGAAACCGAGCTGCTCGATGTCGATTTTATTCTGTTGTATGCGGCTTATAAGGTCGCGTTCGGCTTTCCATTTGGCGGAATATTCTTTTTCTTCCTCGCGCAGCGATGCTATCTCGTGTTCGATGTCGCGCACTTTCTCTTTGTCGCCCTCGCGCTTGATGGCCTCGCGTTCGATTTCTTTCTGGGCTATGCGCCGGGTTATGTCGTCGAGAGCCTGCGGCACCGAGTCGATTTCCAGTTTCAGCTTCGATGCAGCCTCGTCGATAAGGTCGATGGCCTTGTCGGGAAGGAAACGGTCGGTGATGTAGCGCTCCGACAGCTGTACGGCGGCGATAATCGCTTCGTCGCGGATACGCACTTTGTGATGGTTTTCGTAGCGTTCTTTCAGTCCGCGCAGAATCGCTATGGCACTTGTTTCGTCCGGTTCGTTGACCATCACTTTCTGGAATCGGCGTTCGAGCGCCTTGTCCTTCTCGAAGTATTTCTGGTACTCGTCAAGTGTTGTAGCGCCTATGCTGCGCAGTTCGCCGCGGGCGAGGGCAGGCTTGAGAATGTTGGCGGCGTCCATGGCGCCTTCTCCTTTACCCGCGCCTACAAGGGTGTGGATTTCGTCGATAAAGAGTATTATTTCGCCGTCGGCCTGTGTCACTTCGTTCACGATGGCTTTCAGTCTTTCCTCGAATTCGCCTTTGTATTTGGCGCCGGCGACGAGTGCGCCCATGTCGAGCGAATAGATCTGCTTGCTGCGCAGGTTTTCGGGCACGTCGCCGCGTACGATGCGGTGTGCGAGTCCTTCGGCGATGGCAGTTTTGCCGGTACCCGGTTCGCCTATTAGCATGGGATTGTTCTTGGTGCGTCGGCTAAGGATCTGGAGCACGCGGCGTATTTCCTCGTCGCGGCCTATGACCGGGTCGAGTTTGCCTTGTCGGGCGCGTTCGTTTAGGTTTATGGCATATTTTGAAAGAGCATTGTAGGTTTCTTCGGCGCTCTGGTCGGTGGCCTTTTTGCCTTTGCGCAGTTCGTCGATGGCCGCTTTCAGCTCTTTCTCGCTGAGTCCGGCGTCCTTAAGGATAGTGGATGCCGATGATTTTATGTCGAACAGCGCTACAAGGATAGCTTCGAGAGTGACGTATTCGTCGCCCTGTTTGCCGGCCACGTCGAGGGCTTTCTGCAGAACGTCGTTGGACGTACGGCTCAGATATGGTTCGCCGCCGGAAACTTTCGGCTGGGCGGAAATCTCTTCGTCGATTTTGTTCATCACCCCCGTTATGTTGGCGCCTGTTTTTTGGAAGATGAATTTGACGACAGATTCGCCTTCTTCGAAAACGCCTTTGAGGATGTGGACAGGCTCAATGGCTTGTGCGCCACTCGAGCGTGTGATTTCAACAGCTTTCTGAATTGCCTCCTGCGACTTGATGGTGAAATTGTTGAAGTTCATGGGATAAGTAATGAGTTTTTGTTTTGCTTTTAAACTTTAACAAATTCTGTGCCAAAATGGTTGGCGTGTCAGTGCTTGATTCTTTATCCTGATTTTTTTCTGTCGCCGCTTCTTCTTTTCTTATGGCCTTTTCACGGCGGCGTTCCGCACGTTCTTCGCGACGGCGCTCGGTAGCAGTGACGATACGGTATTGTTCTGGTATGGGCATGGCATTCTTGCGGCGGCGATATCCCATCTGCAGATTGCGGGTGGTGAGAATGTTGTGGTTCAGGTACATCTCTTTGTCAAAGAAGCCTGCATCGACAAGTTGATGGATGTTTTTCCTGAGCGCGTCGTGCTTGCGGCCTGTGTAGAGGTGGAGCGCGTCGATGAACGCTTCGTCGAGTTCCACATAGCAGCCACGGCGGCGTATGTGGGTCATCAGGACCATGTAGATAAAAAATAGGTCTGTGCGTCCGATTTCCATAAGACGCATGGCAGGTTCGGAGTCCAGAAAATTGCTGTTGATGTTGAGCGAAAGCGGGCGTTCGGTTTTCATAGTGCTTTTGTATAAAGGATTGATATTTATATTGCAAATATAGCATCTGTCACGACCCGTCCGACGGCATTTTAGCAAGCGGTGATTATTTAACAATTTCGGTTTGTGCGTTTTTATTGTGTAATGTCTTTAAATACAGATGTCTGTGCCCCGATATGCCAATTTGTCAGTTGTAACGTAAAAATAAAAAAGCCGAGGCCGGCAGTCTGTTATGGCTGTCGGCCTCGGCTTTTGTCTGTAGTCTTGTGACCGCCGGAGCGGCAAGTGTGCTTATTCGAATTCGATAAGGACTGCGTCGGTACCTACTACCTCGTCAGGTTTGACGAATACGCGTTTTACGGTGGCTTCCTTGTCGGAGTTGACGTCGTTTTCCATCTTCATGGCCTCGTAGACCAGAAGCAGATCGCCTTTCTTCACAGCCTGTCCGGGCTTCACGGCTACGGAGATGATACGTCCGCCCATGGGAGCACGCAGTGTCGGGCCTGTGATCGGCTCGTTGTCGGTAGCAGCTGCTTCGGCGGCAACTTCGGCTTTGGGCGCGGCGGCCTGTGTGGCTGCGAATTCCTCGGCACGGCGTTTGCGCAGGAATGTGTTGGCTACGGTCGGCAGAAGTTCGAGCAACAGTTCTTCCTCGCGGTTTGCGGTGAGTTTGACGTTGCCGTATTCAGGCAGTACGGGGTTTTCCGGACGTTTGTAGCTGCTTACATCGTAAGGCTTCTCGACAGGGCTTCCTGTGATTTTTTCGCGGAAAGCGGGTTCTATAGCTACGGGAGTGTGGCCGTATTCACCTTTTACCAGAGAGATAAACTGGTTGGAGGGGTTTGAGTAGTCGGGATTGCCTTTCTTGCGGTCGAGAGCCACGCTGACAGCTTGAGAGCCTACGATCTGGCTGGTCGGGGTGACAAGAGGAACCAGACCGGCGTCGCGGCGCACCATGGGTATCAGTTTCATAGCGTCTTCGAGCAGATCCTCGGCCTGCAGGGCTTTGAGCTGGGCCACCATGTTGGAGTACATGCCGCCGGGTACTTCGGCGTTCTTGACGATTTCGTTGGGCTTGGGGAATCCGAAGTATTCTTCGATGCGGTGGCAGGCGTCCAGAAGGGTTTCCTCGTCGGATGCCTTGGCTGCTGCGACTGCACGGTCGAGCTGTGCTTCGATTTCGGCGGGCAGTTTGTCGGTCAGCGGGTCGAATTCGCGAGGCATCTTGCCGAGGTCGAATGCTTTGAGGCTTTCGCGGGCGCTGCGGAGCTGGCGGCGGATTTCGCCTACGGCTTTCATGTCGGCTTCTATTTCAACGCCGAGCTTTTGGCAGAAGAGGTAGACGAGTTCGATTGCGGGTGCGGCCGAGCCTCCTCCGAACCACCAGATGTTGGTGTCGAGGATGTCGACGCCGTTGATGATTGCCATTACGCTCGACGCAAGGCCATAGCCGGGTGTGCAGTGGGTATGGAAGTCCACGGGAACTTTTACCGCGGCTTTGAGTTTGCCTATGATGGAGGCGGCGCGCAGCGGGTTGACAAGGCCTGCCATATCCTTCAGGGTGATGATCTTTGCGCCGAGGGCTTCCATTTCCTTGGCTTTGTTGACGAAGTATTCGTCGGTGAAGATCTTTTCAGGTTCGGCTTCTTTTTTGCCGAAGAGTCGGCTGAAAAAGCCTTTGGGTGCGGGTGCTTCGGTCTTGGGATCGACTGTATAGCATACGGCTCCGTCGGCGATTCCGCCCAGAGAGTTTATAAGGCGTATCGATTCCTTTACGTTGTCGATGTCGTTCAGTGCGTCGAAGATACGCATAACGTTAAGACCGTTGGCGATAGCTTCCTTATAGAATCCTTCGAGGACATAGTCGGGGTAGGGTACATAACCGAAAAGGTTGCGGCCGCGCGATAGGGCGGAAAGCAGTGATTTGCCTTTCATGGCTTCGGACACACTGCGCAGGCGGTTCCACGGTGATTCGTCGAGGTAACGCATGACGGAGTCGGGCACTGCGCCGCCCCACACTTCCATGATGTAGAAGCCGGCGTTTTCGTAGTAGGGCAGGAGCTTGTCGATTTCGGCCTGGCTCAAGCGGGTGGCGAACAATGACTGCTGACCGTCGCGGAGGGTCAGGTCGCGAATTTTCAATTTGCGTTGTTCCATAATTAATAAACTTTACTTCGATTGTATCGTTGGTTAGTACATTCGCAAAGGTATTACTAATTTTTGATTAAAGAAAAAAATCTTTATTAAAAATGCGATGCTTTCATATTATATATGAAAAATAAAAAAAGCCACGGAATTTCTATTCCATGACTTTTTCAGTAGCGGGAACGAGAATTGAACTCGTGACCTCCGGGTTATGAATCCGACGCTCTAACCAACTGAGCTATCCCGCCGTTTGCGGATGCAAAGTTAGAAAGTATTTTTTATTTCACCAAATTTTTCGGCAGCTTTTTGTTGGTGTGATTGTTATTGCTTTGATAAGCAAGTGATTGCGCCGAGTGCTTCAGCCGCGGCGCGTGCGCAACGCATACCGTCGACTGCCGCTGAAACGATTCCTCCGGCATATCCGGCGCCTTCGCCGCAAGGAAAGAGCCCGGGGGTGGATATGTGTAGCAGCGATGCAGGGTCGCGGGGAATGCGTACGGGCGATGATGTGCGCGTTTCGTCGCCTATCAGCACGGCGTCGTGGCAGAGGAAGCCTCGTTGCTTGCGGCCGAATTCGGCAAAGCCCTTGCGGAGGCGGTCGGCGACAAAGGAGGGCAGCAGACGGTCAATGCGGGCGGGGAGGACTCCGGGAGCGTACGAGGTGCGCGGGAGGTCGGCACTGTCGCGGCCGGCCACGAAGTCGTCCATGCGCTGGGCCGGAGCCTGCTGGCTTTTGCCGGCGGCCTCGAAGAAAGCATGTTCGATTTCTTCCTGGAATTTCATCATTTTCAGTTCGCCGTGGCTGTCGAGATGGCTTACGTCTTCGGGTAGGATTTCCACCACCATGCCTGAGTTGGCCCAGCGTGTGCCGCGGTTGGCGGGCGACATGCCGTTGACCACAAGCTGTCCCGGGGCGCTTGCCGACGGAATGATGTAACCGCCCGGACACATGCAGAATGAATATACGGCACGGTCGTCGACGCGTGTAAGCATCGAATATTCGGCTGCGGGAAGGTATTTGCCGCGTCCCTGCGGGCTGTGGTACTGGAGTCTGTCGATCAGCTCCTGCGGGTGTTCGAGGCGTACGCCTACGGCTATACCTTTTGCCTGAAGCTCTATGCCGAGGCCGTGAAGCATACGGTAGACATCGCGTGCCGAATGTCCTGTGGCCAGTATCACGGGACCGTTGTAGCGGCTTCCGTCGGCGCAGATCGCGCCATCGACGCTTCCTGTATCACGATTCAGTCCGAGCATAGTCACACGGGTGGAGAAATGCACTTCGCCGCCTGCCGCGATTATCGTTTCCCGCATGGCTTTTATGACTTTAGGCAGCCGGTCGGTGCCTATATGGGGATGGGCGTCGACAAGTATCTCGCGCTGAGCGCCGTGGAGGTGGAATATCTTGAGTACTTTGTCGACAGGACCGCGTTTTTTGCTGCGGGTGTAGAGTTTGCCGTCGGAGTAGGCTCCCGCGCCTCCTTCACCGAAGCAATAATTGGAGTCGGGGTTGACTGTGCCTTCGCGGGATATGGCTACCATGTCGCGTCGCCGGCTGTCGACGTCTTTGCCGCGTTCGAGTATTATGGGTTTGATGCCGAGTTCTATAAGCTCGAGTGCCGCGAAAAGTCCGGCAGGACCGGCTCCGACTATTATGACTGAATGGGGCGAGCGGCTTACGTCGGGATATTCTATAGGCTCGACTTTGCAGGCTTCTTCGTCTATGCTGTCGATGTGCAGTCGCAGACTCAGGTTGACCATGACCCGCCTCTGCCGTGCGTCGATCGAACGGCGGATGATATCGGTGCGGAGAATTCGGTTGACGTCGGTGCCGGAAGCGGTCGAGGCAGCCACCCGCAGGCGGTCGGGATTTGCGGCCACGTCGGGTGTGACCCGTATTTCAATTTGACTTAGCATTGAGTTTTGCGGGGAATTGTATTTGCTTTTGTATCTTGCGGTTCATTACCAGAACTGTGGCGCATGCCAGGAGTGCGGAGAGCAAGTCGCTGGCGGCCATTGAGCCCCATACGCCGTCGACTCCGTAGCGGCTCGAAAGCAGCCACAACAGAGGCAGCAGGAAGATCAGCTGACGGGTAAGCGACAGGAAAATCGACAATCTTGGCTTGCCGATCGACTGGAAATAGTTCTGTATCACGATCTGCCCGCCTACAACGGGGAAGAATATGAAATAGATGCGGAAGCCGCGGCGGGCAATGTCGACCATCGTGTTATCGACGGTGAACAGACGGCTTATCAGATCCGGCATAAGTTCTGTCAGCGCGCAGCCGACGGCGGAGATTGCGGTTCCTATGATTATTCCGCGTCGTAGCGTGGCGCTTACGCGTGTCCAGTCGCCGGCGCCATAGTTATAGCCGAGGATGGGTTGCATGCCTTGTGTCACGCCGAATACGATCATGACAAAGAACATCGTCGTACGATTCACTATGCCGTAGGCTCCTACGGCGAGGTTGCCATATTCGCCTGCGGACTCGAGCAGGGCTTTGTTGATGAACACCACAACAAGACATGCGCAGCAGTTCATAAGGAAAGGCGACATGCCGATGGAGTACATACGTTTCAGCAATGAAACGGAACAGAAACTGCGGTGCGGGTCGAAATGGACAAAGCTTTTTTTCGACAGGAAATGGGCGAGAACCCATATAAAGGCACTGAACTGTCCGAGGATTGTGGCCCATGCGGCTCCTGCAATTCCCCAGCCGAACACGAAGATAAACAGAGGGGCGGCCACGACGTTGACGGCCACCGACAGCAAGGCTGAGATCATTGCTTTGCGCGGGTAGCCGGTGGCGCGCATAAGGTTATTCAGACCGATGAATACATAGGACACGGGGGTTCCCAGAGCGATCACCCGCATGAATTCGCGTGCATGGATTATGGTTTCATCCGTTGCTCCGAAAAAATAAAGGATAGGGTCGAGCCATATAAGGGTTATGCTGCCTATGACAATGGCGTGGACGAGGCAGAACAGGATTACGTTGTTGACCACATCCGTGGCTTTTCCTATGTTTTTCTGCCCGAGGAAAATTGACGATACGGTGGCGCCTCCGACCGCTATCAGCACGCAGAATGCCACTATAAGATTCATAAGCGGGAATGTTATCGCAAGACCGGCTATTGCCATGGCGCCTACGCCACGGCCTATGAATATGCTGTCGACTATGTTATAGAGTGAAGTGGCGAGGCTCGCTATGATTGCCGGCAGGGAGTACTGCATCAGCAGGCGGCCGATGGGGCGGCTGCCAAGTTCGGCGGGCGATGACTGTTTTGTATGTACTGATGTGCGTTCTGACATGATGGTGTGGCGATGCAAAAGAAAAAGCCGCGCGATAAGTATCGTGCGGCTTTTCATCCTCTGTGGCGGGGGCAGGGCTCGAACCTGCGACCTTTGGGTTATGAGCCCAACGAGCTACCACTGCTCCACCCCGCGATGTTTTACGTGTGCAAAGGTAGAGCTTTTGGTAATACCGTGCAATAGCATTAACTAAGATTAACATTAAAATATTAGAGATTGAGATGGCAGAGGGCTGTTTAACTAAGGTGCTCAAAAGGTAAATACACTAAAAATAAGCTAAAAGGCTCAACGTATCGCCTTGTGGGGGTGTTATAACTCAAAACGCCTAATACTACGAATTTATGGGAACAGACACAATCCGCACCAAACTGGTTGCAATACAGACAAATCTACTGAATTTCGCGTATACGCTGACGTCGAACCGCGACGACGCTTACGACCTGCTTCAGGATACGACACTCAAAGTACTTGATAACGAAGATAAATACGTCGATAATGTCAATTTCAAAGGTTGGGTGTTCACGATAATGCGCAACATTTTCATAAATAACTACCGGCGCATGGCCCGTACGGCTACGGTGGTGGACCGCAGCGAGGATCTTTACCAGATCAATCTTTCGGGACAGACGAGTTTTGAAACGCCTGAGGGTTCTGTGACCGTCCACGAGATCACGGCGGTGATAAATTCGTTTTCTGACGAATTCAAGGTTCCGTTTTCGCTGCATCTTGCCGGCTATAAGTATGCCGAGATCGCCAAACGCACGGGCTTGCCTTTAGGCACGGTGAAGAGCCGTATTTTCTTTGCTCGCAAGAGGCTGCAGGAAAGGCTGAAAGACTTCAGGTAGCAGCGTGTTGCATCTCATCGGATCCGGCGGCGATGTTTGTTGCATCGTCGCCGGTTTCGGTTTTCCAGCGTTCGGGGAGTTCTTTTGAGGCTTTCGCTCCGAGGGTGCGCAGGCGTTCGGCGCGGCTGACAAGGTTGCCTGTTCCGGATGAGAGTTTGTTGAATGCTCCGTTCCAGGCGTCGCGTGCCCCGGTTATGGAGCGGTCGAGGCGCTCCATGTCGTCGATGAATCCGCGGAACTTGTCGAGCATCAGTCCGGCCTGTCGGGCTATCTCTATGGTATTGCGGTTCTGCTTGTCGTGGCGCCACATCTGTTCGACCAGGCGCACGACCGACATAAGATGGGTGGGGGAGATTATCAGCACGTGGCTGTCGAATGCGGTCTGCCACAGGGAATCGTCGAGGTTCATTGCGGCTAGGTATGCTCCTTCATGGGGGATAAACATCAGCACGAAGTCGACGCGGTCGGAGCCTACGAAATCCTGGTAGGATTTGTTGCGCAGTTCGGTTATGTGTTTCTTTACAGAGGCTACGTGCGCTTTGGCAAGTGTCTGGCGGCGGTCGTCGTCGGTGGCGTCGAGCATGCCGAGGTACGACTGTATTGAAACTTTGGAGTCGATTATTATTTTCCGTCCTTCGGTGTAGTTGATCACTACGTCGGGTCGCAGACGCGAGCCTTCGTCGGTGGCTACGGTTTCCTGCACCTGGTAATCGAGTCCGCGGCGGAATCCTGAGCGTTCGAGGATGTTGTCGAGTATCATTTCCCCCCAGTCGCCCTGTACTTTGGCGTTTCCTTTTAGGGCGTTTGTGAGTTTACGCGTTTCAAGTCCGATGCTGTGGTTTAGTTCGACAAGTTCGCGTATTCGGTCGGAGAGGGAGAAGCGGTCGCGTGCCTCGCGGTCGTAGCGTTCGATGAAGGTGGCTTTGAACTGTTCGAGATTTTCTTTCATCGGTTCCAGCACTTCGGCCAGTCCTGAGCGTGAGCGTTCGGTCAGGGCTTTTGAATTCTGTAGCAGGACTTCGTTGGCCAGAGCGCGGAAGCGTTCTTCCGCTTCGGAATTGAGTCGTGCCATCTCTTTGGATAGGAGTCCGAGGCGTTCTTGTGCACGTGCGTTTTCGGCATGTGCTTCTTTGGCTTCTGAGGCCGACTGTGCGGCTTGTGAGCGTGAGGCTGCGAGTTCGTCGCGCAAACGACTGCATTCGGTTTCGGAACTGCCTGCCGATGCCGACAGTCGTGCGGCTTCGAGTTGTGCTGCCTGAGCTTCGGCCTGAAGTTGTCTGAGCTGTTCCGCGTTCGAGGCGGAGAGGGCTGTCAGCCGGGAGTTCTCTTTCCGGCAGAATATATAGAGTACTGTGACGGCGGCGAGGGCGGCGGCGAGTATTATGATGATGGTTTGCATCAGGCGGCTGTTTTTATAAACTGTTTGTAGCGGAAGTTTTGTTCTTGCGTTTTGCCAGGTATCTGCTCATGGCGGCTATGGCGAATGCCGTCAGAAGTACGCTTGCGAAAATGTCGATGGCTGGCATGAGGGTGGCCTCATCGGAGAAGCCCAGATCGGGATTTGTGCGGAGGCGGTACCATGAGGTGACGATGAACAAGGTGTTGTTCAGCGCATGGGCGAACATAGGCATCCATATACTGCCTGACCAGAGCAGGATGTATCCGAACCATGCGCCGAGGAGCATACGCGGAACAAATCCGAAGAATTGCATGTGGAGGGCGCTGAATACGGCCGCTACCGTCCATACGGCTATGTGCGGGTTGACGCCTCCCGTAGTCAGAAGGCGCTGGAATGCGCCGCGGAACAGAAGTTCTTCCGAGAATCCGGCGGCAATGCCTATTATAAGTATGTTGATGATCAATGCGGGAACGGAAGTGTCGGAGAGTATGCTCTGCATCGCTTTTGCCGATGCTTCTTCCATGGCCCGGAGCGAAGCGGCGAGCGCGTCCATGCTTTCAGGCAGCGTGATGTGTTCGTTCCAGTATATGACTGCTTCCTGTGCGGGAATTGAAACCAGCAATATCAGAGGGATATAGATGTAGGCTGCCGCAGATGAGTTGCCACGCGAGAGGCATAACAGTTCTGCCGGCTTGCGCGTTATTATCATAGTGGTGGCGATTGCCGGAATGATGAAGCTGACTACGTCCTGGATTACGGCACCTATGCGCATGGCTGCCGCGATGTCGGTGCCGCACAGGTGCATTGTCAGCTGCACGCACAGGACGGATATTATGTAGCATACTATGAAGATGCACAGCAGGAGTGTCAGTCGCATGCCCGGTGTAAGGGCCAGATCTGATTTTTTTATCATTTTAGATTGTCGATTATCATGTTAGAGATGATGGTAGAGTTCTCCCACAAGGGCAATATAGCCGTCGGTATAAGTTCCCGAGCTGTCGCGGATGTTCAGCTGTGTGTCGGATAATGGACCGTCGGTCGGGCTGACGTCCCACAGCAGCCTTGAGGCGGGTCGACGGGGAGTGGTGTGCAGCCGGCAGAGCCGACGCAGCTTGAGTCCTGCCAGCTCGCAGTCGAAAAGCAGCCCGGAGTAGCGGTCGGCGGGTGAGATGAAACAAAGGCGACCGTCGGATTTCAGCACAGAACGCGCATAACGGAAAAGACCGGGATAGGTGAGGCTTGCTTCGTGGCGAGCGGATGCGCGGGAACTGTCGGGCGAAATTTCGCCTGTGCTGAAGAATGGCGGATTGCTTATGATCATGTCGACGGCGGCTGTCGGCCGGAAATCGGCGAAATGGCCTTCGACGACGTTCAGGCGATCCGGCCACGGGGAGGAATTGAAGTTGTCGCGTGCGTCGGCGGCTGCGTCGGTGGCTATTTCCAGTGCTGTCACTTCCGCTGCCGGGCAGGCTTTGGCCGCAAGCAGGGAGAGGACACCGGAACCGCACCCGATGTCGAGCACCGAATGGATCCGCCGGCTGTCGCCGGCCGTGAATGCCCATGCGCCGAGGATGACGGCATCGGAACAGATTTTCTGCCCGCATCGGCTGTCGTCGACAGTAAAGTCCTTGAATTGAAAAATTCCCATTGTCGGATGCTTGATCTTTATTTGCAAATTTAGCGAAAAATATTCATCTCTACTGAAACAGGGGCGACCAAAATAAATTCGGTCGCCCCTGTGGGATATGTTTTTCCGTTTACGGAGTGTGTTCTTAGATCCAGCGTGTGAATGCGAAGTCCTGACGGTGGGGGAGTTCGGCGTTCTTCGGGAAGATGCGGAATCCGTAGCGGAATACTCCGGGATCTTTGAGCTTGGCCGACAGTTCGTAGGTGAGAACGTTGCCTTCTTCCTTGACTACCTTGAATTCGGAGGTCATCCAGAGGTGTTCGTTTCCGTCTTCCTGACGGTATACAACGAGTTCTACACCGAGGTCGCGGCCGATGCCATTGGTGTCGATGATGATTTCGACGCGGAACGGTTCGCCAGTGATCGAGGACTGGAGTTCGCCTGAGTGGCGGATATCGAATACTTTAATACCATCCCAGGCGGCGGCTACCCGTTCTTTCCAAGCCACGATGTTCTTGGCAAGAGAGCAGTCGTCGGCTACCAGACGGCGCAGACGCGCGGCTTCTTTGTTGTAGAAGCGGGAGATGTAGTCGTCGATCATACGCTTCATGGTGAAGTGGGGCGCAATGTCGCCGATCGAGCCTTTGATGTATTGTATCCATTCGGGGGAATAGCCGGCGGAGTTTTTCTTGAAGTAGAGGGGGATGATCTCGTTTTCAAGCATCGAGTAGATGGTGGCTGCGTCGAGTTTATCCTGCTGCGCCTGGTCGGTGTAGGTGCGCTTGTCGGTGAGTGCCCATCCTGCTTTTTCGTTGAAGCGGTAGCCTTCGTACCACCATCCGTCGAGCACAGAGAAGTTGAGGACGCCGTTCATCTCGGCTTTCTCGCCTGATGTACCTGATGCTTCGAGGGGACGGGTGGGGGTGTTGAGCCAGATGTCGACGCCTGTTACGAGGCGTTTGGCCACAATCATGTTGTAATCCTCAAGGAAGATGATCTTGCCGAGGAACTGTGGCATGCGGGAGATCTCGATAATCCGTTTGATGAGTCCCTGACCGGCGCCGTCGGCGGGGTGTGCCTTTCCGGAGAATACGAACTGCACGGGGAACTGCTCGTTGTTGACGATGCGTGCCAGACGGTCGAGGTCGGTGAACAGCAGGTGTGCGCGCTTGTAGGTGGCGAAGCGGCGTGCGAAGCCTATGATGAGAGCGTTGGGATTGATTTTGTCGACGATGTTCATCACTGCGGATGGATCACCTTGGTTGGCGAGCCATTTTTCCTTGAAGTCGCGACGGACGAAGTTGATGAACTTGTTCTTGAGCTGTACGCGCATGTTCCAGATTTCTTCATCGGAAACGGAGAAAATGCCTTTCCATGCTTCGGGGTTGCTCTGGTCTTCGAATACCTTTGCACCGAGTTTCTGCATGTAGAATTCTTTCCATTCGGAAGCTGCCCAGGTGGGCATGTGCACGCCGTTGGTGACGTAGCTTACGTGGCTTTCTTCCCAAGAATATCCTTTCCAGATGCCGGCGAACATTTTCTTGGACACTTCACCATGGAGCCAGCTTACGCCATTTGCTTCCTGGCATGTGTTGAGGGCGAATACGCTCATTGAGAAGCGTTCGTTGGTGTTGGGGTTTTCGCGGCCCATGTTCATCAGGTCGTTCCACGAGATACCGAGTTTGGCGGGATATTCGCCCATGTATTTGCCGAAGAGATGTTCGTCGAAGTAGTCGTGGCCTGCGGGCACGGGAGTGTGGACGGTGTAGAGCGACGATGCGCGGACGAGTTCGAGTGCGACATTGAAGTCAAGACCTTTCTCCTGTACGTAGTCTACCAGTCGCTGGAGGTTGAGCAGAGCGGCATGTCCTTCGTTGCAGTGGTAGAGCTGGCTGTTGATGCCGAGCTTCTTCAGCATCAGGACACCGCCAATGCCGAGGAGGTATTCCTGCTTGATGCGGTTTTCCCAGTCGCCTCCATAGAGCTGATGGGTGATGGGACGGTCGAATTCGCTGTTCATGTCGAAGTCGGTGTCGAGCAGGTATAGTTTCATTCTGCCGACGTTGACGCGCCAGATGTGGCTGTAGATGATGCGTCCGGGATAGGGTACTTCAAGGATCATGGGATGACCGTTCTTGTCAAGTACCTGTTCGATTGGCAGCTGGTTGAAGTTCTGCGGTTCGTAGTTTGCGATCTGCTGGCCGTCGACGCTGAGGCTCTGGTTGAAGTAGCCGTAGCGGTACAGGAAGCCGACGGCTGTCATGTCGACGCAACTGTCGGATGCTTCTTTGATATAGTCGCCGGCAAGAACACCGAGTCCGCCGGAATATATTTTGAGGCAGTTGCAGAGTCCGTATTCCATGGAGAAATATGACACGGAGGGTACGTCCTTGCGCATGGGTTTCTTCATGTATTCCTTGAAGTCGGCATAAACGTGGTTGATGCGAGCCATCATCACGTCGTCGGATATTATTTCAGAGATGCGTTCCGAGGTCAGACGCTGCAGGAGCATGACCGGATTTTCGCCGGTTGAGCGCCAAAGGTCCGGATTAAGCTCGCGGAAGAGCGTCTTTGCTTCGCTGTTCCATACCCACCAGAGGTTTTTGGCGAGTTCGTCGAGCGGTTTAAGCTGCTTGGGGAGTTCTGCTTTAACGGTAATGTCGCGCCATACGGGGGCATTAGTGTTGCTGACAGGAAGTTTCATACTTTAAATATTATTGTATTTGCGTTTTTTCTTTTAATGATATCGTTGTTATAGGGCAAGGCGAGCGTCGCGTGCCGAGAGGGCTTCGCAGTATGCCCGGTCGTAGTCGTGTATGAAGTCGGCCCATGTGGCTCGTGCGGCTGTGTCGCGTGCGGCCTGCCGGATGGCTGTCATGGCACGCGGTTTCACTGCGGCCAGATCAAAAATGTCGTCGGCAATAGCGGCTACGATTTCGGTGTAATTGCTGTCGGTGCGTTCCTCGACGCGGACTCCCGATGCTTTGAAAGAATCGGTAAAGTTGTCCTTGACCCATTGGCCGAATCCGGCGAGGGCTGTTGTGACAGTCGGGACTCCGAATGCCACGCTTTCGTGCGGGGTATAGCCCCAAGGTTCGTAGTAGGATGCGAATACGGTGGCGTCGAGTCCCGGAAGAAGTCCGTAGTATGATTTGTTGAATATGCCGTCAGTGCCGTTGAGATATGAGGGCACATATATCACAGATACCTGCGAGTCGGCATCATTGACGAATCCGATTTCGTGAATCCGTCGGTTGACAGGATCATCACTGTAGTTGTGAAGCCCATGTGTTATGACAGGGTCGCTAAGACGACCGAAGGAACCAATGGAGAGTGCGTGCTGCAGATCGGCTCTCGGGCCTGCACACCATGCGGGAACCATGACATATGCCAGAATCTTGCGGACCGGGGATTTTGCGGCGAGGCTGTTCATGGCGTCGAGAAATACGTCGAGTCCTTTGTTGCGGTATTCGCATCGGCCCGATGTGGCGACGATGAATGTGTCGTCGGGATAGTCAACGCCTGTCAGGGCGTGGGCTACGTCGAGCAGAGTTGCTCTGGCTTGCTTTCGGGCAGCCGTATAGCGTGTTTTCGCAGGAACAAAATCAGGCTCGAATCCGTTGGGGGTGACAAGCGGACGGCGTCCGAGCAGTTGTTCGGCTTCGCGTGCGGTCACTTCACTGACGGTTGTGAAACAGTCGGCATTCCAAGCGGCGGCTTTTTCGAGTGAGTGTTTCGACTGCATGTTCAGTTCTTCGGCCATACGGTCGCCGTTGTATGCTTTCAGGTAGTCGTAGAGCGGTTTTCCGTTTCCGCAGATGCTTCGGCCTATGCTTGTGGCATGGGTTGTGAACACGGTTGCTATTTCCGGCATGTCGGAACGTAAAGTCAGCAGCCCCATGGCTGTGGTCCATTCATCAAAGTGAGCCACGACTTTTCGCGGATCGGTTCCCGTGTATTTTACGATGCTTTCTATTACCAATGCCGCGGCACGAGCGAAGGCGCATCCTTCGTCGTAGTCGCCGTAGGCATGGAGGGAGTCGACGCGGTATTCGTTCCACATGCGTCCGTATGTTTCGTCTTTAGAGGCATACATGCCGTCGAATTTTACCAGAATTGCAATAGGAGAGCCGGGTATGTCCCAACGGCCGACACGGATGTCGACACCTTCGGGCAATAAAGTATTCTCTGCCCATTTGCAGAGCAGCTTTGTGTCTTCAATAAACGACATAGACGGATTTTCATCAGTCCACACATCGGGACCTATAAAAATCACATTGTCTTTGAATCTGTTGACGAGTGTTTTTGCTTTGCTTGAAAGGACGGTGTAGATCCCACCGATTTTGTTGCATACCTCCCAGCTCGTTTCGAATAGTAATCTAATCTCTTGACTGCAGTTATCCATGTCCTGTGAAATTTCAAGGCGCAAAGATAAGGAAAAAAAATCACAAATCAAAGCGCAGTCCGCAGGTCCTCAATGATTATATGTGCGTTGAAATTAGATTATGTGGCATTAATGCAGAATATATGAGATGTAATTAATGTTTATTATTATAATTAAGGTGTTGAGTTTTTTATCGACCCGGGTAAAAAGTAGAAAAGCTTTTGTCGGTGTAGAATACTATTATGGATTCGATCTCTTTTTGCAATGGCGGTTCACTTGAAGCGACTGAATCTGTCATAATCGCCGGACTTGTTTTTTCTTCGTTGTGCACATCCTCCACGGATTGATATTTTTCGGAACGCTCGTTCTTGTTTCCAAAATCTTCGATTAAATCAGAGAAAACGGAATAAGATTCCTGCTTTTTTCTATTTGCATCTTCAATAATGGATGCCTCCAGACTGTCTGTACTTTTGATTTCCTTCTGCGTATCAGGATATTCCAAAGCTTGTTTTGTCCCAAACAGGCCATTTTGAGGCTCTGAGAATTCAATATTTGAAGACGTCAGCATATCTCCCTTGCCAGAGAGCAGCCAGCGGATGTCAAGATCGGGAAATGAGTCATCGAGTTTGCGGAGAAGCTGATCGTTGATTGTTTTATTGCGTCCATGTATCAATTGCGATAGCGTAGGGCGTGGTATTCCGGCAAAATCCGCGAATTGCGAGTTCGACATGCCGGTGTGTGCCATAAATTCCTTCAAACGTTCGATAATATCCATATTTACTACTGTAAAATTGCGGTTTTTATGTGTTTGCAAAGGTAAATAATATAATTGTAAATTGCAAGTTTAAGTTATTAAACAGTGTCATATGATTCTTATTTGTAAATTGCGATTCGTCTTTACGATTTTAAATCGCCACGCAAGTGGGGTATTGCGGGGTTGTAGGGCAGGGGTGTGGTATGTTATAGTTGTGGTTTAATGCACTAAGTTTAACACGCTTATATGCTGTATACTGTTATGTTGAATTGTCATGTGTTTGCGTTGCCTGTCATATGTGCGCATATTGTGAAAGCGATGCTTTATATTTGTATTGTAAAACTCTGGATATTAGCCTTGTGTTGGTGTTGTTAAAATGAATTAAGTATTTATGTAGGTCCGGTATTACGTGTTTTGTTATGTGAATTTGCGATTAAGAATAGTTCTTCTTTGGGATTCGTTGATGTATACAGGACTGATTTCAGGTATATTTGCCTTGATCGCTATTTTAATGTGTAAATTAATTTCTGATGGTAGTTGTGTGCCGATGTAAACTTCGGTATGCATATTTGTAAATTGAAAGGCTTCTCCTATGTTTCCGGCCGAAATTTTATCTTTGTGTAGATAGTTATTTTGCGAGATTAGAATATTTGTGTGTCAACGTCCGAATTTGTATGGATACAACAATCTCACGCAGTTAAATTATCCGATTTTGACGTTCTTTTAACTAATTATAAGGGCGTTAACTCAGGATTTATAATGTCTGATAATTTTAGCAAATAGAAAATGCGTATGTTTTTCGTGGCTGTTAGCCTCCTGTAGTCCGATTGTGATATATAAGTGTGGCATCGAGGTAGCGATTTTTCTTTTCGCTGAATATGTACGAACCCATTCCAAGCGAATGTCGTCGTAGCCGGCGCCGGATCGTTCGGTTATCGATTGTATGATTGATGTTTCTGTTCGAATTTGTGTTAAATAGATATATGTGTTATTTTGATAATGTCTATTATGTTAAATAGAAATATTGAGGATTCCACTCTATCTATTTTGAAATGTTCAGTCTGCCTCAAACCACAATCATTACATTCTGCGCGCTGTGGGCTATGGTATTTGTACAATAAAGATGGTTTTGAATCCATGTTTTCACAAAAAAAGCATTAATTTTGCGGGTAATATGAAAAACAGAATCAATAGATCAAAAATCACGATGAGAAAAAGAATAATACTGACGTTCATGGCTGCTTTTGTCGTGGCTTCCGCTGCATGGGCCGAGAGCCTTTCGAGTTTACAGCGCCGGGCAAACAACGGCGATGCAGAGGCTCAGTACAAGCTTGGCGAAAGCTATGCCTATACGCGTAACGGCGCTTCGTACGACAAGGCTACGGCTATCAAATGGTTCAACAAGGCGTTGGATCAAGGCTACAAGGAGGCACTTTTTGACCTCGGTCTTATGTACCGCCATGATCCGACGACGAAAGCGCGTGCTATAGAGTGCTTTGAACTGTATATAGATTATTATTACAGTGAGCACAATACGGTGCAGTCGACAGCGAAAAACTGCCTCTCGGAGCTTGGCGTTACCAATTATGAGCCGGGGACGCGCAGCCGCCAGGGAGCATCGGGAGGCGGCAGGAGTGCAGCCGAGGGCTGTGTGTACAACAGCAACGGATGGCTGTCGTACTGCGGTCCTGTCAAGGATTTCTCGTCGTACCCTACCCCTTCGGAGAGCCTGTCGCAGCTTAAGAGAGAGGCCGAGGGCGGCAATCCTCGCGCTCAGTACCGCTTAGGGGAATACTACGGCTATGGTTATAAGAATACTCCGACCGATAATAATGAAGCTGTACGGTGGTTTACAAAGGCTCTTGAACAAGGTTATGAGGATTCATATTTCGATTTGGGGCTTATGTACCGCTCGCTTGGCGATAAGGCAAGGGCTATATATTATTTCAAGTTGGACTGCGATCATGCCGCCTTGGTAGATGGCGTAGCCGAAACTTCTATGAATTGTCTTAAAGACCTTGGGGTAAGCAATTATAAGGTCGGCAGCACTCGCGGCTCGGGTACATCGGCAGTCAAACAGCCGGCACGCGATAACAAGCGGCAGAATAATTCCACTACGCCGTCGCAACAGACAGCTCCGGCGAAACCGGTGTTCATGCTTACGCCCGGTTTTTATAATTTTTCCAAAATACTGTATTTCGACGAGTCGGGCAATGTCGCCGACTATATCGATCTGACAGGCAGCGTCGAGGTGACTAAGAGCTATATACGTGTATGTACGGACGACGGTGATATCAATTGCAAGTCGGAAATACTGAATCTGCAGTCGCCGGAGGTGGCAGACGGCGTGCATACGCTTATCGACAAGCGCGGTCATGAGCTGAAGGCATGGACCGACAGCGATGGCAAGCGTAATTTCGGGTTCGAGAGTAACGGAAGCCGTATTGCGGTAGTGCTGGATTAGTCGATATTTAACAAAAAGACAGGCTTCCCGATGTCGATCCATTGCAGATCGACATCGGGAAGCCTGTTTTATCAGGAAATTACTGGTCCTTGCGACGAGGATTGGCCGGGAACCAGCCTTTGCGCACGCGTTCGCGCTGTTCGAAGATTTCTTTTATTGACCAGAAGGATGAGAATGCCACTACGCCGAGGAGTGTTGACAGCACGATATCGGAAATGAGTACCGAAAGGGCGCACATGATGATGCCTGCAATAAGGAATATCCACCAGGAACGAGTGCCCAGGTAGTAGTAGGATTTTATTACAATGGGATGAAACAGGCCTATTATCAGAAAAGTTGCAAGCCCGATGACGAGTCCGAGGATGCGGTAGTCTTGAAGAATCGATGTTAATTCCGTCATGTCCGATTATATTTAATTAATTATACTTCGTGGTTTGAGGTGGATGAATATGATGGTTTTCAAAAGTCGACAAAAATATTGCTCATGTTCAGCAGCATGATAAGGAGTATGATTGAGGCGACAGCCAGTTCGCCCCAGCATCTCTGTCGTATTGCCGCTATTCCATAGCCTGTGAACACGATAAGGAGAGAGCCGATGAGTGCAGGTTTGCACCATGTCAGTACATCTACGTCCAAGCCAAAGCAGCGTTCAAGCAGATTTACATCGAACCAAAGATATAGTATTTCCCACAACACCACAAGTGCCATAGGTATGAACAGCCAGTAGAGTTTTCTTTCGGTTTGTTTGTCGATACGTTTCATTTTAATTATGGTAAGCATCGCGAAAATAAGCAATTGTGTCTGATCCTGCAAATAAAAAGACAACAGCTGCCGGAAAATAAATTTCTGTCGAAAAACAGGGAGCCGCCAAGCCTGACGGTTTTATTGAACCACAATGGAAAAGAGTGTGTTTTATGAATAAAAAAATAAAAAATGGCAAAAAACAGCATACGACGCATGGTTATTGTCGGCGGCGGTTTCGCCGGTCTTAATCTTGCAAAAGATCTTGACAAGAATCTGTGGGAGGTGACTATCATTGACAGGAATAATTATCATAGTTTTCCTCCTCTGTTCTATCAGGTTGCTTCATCGGGGCTTGAACCTTCGAGCATATCGTTTCCTTTGCGACGCGAGATGCGAAAAATACGCGGCTGCCGCTACAATATGGGAGAGGTGCTGTGTGTGGACAGTCGCCGCAAGGTCGTGGTGACTGATCTGGAAGAGCTTCCTTACGATGTCCTTGTGATAGCGACGGGTACGACCAATAATTTCTTCGGCATGGATGGATTGCGCGACAAGGTGCTGACAATCAAAAGTACTTCTGAGGCCATAAGATGCCGCAACGAGATCCTTGACCGTCTGGAACGTGCGTCGCTATGCCGCGATGCGGAGCGTCGGCGGAGCCTGCTGACTTTTATCATTGTCGGAGGCGGACCTACCGGCGTTGAGATTGCGGGGGCTTTGGGTGAAATGAAGCGTTTTATTGTGCCGCGTGAATATCCGTCGATCGACCGCGATGAAGTCAGAGTGATTCTTGCCGAAGGTTCCGGCCGCCTATTGGGAGCTATGAGCGAGGCTTCGTCGGCTGACGCGCTTGAAGCGCTCGGACAGCTGATGGTGGACGTGAAGCTCGGCAAGGTGATGAAATCGTATGATGACGGAATCGTGCGCTTTTCCGACGGAGAGGAAATTGCTACCGACAGTGTGATATGGACAGCAGGCATTACCGGCTCGACTTTCGAAATCAAAGGTGCCGATGTCAAGCCCGGACCGGGCGGCCGTTGGATTGTCGACCGTTTCAACCGTATCGAGGGGGCGGATGATATTTTTGCTTTGGGCGATGTGTGTCTTCACACTTCCGAAGAATACCCTAAAGTGCATCCGCAGTTGGCTCAGGTGGCTATACAGCAGGCCCACACATTGGCACGCAATATGAATTCCGGGCAATTTTCCATTCCATTTTCGTATAACAATAAAGGAACAATGGCTACAGTGGGCAGAAACCGTGCGGTCGTTGATTTAGGCCGCTTACATATCAAAGGGCGTTTTGCATGGATTGTCTGGATGGGGGTGCATCTTGTCAGTCTGCTCGGGATGCGCAACAAGGCTGTGGTGCTGATAAACTGGATGTGGGGCTATTTTACCTTTTCCTCAGGGCTTAGGCTGCTTCTGCGGCAGAGTCCCTACCCTAAGATGCAAAAATAAAAGCCACTCCGGACAGGAGCGGCTTATGTATCAATGTATGTCCGTTCAGAAAGAGCGCATGGAATCGAAGAATTCCTTGCGCATGTTCGGTTCGTCCTCGAAACATCCGTTATATTCGACGGTCGATGTCGAGGATTCCTGTTTTTCCACACCGCGCATTTTCATGCACAGATGCTGGGCATTGCATACCACAATGACACCGGCGGCGCCTGTGGCACGGCGTATTTCGGTGCACAGTTCGGCTGTAAAGCGCTCCTGCACCTGAAGTCTGCGTGCAAAGGCATTGACTATGCGCGCCATTTTGCTGAGTCCTACTATTTTTCCGGACGGAACGTAACCGATAGATACTTTGCCGAAGAAAGGCAGGATATGGTGTTCGCACATGGAGTAGAATTCGATGTCTTTAACAATCACCATGCGTGAACCTTCGTGGTCGAACAATGCCTCGCGCATTATTGACGCTGGTTCGCATCGGTAGCCTGATGTCAGGAACCAAAGGGCTTTGGCTGCCCGGACAGGGGTTTTCAGTAATCCTTCCCGCGCCGGATCCTCGCCAAGCAACTCGATTATTTCCCTGATGTTGGATGCGATTTTCTCAATTTTTGATTTATCGTCTAACTGTTCCATTCCTTATATTAAAAAGCAAGTCAATCAAACACGTTTATGCGGTCGCGCACGATGCGGACGTAGGCAGCCAGAGAGGGAAATGCGTGCACAATTTCGTTTTTTGCCGCTTCGGCCTCGGTGCGCGAACGAAAATCTCCGACTTTAACCCTCCAGTACGGGGAATTGAAAACCACGTATGTCCTATATGCCGGAAATGCGGCTGACATCTGGTCTTTTTTTGCCAAGGCTTCGCGATGTGCCGTGCGTGGATTGTTGTCGTCGAAAACCTGTATGCGATAGCCGGCTTTTGTCGACGAGGGTGTTTTTACCGATGCCGTAGCTGTCTGTCCGCTGTCGTTGTCGCCCTGTTCGGCAATCGGACGGGCAAGGCGCTGTTGCATCCCGTCGGGCTGTATCACTTTGATGTTGCCGGACGCGTTGATCTGATTTACTATCAATGTCGAGTCGCATTCGGCAGCCGTAAGATTATGCGGCAGCAAAGACAGCATTATGGCTAATGCTATGTTTGAGATTTTCATTGACTTCCTTGTTGTGAATGTTGGAAAAACACAATGGCTGCGGAATGGCGAGAATATCGATTCCGCAGCCGTCGCTTATGTCAGATGAATCCTAATCAAAAGGCGTTGACAATGCCCATGAAGTCGGCGCATTTAAGGGATGCACCGCCGATAAGGCCGCCGTCGACGTCGGGTTTTGAGAAGAGTTCGGGGGCGTTGGATGCCTTGCAGCTGCCGCCATAGAGTATGGATGTGTTGTCGGCGATCTCTTTTCCGTATTTGTCGGCGATCACGTTACGGATGTGAGCGTGCATGTCCTGAGCCTGATCGGCAGTGGCTGTCTTGCCTGTGCCGATTGCCCATACGGGTTCGTAGGCGAGGATTATTTTACCGAAGTCTTCGGCTGAAAGCTGGAAAAGGCCGTCGACGATTTGTGCTTTTACGACTTCGTTGTATGTGCCGTTTTCGCGTTCAGCGAGTACTTCGCCAATGCAGAAGATGGGAGTAAGGCCGTTTGCAAGAGCCAAAGCTACTTTTTCGCGCAGTGTTTCGGCTGTTTCGCCGTAGTACTGACGACGTTCGGAGTGGCCGAGGATTACATAGCGGGCACCTGTGGATGCCACCATGGCGGCTGAAACTTCGCCCGTATATGCTCCGGATACGTGGTCAGCGCAGTTTTCAGCTCCGAGCCCGAGGATGTTGGCGTCGATTACGGATGCTACGGATGCCAGATGGGTGAAAGGTGTGCAGATGACTACGTCGCACTTTGCTGATGTGTTCTTGAGTGCTTCATTAACTTCTTCGGCAAGTTTCACGCCCTCCTGGAGGGTGGTGTTCATTTTCCAGTTGCCTGCAACGATGTTTTTTCTCATTGTAGTAATGTATTCTGTTGTTTGTTATGGTTGCTAAAATATGTGCAAAGTTACGACTTTTTTTGCGATTTCTCAGGCTTAAATAAGTTTAAGATTTTAGGAGATAGGCTCAGCAGGTATATCGTTGCGAGTGACAGGATGTAGATACCGGCCGATATCCAGTGGTAAAAGCCATTGTCGACAGCTGTTATGCTGTCGAGAGCGCATGAGGCGTCGCTGTCGCCATAGGGCAGCCTGGCGTCGAGGGATTGCAAAGTTCGTTTCCAGACGATGCGTCCTTCGCGGAGGTAGACTACAGCGGCTTCTCCACGGGCGAGTTGTTTGAGGGCGGTGTCTTCGGCCGGATATACGTCGAAATGCGGACGTGTCAGGCTTTTCCATTTTTCGAAAGTTTCTCCGTCGGCTCCGATAAGGCCTGTCATCGCCACTCCGTAGCGCGAGAGATATTCGTACAGACGGTTGGCATAGTGCGAGCGTCTGAGGAAATGAAGTTCAGGGTCGGAAATGACGAGCAGCAGTTGCGGGCGATGTTCTTCGATGATGTCGGGCAAAATGTTGTCGCCGAATTCGTCGAGCACTTCGATGGATTCGGATTTGGCGGCGTTGCCGGATACGTCGATAAATGTCCATGTGCTGTCAGGAAGTGCGTCGAGCGGAAATGCGCTTCGCTTGCCATCCCGTTCGTATATATATAAGATGGAGTCGTCGGCGTCGTTGCTTTCGCTGTCGATTATCCTGCTTCCTGTCGGATATGGCCGGAAGTCGACAAGCGGCTGTATGTTATAGCCTGTTATGTTAAGGTAGATAGGGAATGCCAGACTGACGGCGACGACCATCCACTGTACAGGCATGGCAAAGAGTCCGCGTACACTCCGGTTGTACAGTAGCAGATAACCGGCAATCAGCGAAAGGATGATGTTTTTTAGGAATGTCAGGCCATTGGATATGGGGAGGAAGTCGCCGAAGCACCCGCAGTCGGCAACAGGATCGGCAATGTAGATCCATGCGGTGAGCGGGAGCATAAAGGCCATCATGGCGGTCAGCAGTATGGCGGCAGTGCGTCGCAACGAACCGGAGAGAAGAAGGACGCCGATAAGGAATTCGACGCACGAGAGTGTTCCGGCAAGCGTGACCGTGATTTCGTGTGGTACGTCCAGATTCCACACCATAAAATATTCGTTCAGCTTGTAGACACTTCCCCATGGATCGACTGCTTTGGCCCAGGCGGCTATCGCAAAAGCCGAGCCTGCTATGATGCGGCTCGACAGCACGGATATTCTACGCAGGCGGATTCTGCCTTCAGGCTTCATCTTTGTCGATGCTGAGTTTTATGATTCCGAATACGGCATAGTTGATTATGTCGAGGTAGTTGGCGTCGATGCCTTCCGATACTTCCGTATGACCGTTGTTGTCCTCGATTTCCTTGATGCGCTGTATTTTGACGAGTATGAAGTCGTCGTAGGATGAAACACGCATCGAACGCCAGGCTTCGTCGTAGTCGTGATTTTTTGCCGTCATCAGTTTTACGGCACGTGCGGCTATGTTGTCATAAAGTTCTATGGCACGATCGTTGCTTATGTCCTTGTCGTCGCTGCAGCCAAGTTCAAGCTGGATTATTCCGATTATGCCGTAGTTGACGATTCCGATGAATTCCGGAAGTATGCCTTCATTGACGGCTGCATGATCTTTTGTCTGGAGTGAACGTATACGTTTTGCTTTTATGAAAATCTGGTCGGTGAGCGACTGCGAACGCATTATTCGCCAAGAAGGACCGTAATCGGCGAGTTTAGCAACAAACATTTCGCGACATACGGCCATCGCTTTCGAGAATTGGGCGTCAGTTTTAGTCATTTTCTATATTTTGTCTTATTTGTTCTGTTTCAATCCGGAGCCGGCGAGGCTTAAGTCCGGAGTTTGGCAAAATTAATGAATGTCGCCATAATGTGCAAACATGAGGCTTTAAAAGGGATACAAACCGCAATAAGGCCCGCTTCCGATTGCAGAAGCGAGCCTTATTGCGGTTTATAGTATAATCAGTTGGTGATTACTGGTTAAGACGCTGTGTGGTGTATTCGAGCTTTTTCTCGTCGTGCAGGTTGTAGTATACGTTTTCGAGATATTTCAGAGCGTCGCGGTTGTTGGGATCGGCGGCGTAAGCATCTTCGAGGTATCCGGCTGCCTCAAGGAAGAGGGGACGGATTTTTTCATTGTAGTACTGTTCGTATTCGTTACCAGCGGGAGCTTTGTCGTTGAGGGCATAGGCGTCTTCGCAGAGCTGACGGCCATAGTTGTAGAGGGCGGCAGCGTTGTTGCTGTCAAGATCAAGACCTTTCTTGTATGATGCCTTTGCGTTGGCGCGGGCGTCCGGTCCTTCGGAATTCTCATAGAGAATACCCTGGATTACATAGTACTGCGAGTTGTTCGGTTCGTCGGCTATAGCTTCGTTGATTATTCCGAATGCCTGATCGAAGTCTTTGGTCTGCAGGAAGTGGTTGATGATATATGCAAGATACTGAGGTTCTTCCTTGCCATACAGCGAGCGGGCTTCTTTTGCAAGTTCGAACACTACGTCGTCTTTCTTAGCCTGAGTGGCTACGGCGATGGCGTAGTCGTAGAGTGCTTTTTTGTTATAGCCGAGTGCTTTAGCCTTCATAAAAGCGTTGAGAGCGCCTTCGAGGTTTTCATCCTGCCATGCGGCAAGAGCCTGATTATAGCGGATTTCTCCTACTATAGAGTCGGCCTGAATGTTGGGTATGGCTTTGCGGAAAACAGGATTTTCGGAAAGATTACCGAAAATATCCCATGCCTTATAAGCGTCTTTGTAATTCTTGGTGTTGAAGAATTCCACACCGGCATTTACGTAGTCGGAATAGTGACCGCCGATAAGGTTGTTCATTTCCTTGCTGTATTTAGGTTTGATCTTACCTTTTGCATCAGGCAGGGAATCGAGGGGGTATGCTTTCATAAAGTTTTCGTAGCCGGCAATAAGCAGTTTCGGCATCAGTTCGGCACCTCCGTCGGGCAGTTTGTTGAACTGCTTGAGAGCGAGAAGTTCGTCGTACTGTTTGTAAGCGGCTTTACCGGGCACAAACCAAGTGAGAGCGTAGTTTTGCGTTTCCTGATTGCTCATGGCGGGCTTCACGATGTCGAGGACTTCCTGGTAGGGTTTACCGGATTTCATGGCTCGTTCGGCTTCTTTTACGACGTTCATCTGAGCGTCGGCACACAAGGCTGCAAGAAGACCAAATGCTAAGAAATAAAGCTTTTTCATGTTTATTATGTTTATTGATTATGTTGATTATTCGTTATCATCGGCGTCTGTTTCGTCTTCCGTAGCGTTATCGGGTTCGACATCGTTTTCATCGATCTCGATGTCGGCATCGGCAAGCCCGGGAAGTTCTTCGGCGTCGAGGACTTCGACAACGTCTTCTTCGGGATCGGCGTCGACGCAGCATACGGAGGCTATGACGTCGTTCCGCTTGTCAAGATTTATCAGACGAACACCCTGAGTGGCGCGTCCCATCACGCGTATGTCGGACACGTGTATGCGCAGGGTTATTCCGGATTTATTAATGATGACAAGGTCGTTGTCGTCGTTAACGCTCTTGAATGCAACAAGTTCGCCGGTCTTGTCGGTGATATTCATTGTCTTGACTCCTTTGCCTCCGCGGTTGGTTATACGGTAGTCGTCCAGAAGCGAGCGCTTGCCGAATCCTTCCTGAGATATAACCATAACATTGTTGCCTGAGTTTTCGTTCATCGTAACGAGTCCGACTACTTCATCGTGGCCGTCGTCGTCAAGACGCATTCCGCGTACACCGGTCGATACTCGTCCCATCTGGCGGAGTTTTGATTCGTGGAAGCGGATAGCGCGGCCGTTGCGGTTCGCCATGAGTATTTCGGAGTTGCCGTCGGTAAGTTCGACACCTATCAGGCGGTCGCCTTCGCGGATGATTATGGCTTTTTTGCCTTTGGCCATCACTCGGGCATATTCTGTCAGCGATGTTTTTTTGATTATGCCGTTGCGGGTGGCGAACACGAGATAATGAGAACCTGTAAATTCCGGATCATCAAGACCTTTGACACGGATGAATGCGTTGATCTGGTCGCCGGGTTCGATGTTCAGCAGATTCTGCAACGCGCGGCCTTTGGCGTTTTTGGCTCCTTCGGGGAGTTCGTAGACGCGCATTTTGTACACCAGTCCGCGGTCGGTGAAGAATAGCATTGTGCTGTGCATGGATGCCGTGTAGATATGCTCTATGAAATCGGTGTCGCGGGTGTCGCTGCCTTTGGCCCCTACTCCGCCGCGGTTCTGTGCACGGAATTCGGCCAATGGTGTGCGTTTGATATAACCGAGGTGGGAGATGGTTATTATCATGTCGTCGTCGGCATAGAAGTCCTCGGCATTAAATTCACCGGCGGTATAGTCGATGTCTGTGCGTCGGCCGTCACCGAATTTGTCGCGGACTTCGACAAGTTCGCTCTTTATAAGTTCGCGGCAGACTGTATCGTCGGTAAGTATCAGTTCGAGTTCAGCTATGCGGCGGTGGATTTCGTCGAGATCGTTACGGAGGTCGTCAATAAGAAGGTGGGTGAGGCTGCGCAGACGCATGTCGACGATTGCCTGTGTCTGTACTTCGTCAAGCGCGAAACGTTCGCCAAGGGTAGCTTTCGCCTCGTCAGGGGTGTCGGATGCGCGGATGATACGTATTACTTCCTCTATATTCTGCACGGCAATCATCAATCCTTCAAGGATATGGGCGCGTTCGCGTGCTTTGCCGAGTTCGAACTGGGTGCGACGGGTCACAACTTCGTGGCGGTGTGCGATAAACGCTTCAAGTATCTCTTTAAGATTGAGCGTATGGGGACGTCCGTTTATAAGAGCTACGTTATTGACGCTGAAAGATGACTGCATCGGTGTCATCTTGTACAGCTTGTTAAGCACCACGTTGGCATTGGCGTCGGAACGTAGCTTTATGACGATGCGCATGCCTTTATAATCGCTCTCGTCATTGATGTCGGCAATGCCGTCGAGGCGTTTGTCGCTTACCAGATCAGCTATATATTTGATCAGTTCGGCTTTGTTGACACCGTATGGTATCTCATGTACGATTATGGATTCGTGATTGGCTTCTGTTTCGACGTCAGCTTTCGCACGGATGACTATACGGCCGCGGCCGGTTTCGTATGCTTCGCGTACGCCGGAATATCCGTAAATTGTACCACCTGTAGGAAAGTCGGGAGCCTTGATGTGCTGCATCAGCTCCTGAATTGTTATTTCAGGATTTTCAAGAACGGCAATCGAAGCATTGATGGATTCGGTAAGGTTGTGAGGCGGCATATTTGTAGCCATACCTACGGCGATACCGGACGCTCCATTCACAAGCAGGTTCGGAAAACGGGTGGGAAGAACGATCGGCTCCCGACGCGAATTGTCGTAGTTCGGCTGAAAGTCGACTGTATCGGAATCAATATCGCGGAGCATTTCCTCTCCCATCTTGGCCAGACGTACCTCAGTGTAACGCATGGCTGCGGGAGAGTCGCCGTCGATAGAGCCGAAGTTGCCCTGCCCGTCAACCAAGGTGTACCGTAAAGCCCAGTCCTGAGCCATGCGTACAACCGTTCCATAGATCGAAGAGTCACCATGGGGATGATATTTACCCATGACTTCACCCACGCAGTTGGCTGATTTCTTGTGAGGCTTATTGCTGTTGTTACCCATTTCGTTCATACCGAAAAGCACACGACGGTGAACGGGTTTCATACCGTCGCGCACATCGGGCAACGCTCGGGACACTATCACCGACATAGAGTAGTCGATATAGGCCGACTTCATTTCCTTTTCGATGTCAATCTTAAATATTCTATCTTCTTCCAACATGCTATAAGTTGATGTGAATTAGTCTATTGATTTATTAATATTAGACTCTTGGCAACACTCGGGCTGCTTTTGAGCGGAATTATCATACAAAGGTATGATTTTTTTCGGAAAAAACCGAAAAATTCACTTCTTCGGACTGGCTGACGCATCTTAATTTTTTACAAGATCAAAACTTTTTAAGGCATATAACAGG
>CAJUKD010000004.1 GCA_910587235.1 uncultured Muribaculaceae bacterium
TAAAATAACACATTTGTCGAGAATGAGACGAAATCTTAAATGAAAGAGCCGTGGAGTAGGCCTGACATTCTGCAAAAAAAATTTGTGACGTAGGTGAATTTATCGTAAATTTGCATTTGCAATGGTATCTCTAAAACGGCTCAAGAGAGAGCAAGAGAATGAAAATCAGTGTTTTGTAGATTGTAATTCGGAGATTTAATAGGGAATTCGGTGTAAATCCGAAACAGTACCCGCTGCTGTAAGTCCTATACCAAAAGTCATTTGCACGATGTCATTGAGGCAGAAATGTCTTGAGAAGGCGCATTTGACCGGGACAAGTCAGAAAACCTGCCATTGTCGTAAAATAGATATGTGCCTACGGGACTATGGGCGACAATTTCAGGTCTTTTCTGAGTCTGGCTTGGCTTTTGTGTCGAGCCGAAGCCGGAATTACCTCTGTTTTGGAATATTGGCATAATCCCGTTTGCGTGCATTCTATTGCTGCGCAGACGGGATTTTTTATGAATTATAAATTCAGTCTTTTAAGAGGAGATGAATTATAGGCCAATCAATGCGATTCTTGCACTTGCAATCATTTTACCGGCAGAATTATCGGCGATCGAGGTTCCGGATTCAACAAGCTGTTTGTTGGAGGAGGTCGTTGTGACTACACACAAACAGGCCAATGACATAATTCCTGCCCAAATCCTGTCAGGCGATGAATTGAGAAAACTAAACAGCAACAGTGTTGCCGATGCGTTGCGATATTTTTCCGGTGTACAGATAAAAGACTATGGAGGAGTTGGCGGCATAAAGACAGTCAACATCCGTTCGATGGGAACAAACCATACGGGAGTCGTTTATGATGGCGTTGAACTCGGAAATGCCCAGAACGGCCAGATAGATTTAGGTCAATTCTCTCTCGACAATATCGAAACCATATCGCTTTACAATGGCCAAAAGAGCGAAATATTACAACCTGCAAAAGATTTCGGCTCTGCCGGCTCGATTTATATGCGTACGCGTCTTCCCAAATTTGAAAGTGGTGAAACATATCATGCCCGCGGGACAATACGGACCGGATCGTTCGATTTAATCAATCCGTCAGCATTGGTCGAATTGAAACTAAGCAGTCGCGTCAATGCCTCATTAAGCGCCGAATGGATAAATTCAAGCGGTAAGTATAAATTCAGGTACCGCAGGGTCAATCCAGCCGGCGAACTCGCCTACGATACAACAGCCGTCAGGCAGAATGGAGATATAAATGCAACCCGTATAGAGCTGAACATAAATGGCTCTTTCAGGACCGGCAACTGGAATTTAAAGGCTTATAATTACAATTCCGAGCGTGGTGTTCCCGGAGCCATAGTAAATAATGTATGGCGACGTGGTGAACGGATATGGGATACAAATTCGTTTGCACAGGGACGCTATACCGGATATTTTGGCAAGTTAACCACTTTGAACAATCTGAAATATGCCTTTTATCGTACGCATTATGTCAATAATGATGACAAGCAGATAAAGATTGATAATCTTTACAGGCAGAAAGAGATTTATTTTTCTTCAGCAAACGAGTATGAGCTGTTCTCGTGGTGGAAAGTGTCGCTGAGTTATGATTTTATGTGGAATGACCTGAATGCCGATATGTATGGTTTTGCGCGCCCTGACAGATTTTCCAACTTTATATCGGGTGCTACTGCTATAAATCTTTCAAGATTCAGGCTACAGGCGAGCGCTTTGGGTACGTTTATTCACGACAGACTTCGGGGGCAACAGTCACCTGAGGATAAAAAGGTGTTCACTCCGGCGGTATTCGCATCATTCAATCCGTTACGTAACAAAGAGATTTCAATAAGGGCTTTCTATAAAAAATCATTCAGAATGCCTACGTTCAACGACTTGTACTATGCGGATATGGGCAATTCCAAACTTAATCCGGAGCATGTGACCCAGTACAATGCGGGTTTCCTTTACGACCATAACGCCGTGGGACTCCTGTCGGCAGCTCGTATAAGTATCGACGCTTATTATAACAGGGTAAAAGACAAGATTGTAGCCTACCCCAAGGGGCAGCAATTCCGTTGGACCATGCTCAATCTCGGGATCGTTGATATAAAAGGAATAGATGTAAGCGCCATAATCACATTAAGACCGTTAAAAGATTTACTTTTGACCGGAAGAGTGCAATATACATTCCAACGGGCCATAGATGTCACCAATCCGGCGGATAATTACTACCGCGACCAGATTCCTTACATACCGGAGCATTCCGGTTCAGCTGTATTTAATGCAGCCTGGCGTGGATGGGGCTTGAATTATTCATGGATTTATGTAGGCGAACGATATAATCAGCAGGAAAACATACGGTATAATTACACACAGCCGTGGTATACATCGGACTTATCTGTCAGTAAGGATTTCCGCTTCGGCAAAGTATCGCTTAGAGGCTTGTTGGAGATAAACAATCTTTTCAGTCAAGATTATGATGTAATAATAAATTATCCAATGCCAAAGCGCAATTACCGTTTTACTTTGACAGTAGAAATCTGAACAAATGACGTACAAATATATTTTCTTATATTTTCTGCCGCTCCTGTTGGTAGCCACGAGTTGTCGGGAGGACGAACTCGTGGTTCCCACGGAGTATGACATTATTCCGGAAACTCCCGGTGAAAACACGCATATCAGAGGTTTCTATCTCGTCAATGAAGGCAATATGGGTTCAAATAAATGCACTTTGGACTACTTTGATTACTTTACAGGACTGTATGCACGTAATTTTTACGCCGAGCGCAACCCGAATGTAATCAAGGAACTTGGTGATGTCGGCAATGATATAGGTATATATGGCTCCAAATTATATGTCGTTGTGAATTGTTCGCATAAGGTCGAGGTGATGGATGCACGTTCAGGCTTGCGTCTTGGGCAGATAGATATTCCTAACTGCCGATACATACGCTTTCATAGAGGCAAAGCATATGTCAGCTCATATGTGGGTCCGGTATTGATTGACGCCAATGCCCCTAAAGGTGCGGTGTATCAGGTAGACACACTTTCTCTATCTGTAACGGCCAAAGTCACGGTAGGTTACCAGCCTGAAGAAATGGAAATAGTCGACGACTACATGTATGTGGCAAATTCCGGCGGTTATCGTGCCCCGAACTACGATAATACGGTGTCGGTCATTCAGATGATAGATTTCAAGCAGGTGCAGCAGATTCCCGTCGGAATAAATCTGCATAGATTAAAAAAAGACCGGTATGACAAAATATGGGTCAGCTCCAGAGGCGATTACCAGTCGCGCCCCTCAAGGCTATATGTAATGGAGAAGAAACGCGGTTACAACCAGATGATTGTGACCGACACATTGGATTTGGCCTGCTCAAATATGGCATTTTTCGGTGATTCTCTTTACTATTATGCCACAGAGTGGAACAACTATACAGCTTCCAACTCTATCAGTTATGGCATTATCGACATAAAGACAAAAAAAGTGATGTCAGAGAGTTTTATAACGGACGGAACTGAAAAAGAAATCACGATTCCTTATGGTATAGCCATTCATCCCGAAACAGGCGATATATTCGTCACAGATGCAAAGAACTATGTATCGTCAGGGACTCTTTATTGCTTCGACAGAAAAGGACGAAAAAAATGGAGTGTCAGAACCGGCGACATTCCCGCCCACATAACATTTTTGCCAAGATGAAGAAAATAGCCTTGTTTTTATTGCCGCTTGTGTCCGCTTCGTGTGATCATGATATTCCGATGGTCAATCTCGGAATTGATGACACATACTATATCTATCGTATGCAGAAACTTGACCTGCATCCAGCTTTGACAGGAAAGGAATACAGATGGTATGAGGTTGATGAAGCCGGCAATGAAAAACTCCTGTCGTCGGAGCGCGACTATATTTTTATCGCAAGGGAAGAGGGCGTCTACGACCTGCGCTTCGAGATTATTGACGAATACACGCCATACGAGTTCGACTTCACCATAAATGTCGTTCACGAGGAGGTGGAGTATAGTCCATATATCAGCCGAGTCTATGAATATTGTCCTGCCCCCGGACAATTTATCAATGAAATGCCACGGTATGAGGATGGCGACACCTATGAATCCATTCTTCAAAAAGCAGAGGAATCCATATCAGGTACCAACGACATAATGATTTCACTCGGTGGCTATGGCGGGTATGTGACATTTGGTTTTGACCACACCGTGATCAATATCCCCGGAGAAAAGGATTTCAGAATATGGGGAAACTGCTTTTACGAGTTGCTGCAGCCCGATAAGAAAGGAGGATCGGCAGAACCGGGCATAGTATGCGTGAGTTATGACGTGAATTGCAACGGCATCCCCGATGATCCATGGTATGAACTCGCGGGCAGTGAGTATGCCTCCGAAAATACACGTCATGGCTATTCGATCACATATCGGCGTCCTGATCCAAACAGAGAAATAGTGGCCGATGAAGACAATAATCTGGACGACATTTATTACATCCGCTGGACAGACAATGACGGTAAAGAGGGATTCATGGCAAAAAATATATTTCATTCACAGGATTATTACCCCAAGTGGGTGGATGACGACAAACTATCGTTTTCCGGTTCCTTATTGGCTCCGAATGCGGAGGACATAAGCGGAGTCGGGGCATATTACATCCTTTACAGCCTGCCGTGGGGATATGTAGACAATCATCCTAACGAATATGAAGACTTGAATTCATTTGATATAGGATGGGCAGTGGATGCCGACGGCAATCCTGTCTGTCTGCCCGGTGTGGATTTTATAAGAGTCTACACGGGTATGAATCAGTATTGCGGCTGGCTTGGTGAAACCTCGACTGAATTGAGCTGTGCGCAGGACCTGCACATACCGGCCGGTCCGATCATGCCTCCTGACCCGATAAAAGATAACTTGAACCATAAATAAAAACCAATTAAAAACAAAGTGATGAGAAAAATCGTTACTCTCATTTCAATCGCCTTGGCCTCCATATCGGCTGCTGCACATCCGATTGATTTCAGCAAAATCCGGCATTGGACCGGAACCGGGTCTAATCGTGCGGCCCTTGTTATTCAATTCAACGGCGACACCTTCGGAGGCAGCGATGCTTATGTATGGGGCTACCGCTGGGAAGATGGCCAAAAGCCTACGGGCGAAGACATGATGAAGGCTATTTGCGCCAATTCGTCACGACTGTCAATGCTTACGCAGTACACAGGCAGCATGGGCAGCACGCTTTGCGGTATAGCTTACAGCCTCAATCAGGAGATGCTGCGCCATGTCTTCTTCAACTTCGACAAAGCAAAGGAGTTTGAATTCATCAATTTTGACTACTATCATGTCAACTCCTTCATGGGACAGACAGAAGCTCCCGGTGATAATGCGCCGATATTGGCGCAGGAGGCTATCGATGAAGCAATAGCGGGCACCCACTATATACAGCATCCGTTTGATTATGGCAAATACGGATATCCGGCCTATGACTACGATTGCTGGGATATGGATAAGGAAATCAATCGGAAAACCGGTACAAATTCCTATGAACCAAAATGGCTATCGGCATGGTATGAAGGATACTGGGGTTATTGGTGCGCAAATAGCTCGGATCAGGACTGGATGTACTCCGGCACAGGTTTCACCGGACGAGTCCTTGTGGACGGAGCGGTGGACGGCTGGAGCTTTACCCAGTTTGAGAGTGCAATGGTAGGCGGCATGGGCGAAGGTGTGGCTCCATGCGAGAATGTAGAAATACTCTATATGCCGAAGAAATATGGCGTTTCAGTCGATGCGTCGAAATGCGTGCGCTCAGTCGGTGAGGGTGCTCAGGCTATTCCGTTGATAGTCAAATTCGGAAATCCTGCCAAGATTGACAATGTCGCTCTTATGCTGCGTTTCGACTCTGAAATGCCATCGGTGCAGGATGTGTTGTCATTGCTTGATAACGACCCTGCATTTTCGCTTGACGGTGCAACTCTGAATATTGATGCCGACGGAGATGGCGTATTCAACAAGGCAGGTGATGACACATATCTTGCAGGTGAATGGAGGTTAACGGAATATGAAGATTGTATAGTGCTGTCATGCGAGGAAGAGAACACCTCGAAATATCTGCTGTATCTACCTGCAACAGGAAGACCGGCCGTAGTTATTCCTGATGCTTTGAGTTATAACCTTTCGGACAACAAGGATTATATCCCGGTTTTTGTACAGCGCGATATGCAATACGATGCGATCAACTACGCGTGGTATCGCAGAAGCGACACAGAGGCAATTACATCATCTAATTCATCAGACATTATAAAGTCTGTTTCGACAACGGCGGCGACTTTCGGCCAACTCGGTTATACAGGAAGTAAGGCCGGAGATGTTTATCTTCATGTAAGAGTGCGTACGGGGAAGGGGGCTTCCTACACTTACAGCAATATATGCAGGTTTACTCTCCTCCCACCCGAAATCCCTCTCGAGCGAATTGAGTTTGCACAATCCATTATAGACGCTCCTCTAAATTCTACGATTGAAAATGAGATGATCTTCTATCCCGGGAATGCTACATATACCGGGCTTACTTACTCTACAAGCAACAACAAAGTTGCCACCGCAAATGCTTCCGCATTTAGGACGACAAAAACTCCCGGCAGCGCAACAATCACTGTGGCATCAATATGGAATCCCGAAGTCAAGACATCGTTCGATATCGTTTCGGCACTCCGCCACCCTGTCACGGATCTTGCCATAAAGGATATCGATGGTGATGTTATTGTGCTTAATCCCAAACAAATGATTGGAATCATTGCGGACATTACGCCGGCAGATGCTGATATACCTGACTTTACGGTAACACTTACCGGGAACGGAGATTCCAAAGAAAATTTTATTGCCTCAATGTATAAAGTCAATTATTGGGATGAGAACAATACCCGAATCCAGTTCTATGAATTAAGCGGACATCGTGTCGGAGAATGTACGCTGACCCTGACCTCGACCGATGGCAGCAATGTAACGAAGACCTATACTGTAAGAATTGAGGATCAGGATCATACACCACTTGAAAACGGCTATGCCGACGGCACTCTCGTTCTCAACGAGGAATGGTTTGGCCATACAAACGGCGGTATGAACTACATAACTCCCGATGGCGAAATGATGTATCAGGTTTATGAACGCGAAAATCCCGGAATGTCGTTCGGAGCCACATCACAATATGCCGCCATCTGGGCTGATAAACTGATAGCTATTTCTAAGCAGGCGGTTGACGCTGGTGACCCACTTCCCGGAGGGGGCCGCGTTGTAGTAGCCGATGCAAAAACGCTGAAGCGTATCGGTTCTATTGATGATTTGATTTTTGGAGATGAAACACGTAGTGCCGATGGCCGTGCCGTGGTCGGTGCAACTCCAGGCAAAGTCTACGTCAGCACAAACAACGGTATATATATAGTTGATATCGATGAAGTGAAAGTGATTGGCAAAATCACCTGTTTCGACGAATCCGGTTCATCCGGCACTGATCTTTACAATGGTCAGATAGGCGATATGGTGCATGCCGGAAAATATGTCTTAGGTATCAAACAGAACACAGGTGCGTTTGCAATTGACATCAACACCGATCAGGTTGTACGGCTGTATCCAATTGCTACCGTACAAGGCATTACTCAGACAGCCGACGGAAATGTCTGGATTGCTTCGGTAGTTGACGGCTGTGCCCGCTTCACATGTATCGACCCGCAGACTCTTGATGAACGTGATGATATGAGTGTGACATTCCCTTCGACAGTCGCATATCCTACATGCTCGTGGGGCGCATGGCGTAACACTCCGTTTGTCGGCTCCTACAGCCGTAATACCATATGGTTTTCGGTAGGCGGCGGTATTGCCGGCGGTTCGTCCAAAGACAAATATTACGGTTGGGAAGTAGGTTCTGACCCGACTCTCCTCAAGCCTGTGTTTGACATGGCCGAGGCTGACCTTACCGGCTCCAATGCTCGCGTCAAGCAGAAGACTTATGGTACACTGCGCTACGATGACCGCTCGGGCGAACTTATAGTGATGACTGTCGACGATTCCTCTTCAGGCCATTATCGCTATAACTGGATTCATTTTATCAACCCGACGACCGGAGAGATTCTGCGCACAATAGCCCTCAGACCGTATTATTGGTTCCAGGCATTCGCTATTTTCCCTGACAAGTTTGATGCGGCCATAAATGTGGATGATATTACAATGGACGTTTCCGACGGTGACATGATTTTAGACCTCACAGAATGTGTGACTGATGCCGACAACATCGATGCCAATATCAAACTCTCGCTTCTTGAGCCTCCGGCTGTTATGGCAGAGGATAACGCTACAGAAAGTCATGCCTCAGTAGCGCTTGATGGACATAACCTGACAATTTCGCCGATTTCCGCCGGCACACACTATTTCACACTTGCGGCAGAATCCAATGGACGTACCATAAGCAAGACTGTAACCGTAAATATCGGTGACATCACAACGGGAATAGAAGCCATTACAGGCAATGGTAATTCAATCGCGTGTGATGGTCAGCGTATGTTCATCAATGGTTTCAACGGTCATAAATTCGATATTTTTGATGTGGCCGGACGTAATATTACATCTTTTGATGTCGATTCTGATAAATATGTGTTTGATTTCGGTTCACACAACGGTATATACATAGTGACCTCCGACACCGACATAAGCACTAAAGTAATCATTAGAAAATGAAACAGACGCTTATAGCTTCTCTCGCCTTCTTGTCGGCAATGGCTTCGGCCATTGCCGCTCAGGAGGCTGATTATACTCAAGGCATAATCTGGGTAAATGAGGACTGGTATGGACACCAGAACTCCACAGTAAACTATCTTTTGCCTGACGATCCCGACGGCAATTTTTGGAGATACCGTATAATACAGGCCGAAAATCCGGGCAAAGAACTCGGCTGTACCAATCAGTATGGAGCGATTTGGCATGACCGGATTTATATGATTGCGAAGCAGGACAAAGATCCCGGCGCGACAATAACGGGCGGACGAATCACTGTCTGCGACGCAAAGACCATGAAAATCGTTCATCAGCAGAGCCTGATTGATCCGTCAGGAGCGCAATGCGACGGAAGAGGTTTTCTCGGCGTAGATGAGCACAAAGGATATGTTTCCACCAGCAACGGAGTGTGGATTTTTGACCTTGATACCTATACTGTAACAGGACAAGTGGAAGGCTCCGCCAACCCAAATACCGGCGGCGATAACGACAGACCGAATAACGATCCGACCGGTTCCCTTTATCATGGACAATCGGGAATGATGGTTTCGGCGGCCGGGAAAGTGTTTGTGGCTCACCAGCAATACGGGCTTCTCGTAGTTGACCCGACGGAGGATAAAGTGGTGGATGTCATATCAATGGATATTGTCGAGGAAGGAGCCGGAATCGGTTCTGTCGTCAAGTCCAGAGATGGGTTCCTATGGCTTTCCGTTGCAAAGAATCTACAAGGCACAGGTGCATTTCTGAATCACATAGTTCGATTAGACCCTGCGGCCTTGACCTATGAAGTAATTGATATTCCTGAAGGAATGTATCCTCCATCCAACTCATGGTATGCGTGGACTCCCGATGCTTTTGTGGCATCGACTGTTCAGAATTGCCTGTATTGGAAAGGTGGCTCGAACAGATGGTTTACCGGAACTAAAATCTATAAATTCGACTGCGATACCCGCGAGCAATCGTTGTTTATCGATTTGGAGGAAGAAGGAGCCAATTGGAAGCTCTATGGCTGCGCGATCGGTGTTCATCCTGTGACGGATGAGATTTATATGGCTCTTTATCATGACTTCGGAACTCCGACTTATATAACAAGACGCTATTCTTCCCAAGGAGAAAAAATTCGCGACTACGAAATGATAATGAATTACTGGTTCCCGTCACTTCCGCTTTTTCCACAAGTACAGGAAGATTCAGGAATCCGGAATATTAAAGAGTGCGACTATAAGGTCTGCTTTGAAAACGGCATACTCCATGCCGACATCCCCATGCCGGCTGATGTGCATGTATACAGCATATCCGGTCAACCGGTTGCGGAATTAAGCCTGACTCAGGGGCACAACAGTATCGGACTCAATCTCTCCCAAGGAATTTACATCATTCGAATAGGTTCTCGTGTACTCAAGATTTCGGTATGATAAATGCCGGTTTATAATGCAAACGCATATTCTTTACGTGCCGCACTACCGCATTCTAACATTCTGTAGATGTTAAAATATCTTTTACTCAGGCTTTTAGTCGCCGTAGGCTGATTCGATTGCAAGGAGGGCGCGTAGTTGCCGTGACGGCATTTCACTGAAACGAGGTAGTACGGACGCCGCGATTACATCCGCTTGTCCCTGACAGAAAAGGGCAAGCCGTCGTCTTGCACGGGAAAATGCCACATAGAACACACGAGCCCTGTCGACTGTCGCTCCCCATCCGGTGGCTATGTCGTAGATTATTATGTTATCCATTTCCAGCCCTTTGGCTTTGTGGACGGTCATTACCGACAGGCGCTCGTTGACTATTCTTTTGGTGAACAGGTCGGATTCGTTGTAGGTCAGCAGGTCGTGCAGGTGCGATTCAGACTGGCGGCGGAATCCGGAACCATCATCCTCGCTTACAATTATATCGATCAGTTTCAGTAGATAGTCCAGTCGCGGTATGGTTTCGACATAGGCGTTTCCTACAAAAAAATCATGCGCGCGGGAAAATGCTTCAGCCAGAGAGCCTGTGGATTTTTCATCGGATAGATAAATGGCGCGTTCCTGGCGGTAAAATGCACCGTAGCGGTCGACGAGTCGTGATGATGCGTGTTGTACGGCAGCTTCGGCACGGAGATTTCGTATGCCGGCTGCTTTGATTCTCGCCGGATTGAGCATGAAAAGCGCAAGCGACGCTGTGGCCGCTACATCGTCGGTGGCATTATGGCTATTTGTTCCGTTGAGTCCGAGGCGGTCGATAAGTGAGGCCAGACTATGGTTGCGCAGACGCGGCATCAGCAGGCGGGCAATCGTCAGGGTGTCGATGATGCAATCGTCCTGAGCACCGGATGCAAGCCATTCCGGAATGTCGAGATTTGTGCGTCGACGAAGGTTGGCCCGAAGCATGCGCAAATCGAATTCGATGTTATGGCCTGCTACAGCCACGGCGTCGCCTACATAGGTAAAAAAGCGTGTGAATGCCTCCGTGGCTTCGATTAAGGCCGATTTTTTGTATAGAGTGAAAAGTGGATTGGGTGTTCCTCCTGCCAGAGTCGGCGGTATGCTGCGGTCCGTACCTCCGACGAATATTTCGAAACCGCCATCGTCCACTGTTTTTCCCGCACGCAGCTTTACTGCGGAAATCTGCACGATGTCGTCGTTATCGCAGTCGAGTCCAGTCGTTTCCGTATCGAATATCACTATTTCGCCGTCGCATGTCATGGCTTTGACGAAACGTTCGACTGCGCTTGGTGCGTCGGGATAGAGTAAAGCATAGGGTTCCAAAGCCGTGTCCTGCAGTTGTCCGGCAAGAGTGCGCGCTTCGGTAATGGTGCGTACGGCACCGGTCCTGTAAAGCAGATTTATCCACGGGGCTGAAGAAATAGGCGATGTTATTGCGCGCAGATGTGAGTAGACGGTCTTGAACGCCACACAGTGGAATATGTCTTTGCGCGAGAGGTGCATGTGCTCCAGCCTATGTGCACGCAGGCTTTCAGCCATGGCATCGGCTTCGGCGTTTGTGCGAGTAAGTATGGCGACGTCCTCTCCGGGGTTAGATGCGAGCAGACGGCGTGCGTAAGCACAGATAGCCCGTGTGTGTATGTCGGCTGTGGTGCGTACGCTTACAAGGGCGTCGGAAGGCGTGATGCAGCCTGATGTGGCGCGAGGAAGCAGGGCAGGGGCGATACCGAGCCATGTGGCGGCAAGTTCATTGCATGTGCTTACGAGATAATCCGGCGAGCGATAGTTGCGTTTCAATCTCAGTATGTTCCTGCCGCAGTCGTTCTTCAGGGCGTCGAGAGCCACTCCTCCGGCTCCGGTAAAGCTGAAGATGGCCTGCTGCTCGTCGCCGAGATACAGGACGGTACGGTCATGGCCGGTTGTCAGACGCTCGACGATGGCGAGTTGCAGTGCTGTCATGTCCTGGACCTCATCGACCTGTGCCCATGAATAATGCCCCATGGCAAGATACCGGCTGTCGGACCGCATCAGTGCGGAATATGCGCGCAGGATTATTTCATCATAGTCGACCAGTGAATTGCGTTCCTTAAAGTCGCAGTATGTGCGCACAGCCTCCATGTCGGCACGTGTGACAGGGCGCGGAGGCCGGCGGTGTAGGGCTTCGGGATGACCTTCGTCCATCTGGAAGAGGAAGCAGGCTATGCGGCGGAAATCGCGGCGGTCGGCCGCACGGATTATTCCGAGTGCCGAGGACAGATATTCGTCCTGATCTTCTTCGTCAAGGATTCCGGTGTCGGGGTGAAGCAGTCTGTTGGCCAGCAGGAAGCGTATGCAGAAGCTATGTATGTTCCCTACGAACAAGTCTTTCGGCCTGTAGCCAAGATAAGAACTTATACGGGAGTCCATCTCCCGGGCCGCACGGTTGGTGAATGTCAGACAGAGCATGTCGGAAAATTCCACGCCTTTGGCCGTATGTGCATCGAATATGCGTTTTGCCAGGATATGTGTTTTTCCGCATCCCGGACCCGCCAGAAGTAAAGCCGTACGGCCGTGCATTCCGACGATTTTCTGCTGGTCGGCGTCGGTCATTCGTCGACGTAAGGTTGAAGAATGTCGCGCCAGATGATGTAGCCGGGAGCCATAAGATGGAGTCCGTCGTTGGTCAGTTCTCGGCGCAGATTGCCCTCGGCATCGGCGAAATGGGGATAGAGGTCTATCCATACGGCTCCGTTCCCGACGGCCGCATCGCGCAGGCGAGTGTTGATGTCGCGTATCACCTGTTCTTTGCCTGTGAGCCGTTTGTAGCGGCCGAAACTATTGTTTATCGGCAGCAACGATTGCACGTAGAGGCGAGTCGACGGGCTTGCCGTCCGGATATGTGATATCAGCTTTTCCAGAGCTGTGGCCACGGAGTCGGCGCTCAGGTCATGACTGACGTCGTTGACGCCGCAGAGCAGGAATATCTTGGCCGGACGCCCGTCGGTGACGCAGTCCAGACGTTCTTCTATTCCTTCGACAATATCGCCGTTTATGCCCCGGTTTACAATTTCCGGGCGGCGCATCAGTTCGTGCCATTCGCAGCCGTGGGTCAGGCTGTTCCCGAGGAACACAATGGATGTCGAATCGACTCCGAGGGCATCGAACAGCGATGCGCGCTGATAATACAGTTCTGAATGCGGTGTCGCCGCATTCGCTATCGTGCAGCAGAGTAGCCCGGTGAGGAGTGAAAGGATTCTGTACATGCCGTATGCTTGGGGTTAAATGTGGTGCTCGTGCTCGCGGTAGTCGTCGACCGCTTTCTTCACGGAGCCGTGCATAAGTAGCAGGCGACGAGCCTCGTCGTAAGGCAGTGCGAGTTCTTCGACGATCATGCGGGTGCCGCGGTCGACGAGTTTTGCGTTCGACAGCTGCATGTTCACCATTTTGTTGCCTTTTACACGTCCCATCTTGATCATTACCGAAGTTGTGATCATATTGCATATCATTTTCTGTCCTGTACCGGATTTCATGCGTGAGCTGCCGGTTACATATTCAGGCCCTACCACCATTTCTATGGCTATGTCGGCGGCCCGGCTGACAGGTGCGTCGGGGTTTGAGGTTATGGCGGCAGTAAGGATTCCGTGTTCGCGGCAAGTGTTGAGTGCTCCGATCACGTATGGCGTTGTTCCGGAGGCTGCGATGCCTATTACGGTGTCTTTGTTGTTGATGTTGAACTTTTCAAGGTCTTTCCATCCTTGTGTGGTATTATCCTCGGCATTTTCCACCGGATTGCGCAGGGCGGTATCTCCGCCGGCAATAAGGCCGATGACCCAGGTGGGTTCCATGCCGAATGTGGGAGGAATTTCAGAAGCGTCAAGAACCCCGAGGCGACCGGATGTGCCTGCGCCTATATAGAAGATGCGCCCTCCGCGTTTCATGCGCGGTACGATCTGCGATACTAATTTTTCAATCTGAGGTATGGCCTTTTCGACGGCCAGAGCTACTTTTTTGTCTTCGTTGTTGATGTCGCGCAGAATTTCGCCGACGGTTTTTTTCTCGAGGTCGTCGTAAAGCGACGCCTGTTCGCTGATTTTGACGAATGCCATTGTTTTTTGTGTTTTTATACGTTGGAAGAATGGTATGAGATCAGGCCCTGCATAGGGCTTTTTACTGTCAGGCCTACTGTGCATCCGGTGGCTTCGGCGGCTTCGATGAGCTGCCGGCGGAATACACGTGCGATGGAGCCTATGAAATTTACGGGATAGGAACCGTATGAATCGTATTGCCGGATATTGCGGCTGAAGAATGCCTTGAAGCTGCCGGTGACGAGTCCGTGGATTTGCGGGCATGATATGTTTTTTGCCAGAAATGGTGCGACCGAGGCAAGAAAACGGTTTGGCTGAGGTTCTCGGTAGACGCGGCGTATCACGCCGAGCAGATCAAGGTCATATTCTTTAAGAAAAGACTGCGTAATGTCGTCAGGGAGCTGATTTTTCAGCATATCGCCGAGAAACAGTTTTCCGAGGACGGCTCCGGAACCTTCGTCGCCGAGAATGAAACCGAGCGGCGACACGTTTGCTACTATTTCACGGCCGTCGTAGAAACATGAGTTTGAGCCTGTGCCGAGGATACATGCTATGCCGCTTTGGTGCCCGCACAGTGCACGAGCCGCAGCGAGAAGGTCGGAATAGACTTCTACGTTGGCGGCTGACGGCAGGTTGGCTTTCAATGCCCGGGAAACATTGCCGCATACTTCGGGCGATATGCAGCCGGCGCCATAGAAAAAGACGGCATCGACGCTTGCGGCAAGCGTGCCCAGTTCAGGGAGGAGTTCTTCGGCTATACGCAGGCGAATCTCCTCTTCGGAGAGCATCACGGCATTCATACCGCAGGTGAATACCTGTTTTTCAATATTGTTTCCGTCGATAAGGCACCAGTCGATTTTGGTGCTTCCGCAGTCGGCTATAAGTATCATATCTTGATATATATTTTTTTACGGTAAAGAATCAGGCCTATGCTCCAGTTCAGAGCCACGAACAGCAGGGCGAACAGCAGCGAGGCCAAGGTTGGATTGCCGAGGCAGAGAGGAGTAAGGACGGCTTCGTATATCCATCCTTTGATGGATATCATTCCTGAGCTTACGGCACTATACGGTATTTTTACGGTCCCGACGAGTATACTTAGGACGGCGCCGAGGCAGTAAAGGAATAGCGGATTGATACCGAATACTTCGAAGAAACGGCACCAGCGGCGATATCCGCGTATATCGATTATCCATACCAGCAGAGCGAGGAAGCTCGAAGCAAGACCGCATGTTGTGAGGACGAATGAAGGTGACCATATTTTTTTATTGACAGGCAGTCCGAAATCCAGCAGGAAGCCGCTGAACGTGAGGATGGTGCCGACGATAAAGAGTGCGTTGACTCGCAGATTGTTGTCGTTGCTGCGGCTTATAAGGTCGCCGCATACGAAACCAATCAGCATGTGGGCTATCGACGGCAGGGTGCTTAGCAGACCCTCGGGATCGAATTTAAGACGTATGCCGCCGACAGTATCGGCATACATGTGCTTCTCACCCAGAACGGTGCGGTCGATCACTGCTATTATATTGTTTTCTGAGAATTCAAAGCCATGGCCGAGCAGCAGGATTACGGCATATAGCAGCAGCATCGCTCCGACGACCCAAGGAAGTGTTCCGCGACGGACTGTCAGAGCTATCAGTGCTCCGGCTCCATAGCATATTGCCAGCCGTGGCATGACTCCAAGGATTCTTATGCGGTCGAAATTGAATACGGCGTCGGCGAATGAGGCATCGGAAAGGATTCCCCGCATGAACAATCCGAACCATGCTATTGCAATGCCGATCAAGAAAATAACGATTGTGCGCCGCAGTATTTTCATCAGGCATGTTCGCGAAAGCGTGAAATCGTATTTTTTTAGCGAGAAGTATGTCGAGATGCCCATTATGTACATGAAGAAAGGAAATACAAGGTCTGTCGGAGTCAGACCGTTCCATTCGGCATGGGCGAGAGGCGCGTATATGTGTCCCCAGGAACCTGGATTGTTCACCAGAATCATTCCGGCTATGGTTATACCGCGCAGGATGTCGAGAGCAAGCAGACGTTTGCCGGGGGATTTTTTTGTCGTTTCGATTGTCATGTTCGGTGTGTTTTAGGCGTTGTACAGCGGTCGACAAGATATACGATGGATTTGTAGGGTATTCCTCCGTTCTCGGTCAGCCCTATCTCGCATGTGCGCGAGTTGGAGAATCCTTCGCCGGCTCCCGAAGCTTTTATCGCTTCACGGAGTTTGCGTAGTCCCCAGCGGTTCAGCTCAGGAAAAGTGAAGCCTTTGTCGCCTGCAAAACCACAGCATCCGACTTCGGCTGGAACCGTAACGGCCGTGCTGCATAAAGATGCGAGAGTTGTAATTTTCGCCGCGAGTCCCATGCGCCGTGTGGAGCATGTGATGTGAAGAGCCACCGGGGTGTCAGAACGGCTGAAGTCGAGGTGCTGAGCAAGGAAGTCGAGTATGAATTCCGCCGGTTCGTAGAGTTTCAGGGCTTTTATGTTTTCGCGCATGCGGTGCAGACACGGGCTTTGATCGCATACAACCGGTATTTTCCCGTTTTCAGATGCCTTGACGAGAGCGGTTTCAAGTTCGCGGATTTTCTTTTCCGCCAAGTCCGGCATTCCTTTGCTTTCCCATATCATGCCACAGCACAGACTGTCCATTCCGTCGGGAAAGATTACTTTATATCCGGCTTTACGGCATAGGCGAACGAATACTTCCGGCAACGGTTCGGGAGTTGCGTCTTTCTCTTTTGTCGCACCGAATGTGCGGTTGATGCAAGAGGGTATGTATACCACACGGTGTTCGGCATTTTTGTCGGTGACTTTGTGTGCGGTAATATCTTTTTCAAGTCGTTTTGGCGAGAAAGAGCCGGGTAGGGCGGGAGTCCATAACGGCAGGCCGAGGCTGTGGAGTGTCTTGCCGGCTGCACGTACGCCACGTTCGCCGATCACGCTGCGGGCTGTGGCGGCTGTTCCGAGGAGTACGCGTAGCGCCGAGCTGATTCCCGCCAGATGATTTGCTGCGAACGCACCGCTACGGTATCCGGCAGAAGTCCGTGGAAGTGCCGCCTGACGGAATGAATGGATAAGGTCAGCTGTATTTATCTTCATCGGACATGAGGTGCTGCACAGTCCGTCGCCAGCACAGGTTTCGCGTCCGTAGTATACAAATTCATGTTGCAGAGCCTTAAGCCGTCCGGGATTCGAACCGTCGCGGCTGAGGCGCGACATCTCGCGGGCGGCTACTATGCGCTGGCGTGCCGAAAGCGTAAGGCCGCAACTCACGCAGTTCACTTCGCAGAAACCACATTCGATGCAGCGGTCGACCGCTGGGTCTGTCAGCGGCAGCGGCTTCATGTTGTGTACAAAGCAGTCGGGGTCATTGTTGAAAATCACTCCAGGATTAAGCAGGTTTTCCGGATCGAAAATACGTTTGATACGTTTCATATAGCCCCATGCGTCCGTGCCCCATTCGCTTTCTACGAATGGCGCCATATTGCGTCCGGTTCCGTGTTCTGCTTTCAGAGAGCCGTCGTAACGGTCTACGACGAGTTCTTCGATACGCATCATCAGCCGTTTATATTTTTCAACTTCCTGCGGGGTGTTGAAGCTTTGGGCTATTATGAAGTGGTAGTTTCCTTCAAGTGCGTGACCGTAGATGCAGGCATCATCGTAGCCGCAATCGGTCAATATCTGTCGTAGTTCCACTGACGCTGTCGGCAGGTCATCGATATGGAATGCGATGTCCTCGATAAGGGCAGTCGTGCCGGCAGGGCGTGTACCGCCGACGGCGGGAAATATGCCGGAACGCATCTGCCACCATGCGGCGACTTCTTCCGGATCGGTTGAAAAATGAGCCTCCTTGAAGAGCCGGAAACTCTTTAGTACATCCGTAGTGGCATCGATGTTTTTCTGGAGGAGTATTTTCGAGTCAGCCTCGGTCTGTAGAAGCAGGGCTGTCAGCCCGTCGCCGGTATTGTCGCCGACCGATGCAAGCGATTTGCAGTCGAGCAATTCGCAGGCTTGTATATGTGCGTCATTTTTCAGTGCCACCACGGCCCGGCAGGCTTCGGCGAGGTCGTCGAAATAGACCATGGCTGATGCTGAAAATGGATGCCGCGGGGCTGTAGCCATGCGTATCTCGCTCAGGAAAGCGAGTGTTCCTTCGCTTCCGGCCATGCAATGGATCAAAATATCGTACGGGTCGTCATAGAGGATGAACGGCAGGAGGTTCAGTCCGGTGACATTCTTTATGGAGTATTTGCGTCGTATGCGTTCTGTCAGGGCTGTGTTGCGGCGAATTTCGTCGCGTATTGTTGCAAGTTCTTCGAGAATATGGCCGTGTGTCCTGTTGAATTCCTGTCGCGAAGCTTCGTCGGCTGTATCCAATATGGTGCCGTCGGCAAGAACAATGCGTAAAGACAGGAGTATGCGGTCGCTGTTGGCATGGGTGCCGCATTTCATACCTGATGCGTTGTTTGCTACGATACCGCCCACCATAGCGGATTTTTTTGATGCCGGATCCGGAGAAAAGAGTCTGCCGTAGGGAGCGAGAATTTCATCGACGCGTGCGCCGGTAATACCAGGCTGAAGGGCTATGGCGTGCGCTTTGTCGTCGAGCAGTCTGTAATTTTCCCATTCTTTGCCGGCTACGATTAGAATTGAATCGGATATAGCCTGTCCTGACAGGCTTGTGCCTGCGGCGCGGAAGGTCAGAGGCAGTTTAAGATGTGATGCCTCTTTCAGTACCAGAGCGACTTCGTTTTCGTCGGCGACGCGTACGACTACCTGTGGTATAAGCCTGTAGAAACCGGCATCGGTGCCCCATGCAAGGCATCGCAAGGGATCGGTGTATATGCGTTTTTTGTCGACGGTGCAACTGATGCTGCTTACGAAATCCCGGTATTCAGCGCTTTTGCCTTCCATGACTCTTTAATCGTAAAGATGATACTTTGCTGTTGCCGAACGGAATCCGTCGGCATCCTTGTTCCAGTATTCGGCCATGTCATCGACGCGGTAGCGGCGGGAGAATAGTTTACGTATTTCCTTGCTGCCGCATACTTTATCGAACATGTTAAGACGTTGCTGTGTTACTGCGGCGAATGCCTTGTGGGCAGGATACATGGCGGCAAGCTCTTCCATTACATAGAATTGGGTGAGCGACAGCGGAGCGGATTCCATGTCGGTGACGTAGATTTCCACCCCTTGCAGATGTTTTCCCTGGCCGGTTGAGTAGAATGGTTTTATGTGTATAGGCCGGAAAATGATTCCGGGCAGTGCGCGGGCATTCATGCGTTTGGCCAGTTTGTCTGCATCGACCCATTCCGCGCAGAAAAGTTTGAAAGGCTCGGTGTAACCTACGCCTATCGACATGTAGCCCGTCAGTTCGCCGAGTATTCCCGACATTGGATAGTAGACTGCAGATTCGGGAGTGGGGATGTGCGGCGAAGGCAGTACCCACGGCATTCCTGTTGCGCGGAAATCCATTGAACGCTTCCATCCTTTCATGGGCACGACTGTCAGGTTTGTGCGTTTTTCACCGAGAAGTCCGCTGTCGTTGAGGTATAGAGCGAGTTCACCGGGTGTCAGCCCGTAGATATACGGTATGGGGAACTGGCTGACGAATGAATAGCATCCGTCTTCCACAAGGTTGCCTTCCACTTTGTTTCCACCCAGGGGATTCGGACGGTCGAGTACCATGAATTCCTTGCCGAGTTCGGCGCAAGCCTGCATTGCCAGTCCCATTGTGGAAATGAATGTGTACGAGCGGCAACCTATGTCCTGTATGTCGTAGACCAGAACATCGATGTCCTTAAGCATTTCCGCAGTCGGTTTCCGGTTGCGTCCGTAGATGGATCGCACTGCTACGCCAGTCGCGGCGTCGACCGATGCGTCGACATGGTCGCCGGCATGTATGTCGCCCCGCACTCCGTGTTCGGGAGCGAAGAGAGCGGCAAGTTTGACTTCCGGCGCCGCATGGAGTATGTCGATTGTCGAGCGCAGTGAGTTGTCGATGCCTGTTGGGTTGGTGATAAGACCTACACGCTTGCCGCGTAGACCTTCAAATTCGTTCTGTTTCAATACTTCGATTCCCGGCAGTACTTGTGCTGCTGCGTTGATGATGCCGAGGCAGACTGCTGTGATAATGGCAGATATAAGTCGTGTTGTCATTCTTTGTCGGTTTTTCGTCCGAAATTCGGGTCGATTTTAAGGAATGCGCACACCCCGATTGTGGCGGCGCAGCATATCATTGTCCAGATGAAGAAATGCCTGTAACCAATGGTTTCCTGCAGCCATCCTGCGGCCATGCCGGGCAGCATCATGCCGAGAGCCATAAAGCCTGTACAGATGGCATAGTGGGCGGTCTTGTGGCTGCCTTCCGAAAAATATATCAGGTAGAGCATATAGGCTGTGAATCCGAATCCGTAGCCGAACTGCTCGATGAATACGCATACATTTACCGTAAGCAGCGATGGAGCGTCGGCGTAGCTGAGATATACGAATGTCAGGCAGGTGAGCGACATGGACCATGCCATTGGCCACAGCCATTTTTTCAGACCTCCGCGTGCGGCCATTATACCGCCGATTATGCCTCCGAGTGTAAGCCCTATTATGCCTACGGTTCCATAGACGAATCCGACCTGGCTTGTGCTGAGTCCGAGTCCGCCAATGTCGATCGGGTCGAGCAGGAATGGATTGATAAGTTTCACGAGCTGGGCTTCGGGCAGGCGATAGAGCAGCATGAACGCGATGGCTACCCATATCTGCTTTTTGCGGAAGAAACTGCGGAACGTGTCGAAGAATTCCTTGAATATGTCAGCGGCGCTTCGTCCGGAATTGTTGCGGGTGTCGGAGCCTGGACGCGGGAGCGCCCAGCTGTGGTAGGTTGCCACGGTGAAGAAGAATGCCGACAGTACGCCGAATACGACCATCCATGCCATCGGTATATTTCCTGAGGCACCCTCGAATCCGGCTGATGTTGCGGCGCTGATCTTGTGGTCGATATTGTAGTAGAGATATGCCGTGCGATTCCAGTTTGAGCGGTCGAATACAAAGCGGGTAGAGAGCGCATTCTGTTCCAGTCGTATGCCCTGGTCGCCGTTTTTCTGGGTGAAATTGATGATAATCTGTTCGCCTTCGGCCGGCTGCCGGTTCAGGCGGAAACCGATTACGGTGAAGTTGTCGCCCGGTCCGGCGCCGCTTTTTGTTTCACGTTTTTCGCCGAATGTGTCGCGCACCCAGGCGGTGAATGCTCCGGGGCCGTCGGTATCCGTATCTGTTTTTGCCGACGGGCTTTGCGTAAGCTCGGCGGCGACGAAGCCGTTTTGCTCGTTGAGCCGGCGTACGGAGTCACGCATCAGGGCGGCATATTGGCGGAATGGTATTTCTTTACCGTTGAGGTTCACTGTCGAGGGTGCTGTTACGGCTACCTCGTGCACTTTTTGCGGGGTGAAAAACTGCATTTCTCCCTGCAGGCCGCTTTCGGCATCGTCGATTGCCTCAAGTACAGGTGCACTCCATTCGGCAGCAGGATTTGCGTTGACGTTTATATTCAGCGGTTCCAGTCCCGAGTTGCTTTCTATGGCTCCGGCGAGCACTACCAGAAGTCCCTGGCCTGCGACGGTGGCTATACGGTAGAATGTGGAGCGGATGCCGACGTAGAGTGATTGTTCGTGTTCGGTCAGAGCCAGCATGTAGAAGCCGTCGGCAGCTATGTCGTGGGTGGCGGAGGTGAAGCCTACAATCCAGAAGACTGCAAGGGTGAGCTGGAAGAACAAAGGCGCAGGAATGGTGAATGCGATACCGGCCAAAGCGAATGCTATGATCCACTGCATCGACAGTGTCCACCAACGTTTTGTGCGTATGATGTCGACAAACGGACTCCAGAAAGGTTTTATTACCCATGGCAGATATAGCCAGCCGGTGTACAGGGCGATGTCGGTGTTGGATATGCCGAGGCGCTTGTACATGATGACCGATATAGTCATTACGGCCACGTATGGCAGACCTTGGGCGAAGTAAAGCGTGGGAATCCATGCCCACGGGTTGCGTTTTGTCGTTTTTCCTTGCATGATTGGTTTGACGCTGACTTTTGTGAATCAATATAGACGGGTAAGGGCGGCTCCGGGGAAGTAGTGGGTGAGTATAGCCTCATATCCGTAGCCCTGTTCTCCCATTACGGCAGCTCCGATCTGGCACAGCCCCACGCCGTGTCCCCAGCCGGCGCCGTATAGAGTGAAGCTTTCGGGCAGCCCTTCGGAATCGGGTGCACCGCGCTCGACCACAAAAGCGGAACTGTAAAGATGACTTGGTGAAAGCGTACGGCGGATTTCAAGTTCTTTGCCTATGACCATTGTGCGGCGGGTACCGACAATACGTAGTCTGATTATGCGTCCTGACGTGCCGCGTTCGACGGGCTGAAGATCGCGGATCTCGCCGAAATCTATTCCGGAGCGTTCGCGGACAAGCGCCGACAGTTCGGCCCTGCTGTAGTTGACTTCCCAGCGGTAAAAATCGGCCGTTTCCTGGTCGTAGTTGTTTAGGACCTGTGACAATATGTTTTTGTCGTTTGTATGGCAGAATGCGTCGGGACGGTTCATGATCCATTCACGGGCGTTCTTTTCATCGCGCAGGTCGGGGAAGTCGTCAGGACTGGTATAGTCGCGCCGTGCCACGAGGTATGAGTGATGCTGTGGTTCCCAGCAGTTCTCGAATTCCTCGAATACACCTCCGCAGCATTTTGAAAAACGGGTGTCGCACAAACGTCCGTCGGCTGTCAGCACAAGACCTCTTGTTGCGGCTATGGCTTCGGCCACTCTTGGCGTACTCTGGCGTGTTACGCCCTGATAGCGTTGGCAATGGTCGTCGGCACATACGTCGAAGTTGAGATGGTCCTCGCGGTCGTACCAACGGACACGCTCGCTATCGTTCTCGATCATTTCCGCGCCACAGTTGCCGACGCCGGCAGCTATTTCTCTGTTCTTGACAATCTGAGCCAACAGCCAGCCTCGCGATATGACTGCATGAGCTTTTAACAGTTCGAGAGATGCTGTGGCACTCATTTCCGAAGATATTACGCTCAGCAGATAGTCTTCGACCGGCAGGATGTTTATCAACGTTATGCGCCCGTTTTCGGCTATTATCTTCAAAGAGCCTGAAAATCGTTGGTTCTCACGACGTTCCCAGTGAAAACCTACGCCTATCACGACGTCGGCGACTTCGAAAGTGCAAACTTGGCTTTCGGCCGGAGTCAGCATCACTTCGCGGTGTGTTTCGCCTTGCCATACGACGCCTGTGCCATCGGGAGCGACGTAGAATGTCTGCGGCCCCTGCACTGCTGTGCCTGAGTCGGAATCGGTATAGGCGGCTTCTAATGTCACATTGATCTCCGTTGCGGAGAGTATCCCAACGCTGACAGATGGTTGGCTGGCGAATTGCAGATTGTCGTGGAGCATATGGCTTATTTTATGTTTTTAGCGATTGTTTCTATAGAATTTTTGTCAAGACAGACTTCGTCCAGTATGTTGATAAGGATGTCAGGTGTGATTTTGTCGAAATCATTACGTCGTGGAGTGATGAATACGCCACCCATGTCGACGGATGCAGGGCTTAGCATTATGCACGATTCACCTTCGGTACCGTAGCAACTCGGTCGATGGCGTCGGCGCGGCACTACGATAATCCGAGCCTGTCCTTTGCCTCTTGTCCGGCACAGGATGTTCATCATCGGTTCTTTTTCACCTTCAGGAACTGGCATAGCCGCATATAGCCGGTCGAACATGTCGGCTCCAGCCTCGGGGCTATCTACGTCAATGATGAAGCAACGCACCGGAAGCGATGTGCTGAGCGACAGGGTTGCTCCGGAATTACTTTGTAAAAAACTCAAATCGGACGCCTCGATGGCAGACGCCAGGGTCAGGAAGTCGGAATTGCCTCCTTGGAAGTGCATGTGGTCCGGGGCTGATGCACCGCAACGGGGGCCGTTGTAGAAAATTGTGTATGTATCGAGTTCCAGGGCCATACGCATCATATCAGCGATGCGGCCCGAAATGAGTTGTTCTGTATGTGTATTTGCCGGGATTGTGAGATGCCGCGGGAAAATCGGGAATGGGTTTACGAGCAGTTCGTAGCGGCCGTCGATGTCGATGGATTCCTGTTCTGCCGGCCGGTTGGCGGCGCATAGGAAGCATGGACGTGCGGCAAGGGAGGCGGCGTCGACTTTGGCGCCGGAGGACACCGCGCGCGCCGGATTGAACTGCACTTTTACGGGCATTCCGCCTATGTTGAATTCCTTGACCTCTACATTTTCGAGGGCGCGGTAGTTTGCGCTCGCAAGAGGCCACTCTTTCAGCTGGCGTGCTATCAGGCTGTCGGCAACGGCCGATGTGATTCTGCTGTCCGTCATTTTTTAGCAATCATTGCGCATCGTGCTGCAAGTTCCCAGGTGCGGATGCGGTCCTTGTAGAGGTTGTTGGCATTCATTTTTTCAACGTTCAGCGATGCGTCGGAGTTGTCTTCCCAGCGCCGGCAGAAGTAGACCACGTCGTAGATACGGCCTATACGGTTGCGGCGCGAGAATGCAAGTCCGAGGGCGTAATCTTCGCCGTAGGATGTGTTTGGCACACGGATACTGCGCAGCATAGGGGTGTAGAACGCGCGTGGGGCGCCGAGTCCGTTGATGCGCAGAGCATTGTTGCGTCCGTTGTCGGGAGTCCATTCCTTGTGGTCTATGACGCCCGGAGGTATGGGCTGCATGTTGATGTCGGTGAGCATATAGCTGCCTACGACCATACCGCAGTTCTGGGTGTAGAATGCGTCGACGATTTTAGCAAGCGTGTCAGGTCCGGAGTAAACGTCGTCGGAATCGAGCTGTACGGCGAATTTTCCGCAGGACGGATGATCGGTACCCATGTTCCAGCAACCGCCTATGCCGAGGTCGGTGCGAGAGGGACGTATGTGCACGACACGCGGGTCATCGGCAAATTCGGCTATCGCCTCGGTGGTTCCGTCGGTGGAATGGTTGTCGATCACTATCACATTGAAGTCGAAGCCGGTCTGCTGGCTCAGTGCGCTACGTATGGCGTCGCGTATGGTGCGTACGCGGTTGCGCACCGGTATTATGACTGATGCTTCGCAAGGAAAGTCGCCTGCATCGAACTTTATCGTGTCGAATTCGGGTTCAAGGTAGGCTCCAATGGCTTTCAGATGCGCAGTGCAGGCTTCTTCCATCTCGATCTGAACGCCTCGGTTCTTCGGGTCGACGTAGTCGAATATTTTTTCGCCGGAACGGCGGTTGTCGACTGTGACGTCGCTGTATAGATATTCGTTTACATGGACGATAGGCGCTATGCGGCTCAGGCGCAGACGCAGGTCGTAGAATCCGGCCGACTTGTATTCGCGGTCGATTCCTGACGCAGCTTTGCGGAAGGAGTTTGTATCGAAGAATAGCAGTGAGCCGAAATCGAAGTCGTCGCGCAGCGAGCCGGTCTGATAATCGATCACCGGCGCTTTGGTCTGGATGTTGTCGACCACCGTGTAATGGTCGGCGTATAGCATCCCGGCTCCTGTATCGTCTGCCAGGCGGATAAGACGCTCAAGGGCAAGGTAGCCCGGTTCGAGGGTGTTTGTCTTTGTGTATAAAAGTATATGTTCTGCGTCAGCGGCATCGGCGATTTTCCGCATTGTGGCGGAGGAATTCATGGAGTCTATGTAGATGATGTCGAATCCGGCAGGCGCGCATGCCGCAGGATCGGTGGACAGCAGTGTGATTTTTATATCGCATGCTTTGTCGGCACGCAGGCTATCCACGGTGTTTTTAATCTGGGCTTCGTCGGAACAGGGTATGAAGCAGTGGATCGAGCTATTCATATGTTTATTGAGCTTTATGTTGTTTCGTCTAACGGCGGCGCTTTTTTGCGCTTTTTCGTCCGCTTTTTTTTGCGGTGGAAGTTTTTTGTGGTAGCGGGTCTTTGGCACGGCTGATCGATTTGTCGCCGAAGAATGTCAGTATCTGGCTCATCAGTGCGGCACGATCGTCGGTGTCGAGAATACATTCGAAGGGGAATCCGAGTATTACGGTTCTGTAGCCGGGAGCATTGAATGCTGTGGCTGCAACGAGGTTGTTTTCACCATAGCGCATCAGGGTCGCCCCGTTTTCGCTGTCGGAAGCGTAGAATGAATCGGGACTTTCAACAGCATAGCAGTCTTCGTAGAGATTGTTGCTGAAGCGGTAAGTTCCGCTTCCGAAAGCTTTGAACGGTGTAGGAACCTGATATGCCTCGCCTCCGGTGGAAGCCTGGCCTACACGCCACACATATCCGAGCACGTTGCGGGCAAAATTCTTGTCGGCTTCGGCTATTTCGGGTGAGCTGTAAGGATTGTCCCAGATGTCGGTTGCTACGTATGCGCCGCTGACGAATATGTCGCCGCCGGAGTCGGTATGTGCTTTTATTCTGGTCTGTAGTTCGGCCGGAAAAGCTTTATAACGGGTACCGTAGGTTCCGCGACCAGGTTTGTATTCTTTCTGTTTGCCGAGAATGAGGTCGACTATTCGCGGTGCGCCGGCTCCGGGTGCGTTGCAGAATGCCTCGACACTTGAGGAGATGAAAGGATGTCCGGCTGCGGCTATAGCTTCACCGTGGCGATATACGAAGTCGAAGGTGTTGCCGGGGATGACTCGTGTTTCAAAATCGGCACGGGATGCGCCGAATCCTGCCGCGTCGTCGTCCATCCATGGGATGTGGCGCCGGAATTCAAACTGGCTGCCTATGAATGATATGTCCTGCATGTATGGCACACCGTGGTCGCGCGCGTCGTAGAATCCGGCTATTTCTCCCGAATCGAAACGGTCGGGGGCGCTGACACGGGTGAATCCGTTGACAATCAGAACGGGTTCGCCGCTGCCGGCCTGGCTTAGCGCAAGAATTTCGGACGGGAAAGCGCGCCCGCCGTCGTTGGCGGCTATGATGCGGTAGGAATGTATTAGTTTGTCGTCGACTGTTACGTCGTAATATGGTTCGGAAGTACGCGCTATTTCTCGGAAACCTCCGGCAGGACTGCCTGTGCGTTCTTCTATTATGTAATAGTCCGGGGTGGCGCTTGGCTCAAGGCTGTCGGTGCGTTCTTTCCAGCTAAGACGGAATCGTCCGGCATTCTCTGTAGAGGATATGGCAAAGCTGCGCACGGGTAGCGGTTGTACCACATAGGGACGGCGGTCGCGTGCTGCCAGAAAGCGCAACATGCCTTTGTAGATGGCGCGTGACACGGTGAAACGGAACGCTGGGTCGAGTCCGTAGGCCATGTCGGCGAAATTCTGATGCGACAGCAGCTCGAGAAGCATGGCCGGAACTTCGGGAATACGTGCTTCGGCATAGCTTTTGTCCCACATGCCGCGCCTTGCCCAGTCGGGTTCGAAAGTCGCGCGGATATCTTCGGTGATCGATGTCATTACAAGATCGGTCAGGTCGCGTGATGCCATGCGGTCTGTGCCTCCTGCTGTTTTCTTTCCTTCAGTGCAGTATATTCCGAGTGTGCCTATGATGGAATCGTTCATCGTGGTTCCGGCGTCGGTGTGGAACGCGAAGCTCAGGTCGATCGGAATGTTAAGGCCTTTGGCTTTAGGGAGTACGGAAGAACCTCCTGCAAGCCAATTGACCCACAGGCCTCGCGAACGGTAGTCGTCGCCGTAGTCGCTGACATTGTCGCTTTCGGTATACACACTGTCGGGAGCGCCGGCCCATTGGAGAAAGTAGCGGGCAGCTTCGGTGAAACGCGGGTATCCGGAACGTATGTGGCTGTAATCCACACCCGGACGTTTCGGCTCTTTGACGATGCGCCCTACGTTTCCGTAGCCTCCGCCGATTTTTATGCCGTCGGCACATACTACGGCCTTGTTGTCGACTCCTTCGTTGCTGAGTTCCACTATAGAGGTACTGCCGGCGCGCAGGGGGAAATGTCCCAGATATATCCACGTTCCTCCTCCCATCTGCTGATTGACGGTGAAGTCGTGCGGCCCGTTGGCCGCGTTCACGCGATAGTGTGCTGCGGAGGTGTTGTCCGGCAGGGCAGCGTAACTGATGTATATGGCGTATGTGCCGTCCTCGGGGATGTCGGCACTCCAGACTGCAGTAGCGTCGGCGCGGTCAGCTTCGCCTGAAAGGCGGACTGTGCGGGCCGTTCCTGCACGGAATGGATTGTCGCCTTCGTGAAGTTCCTCTTTCAGATGGGCGAAAGCGGCTACGCCGGCATTGCTCCATTCGCGCGAACCTTGTGATTCATCATAAAAACCGGATGCGAAGCCACCGTCGTTGTCTATTATTATTTCGGTGGTGTTCACATCGCGTTCACGCGGGCTCATTACGTATGCTCCGGCATTCTCAAGCATGGGCATAAGGAATGGTATCACGTAGCTTTGTGTATAGAGGTCTTCCACAGTCTGGAATATGCGTGCGCGCTGCCATTCCCAACGGTTGAGTTTCGGTTCAAAATACCATCCGTGGCTTTGCCATAGGGCTATGTTAGTCCCGTCAAGGCCGGCAGGAGCGGCAGCTGCGTTGTGCCGCACTATGAACGGATGTTTTTCAGTCGGCCGTTTTATTTTTTTAGGGGCGAAAAGTACCAGATCGGATAGGTCGTGCCCGTCGGCTATGATTTTAAGCTTATATCCTGCATATTCGCTGCCAAGTGAGTCGAGGCATGCTTTTTTTAGAGCGTCGAGCTTTTCCGATGTCATAGTAAGGTAGCTTGCTTCGTTGCTGCAACGCAGGGTCACGGTTCGTGTCTTGGGATCGGAGCTTGCTTTTTTTATTGTAACCGCTTTGAATCCGCTTACCCCGGGACGAAATTCTTCGAAAGCCAGAGCTGCTTTTTTTACGAGGTGGTTTGGCACGGCCGCACTGTCGGCCGCAAAGATTCCGCCGGCAATCATCGTGACGGCGAGGATGTGGCGGAGATATTTGAATTTCATGTTTTTAGTTTGACAATCGCTTTGTTCTCGTTTATTGCAAAGCTTATCCCACAAAATTAGTGCATTTTTTAATTTTTATAGCGTTGCGATTAAAAAGTTTTTGCGAATAAAGTTATTTTATGAATCGGTGACGTATTTTAATGATAAAATCGAGTCCAAAATTATTACGGTGTCTGGGTATGCTATAAAATCAGCGGTGGAAATACAGTCGTTTTACGCGTGGTGAAACCGATGTGAGTATTTCGTAAGGAATGGTGTCGAGTACTTCGGCCTGACGCTCTACGGGCATGGATTGGCCGAATATCTCTACGCGGTCGCCTACCTGCACTCCGGCGGCATCGGTGACGTCGACCATACAGAGGTCCATGCAGATGTTTCCTATTGTGGGGCATTCAGTTCCGCGAACGACAAAAGATGATGCTCCGCGTCCCATGTGCCGGTTTATGCCGTCGGCATAGCCCAGTGGAACGGTAGCTATTATGCTGTCGCGGGAAGTTACACCACGGCATCCGTATCCTATCGGAGTCCCGGCAGGCCAGTGCTTGAGTGATATGATTACGGACGACAGTCGGGCCACCGGACGCAGGTTGCGGCGTTCGTCCTCGCCGCCATAGGGTGATATTCCGTATAGGCCGATTCCGAGCCGTACCATATCGTAGCGGCCGCTGCCGGCAAAGCGGGTGATGCCGGCGGTGTTGAGGTAGTGGCGCAGGAAACTGTGGCCGAGTCGTTTTTCGAAGCGATCTGCGATACGTGAGTACATGTCGATCTGTCCGCGGGTGTATCCGTCCATATCAAGACAGTCGGCTGTGGCAAGATGGGTGAATACGGATGATACTTTGATATTTTGTTGCCTGAGCAGTATGTCGGCAACGTTGTCTATGTCGGACTCAAGGAAGCCCACACGGTGCATGCCTGTGTCGAATTTGATATGTACCGGATAGTCGTGTGCGCCGAAGCGTCCGGCTTCGGCGATAAGCCGTTCGAGTTCGTCGGTGGAGAATACGGTGGGTTCCAGATTGTAGGCGAACAGCGAGCGGTAGCGGTTGGTGACCGGATTGAGTATGATGACCGGCATGGTGATACCGGCCCGGCGGAGTGCCACGCCTTCGTCGACTACGGCTACAGCCAGATATGTAGCGCCTTGGCTTTGCAGTGTCTTTGCCACTTCAAGCGACCCCATGCCATAAGCTGATGCTTTGACCATGGCAACCATTTTTGTGCCTGCGGGAAGTTGGCGGCGGTAGTAATTGTAGTTGTGGACGAGAGCGTCGAGGTCGACTTCGACAGTGGAGTCATGTGCCGCGTTTTCGAGAGAGTTGCGTATAAGTTCGAAATTGTCTTCCGGCCGCCCTTTGAGCAGAATTAATTTGTCGCTGAAATTTTCAGCCGGATATTTTTCCATGAATCCGGCGGCGTCGGCGAGAAAATCACAAAATCCGGGATAGTGTGATGACAATGTTGAAGATACTGATTTAATTTCGCGGCCTATCGCTATCACATGTGCTATTCCGAACCGTCGGGCCATGTCGAGCGCTTCGCTGTAAAGCTCAGTGACGGCGGCGGTGTCCATGGGGCGGTGAAGCAGGTCGCCGAGAATAAGCAGCGGAGAGTGGGTGGCTGTGTGACGGCGCCGTGTGAAATCGAGCGCATCGTGCAGCGAGCGTAGATCGGCGGTGAAATTGTCGTAGACGATGATATTGTTGCCGGCCGATGCGTCGACATCGATACGCGTCGATACGTGGGGCACGCATCCGAGCATTTCATGCGCCTTGAAACCGTGGCCGAGGGCAGACAGTGCTTCTAAAGCTTCGGCGTGTAGCACTGTAGGCGTGTTTTCGCCACAGACCGACAGATTTACAGGCCGCAATGTCTGTTGTGCGGGATCGGCCATTTCGGCGAGCAGGCGTCCTGTTTCAGGATCGGAACTGTCGTAGATTATTGTGCGGCAATGGCGTACAAGCTCTATCTTTTCCCGTATTTTGTCGGAGTGGGAGTTGAAATTGATGTCGTGTTCGTCTGTTATCGGGGTGATTATACCGACATCTGCGCCGAGTAGCAGAGGGTGGAACCGTGAGGCTTGCCCCGGACCGTCGATTCCGGCCTCAATTATCATTACATCGGCCGCTTTGTCACCGGCTGTCATGTCCCAGACAGCCAGAGATACACCAAGTCCGGAATTCCAGCTGCGAGGACTGCGCCGCGCGTCGCATATCTGGATGAGTGACATGTACAGCAGCTCCTTGACGCTTGTTTTGCCGTAGCTTCCTGTGACAATGACGCGTCGGGCGCTTTTTCCATGATTTTCCAGACGATATAGAGCTATGCTGCGCAGGGCTTCCGGCATGGAGCTGACAAGCAGAAAAAAAGCTTCGTCCATGAATGCGGCATCATCGGGAAGTTCGTCGACGATGAATGTGCGTACACCGCGCAGATACATATCACGGATGTATCGTCGTCCGTCGTTCACCTCGGTTCGTATTGCCGCGAAGATGGTAGACGGTGCGTCGTAGAGCGATCGGCTGTCGGTGATAAGTTGTGTCAGATGCGGGACGGCATCTCCACAGGTGTTCTCCGGAGCATAGAAGGCGGAGAGCAATCCGCCGGCTGAAAGAATCCGGCGCAGGGTGTCGGGTGATATGCTGTTCATGTCGGTGAACGTGATCAGGGTTCGAGAATAGGACGGTGTGCTTCGTGCCGGGAGCGGGCACGGCATGCCATTGCCTCCGCGAGGGTATTGCGGTCGAAATATGCCTCGGAGAAGCGTTCGTATATATAGTCGACGGCTGTTTCCGACGGGTGTTTCATGTCGGCGGCGTAGAAACGGTAGTCGCGGAGGTCGTCGTTCATTATTTCAAAAGCCGGGAAATAGTCGCAGCATCCGGCCAGTGCGTCGACGGCAAGATGAAGGGTTGCTTTGCTGATGGTGTTTCCGTGGAGTCCGTCGGCAAGGTGTCTTATCGGGCTTATAGTCAGAAGAATCCTATCAACGCCGCTTTCTGCCCGTAAACGTGTGGCGAGCCGTTGCCAGCATTCTGTGATCTCATCGATGCCGAGTCGCCGGCGGATGAAACATGAGGCCGGAAATTTGTGGCAGTTTCCTACGGGGCGTCCGTCGTTGGCAAAGGAAAATATATATGCTGTCCCGAATGTAGCGATTAGTGTTGCACCGGGTTTCTCAATGGTTCTTTGCAGCGTTTCCAGACTGTTGTTGGCTTTCGTGATGACTTCTTCGGCTTTGTCGGAGCTGAATGCTGTGGAATAGTCCAGACAGTGAAATCCACGTGGGCCGGGGGTAAGATCGGCGGCGGTGTATGGCCGGCGGTCGAGCACCCGAAGTAGCGGTACGGCTATCGACATTGGGTTGTAGAGTGCGCCGAACGGGTTGGCAGTCACATCGAATCCGTCGGCGGCAAGCCGTGCACCTATATTGTCGGTGAAGCACGAGCCGAGCATGACCACCGGTCGGTTATGGTCGAAGCGCAAATCGCTGCGCAATGGTTCTATTTCTGTACGAAAACGCATGTCGTTTTTACTCAGAACATCCGGTAGTCGATGGAGAGTACCTGGAATTCGGTGCGACGGTTGATCTGGTCGGCGACTTCACGGTCGGCTTCGGGAAGCGCAAGGATGTACTCTTCGGTCAGTACGTCGCCTTCCTTGAACTGCGGGTATTCGCGCGCGAGTTTTTTTGTAATTGTCTTGGGACGAGATTCCCCATAGCCTTGCGATTGCAGCCTGTCGGCCGATATTCCAACGGATATAAGATAGTCGATGACCGAGCGTGCGCGGCGCGCCGACAGGTCGAGGTTGTATTCGTCGCTTCCTTTGCGGTCGGTGTGCGAGGCCATTTCTATTGTCACGTTAGGATTGTCGCGCAGCACCTGTGCCATCTCGTCGAGTGCCGTTTTTGATTCGGGACGTAGTGTGGCTTTGTCGAAGTCGTAGAATATATTGTCGATTACCACCGGTTTGGTTATTGACGCCAGGATGAAATCGACTCCATATTCGGCGTCTTCCTCGGCGGTGTCGGATGTGAATTCCTGCTTGGCGTTTAGGAAGCCTTTGGCTCCGGCGAGCATGACGTAGCTTACTCCGCGGTCCAGCGGGAAAGAGAAAGAACCGTCGTTGCGGGCCACCTGTTTCTGGTTCGAGCCGTCGTTGCCGACTATGCGTATCACGGCATTCGGAACAGGCTCTTCGTCGCGGTCGAGTACCCAGCCTGAAATCTGTATCTTCAGTTCCGGCAGTTCGAAGGAATAGATATGGTCATAGCCGCGGTTGTCGCCGCGGTTGGAAGTGAAAAATCCGCTTTCGCCTTCGCCGAAAGTGATGCCGTAGTCGTCGGCCGGAGAATTGACCGGCGTACCCATGTTGCTTACGTTCCATCCGCCCGACGGTGTCATCTCGGCGCGGAAAATGTCGAGGCCGCCGTAGCCGGGGTGGCCGTTGGAGGCGAAATAGAGCACTGAATCGCTGCGGAACGACGGGAACATCTCGTCGCCGGGTGTGTTGATCCATTCTCCGAGATTTTCAAGCGAGCCTTGGCGTTCGCGCAGATTTATGCGCCATATATCGCGGCCTCCTATGCCTCCGGGCATGTCGGAGGTGAAGTATAGCCATTGTCCGTCGGGCGATACGGCGGGATGTCCGTGGCTTGATATGGTGTCGGCGCTGATCTCGAATTTCACTGGTGCGCTCCATTTTGCATCGGAGCGCTGGGAGGTATATATTTCGACTCCGGTATGAGCGTTAGGCTCGCGACGGGCTTTGGTGAGGTACATAGTCTGTCCGTCGGGAGTGAATGACATTATGCCTTCGTCGAGTTCGCTGTTGAGTTCTCCTTCGACAGGTTCGGGGCGTTTCCACTGTCCCTGTTCGTCCTTGGCCGAGAACCAGATGTCACCGTTTTTCATGCCGGTTATCTCGCTACGCTTGTTGCCGGATACTTTTTCGTTGGTTGTAGTGAAATATATCTGGTCGAGCGAGCGGTCGAGAAACATCGGTGCGAAGTCGGCGCGCCGAGAGTTGAACAGTTTCGAGTTTTTGACCACGTAGCGTGTCGCGCCTTTCTTTTCCATAGCCATGCGTGCGCCTATCAGACCGTTCTGTGCCAACTTGTCGTCGGGACGCCATGCCAGATAGTCGGAGTACGCTTTGACGGCGGGCGCATACTTGCCTTCGGCATGCAGCATCTGCGCCATATGCAGATATAGGGTAGAATCGGGGTAGCCGTAGCGTGCGGCGTTTTGGTAGGCTGCGGATGCGCGGGCGAACTGGTTCAGCCAGCGGTGGCATTCTGCCATTTTCCACGCCACTTCGCCGCGTTGTGGACGCTCTTCGCGCTTTGTGAGCTTGTTGTAGATTTTACGGTAAGTCTTGGCTGCGTCGAAGTATTCTCCACGCTCCATCTGTTCGTTGGCCGTAGAGAGCTTGGCACCGCGGCATCCGGGCAGAAGAAAGCCGACGGCCACAAGGATGACCGCGGCTGAAAGACCGCTGATATGTGATTTGGCTATCATCTCTGTGTACACATTAATTGTATAATGTAAACGCGGCGCTGCAGCGCTTATTGTGGAGCTAAAAGAAAAGCGCCGGCCATTGGTGGGGCGGCGCTTCGCTGTTCGAGAAAGCTCGGACGGGCTTATTTGCTTGCGATGGAGTCGGACACGGTCAGGCGGGCACGACCTTTTGCGCGGCGACGGGCAAGAACCTTGCGGCCGTCGGGGGTTGACATTCTTTCACGGAAGCCGTGCTTGTTAACTCTTTTGCGGTTAGAGGGTTGAAATGTTCTTTTCATTGCCTATATTGTTTTTTGTTTATTATTCATCAATTCGGAGTGCAAAGATAATAAAAAACTTTTGACTTCGCAAAAAATAAATTGTTCGCCGATTGCGTTTTCCGTCGGTTCACTTTCCTCCGAAGCGCAGGCTGCGCCATGTCGTGGCAAGCGACTGCGAGGTCGCCACGGTCGGAGTCTGGCGCTTGCGGTTCTCGACGACCGAGGTCTTCATGACTTTGTCGCTCACATAGTCGCTCAGTTCGCCGAGGGTCACGTCGCCGCGGCTTTCCTTGAGTTTCTTCAGCAACCAGTAGGTGAACAGCCCGTGACCCTGCGAGGCGTAGGGGTAGGCCGTTTCGTCGCCCTCGGCGGCCGACAGCACGACCATGTTGCCCACCGGCGTCGATGCCTTGGGCTTCATGGTCACGCCCATCGACTGGGGGATAAGCATCCCCTCGCCATGGTTGGAGCCGCTGAAGCAGGCGTCGACCATGACGGTCACCGACTGTGCGCCCAGGCCGCCGAGCTGGCTGTAGAGTTTTTTGAGCGGATAGCAGATCTCGATGTCCTTGGGGTCGACGTCGACGGGCAGGATGTAGCTCTCGCGTTTCTCGTCGTCGGGCAGGCCGTGGCCTACGTAGTAGAAGAGCACGTTGAAGCCGTCGCGGCCGTAGGCGTCGGCGATGTCGCGCAGGTGGCTCATGGCCGATGCCATCTGCCCGTATGTGGCGTCGATGTAGGTCGTTATGTTCTTTTGGGGGATGCCGAGGGTGCGGCTGAGGTATTTCTCCATGGTGCGGCCGTCGTTCTCGGCGTTGGCCACGCGCGAGGCATGGGCATAGTTGCCGTTGGCTATCACCACGGCGAAGGTGTTCGGCGCCTTGGTCGTGCCGGCAGGGATGTCCGTGTCGACGTCGGAAGCCGTCCCTGCGGCGATTTTGCGCTGCTCCGGCTCATAGCGTCGGGGCTGCACGGTGGCCGCGGGTGTCGACAGCGAGGCCTTGCCGGCGGCTTCGCCCCCGTCGATGGCGGCGAAGTTGAAGTCGATGTTAGCCAGGTCGACGGGGCGGAAGTTGTAGTCGACGTCGACCTGCGCGTAGTTGGCTTTGGTGTTGGAGTCGTAGACGTACTTGCCGAAAGCGACGCTCTGCAGGGCCACGTCGTCGCCGACGGGGACGAACACGGCTTTCACATCCGCTTTCTTCGCCTCCCAGTTGCGCTTGAACGCCTGTGCTTCGGCCAGGGGGACTGGCAGCAGTATGTCGCCGTAGGAGGCCGTCGAGATCAGGAATGTCTGGTTGTCGGCGTCGTAAGGCCTCAGCGTCAGCTCCTGACTGGCGAAAGCCTCGGAGCGATGTTCGCAGTATTCCTGGGCAAGCGCTTCATATTTCTGTTGATATTCCGCCCGAGCCTCCTGCACCCGGCGGTTATAGTCGCCGCTGATTCGGTTGGCAATCTCCCGCGCCTTGGCCGCACGCGTTGTTTCGTTAACTCGCTGCTGCCATTGAGCCGTCGGCTCGAACTCGCCCTTTTGCTGCCATTGGGCGAGTTCTTGCTCCACTTGTTGGCGAAGAATGTCTTCGGTCAAGTCATAGAGATCCTTATTTTTGATGTATTGTTCAAATGTTCCTAGTTCAAATGTGATATAATGATTAATTGGGCTGTTTAGACGTTTCGAACGCTCTAATAAAGCTCTTTGCCCATCCTCTTCGGTTTCGTAGAAATTTCCTTGCCGGTCTATGTAAATTAACTTGTCGTCTATTTTAACGTTTGCCAATCCTTTGTGAAAGTTCCAAGCCCAATTGAATTTTGTAGGTATAACGAAATCACCTTTTCTGTCGATAAATCCCCACTTACCTTTTATTGCTACAGCAGCGAGTCCCTCAGAGAAACTTTCTATATCGTCAAATTTTCGAGGAATGACTAATATTCCATCTTTATCGACAAATCCCCATTTTCTGCTTAATTTAAATTTAACCGCGGCCAGTCCTTCGGAAAAATCTCTAACTTCATCAAATTTTGCCGCGATTACAATTTGTCCTGATTCATTCTTGAAACCATATTTGCCATTGGATTCAAACGGTTTAAACGTTCCATCAGCTAATAATAAAAAAGGTATAAATGCAAAAAATAGGAGTGTGAGGATGTTTTTGCGTAGCATGGTGTGCAGTGTGCTTTGTTTGACTGTGGTTTTGATGGCTTGTCTGTAGCGCAAAAGTATGAATTTCAAGGCAATTGTGCAAACTATTGTGGATGATCGGTAAGATGAACGGGATTGCTGTAAACGGGAACCTATGTCACAATATCGGTTCTCCGAACCTCAATACTCTGATTATTACCATATACCCCACTTAAAAGTGGGGTTGACCACAACTTCGCGCCCTCCGGGCGCTACGCGCGGAATATATCACTGCCAAGCAGGAGCGGCCAATAATAGGCCGGGGCTGAAGTCCCGGTGATAATCAGAGATATATGAATAAGCCCTGCAGGGGCTGTTGTGTGCGGCATCTTCAACAGCCCCTGCAGGGCTTGATTGGGTATAAGTACCCCATCTAACTGCGCTGCTCTTGGTAAAGATGGGGTTATACAGGTTGTGGGTCTTCGACCCTGGGAGCTGGCTATGCTGCGGTGTCACGACAGCGGCTCTCCGAGCCTTGCATATATGAGCGACTATTCCCCATGTAAACATGGGGTTAACCACAATCACGCACCCTACGGGCGCTATGCCGTTGCCTTGCGCAATGCCGCTTACAGCGGCCTGTAGTCGCTCCTGCGGAGCTTGATGCTATCTTTACTTTCCGAAGATGTGGCGGTGGCGGTGGAGGAGATTGAGGAAGCGGAGATCGTCGCGCAGAGGGGCGACGTTCACGAGACCGTCGGTATTGTCGGCCCAGTCGTGGTAGTTTGCATAGCCGAGCTTCAGCGATTCCTCGGCGCAACGCATGGCGCGCTCGGTGTTGCCCGAACGAGCGAAGAAGCAGGCGCCGTAGTAGTGCAGTAGCCCGTCGGAGTCGGTAACGGTGTCGAGAATATTGTCAATCCATCGTGTGGCCTGACTGTCGTTGCCGAGGAAAAGCAGGGCGAAGCCGCGCAGCGAGCGCACGTTGTCCATGTAGAAGTGATCCATGTCGGTCACTTTTTCATATTGGCCCTCGGCTTGTTTTGCCTTGTCCTGGAATGTGGCCATAACCCATCCGCGTAGCAGGTAGTACTGCGGAGCTTCGGCGTCGGTAAGAGTCGCTTCGGCCAAGAGGGCTGAAGCTTCGTCGTAGTTTTCTTTGGCTACGTAGCACAATGCCATTTCGGCCAGAGCCAGGCAGGAGTTACGGTCTATTGCAAGACCTTTGGCTGCGGCTTCAACAGCCTGATCGGTGCGGTCGAGGGCACGCAGTATGCGGGAGCGCAGGACGTAGTAGGATGCGACGTTGCGTGTCATGCCCAAGGCATAGTCAATGTCGTCGAGAGCCTGTGTATAGTCACCCAATGCGAATCGGCATTCTGCCAGAGATGCGTGCAGGCCATGGTATTTGTAGAGGTTCTCGTCGATGATGTAGCGGTAGTCGTCGATGGCGGCCAGATAATTGTAGTGGGCCTGTGCGATGACGGCGCGGATGTAGCGGAACATGCCCACGGTCGGCGCCTGCGATATGGCGCTTGTCAGTCCGTTCATGGTCGCGGCGTAGTTGGTATTGCCGTAGTCGACAAGCTCGTTGAGCGCTTTTGTGTGCTTGTTGTCGCTGCTCAGGGCGAGTATAAGGTCGTCGACGGCACCGTTGTGGTCGCCCATCTGTTTGCGCACGGATGCGCGGCGGACGTAAAGTTCGGCATTGTTGGGATCGAAATTCACGGCCTGTGCGAGGTAGTCGTTGGCCATTCCGAGATTGTTCTGCTGTACGGCTACGCGTGCCAGACCTATGTAGGCTTCAGGGCTGCGGGGATTGATGCGTTGCAGGCGCTGGTAGTCCTCTTTTGCGTCTTCGTAGCGGCCGAGCGAATATTCGGTATTGGCTTTCTGATGTACGACAAGCGGCGATGTGGGGTCGAGGGCGAAAGCCGAGCTGTAGTCGTTGAGTGCCTCGTTGAGGTGCTTTGTCTGGTCGTTGATGCCGGCGCGGAGCACGTATGCGCGGAATCTTGCGTCTTTCTCGGACTCTGGGATGTATTCCAGAGCCTTGTTGACGTCGGCCAGAGCACGGATGTATTCGTTGTGACGGTAGTATTCGTTGGCTCGCAGGAGATATACTTCATAGTTCTGCGGATTTTCCCGCAGCTGGTCGGCATAGACGGCCAGCACGGCTTGTGTGACCGGATTGCTTAACTCCTGTGACTGGGCTACGGCATTGTGAGCCTGAGCCAGAAATGCGAGAGCGGCTGCGAATGTGATGATGTTCTTAATGTTCATTATAATTGTAGACGTAAAATTTACTTGAATGTGTTGACTGTGTCGCGCAGGGCGCACAGGTGCTCGAGCAGTTTCTCGAGGCGATCGAGCGGCAGCATGTTCGCGCCGTCGCTTTTGGCTTCGGCGGGATTGCGGTGGGTTTCGAGGAAGATTCCGTCGGCGCCGGTGGCTATGGCCGCGCGCGCTATGGTTTCAATCAGTTCGGGACGTCCGCCGGTCACGCCCGAAGTCTGGTTGGGCTGCTGCAGCGAGTGGGTTATGTCCATGATTACAGGTGCGGCGCAACTTTGTTTCATCAGAGGTATGCCGCGGAAGTCGACCACGAGATCGCCGTAGCCGAAAGTGGTGCCGCGTTCTGTCACGGCTACCTGCGTGCCTCCGGCGGCGCGTACTTTCTCGACGGCGAAGCGCATCGATTCCGGCGCCAGAAACTGGCCTTTTTTGATGTTTACCATTTTTCCGGTACGGGCGGCGGCGACCAACAGATCGGTCTGGCGGCACAGGAATGCCGGAATCTGCAGGATGTCGACATGTTCGGCTGCCATTGCCGCTTCGTGGCATTCGTGGATGTCGGTGACTGTCGGGACGTTGAATTCAGAGCCTACCCGGCTCAGGATAGCGAGTGCTTTTTCGTCGCCTATGCCTGTGAACGAGTCAAGCCTCGAGCGGTTGGCTTTACGGTAGCTGCCTTTGAATGCGAAAGGAATGCCGAGTCTGCGGCATGTACGGTCGATTTCGCCGGCTATGTCGAGGGCCATCTGTTCGCCTTCGATCACGCATGGTCCGGCGAGCAGGAAGAATCCGTTGCCGGATTGTAGATATTCGAGGGTATTCTGCATTTTAGCTGTTGAAACGTTGGTTCACGATGTGGATTGTGTCGCAGGCAACGAGTGCTGCTGTTTCTGTCCGCAGGCGGTTGTCGCCCAATGTCGCTGGCAAGAATCCGGCATTGAAAGCGGCCTCGACTTCGCCTGGAGAGAAATCGCCTTCCGGTCCGATAAGGATTGTGGCGTCGGCGCCTGGACGATAGTCGGCTGCCAATAGCCGTCGCCCTGTGTTGGCATCGCAGTAGCAGATGTAGCGGCAAGTGTCGCCACCGGCAGAGCGCTCTTCTTCGAGGAATGCGGCTATAGGAGTCATTGGCCTGATTTCAGGCAGGATGGCTTTAAGCGACTGTTTCATGGCCGATACCGCTATTTTTTCCAGACGTTCTGTCTTGAGTTCGCGGCGTTCGGAATGGCGGCATAGCAGGGGTACTATACGGTCTATGCCTATCTCTACCAGTTTCTCCATCAGCCATTCCATGCGGTCGAGGTGCTTGGTCGGAGCTATGCCTACAGTTATTCTTGGAGTCCAGACCTTTGGCAGTTCGGAGCGCCCGACGATTTCGAGCCGGGTGCGTTTCGGGTGGCCGTCGGCTATGCGGCATTGGAAAAGGCGGCCCCGGCCGTCGACAACCTCGATTTCGTCGCCGATGTGCATACGCAGCACGCGTATGCAGTGCTGGGAATCGCTTTCGGGTAGCGTGAGTGTCTGTTCTATGTCGGGGGCGTAGAAACGTATCATTTCAGAGGTGTTATATTATCTCGGTCATTCCTTCAGGTGTGCCTTCTGTGGAGGCTTCCGCTTTTGCGAGCTTGTCGCTGTCGGCGGATTTCTTATCCGAGTCCTTGAATATAATAAGGAACAGGATCGTGACTACGGCGGCGTAGCCGGCGAAGATAAGCCATGAGGTGTGCCAGCCTTCAACCTGAGCCATTCCTGCCGGCCGGGATAATACATTATGGTTTATAACTTGCTGTGCCACAAGTGTGCCAACTGTGGCTCCTATGCCGTTGGTCATTATCATGAACAGCCCCTGTGCCGAAGAACGGATGTCGGGAGTAGTTTTTTTATCTACATAGAGCGAACCTGACACATTGAAAAAGTCAAAAGCGATGCCGTAGACAATCATCGACAGAATAAACAGCCATACACCTGAACCGGGATTGCCGAGTCCGAAGAAGCCGAAACGGAATACCCATGCGCTCATAGCCATTACCATAACAACCTTTATGCCGTAGCGGCGCAGGAAGAATGGTATCAGCAGTATGCAGAGTGTTTCGCTCATTTGTGAGAGTGATATCAGGGCATTGGCGTTGTGTACGCCCCAGGTATCGGCATATTCGGCCACGCTGCCGAAACTCTGTATGAATGGATTTGCAAATCCGTTGGTAATTTGCAATGAAACACCGAGCAGCATGCTGAAAATGAAGAATATGGCCATCTGCTTGTCTTTGAACAGTGCGAATGCTTTGAGTCCGAGCGCTTCGGAGAGGCTTTTTTTATCAGCATCTTTGCCTGCTGTCGGGCATGAGGGCATTGTCAGGGAATATATTGCGAGAAGAAAACTCAGCACCGCGGAGGTAACAAGCTGAGCGGGAGTGTTCTGGAATCCCGTGAAGTTCACGAACAGCATGGCGCAGATAAAGCCTACGGTGCCGAACACGCGTACCGGTGGAAAGTGCTTAACCGTATCAAGTCCGGCCTTGCTTAAGGCTGTGTAAGCTACGGAGTTCGACAGGCCTATGGTAGGCATAAAGAATGCTACCGACATGGTGTAGAGAGCGAACAGCGGGGCGAAACTTACATTGTCGCCTGCGTGCAGTCCGTAGATTCCGGCGGCAAGCATGAAAGCGCCTGCGAGCACGTGGCATAAGCTAAGCATTTTCTGGGCCTGTATCCAACGGTCGGCGACAATGCCGACCAAAGCGGGCATGAATATGGATACTATGCCCTGTACGGCGTAGAACCATCCTATTTTTTCTGCCAGGCCGACTCCGCCGAGATACGCGCCCATCGAGGTGAGGTATGCGCCCCATACGGCAAATTCGAGGAAGCCGAGGGCAGAGAGGCGCGTTTTCAGTTTTAATGTATTGTTCATGTCTTATGGTTGATTTATGGTGTTCTTGTCATAGAGGCGCGCTGTTGTCGCCGGAGGTGTTACGCTTGTCTTTCTTGTGTTTCAGTATTTCGCTTACACGTTCGGCCTGTTCATAGTCTTCGTCGTCGATCAGGCGGGCAAGGGTGCGTTCAAGTTCTTCTATGCTGTAGTTCTCGATTCTCGGTTCGGCGTGATAGCCGTTGTCGCTTTCGGACGCAGTATCATCGTCATCCTCGTCGTCGTCCGTCGGATCGTAGATGTTTTCGTCGTAATCATCCTCATCATCGTCGTCATCTCGGCCTATAAGGCTTTCAGCGTCTTCGATTATGAACCCTGTTTCTTCGAGGATTGCCTGAGTTGTGAAAATCGGTGTCTGGGTGCGCATGGCAATGGCAATGGCATCGGAAGTGCGTGCGTCGATCACCACCTGCCGTTCTCCGTCGCCGAAAGTAAGTTCGGAAGAAAAAATGCCGTCTTCGAAGCGGTATATGAAAACTTCGCGCAGTTTGACGCCGAAAGCATGTGCGAAGCTTACGAAGAGGTCATGGGTCATAGGCCGCGGCGTGCGTATGCCTTCGAGGCAGATGGCGATTGACTGCGCTTCGGCGGCTCCGATGACTACGGGTATACGGTACAGGCCATCTGTCTGTGCCAGCAGAAGGGCATAGGCGCCGCTCTGCAGCTGACTGTAGGAAAGTCCGAGTACTCTCAGGCGTATGCGGTCGTTCATGTTATATTTATCTTTATTTATAGAACGATGCTTCGGCCGGTTATTATGCCTGAGCCGTAGCAGATTTTTGAATTTTTGTCATATATAACGGCGAACTGCCCCGGAGCTATGCCTTGGATCCGGCTGTCGGAGCTTACCAGATACTCGCCTTCATTGTCGCCGTCAAGACGGCTTATGCGGCCTGTGGCGAAGTCGGGGGTATGGCGGTTCTTGAAGCTTATTTCCATGTTTTTGCAGCCGTCGGCACAGGGATCGCGCGTGATAAAGTGCATTTCAGCCAGGTGGAGGGTGTTGCCGTATTGTTTCTCGGTATCGTATCCGCGCGATACGTATATGGCGTTGTCGTGGACATTTTTCTTTACAACGAACCACGGGCCGCCGCTGAGTCCGAGCCCCTTGCGCTGTCCTATGGTGTGGAACCAGTAGCCGCGGTGCTCGCCGAGTTTACGACCGGTCTCTATTTCGATGATAGGCCCCGGGCGTTCGCCGAGATGGCGGCGTATGAAGTCGTTGTAGTTGATTTTACCGAGGAAACATATACCTTGGGAGTCTTTTCTGAATGCGTTTGGCAGATGTGTGTCGACGGCAATGCGCCGGACTTCGCTCTTGGGCAGATCGCCCAACGGGAAAGTCAGGTGCCGCAACTGGTCGTAGCTTATCTGTGCGAGAAAATCCGTCTGGTCCTTTACGGGGTCGACAGCTGTGGCAAGCCATACGGTTCCGTCGGCATCGGTCTTTGTCGAGGCATAGTGGCCGGTGGCTGTCAGGTCAAATTCATGTCCCCAGCGGCGTTCGAAGTATCCGAATTTTATCATTTTGTTGCACATCACGTCTGGATTGGGCGTCAGACCGGCACGGACTGTGCGCAGTGCGTATTCCATCACGTTCTCCCAATACTCCTGATGAAGTGAAACTACATCGAAAGGAAGCCCGTACATGCGGGCTATGTAGGTGCACATCTCGATATCCTCCTCAGCCGAGCAGTCGCCTTCGTCGGTGTCAAGACCTATGCGTATGTAGAAGAGGTGTATGTCGTGGCCTTGTTCCACGAGCCGGTGTACGGCAACGGCGCTGTCGACGCCTCCCGAAATCAGTGCGGCAATCTTCATGGTTCAGTCAAGTTGCATGTTGAGGGTACGGAAAGCGGCAAGTATGTTGTCGAGCGGAGCGCTTTTCACGACCACTTTGCCTTGATTGTCGAGAAAATAAAATTCGGGATTGCGGCGCAGGTCGAAATAGCGTGTGGCGTCTTTGGCGGCTCCGACAATCCAGTTGTCGGGATAACTCTCCGCTACAGACTGCCAGGCCGGATCGGTTGCTTCGCCTGCGTAGACTGCGTATGTTCTCAGACGACCTTTGCGTATCAGTTCGTTGGTGTTGAAATCGATGCTCAGACGGGCGCGTGCCATTGATGCGGCATCGGTGTCGGGACCGATGAATATGATAAGTGTTTCCGCTGTGCTGTCGGCGGCAAGGGTAGTGGAAGAGCCGTCGCGGAGCGTGATTTGTAAGGCGGGGGCCTTTGCGCCTATGGCGCTGTTGCTTATACGCTCGGCCTGGGCGGCGAAATATGCCCGGTCTTTTTTGTCGATTTTTTTGTGGGCCGCTGCTGCTCGGGCGAATGGCAGATATATTTCTTCGCAGAAAATATCAGCCGAGTCGCCGTAAAGATGTCTTTCGGCCATGCGGGCCATGATAAGAGTCTGAGGGCCGGATTTTTTGAAGTTTGATAGCAGACGGTCGGTTGCGGCATGTACCGTGTCGGCTGAGGCGTATGGTATGAAAGACACCCAGTCGCCGAAGCAGTCGTCAAGTTTGTTCCGGGAGGAGAATGCGGTCTTGAAATTGCAGCGCTTCCAGAAATTGCTTACGAGAAAATCGCAGCGTTTCTGCAGCTCGAGCATGTCGTCGGGCGGCACAGGATATGGAAAGAGATCGCCGTCGGCGGCATGGGATGACGGTGTTGCCATGGTGGAAAATACCATGACTATAAGTAATATGCGTATGATTTTTTTCATCGGATATCTTTTATGTCGTTTGTCCGGTGAATACCTGTGCGGTGGCACGGTATCGCCATTAATCGACAAAAATAGCAAAAAACTTTTATCCGAGCGTCGCGCGAATCTTCATTTTTACTTTTATTTGTTTGATGCTGTATGAAAACAGCGCCGTGCCATTGTCGGCACAGCGCTGTCTTGTCATTATTTAAGACGATAATTTTATTTCACTATGATGCGTTCGGCTTTGCCGCCATTGGCGCGGAGGAGATAGATGCCTGCAGCCAGACCTTCGGCGTCGAACACCGCGGTATCGCCGTTAGCCGAGATGGAGGCTACTCGCGAACCTGCGAGGTTGTAGACTTCCACATTGACTTCATTGGCGCCGGCAGCGAATATTTCCCAGCGACGGTCGCCCACGGGCTGTACGAGGACGTCGTTTTTATCGTTGCCTACGGTTACATCTTTTATGCCGGCGAGTTTTAGAGCCTCTTTAATTCCTTCGTAGGAGTTGAGTTTTCCGGCTCCCCATTGGATCGGATTGCCGGTTTCTTCGACATATTCGTCAACTGTGGCTGTTTTCTTTATGATATCGATAGCCTGTTGGGATGTAAGATCCGGGTTGGCCTGGAGCCATGCGGCGATGGTGCCTGCGGTTACAGGACATGCCATTGATGTTCCTTGCTGTGCCTGCCATTTGTATGTGCGTCCGTTTTCGGTGAGCTGCGCGCTTTGACCCGAAATATTGGCAAAACTTGAAACTGAAGAGATGATTCCGCATCCGGGTGCGGCGATAATCGGACATGAGCGACCGTCAAGGGTCACACCGCATGAAGAGAAGCCGCTGATCTCGTTTTCCCAGTATCCTTCGTTAATGTCTACCGCGGGATATTTGCCGCTTGTATAGTATCCGCTGACGCCGAGAGGCTGTGTCACACCCCAGGCTTCGCGGGTATTCCATGAGCCGACGGATATGATGTCCTTAGCCGCAGCCATGTAGGAAAGGGTGTAGTCGTTCGTGCCGTCGTCCCATCCTGCGGCATTGCGGTCGGAGAATGCGTTGGGGTATAGTTCAGTGCCGCCGGTGACGCTCATGATGGCGCGTTTGCCTGCTTCGCCTTGCACTATGACGCCGAACGAGAGGAGCCCGGAGGCATTTGATGTGCCGTTGTTTGTCAGATCGTACTGGGCTACGCAGTTGTAACGGCCGCCTGATGCTGTATTGAAAGAGCGGCTGATGCGCACCGTAGAGCCGGGGGCGAATGCGCGGTCGAATGCCGCGTCGTGGGTGCCGCTGAGTTCCGAAGTACTCAGTGTAATGCTCTGTTCCGAGGTTCCGTCGACTTCAAGGCTATAGATTACAGCACTTGTGTTGGCGTCGTAAATCACGAATTTGGTGGTTACGGGAGTCTGATCGTAGCTCCATATGGTGACGGAACCCTGATTGCGGTTGCGCGAGGCGGGGTTGGTCATTATGGGGAACGATTTCATTTCAGTGTTTCCTGCGGTGAAATCCTTCATGATCGAGGAGCGCAGATCGCCGTCGTTGCCGGCGGCAACGCAGATTATACCTTGCTGTGCGAAGCGTGTCAGTGTGCGCGAGAACGCATCCGTACCGTCCGAGGGACCGGTGAAGAGTCCGAGCGACAGGTTGACGACTGCCGGCATGTCTTTTTCGGCGGCATATTCAAGTATGTTTTGTACGCCTCTGGTGATGTTGCTGTCATAAAGACCTCCGCAACCGGCAACGATAGTACTGCCCGGAGCCATGCCGTAGAACGGCAGCGGTTTGTCGTTGACGAGTCCTACGCCTCCGTTCCACGCGAGTTCGGCCATCACGCCTACGCCATTGTATGATCCGGCCATGCAGCCGAGCACATGTGTGGCGTGGGTCTGAGCTGAATTGTCGGTTGTGAAACCTTCGATATCTTTTGGTGTCAGATATGCCGTGGAAGTGCCGTTGGTTTGTCCGAAGTGCCAGAGTGCTGCCAGACGGGTCTTTCCGTCTTTCTTGAAGTTGGGGTGGTTTGGGTCAAGGCCGGTGTCGTAGATGCCGGCGATTACGCCTGTGCCGTCAAAACCGTTTGGAAGTCCTGTGCCGGCCTGTACTTTGTCCATGCCGGTTGCTTCGCGGGCGTGGTCGAGTTGCGGACGCACCTGACGGTCGAATTCGGCTGCTTTCACGGCGTCGGATTCAACGGCTGCAAGGACATCGTCCATCGAGCCGCGTACGATAGCTATGTCGTCGACAGTCGTAAGCACTTCAAGTCCGTATGCTTCAAGGTCGCTGCTGTCGTAGCCGGGGTTGAGGGTGAGAAAAAGCGTGGCTTCGACGTCGCCGCGTGCTCGGACGTCGAGATTGAACGGCAGCGATGAAAGTGGTGCGAATTTGGCACCGGGATTTTCAATCATAGCTTTATATTGGTCTACGACCATATTGCCTGCGGCGTCAAATTTGCTGTATGCAAATCCGGCGGGAACGCCTGCGGCGAGAGCTAAAGCGATGGCGATGTAATTTTTCTTCATAATGTGTTATTTTCCGGAAATGATATGTTTATTGTTTCTGATTCTTGATGCTTATATTGTATTAATGTGTAGCCATATCGGCAGCCGCAGGCGTCAGGCCGTGTGGAGTCAATATGGCAGAATAATGCAAAGATATAGCTTTTTTTTGTATTGCAAAGCATTTTGATATTATTTCGCTATGAAAAAAAGTTTAAAAGATATATCCCGTCTATAAAGCGAATGGAATTTGTTTGGCCTATTGATAAATCGAGGCTCCGGTTCATCACGAGCCGGAGCCATCCATTATTTCAGAAGCGTATGTGGTATTGTTTTGTTACTTTCTGACATATTGACAGTAAAAATCCCATGGGGTTTAATTGTCAGATGCTTTTTTAGCGTTTGTTAACTTTATGGCCTGATTTAATTATTCGGATTCCATGTTGCGCTCTCTTTGCCGGATGGAGAAAAATGACTATCTTTGCACGCAATAACAATCCAAAGACTCAATCCTTATGTCGTTTATTGCAGATAGAGTTAAGATGGACGGTCTTACTTTCGATGACGTCCTGCTTATTCCCGCCTATTCCGAAGTTCTTCCCCGCGACGTGCGGCTACAGACGCGCTTTTCCCGTAACATTACGCTGAACGTGCCGGTCGTGTCGGCTGCCATGGACACAGTTACCGAAAGCAGCCTTGCCATTGCCATTGCCCGCGAAGGCGGCCTTGGTGTAATCCACAAGAATATGCCTATCGCCGAACAGGCTCGTCAGGTGCATGCTGTCAAACGTGCCGAGAACGGTATGATTTATGACCCGGTGACCATAAGGCTCGGTTCCACCGTATCCGATGCCTTGGCGATGATGAAGGAATATCATATAGGCGGTATTCCTGTGGTTGATGCAGACGGGCTTCTTGTCGGTATCGTCACTAACCGCGACTTGCGCTTCGAACGTGACCTTAACCGGCTTGTGGATGAGGTCATGACTTCGTCGAATCTTGTCACGGCAACTCAGAGTGTGGATCTTGAAGAAGCTGCGGAAATTCTTCAGCGGCATAAAATAGAAAAACTTCCTGTGGTCGACTCTGACGGCAGGCTGATAGGTCTGGTTACATATAAAGATATAACCAAGGCGAAGGATAAACCTAATGCGTGCAAAGATTCGCTCGGACGCTTGCGTGTGGCGGCCGGTGTCGGTGTGACTCCCGACTCGATGGAGCGAGTGGATGCCCTTGTTGCGGCCGGGGTCGACGCCATTGTAATAGATACGGCTCACGGCCATTCACGCGGAGTAGTAGGGGTGTTGCGTGCCATAAAGGAGAAATACCCGCACATAGATGTAGTTGTGGGTAACATCGCCACAGGCGAAGCTGCCCGCTATCTTGTCGAGAACGGCGCAGATGGCGTCAAGGTCGGCATAGGTCCCGGATCTATATGTACAACCCGTATAATAGCCGGAGTGGGAGTTCCTCAGCTCTCGGCTGTCTATGATGTGGCAAAAGCACTCGAAGGTACAGGTGTTCCTCTGATTGCCGACGGCGGTATACGCTATAGCGGCGACATTGTAAAGGCTCTTGCCGCCGGCGCACATTCTGTAATGCTCGGAGGCATGCTTGCCGGAGTCGAGGAATCTCCCGGCGATACCATCATATTCAACGGCCGTAAATATAAGACATATCGCGGCATGGGTTCGCTCGAAGCAATGGAAAAAGGCTCGAAAGACCGTTATTTCCAGGCTGCGGAAAACGATGTGAAGAAACTCGTGCCTGAGGGCATAGCCGCTCGTGTTCCATACAAGGGTTCATTGTATGAAGTCGTCTATCAGATGCTCGGCGGTCTGCGTGCCGGTATGGGCTATTGCGGTGCTCCCGATATAGAATCACTGCATCACGCTTCATTTACAAGGATTACAAATGCCGGTGTGGCTGAAAGTCACCCTCATGACGTAGCCATAACGAGCGAGGCGCCTAACTACAGCGCATCGCACTGAGTGTCGGAATAATAAAAAAACGGCGCCGCGGATAATAAAGATACCTGCGGCGCCGTTAATTCTATTGACGTGCGTCCTCGTGTCGCCGTCGGTCATTAAAGATAATAATCACATACCATTGCAATAACAGATGAAAAGAATCTTTTCGGCAGGAACACTGCTTTTTGCAGTTGCCGCTTTTGCCGCAAAACCTGCTGCCGATCCTGAGCTTATGATTGTCGACGGCGTGCCCGTCCGTGTGAGTGAATTCGAGTATCTCTATAACAAGAACAACACCCAGCAGCTCGAACACAAAACAATCGACGAGTATGTCGACATGTTTGTCGATTATAAACTCAAAGTGGCCGATGCCCGTCATGCCGGTATTGATACGACTGCATCGTTCCTGAACGAGTACCGTCAGTTTGAAAATGACCTTGCGAAGCCGTTCATGCGGGACGAGGCTGTGGTCGATGACCTTTTGAAAGAGTCTTATTCTCATCTTGAAAAGGATGTGACCGTGAGTCATATCATGTTGCCCATGCGTCCCGGCAACGATATCAGACTTGACTCCCTGCGTTCGGAGATAATAGCCGGCAATACTACATTCGAGGACGCCGCAGCGGCATTCTCTGTGGACCGCGGCTCGAACAGCCGTGGCGGTCTTATGGGTTCCGTTGTTCCCGGCCGCTATCCCTGGGCTTTTGAAAAAGCATCTTATGACACTCCGAAAGGCGGTGTTACGGAGGTAGTCAACTCCGGTGTCGGTTATCATATAATCCGTGTGGAGGATATCCGTCCTTCCGATGGCGAAGTCGAAGCTTCGCACATCCTTCTCCTTACCCGAGGCCTTAAGCCCGAGGCTGCGGAAGCCCAGAAAGAGCGCATCGATTCGCTCTACAAGGTGGTGATTGCGGAAGGAGCCGATTTCGCCGATGTGGCACGCCGTTTTTCGCAGGATCCCGGCTCGGCCCGCAATGGCGGCTCTCTCGGCTGGTTTGGCCGCGGAATGATGGTGCAGCCCTTCGACAGTGTGGCTTTCGCTCTTGCCGATGGTGAGATTTCAAAGCCTCTGGCTACTTCATTCGGTTATCATATCATCTATCGTACCGCTCATCGCAAGGGCAAGGATTTTGAGGAATTCAAGAAATCCGAGCTTAAGCGTATGGAGAGCGACGAACGCGCCAATGCTCCCGAGCGTGCGTTTATCGACCGTGTAGCTCCTCTTTATGGTGCTTCTGTTTCAGAAGATGCCTTGCGTCAGGCAAATGAAATAATAGACCGTGCCGGAAAACTCGACCTTGATGTTCTTGCCGAAATCGAGGCTCTGAATGTCCCGGTTGTGCGTTGCTCGGGAAATACTCTTTCTTTTGCCGAAATACTCGGCGGCAGCGCTCCTGCAGGAGTTATGGCCACAGATATGGGTCGCGCTTATGTGGCCGATGCTGTTGACGCTGCTTTCCGTTCGCAGGTTCATGATGCCGCACGAAAGAGTCTGTACGTTGAAAACGCCGACTATCGTAATCTTATCAACGAATATCGCGACGGTATTCTGCTTTACGAAATTTCCAACCGGAATGTGTGGGAGCGAGCCGCTTCCGATAAAGTCGGTCTTGAAAATCACTTCCTTCGCAACCGCGACAAGTACACATGGAAAGAACCTCATTTCAAGAGTTATGTTCTCTGTGCTACGGACGACGCCACTTTGGATCGCGCCATGGCATTTGCCAATACTCTCTCTACAATCGATCCGGAAGCCTTTGTGGAACAGATGCGCAAGGAATTCGGCAGCAGTGTGCGTGTGGAGCGTGTCATAGCCGCCAAAGGTGAAAATGCCATAACCGACTACCTCGGCTATGGAGCTGAAGCTCCCAAGGCCGACCCGCATTCCAAGTGGAAGAGTTACGGCTCTTTTGCCGGACGTGTGATTGATGCGCCCGAGGTTGCCGCCGATGTGCGCGGTGCCGCCGTTACCGGATATCAGGGTGAACTCGAAAGCCGTTGGGTCAAGCATCTCCGCAATGTATATCCTGTAGAAGTCAATAAAAAAGTACTCGGAGATCTGAAGAAAAAATATAATGACCGCTGAACTGCTTATGCGTCGCCTTGTTCATCAGGGGCGTCAGCAGTCGATTGTCGCCGTCTTTGCTGTTGTGCTGGCTGTCATCCTTACGGGTGCCGCTTCGTGCAGCAGGGACGGCGACAGCCGTATTCCGTCGGGGGCTATTGTGCGGGTAGGCGATTCATGGCTTACGCGCTCTGATTTGCGAAGGGAAATGCCTGCCGGCCTTTCTGCCGAAGACAGTCTGAAATTCGTTCGTGCTTATATTGCCGGATGGGTCGATTCTCGCCTGATCTCGGAACTCGCATCTTCGGATGTTGATATGGATGAGATAGATCGGCTTACGGCTGATTATCGCAACGAGTTGATAATGAATGCTTACCGCAATCGAATGGCCGCCGATGCCGTCGACGGTTATTTTGCAGAGGACAGCCTGAGGGCATTTTACGAAGCATACCGTGCCGATTTCGTGACAGTGCACCCAATGGTACGCGGTGTTTATGTTAAGATGCCGGCCGACAGCCGTAAACTACCTGCCGTACGCAAACTTTATACATCCGGAAAACAGGATGATATAGACCGCCTTGAAAAAGCTGTGCTTGGCGCTGCGATCCATTATGACTACTTCCGTGACCGCTGGGTGGACTGGGAGCAGATAGAGAGCCGTATTCCGTACGATTTCGGTACGGGTGGTGCTGAAGCTGCGGCATCCAGAGGTAAACTTGACGTGACAGAAGGCGGATTTACATATCTGCTTGAAATCACGGATTATCTGCCGGCCGGCTCGGCAATGCCTTTCGAGGCGGCATTGCCTGCGGTGCGTGAACGGATGCTTACGCGTCGCCATCGCGACTTCGACAGGCGGCTTCGCCGCGATTTGCGGGAACGTGCAGTCGCCGACGGGCATATCGAGTATTTCATTAAATAGCTTCCGGCCTTAAATACTTTTAACTCCTTTATTTCCTTGATTTGGGACCGGGGCGTACTCTTGCTCGTGATTTTTCACTACCTTTGCCGCAAATATGCACATTCTCAACGTTCATCACCACGTAAAAATGAATATGAAGAAACTCGTAGTCCCGTTTATCGCCGCATTTGCCGCTATCACTCTTGCCGCTCAGAACAATATAGTGGAAGAGGTGGCATGGGTGATCGGTGACGAGCCAATATATAAATCGGAAATCGAACAGACTTATCAGGACATGCAGAGCGATCGCACGCCGATTGCCGGCGATCCTTATTGTGTGATTCCCGAACAGATGGCCATAGAACGGCTTTTTCTCCATCAGGCCGATCTTGATACGGTCGAAGTGGCTGAATCGATGGTGCAGATGCAGGTCGATGCACAGCTTAATTATCTTGTCGCCAATCTCGGTTCGCGGGAAAAGGTAGAGCAGTATTTCCGCAAGCCTTTTCCTGAAATACGCGATTATTATGCCACCAACATGCGTAACCGTGCGCGTGTCGGGCAGGTGAAAAGCGGACTTACAAAGAATCTTAAGATTACGCCGGGCGATGTCCGTCGCTACTATGACCGTCTGCCCGCCGACAGTATTCCTTTTGTACCGCTGCAGGTTGAGGCTCAGATTGTGACTTTAAATCCTGTAATACCGCGCGAGGAAATCGAGAATGTCAAAGCCCGCCTGCGTGACTATTCGGATCGCGTGATCCGTGGCGAGAGCGAATTTTCCACTTTGGCTATTCTTTATTCCGAAGCACCGGAAGGAATACGTGGCGGAGAACTCGGTTTCATGGGACGAGGACAGCTTGTGCCCGAATATGCTGCCGTAGCGTTTAATCTCAGCGACCCCAAAAAAGTGTCGAAAATAGTGGAAACAGAGTATGGTTTCCACATAATACAGCTAATTGAAAAACGTGGTGACCGAATAAATACCCGTCATATACTTCTTCGTCCTAAAGTGGCTGAAAAAGATCTTGTTGCGGCTGTGAACCGTCTGGATTCTGTCCGTACCGACATTGTCGACAATCATAAGTTCACATTCGAGGAAGCCGCCCGCTATGTTTCGCAGGACAAAGATACACGCTACAGCAACGGCGTGATGGTAAACGACAATACAGGCACGACCCGCTTCGAGATGTCGCAGCTTCCTCAGGAAGTCGCACGTGCGGTAGCTTCGCTGAAACCCGGAGAGATTTCCAAACCATTCATAATGCGCGATCCCAAACGTGATCGTGAGATTGTGGCTATAGTCCGTCTGATCAACCGCATAGAACCGCATAAGGCTAATCTCGCCGACGACTATCAGACTATCAAGGACATGTATGAGGAAGCACGTAGCCGCGAGATCGTCGATAAATGGCTTGAGAAAAAGATACGCGATACATACGTCCGTATCGAGGACGGCTGGCGCGGTTGCAACTTCATTCATGACGGCTGGATAAAGACAGCCGGAAAGTAAGGGAATGTCGGGAAAGTCCTTTTTCGGCCTGATCCTGCTTCTGCTTGTACCTTTTCTGCTTGCCGAAGCATTTGACCGCCGCGAGCGTCCGGAAATTGCTCCGGCCATACCTTCGGCCGACCGTTCGGCCGGTAACCGTGTATTCCTTGAACGAGCCGATATCCTGCGCAAAGAGCCGACGGACTCGTTCATGGTTCTTGTCGGTGATGTGGTTTTTACAAAAGGCCCTATGATAATGCGCTGCGACAGCGCGCATTATTTCTCCGAAACCGAATCGATGGATGCCTTCGGCAATGTCAGCATGGAGCAGGGTGACACACTTTTTGTCTATGCCGATGAACTGCGCTACAGCGGCCCTGACGAGATTGCCCGTCTTTATGCCGACGCCGGCAAGAAAGTGCGGCTGATAAACCGCGACGTCACTCTCGAAACGGATATATTTATCTATGACCTTCGTCTTGATCTGGGATATTATGAAGTGGGAGGGCGTCTTACAGACCCGTCGAACACTCTTACATCGCTTCGCGGGGAGTACGTGCCATCGACAAAGGAAGCGAATTTCTATACCGACGTGCACCTTAATTCCCGTTCGACTACCGATACACTCGACATCTGGTCGGATTCGCTTTATTACAATACCGGCACTCATATCGCCGAACTGAATTCCCCGAGCCGTATTGTAAATGCCCGCGGCACGGTATACACAAGTCGTGGGGTGTACGACACCGACAGTAATCGCACCACGCTCTATGACCGGTCGACAGTCGTCACATCGCAAGGTCAGACTCTTATTGCCGATACCATATATTACGACCGTTCCGCCGGCTACGGCGAGGCTTTCGGTTCCATGATTCTTACCGACTCTGTTCATTCCTCGCAGTTGCTCGGCGATTATGGATTTTACGACGAGCTGGCCGACAGCTCATTTGTCACCGGCCGAGCCTTGTTGAAAGAGTACGGACAGGGTGATACGTTGTATCTTCACGGTCGTGTGGTGCAGACTTTCCGAAGTCTTGATTCTACGGCTGTGGCAGCCGACAGTGTCCGCGGTATAGTCGCCCATACGCGAGTCGACACCACACATGTAGCTGTTGTATATCCCCGTGTGCGCTTCTATCGAAGCGACATTCAGGGTGTGTGCGACTCGATGCGTTTCACCGAACGGGATTCGATGATGCGCATGTTTGTCAGTCCTGTGCTGTGGAACGAAGACCGTCAGGTAAGCGGCAAAAGGATAGATTTCAAGCTGAATGACTCTACCATAGAACGCGCCATACTTCCCGATTATGGTTTTACGGCGCAACATATAGAGGGTGAACATTACAACCAGTTGAGCGGCAAGGAAATGATCGCATGGTTCGAAGGCGGGGAATTGTGCCGGCTCGACATAAACGGCAATGTCGAGATAATCATGTATCCCGAGGAATCCGATTCCACTATCAACAAGATTGTCAACGCCGAGAGCAGCTTCCTGACCGCTACATTCCGCGGCCGCACAACCGAGCGCATCAAACTATGGCCTGAAACCACCGGAACTGCCACACCGCTCTTTATTGCGAGGAAGACGCTGTACTATCTGCCTAAATTCGTGTGGCATGAAGGAGTGCGGCCAATGTCGCCTTCCGATGTATTCGTTATCCCCGAAGCTATGGAGCGGATGATGGAAGCAGCCGGACGTCCGGCTCCATCTGCAATCGCGCCGAAACGCCGCTCTCCTGTAGCCGGGATCCCCGAAACACGTACTGAATAAAAATTGAGTTATGACTGATATTGACAATAAGGAATTCGGAGGTGAACGCCCGCTTTTCGGAAGCGAGAACCTTCGTCTGGACAAGGTGATATTTCATGCCGGAGAATCGGCGTTGAAGAACTGCCGTAATATAGAGGCGAGCCGTTGTCGTTTCGAAGGCAAATACCCATTCTGGCATGTCGACGGCTTTGTGGTCGAGAACTGTGAATTCACATCCGGAGCACGTGCCGCTCTTTGGTATTCGAGAGGCTTGCGCATGTCCAATACAATAGTGGATGCACCCAAAATGTTCAGGGAGATGGATGGCATAGAATTGCGGCGTGTGAGGATTCCCGACGCGCAGGAAACATTGTGGCATTGCCGTAATGTTGATATTGAAGATGTAGAGGTTAAGAATGCCGACTATCTTTTTATGCATTCCGACCATATCCGCATACGCAACTGGCGTCAGAACGGCAATTATTCATTCCAGTATTGTCGGGATGTGGAAATTCGTGATGCCGTGATTTACTCAAAGGACGCTTTCTGGGGTACGGAGGATGTGACGGTCTATGATTCCGAACTGCACGGCGAATATCTTGGCTGGCATTCGCGCCGGCTGCATCTGGTGCGTTGCCATATTTCAGGCACCCAGCCGCTTTGCTATGCCAAAGAGTTGGTGCTTGAGGACTGCACATTTGCCGACGACTGCGATCTTGCATTCGAGGATTCCGATCTGAAGGCGACTGTGCGTGGGGGAATAGTAAGTATAAAAAATCCGGCCTCCGGTATGATTACGCTCGACCGTTGCGGTGAAATCATTCTTGATGAATTTATAAAAGCTCCTGCCGACTGTATCATAGAGATACGGGAAAAGTGATGAAGTACGATTTCGATAATGCCGCGCCCGACCGTCGTGGCAGCGGCTCCTATAAATGGGATTCTCAGCCGCCTTTTCCGTGCGGGGATGCAAGCTTGATTCCTATGTGGGTGGCCGATATGGACTTCCGTACGGCACCATGTGTCATCGATGCCTTGCGGCGACGTGTGGAACACGGAGTGTTCGGATATACATTTGTTCCTGATGATTATCATGTTGCTGTCGATGCCTGGTTTCGCCGTCGCCATGGTTATGGAGTTGATTCGGCATTGACTATCTATACATCGGGAGTAGTGCCCGCTCTGTCGGCTGTGATCAAGGCCTTGGCAGCACCCGGAAAGGGTGTCATAGTGCAGACACCGGTTTATAACTGTTTCTTCTCGTCGATACGTAACAATGCTTGCCGTATAGTGGATAATCCGTTGTTGCGCATCGATTTTTCCGATGGTTCATTCGCTTATGAAATCGATTTTGACGAACTTGAACGTCTTGCCTCCGAACCAGATAATGTCATGTTGCTGCTTTGCAATCCGCATAACCCGGCCGGTCGCCTCTGGAGTCGTGACGAGCTTATGCGGATGGCTGATATATGCCGCAGGCATGGTTTGATTCTTGTCAGCGACGAGATACATTGCGATCTAACCTTGCCCGGTTCGACATTTACTTCGGTATGTTCCTTGCCAGACGACGTTCGTTGCCATGCGGTAGTATGCACATCGCCGTCCAAGGCTTTCAATACAGCCGGGCTGCAGATTGCCAATATTTTTTGCGGCAACGAAGATTTGCGTGCTCTGATAGACCGGGCCATCAACGACAACGAAGTATGCGATGTCAATCCTTTCGGTGTCGCAGGACTTATAGCCGCTTATACTGAAGGCGAATCATGGCTTGAAGAACTGACGGCATATATAAAAGAAAATTACGAAGCCTGCCGCAGCTTTATGTCCGAACGTCTGCCCGAATTGCCGCTGTGCCGCATGGAGGCGAGCTATCTGGTATGGATTGACACTACTGCATTGGGGATGGATTCCGATGCTGTAGAGGAATTGCTATTGCAGCAGGCCGGCGTCTGGATAAATTCCGGAATCATGTATGGTGCCGACGGTTATATAAGAATCAACATCGCATGTCCTCGCCGGCGCATGATGGAGGGACTGGAGCGTATTGCGGCAGTTCTACGTCCAAAGCTCGATTCACACGTGTAGAACTGGGATGGCCGATATATCACTGATCCGGGATGGAAAGCCGCTGGGATTCAGACAGCAGCTCTCTTTGACGGCCAAGCTTGCTCTGCCGGCTATATTGGCGCAGCTATCGACTATACTGATGCAGTATATAGATGCTTCTATGGTCGGACGGCTCGGAGCGGACCAGTCGGCTTCTGTGGGGCTTATGAACAGCAGCCTATGGTTGTTCTGGGGCGTCTGCTCCAATATCACAATGGGCTTCTCCGTACAGGTGGCCCATCGTTTGGGGGCGAAAGAACACAAAGAAGCGCGGGATGTACTCAGACAGGGAATAACTACGTGTCTTATAATAGGCTCGATAATTACCGCGACGGGCATGGCCATAGCTTTCCCTCTGCCGGAATGGCTCGGAGCTACGCCTGAAATCCGCCATGGAGCATCTGTCTATTTTTTGATATTTGTGGCCGCACTTCCGGCGCTGATACTTAACTATCTGGCCGGGGGGATGCTGCGATGCGCAGGAAATATGAAGATTCCGGCATTGTTCAATGTTGGCATGTGTGTACTTGATGTCGTATTCAATTTTTTTCTGATATTTCCTACTCGGGAGCTTGCTATAGGAGCTATGTCATTTGTACTTCCGGGTGCCGGTCTGGGAATAGCAGGAGCTGCATTTGGTACAGTTGCGGCAGAGTGTGTCTGTGCCGGAGCCATGCTTTACTGGTTGTGCTGCCGCCAGGCTGATCTGAAACTCGCCGGCGCGGGTAAGGGCAGTTTCCGTCCTACGCGTCCGGTTCTGCGTCGTGCCGCGCGCATAGCGGTTCCGATGACATTGGAACATGTGGTGTTCTGCGGTGCGCAGATAATGATAACCGTGATCGTAGCCCCTCTCGGAGTAGTAGCTATAGCTGCCAATGCTTTTGCAGTCACGGCTGAAAGCTTATGTTATATGCCCGGATTCGGTATCGGCGAGGCTGCCACCACTCTCTGCGGACAGAGTTACGGAGCCAAACGCTATGACCTTGTGCGGCGTTTCGCTTATCTGACTGTTGGCTTGGGAGTGTTTGTCATGACTGTGATGGGGCTGCTGATGTATGCCGGTGCTCCGCTTATGATGGGCATAATGACTTCTGTCGATGCTATCCGCGACCTCGGAGCCGAGGTTCTCCGCATCGAGGCCTGGGCCGAGCCTATGTATGCCGCGTCGATAGTGGCTTATGGCGCATTTGTAGGTATAGGCGACACCATGATTCCGGCTGTCATGAATTTCGGTAGTATATGGCTTGTACGTATACCTCTGGCTGCAATTCTTGCTCCGACCATGGGTTTGCGCGGTGTCTGGATAGCCATGTGTGCCGAACTGATTTTCCGCGGACTGATTTTCTTGTGGCGCATGGCCGGCGGTTACTGGCTACGCGCCGCCGGAAGCGCAAAAGCCAACATGCAGGAAGTTCAGTTGGAACCGTAGGATTAAATTACTGAAAAATAAGACAAAAAGCGGTAAGTGTTTGAACTTGCCATGCAGCTAATTTGTGTATTTTGATACAAAACCTTATCTTTGCGTGCCCTGTTGCGGCCATCGCGACGGGATTATTGAGAAAAATATATACTAACAAATAACGTTTATGGAAAACAAGGAATTACTTGCACAGGTGACAGAAGCCGCAAAACAGTGGCTGTCGCTCGAATATGATGCCGAAACGCGCGCCGAGGTGCAGCGTATGCTTGACGCCGACGATAAGACGGAACTTATCGAAAGCTTCTATCGTCAGCTCGAATTCGGTACGGGCGGCCTTCGCGGCATCATGGGTGCCGGTACTAACCGAATGAACATCTACACAGTCGGAAGCGCTACACAAGGTCTTGCCAATTACCTTAAGGAGGCTTTCGCCGATCTGCCTGAAATCAGTGTTGCGGTAGGTCATGATGTCCGTAATAATTCTCGTAAATTCGCTGAAATAGTAGCGAATATATTCTCGGCCAACGGTATCAAAGTGTATCTGTTCGATTCGTTCCGTCCCACACCGGAACTCTCCTATGCAATACGTCGCCTCGGATGCCAGAGCGGTGTGAACATCACGGCCTCACATAATCCCAAGGAATATAATGGTTATAAGGCTTACTGGAGCGACGGCGCACAGATTATAGCTCCGCATGATGTCAACATCATCGATCATGTGAACCGTATAAAGAGTGTTTCTGAAATCCGCTTCCAAGGCAACCCGGACAAGATCCAGATAATCGGGGAAGAAATCGACAAAGCATTCCTTGCCGATATAAAGAAGCTTTCGCTCGATCCCGAGGTTATCAAGCGTCATGCCGACCTGAAGATCGTCTATACTCCCATACATGGCACAGGAGTGAAGCTTGTTCCCGATTCGCTCCGCAACTATGGCTTTACAAACATAATCCATGTGCCCGAACAGGATATTCCCTCAGGCGATTTTCCTACTGTTGATTCGCCTAATCCCGAGAATCCGTCGGCTATGGCAATGGCTATAGCCAAGGCAAAGGAAGTGAATGCCGACCTTGTGGTGGCTTCCGATCCCGATGCCGACCGTATCGGTTGTGTCATCCGCGACAATTCCGGCGAATACCAGCTAATCAACGGCAACCAGATCGTGATGATACTACTGAACTACATCATGCTCCGCAACCGCGAGCTCGGACTGCTGAAAGGCAATGAATATGTGGTCAAGACAATCGTCACGACAGAAACCATCAAGGCTATTGCCGAGAATCAGAATGTGAAGATGTATGACTGCTATACCGGATTCAAATGGATTGCCAGCGTAATCCGCGATCTCGAAGGCACTCAGCGCTATCTTGGTGGCGGTGAGGAAAGCTACGGCTTCCTGGCCGAAGACTTCTGCCGCGACAAGGACTCCGTGTCGGCAATCTCTCTGATGGCCGAAATCTGCGCATGGGCAAAAGACCGTGGCATGGACTTCAATGAAATGCTTCAGGAAATCTATCTTAAGAACGGATACTCCCATGAGGAAGGCATCTCGGTGGTGCGCCCGGGCAAGACCGGAGCAGAGGAAATCCAGCAGATGATGAAGAATTTCCGCGCAAATCCGCCCAGACAGCTTGCCGGTAGCGACGTAGTGATGGTGAAAGACTACGCTGACCTCAACTGCACAGATCTGCGCAGCGGAAAGGTGACAAAGATGGATTTCCCCACTACAAGCAATGTCCTGCAGTTCTTTACCGCAGACGGCAGCAAAGTTTCTATCCGTCCTTCTGGCACAGAGCCTAAGATCAAGTTCTACATCGAAGTGCACGACCGCATGGCTTCCAAAGACGACTATGCCCGTTGCAATGCCGATGCAGCAGTCAAGATCTCGGCGGTCAAGAAAGATCTCGGTATCTGATTGAAGTTATAAACATGATTAAAGCGCCGTGTCCGTTTTTATGTCGGACGCGGCGCTTTGCTTGTCCTGTGGACTTTGGTGTCTGACTTCCTTTGTCGGGAAATTTTCGTACCTTTGCCTGAAATAAGCGCTAAGATGGAAATACTCTACGAAGACAATCATATAATTATAGTCAATAAGGTTCCCGGGGAAATCGTGCAGGGCGACAAGACCGGCGACGAACCGCTTTCTGAAAGCCTTAAGCGCTATATCAAGGAGCGCGATGCCAAGCCCGGCAATGTGTTCATAGGTGTTGTGCATCGTCTTGACCGTCCTGTCGGCGGCGTGGTGGTGTTCGCAAAAACCTCCAAGGCTCTGAGCCGGCTGAACGAGATGTTCCGCCGCGGAGAGGTGCACAAGACCTATTGGGCTGTGACCCGGGGAATTCCGGAACTGTCAGAAGCCATGTTGACCCACTATATAACTACTGTTGAGCGGAATAACAAATCCTATGCTTCGCTTGAGCCGAAGGACGGAGCCAAAGAGGCGCGTCTTTCTTACAGAATGATTGCCGCTACAGAACGCTACAGGCTGTTGGAGGTGAATCTCATGACGGGACGTAAACATCAGATACGCGTGCAGCTAAGTGCAATTGGATGTCCGGTGCGCGGCGACCTCAAATACGGTGACCGTCGCAGCAATCCTGACGGCAGTATTTCCTTGCTTGCGCGTCGTGTGCGTTTCATTCATCCGGTGTCGCATGTTGAGATCGATGTAACAGCTCCGGTACCTGCCGGCGACGCGTTGTGGCAGGCGCTTGAAGAAGCGGCGGAACAGGTACGGAATAATAACGCTGACAGATAATTGGATATGAAAAAAGAAGAACTCAGAATAGTTTTTTTCGGCACACCTGAATTTGCAGTAGAGAGCCTCGCGCGCCTTGTCGACGATGGTTTCAATATAGTAGCGGCCGTAACGATGCCCGACAAACTTGCCGGCCGAGGCCATAAGGTATTTCAGTCGCCTGTCAAAGAGTACGCTGTAGCTCACGGAATCCCCGTCCTGCAGCCTGAAAAACTTAAGGCGCCTGATTTCATAGAAGATCTGCGTGCGCTGAGTGCCGACCTCTTCATAGTCATAGCATTCCGCATGCTTCCCGAGATAGTGTGGGCAATGCCTCCTTTGGGTACTTTCAATCTCCATGCGGCTTTGTTGCCGCGCTATCGTGGAGCGGCACCCATCAACTGGGCTGTCATCAACGGCGATACCGAAACGGGCGTCACCACATTCTTTATCGACAATCAGATCGATACAGGCGATATATTGCAGCGGGAGCGTATCAGTATCGGTCCCGATGAAAATGTCGGATCTGTCCACGATCGACTGATGCGCCTCGGAGCTGAACTGACAGTAGATACAGTGCGCCATATCATAGCCGGCGATCTTCGTCCTATACCTCAGGATGAACTTGCTGCGGAGGAAGCACCGTCGGCTGCACCGAAGATTTTCCGTGAAACCTGTCGTATGGATTTCAGCAAAAGCGCATTACAGCTTCATAACTTTGTCCGCGGGCTGTCGCCATATCCTTGTGCGTGGGCGGAATTATATGACGGGGACAGCCATATCACGACTGTCAAGATACTGCGCGCCGGAGTTGTCGATGACAAGACCTTGTCGCCGGGAGCTGTAAGCTTTGCGGGAGGACGTATGCTCGTAGGCGCGGGAGGCGCTACTGCTCTCGAAATATTTGAGTTGCAGCCGGCCGGCAAACGCAGTATGGCGACTGTCGACTATATCAACGGTCTGAGTCGGGCCATGCCGGCGAAGCCCCGTATGGAATAGCGGTATTTTAGCTTAATTTTACATTCTCCATCGGCAAGATTTCAAGCTTTTTTCCTAATTTTACGTCCGAAATGCCAACGTAGTCACTGCTATCCGATGCGGCTGAACATTCACGCTGCTAAGGGCGTTGTACTATATGACACGCTTGATGCCCGGCATTAGGGCTGTAAGCGTAGCCGGATTCAACATTTCAACTCTAAAAGGACACGGAAAAATGAACAGCTACAATTCAGACGGCGGTGATTTCCGCCGTGACAATGACAGGCAGACGACAGGCATCTCCCGGACAAACAGTATCCTGCGCATGATATTCGGCATATTCATGATAGTGATTTATGTCGGTATGGGCGTATTGTTGCTTATAAACTTTTTTGGCTGGGACGGCGATTGGGCTTGGACCCGTTATGTCGTGGGCATAGTACTGATTATTTATGGCATCTGGCGCGCTTACAGGCAGATAAAGGGTATTGACAACCCGTATATGAGCTGAGCCGCAATATCCGAAGCATCATGAAAAAGACAGTGAACCGCTTTTTAACCATTGTTATGGCAGCGCTTGCAATTGCCGGCGCGCAGTCGTGCATGCGGTATGAGAAAAAAGCGAATACTTCCACCTCAGGCACCATGACGATGGTGTGCGACAATACATTCGAGAACATCATGAACCAGGAGGTCGATGTGTTCGAGTACCAGTATCCTGACGCCCATGTGCTTGTGCGTTATGCGAGTCAGAGCGAAGCCATAGACTCGCTGATGTCGCTGAATACCAAGACTATCGTAATAGCCCGCGATCTTACCAAGGACGAGATGAAATATCTGAAGAGCAAACGTAGCTTTGTCCGTTCGTCGAAAATCGCTGTCGATGCAGTCGCGTTTATAGTCAATCCGGCCAACGACGTCAACAAACTTATGCTGAAGGAGCTTTCGCAGATACTTTCCGGCGAAACTACGGAATGGAACGAAGTGATGCCGTCGAAACTCGGTAAAATACGTGTTGTACTTGACAATAAAGGCTCCAGCCTTGCCGCATATCTGCGTGACTCGCTTCTCAACGGAGGTAAGTTTGCTGAAAATGTCTATGATGCCGGTTCTATACCGGGTGTATTCGAGGCTGTCGAGAAAGACAAGAATGCCATAGGCGTGCTTGGCGTAAGCTGGATAACGTCTGATATGGATTCCGCCGATATGGCACCCGACCAGCTTGCCAAAAGTGTGCTTTCCGATGAGCCGGTACAGGGAGCGACTCTCAGCAGGCGCGTGAAAGTACTGCCTATATGCCGCAATAACGAAGTAACAGCCTATAGGCCCTATCAGGAGAACATATTCAACGGAACATATCCTCTTTTTCGTCAGATATATATGATTACAACAGCCCACTCAGGCACAACCGGAGGCGGTTTCTATTCTTTTGTCACCGGCGATATCGGGCAGAAAATCATAATGAAAACAGGCATAATGCCTGCGCGTATGCGCATACAGGTAGTGCAGCTGGGCGAATAGCCTGGCTACGGCCTTTTATCGGAATACCAAAACAATCAAAAAAAATAAAAAACAAGAACAGCAAATGAAATTCAAAGCTCTTTTTACGATGCTTCTGGCCGGTTCGCTTCTGGCCGGCGCCCAGAGCCAGGGTTACAAGGACGGCATCGAGTACTACAAGGCAGGTCAGTACGATAATGCCCGTACCATCCTCGAACGTACGCTCAATGACTCATCGACTGATCAGTCGCTTGCCAATTACTATCTCGGCCGTGTGGCGCTGATCAAAGGTGAGCGTCAGAATGCAGTCGATTATTTCGAAAAGGGTCGCAATCTGAATCCCGAGAACCCGTTCAACTATGTTGGTCTTGGTGCCGCAGATCTTCTTAACGGCAATGCCAAGAGTGCTGAAGGTTATTTCAAGGAAGCCCAGAAACTTGGTAAAAAGAATGGAGAGGTGACGGTTGCAATCGCTCGTGCTTATTACAACGCCGATCCGGTGCTTTACAAGGCCCAGATTGACAAAATGCTTCAGAAAGCGCGCAAGGATACTAAAAACCAGGAACCGGCCATATATATACTCGAAGGCGACATGCTCGCAGACCAGCGTGAATATGGTGATGCGGCCGCTCAGTACGAAATGGCAATCAATTTCGACCAGAACAATCCTGAGGGTTACGTGAAATATTCCAACGCTTATTTCTTCGTCAATCCCAACTTCGCTATTTCCAAGCTGGAAGAACTGCTGGAAAAACAACCCCAGTCGGCTCTGGCGCAGCGCGAACTCGCTGTGAAGTACTTCGATGGCAAGCACTGGCGCAAGGCTGTGGATCTTTATGGCAAATATCTGCAGAATCCTAACCACTTCCCTGAAGACAAGGCTATGTATGCCGTACTGCTGTATTGGGACAACAAGTACAAGCCCTCTTTGGATGTGGCTAACGAAATTCTAGCCAACGACCCTAACCATTTCCTCTCCCAGCGTATGCGTTTCCTGAATGAAACCGCGCTTGAGGACTATCCTGCGGCTGTCCGCGATGCCGAGGCTTTCTTTAAGAACAATCCTAACGGCAATTTTACAAGCAATGACTACGTTACCTATGCACAGGCTCTCAGCGGTACCGGTCAGGATTCGCTTGCTGTCGTACAGTATGAGATTGCCGCAAAGCGTGATCCGGAAAACGGTGACCTGTTAAAAGGCCTCAGCGACATGTATACCCGTGCGAAAGACTATCTGTCAGCTGCCGAAACTTACGATGCCTACCTGCAGCTTCAGGAAAATCCTTCGATCAATGACCTCTTCGGAATGTCCGGCCGTTATCTGAATGTTGCCGCTACAACTACCGACAACGACGAGCAGCGTGTAAAAGCTGCCGACCGCGGTCTTGAATATATCAACAAGGTTATGGAGCGTGCGGCAAAACAGGGTCCGCTCTACCAGCGCAAGGCTCGCCTTTACATAGCCCGCAATGGTAACCAGCCTGATATAAACGCTATTGAAACATACAAGGAAATGACCGACTTCCTTGATGAGGATCCGGCCAATATGAGTCCGGAGAATAAGGCGTCCCTCGGACTTTATCGTGAGGCATATTCTTTCGGTATGCTGTACTACGGTAATATCGAGAAGGATAAGGACAAAATGGCGGAATTTACAGAAAAATACAATATTGTCGACGGCATTCTTAATCCAAAGACCGCTGAGCCGACCGCTGAATAAGCGATAATATTGAAAAAATAAACGAAACGGCATAAGCGGGGGTGGAAATATAACGCCTCCGCTTATTCTGTTATCGGCATCCATTCAACGATTAATAGCTATTATGTCACTACAGCCACTTGCAGAGCGTCTGCGGCCACGTACGCTTGACGAATATATAGGCCAGAAACATCTTGTCGGACCTGACAGCATACTGCGTCGCATGATTGACAGCGGTCGTGTATCGTCGTTTATATTATGGGGGCCTCCCGGTGTGGGTAAGACTACTCTTGCGCGTATAATAGCAAATACAACCAAAAGTACATTCTATACACTGTCGGCTGTGACGTCCGGGGTGAAAGATGTGCGTGAAGTCATAGAACAATGTCGTCGCGACACACAGAGCATGTTCAGCGCCGGCCGTCCTATACTTTTTATCGATGAAATACACCGTTTCAGCAAGTCGCAGCAGGACAGCCTGCTCGGAGCGGTGGAGAACGGCACGGTCACGCTTATAGGCGCGACGACAGAAAACCCTTCGTTCGAGGTAATACGCCCTCTTCTGTCGCGTGCTCAGGTCTATGTGCTGAAGCCGCTTGAGGAAAATGATTTGAGGGAACTTCTTGAACGGGCGATCACCACCGATGAGCTCCTGAGCCACCGCACAGTGCGTGTCGACCAGACCGAGGCCCTTTTCAGATATGCAGGCGGCGATGCCCGCAAATTGCTTAACATACTTGATCTACTCGAACAATCCACTCCTGCCGGCGCGGATATTATCATTGACGATAAAGTTGTGACCGAAAGGCTTCAGGAGAATCCGCAGGCCTATGACAAGAACGGGGAGATGCACTACGACATCATATCGGCATTCATAAAGAGTGTCCGCGGCAGTGATCCTGATGCGGCTGTCTATTGGCTGGCGCGTATGATTGCCGGAGGTGAAGACCCGGAATTCATAGCCCGCCGCATGGTCATTCTGGCATCGGAAGACATAGGACTTGCAAATCCGAACGCCATGCTTGTGGCGAATTCGACTTTCGATATCATCCAGAAGATAGGTATGCCGGAAGGACGTATACCTTTGTCGCAGTGTGCTATTTATCTTGCCGTTTCAGCAAAGAGTAATTCAGCCTATAAAGCTATAGATGCAGCTCTTGCCGAAGTTGAGCGAAGCGGTAATCTGCCCGTACCCCTGCATCTGCGCAATGCGCCGACATCGCTCATGAAGAAGCTCGGCTATGGGGAACAGTACAGGTATGCACATGACTATCCCGGAAATTTCGTACGTCAGCAGTTTCGTCCGGATGCCATCGCTTCAACGCGTTTCTGGAATCCGGGAGCAAACCCGTCGGAGGATGTCATGCGCCAGCGTCACGAATCACGATGGGGAAAAGAGTAGGGTAGCGGCCTCTATGCTTTATGTCACACGTTGAAGCGGAAGTGCATGATGTCACCGTCCTGCACTACATATTCCTTGCCTTCGACGCCCATTTTGCCGGCTTCCCGAACTCCTGACTCTCCGCCGAGTGCGACGAAATCGTCATATTTTATGACTTCGGCGCGGATAAAGCCTTTTTCGAAATCGGTGTGGATTATTCCGGCGCATTTAGGCGCTTTTGAGCCGCGGATGAATGTCCAGGCGCGGACTTCGTCGGGACCTGCGGTAAAGTATGTCTGTAGGTCGAGCAGACGATATGCGGCTCGGATAAGACGAGATACACCGGATTCTTCAAGTCCTATTTCGGCCAGAAATTCGCGACGTTCTTCCCATGTGTCAAGTTCTGCTATTTCGCTTTCGGTGCGTGCGGCTACCACAAGAAGCTGTGCGCCTTCGTCCTTTATCGCTTCCCGTACGGCTTCGACGTAAGCATTTCCGTCGGCAGCCGCGGCATCGTCGACGTTGCAGACATACAGTACCGGTTTGGAGGTCAGAAGGAAGAGTTCACGGGCAAATTTCTGTTCGTCGGGAGTTTCGAAGGTAACGGCACGTGCGGGCAGACCTCGTTCGAGGACTTCTTTTATCTGTCGCAGTACGTCGTATTGCATTTTTGCGCTTTTGTCGCCTCCGGTCTGAGCCTGTTTTTGTGTTTTTGCAATGCGGGCGTCGACGGTTTCAAGGTCTTTGATCTGTAATTCCATGTCGATGATTTCCTTATCGCGCACGGGATTGACAGAACCGTCTACATGAGTGATGTTGTCGTCGTCGAAGCAGCGGAGAACATGTATGATGGCGTCGGTTTCGCGTATGTTTGCCAGAAACTTATTGCCGAGTCCTTCACCCTTTGAAGCTCCTTTTACAAGGCCGGCAATGTCGACGATCTCCACGGTTGCGGGAACGACAGAACGGGGTTGACACATCTCGACAAGGCGTGTCAGACGGTCGTCGGGTACGGTTATGACACCTACGTTGGGTTCGATGGTGCAGAACGGAAAATTGGCCGACTGGGCCTTTGCGTTGGAAAGACAGTTGAAAAGAGTCGATTTGCCTACGTTTGGCAGGCCGACAATGCCGCATTGAAGAGCCATTGTTATGTAAGTTTTGAGCGTTTTAACTTGTTTAATGAAATAGGGCGCCGGGACACGGCGCCCTATTCGGGTGCAAAGTTACGTAAATTTTTTCAAAGGGCGAATTTGCGGCCGCGTACAATATATATGCCGCGCGGCATCGAGAATTCGTTGTGGCCTTTGTGAGCGTTCAGCATGATACGTCGTCCGTCGGCGGTGAATATTTCCAGGTTACATGAATCGGATGTATCTACAATAAGAGTGCCGGGACGAACGGATATTTCACTTATGCAGTCGTCATCTGAAACGGAGGGTATTATGCAGCCGTCGCTTATGCCCGTCATTACGCCAATAATGCCCTGCCTGTTGTATATGCCCTTGTTGACCAGTTTGAGGTCGATTGTCTGGTTGCCGGATTCGACGCCGCTGTGGCCGTTGTTGAAAATTATTCCTGCGTTGCCACTGAGTTCGTTTTCGGGTTCGAATGTGATCATCCATGCCGGTTCACCGTCAAGGTCGATGGCCGTACAATAGGAACCGGGCCATCCACCGAGCGGATTGTAGCCGTTATCCCAAACGAAAGCATTAACCACTCCCCATGGTATGTCGCCGTTGTCGCGGAAATAAACAGTCACCGCTTTCTCTGCAGGCGGAATTTCGCCACCCCATTCTTCCGATAGCCAGCTGACTGATTTGCGCAGATAATTTTTGACAACCGATGCACAGGCAAGTTCGTCGGCGTTGCCGTAATACGGCCAACGTTCGGCATCGCGTCGTGCAGCTTCGGCAATTTGTGCGGCATACGCGTCGATATAACCGTATATGTCGGAATAATTGCCTGCGAGGAATTTGCTCCATACGTCGCGTACGACCTCCATGAATGCAGGGAACTTGCACATTTCGCCTATCCATGTCTGATGATGTTCACGTCCCTGATATATGAATTGCGATTTGGAGTGGTTGAAAGCGCTGCCGAAGTCCCATACCGGGCCGAATTTCCATTTTTCGCTGTCGCCGAGCTGGCGGTTGAGATAGCAGCTTCCATGAAATGACTCGTAGTCGTCAACGATTTCCTGAACTATATAGTAGCGTGCGAGAATATCCAGGTCTATATATTCCGCCCATGTGCAGTCGTCTTTGTCGTTGCTGAAAATAGCGTTGTTGATGGCTGTCATGTGCGTTGTAAGCCAGTCGTTCTGAAGCGGTGACAGTATTTCCGGAGTCTTGTATGTGAATACGGTGACGTGGTTGTCATATTCAGGCACGGTAATATGAGGGTCGTTGGTGTAGTTGTCGATTTCAAGAAGCCATCCGCCGCTGACTGTCGCCGGATCTTCGTTAAGGTCGGGCTGTTCGACGATATTGACACGATCTTTGTCGACACGTATTGTTTCCGTAAGGAAATACAGTCCTATGTAGTCGCCGTTGAGTACCACTTCGAGCGGTTTGTCGGCCGGAGTCCACGGCATTCCTATCATTCGGCTGAGCTGGAATCCTACGGCGTTGCGCATGAATCCGAAGCTGTCGTCGGCATGCGCAAGCAAGGCGAAATGTTTGCTCTTTGTGCACCCCATAAGCGGCGTTTTTGTTTCGAGTTTTATCCGGTAAGGTTTTTTGTCGAATCCGCTCCATGTCCAGTTGCCTCGTCCGCGTATCTGTAACGGCTCGGGAGCCTGGGCGCTTCCTACCGCCTCGATGCCTTCAAAACCCATGGGGTCAAGATAATATGTAGCCTGAAGATAATCTTCTTTCGATGTTATCGGTGTATTGCCTTCTGTGGTTATGTACATCACAGGAAGTGTGCCTGACGGCTCAAGAGCCGCCGAGGCCAGAACTGTGCAGGCAAAAGCCAGTATACAAATAATTTTGCGTAAGTTTGTCATGGTTTGTTTGAATAAGTAAGATTTCAGATATTATTTTGTAAAGGTAAGAATTTATTCCGATATACTGATGCCTGTGATTTCAGAACGTGGCGGCACTCGCCAATATGGCCGTATGTGATAGTATTGTTTTCCGTTGGTGCCTATGAAACGCAGTATTGAACAGTCATTGTTGTAGTCGATACTTCCGTCGGCATACACTATTTTACAATGAATGTCTATGGCATGGGCAATGGAGCGGTCGATTATGTTTTTGATATCCGGCATTTTTTTGCAATCAGTGTAGATGGCTTTATCGAGCATCCGGATGTCAAGATCCTTATTCAGCGTTTTGAACCCCGCATTGTCAAGATTGGTCGACAGCGCTGTCGGGACGACCGATAGATTTTCCCCGATATTACAGTACATTATTGAATAATAGTGGAAAGACATAGCCCATACGTGGCGCATAGGGTAAGCCATTGTGTACCATGGAACGTCTTCCCGGGCTATTATGTCATAGAATACAGTTCCGTTCGGACTCTCTTTGAATTTTTTGTAAAGCAGTGAGTCCATGCGGAAAAATTTATATTCCCAGTGTATGGCGGATAGGCCTATTGAGAGAAATGCCAACATTGAGATGCAGGCAATTACTGATATCGCTTTTTTCTCGGGGCAACGGCTTTGAAACAGGATGTATAATATACCTGTAGTGCCAAAAAGCTGTGCGATGAATCCGGTCCGGGGCCTGACAGCCGTTATTGCGCTTATTATTGTAGCGCTCAAGATACTGCCTATGAAAAACAGGAAAAGCGGATTATCAGCCAGTGCTATGGTCTGTTTTCTGAACCGTTTTGTCGCCAATCCGAAGATAACGGCGCCAATGAATATGAAGCCGGCGATATTATGGAGCACAACTCTGGCCGGAGCCGCAGAAATTGATGATAACGTAGATTCTTTTCCCCAGCGCATGGCCATCCCCGGTGTGAAGCATGTAGTATATGCGATGATTGCGACTATTGCAGGTATTGTTATCCACCAAAAAACGGGAATGCTCTGTTTCTTGAAAGCCCGGAACACGATTATAAGTCCCATTCCGCCGAGAAGAGCTACGCCGAATAGTTCGTGCATCCAGGCGGTAATAACGCATAATACGGCCGATAGGATGTCCTTGAACAGATGCTTTGATGGCCGAGGCGTTTTTAGTGAGTCCATCAGGAGGAACACACAGCATAGCATTATCGATGCCGTGATTATGTAGTTTGTGGCATATACGCGCAGAAACATTGAGTCGCGCCAAGGAAGTGCCACTGCCAACAGAAGTGTCATGATGGAAAGCGCGCGCGGGTTCCACCATGATCCGCTTGCCATTCGGGCTGTGTTCCAGAATATAAATGTTGTGCAAAGTCCTATGAGTATCGCGGATAGCTTGTATATTGTCGGATCGAGTAGCAGGAATATGTCGAGCCAGTTTGCAAGCCGGATATTGTCGGTTTCGTAAAACATGCGCAGATAGTCTGCATATTTTTCCGTGCTGAAAGATATGGATTCCGACGTCCATGTGAAGCCGTTATATATGGCTTTGAAGTACATGTCGTCGAAATACGGAGGGGTAAGCAGTGTCATCAGTCCGTAGACAAGAAATACAGCGATTAATATCGCCGCGGAAAGAGTCCGGTTGCGCTTGTTTGCGGTTTTCAGATTGTTCATGCCTTTTCTGTAGTTGAACCTTTACCGTGAAGCCAGGAATGGACGCAACCGACAAGTAGTGCGCCTCCGACGATATTTCCGGCGGTAGAGGGCAGAAGGTTGTCGATAAACAAAGATGATATGCTGACATCGGCTCCTTCCATCATGCCTGCGGGAATGAAGAACATGTTTGCCACACAATGCTCATAGCCCAGAATCACAAATGCCATAACTGGGATCTGGCAGGCCAGAAGTTTTTCGCCCAGCCGTTTTCCGGACAGGGCAAGCCATACGGCCAGACAGACGCACCAGTTGGCGCCTATGCCTTTAAGGAATATCACAAACCATGGTGCGGATACCTTAGCCTCGGCCATGCTGCGTATGGCGCCGGACCATGGGTCGGGGGCGGTGAGTCCGGTGAGGTGTACCATGAAAAAAGCGAAAGCCAGTGCGCCGGCGAAATTACCGAGCCATACAAGTGCCCAATTGCGCATGACAGCCACGGCACTTATGCGGCCTTGCATAAGCGGAGGAATAAGCAAGGCGTTGTTGCCTGTAAAAAGTTCTGCGCCGAGTACGACGACAAGCATCAGACCTATAGGGAATACTGCACCGCTGATGAGTTTCTGCAGTGCCGGATTGGCTGCGGCGGCATCCGGGAAACCGTAGCCGGCAATCAGAGAGAGAGTTCCTCCGAGGGCTATGTAGGCTCCTGCGAGTGCGCTAAGGATAATAAGGCGGCTTGTGGAGCCTGTTTTTGAGCTGAGTAAAGCTTTGGCTGTACCGCTTGCAAGGGCTGTGTCGAGTGTCTGACGTGGGGTACGTACGGGCATGGATTGGCTGTTGTGATTATAAAAAAAGTAGGGGCGCAATGTATTGCGCCCTTGTTTTTGCGGATGTTTGGCCTTGAGAGCATCCGGGTGTTTTATTACTTTTTGTCGCCGGTCGGTGATGATGTCTGGCGCGGAGGCCGGCTGTTTCGGCGGTGGTGGCGCACCAGACGTTGGGTGAACTTGCGTTCGGTGTTTTTGAGGCGTAATAATTGCCTGTTGTCGAGTATTTCCTTGAATTTCGGATAATATTCCATTTCTGTTTCGCCTTCGCGTAGCTTCTGGCTGAAAATAACCTGAGCGGCACTTTCAATTTCGATTTCGGAGGCGTTGTCAGAGTTTTCTATTTTACGTTCGATCTTGCGGATGTCGTCGTTGATTTTCATTACCCTGTCTTCCATCTCGTCGTAGAGCGGGAAAAAATCGCGCTGCTGTTCGCGTGACAGGTCAAGTTCTCGGGTAAGGAAGTCGTGCTTGTAATTTCGCAGTTCGGATATATAGCGCTCGCGGTCAGGATCCTCTTTATCCTGCTGCGGTGCCGCCTGCACCGTCATTGCCGCCAATGCGAGCCATAACGTTGCTGTAAGTTTTGAAAAGCGGAGTCTGAATATTTCTGTCATGGGAGTCGTGTGTCGTTTTCGGGTTCGTTAAGGAACGGAGCTTCTTCGATAGAACCGTCTTCCATCATTTCGTCGAGTATATCCCATTCGCTGATGTCGTCATAGACGTAGTCAAGCATGAAGTCGTCGTTTGCGAAAGCTTCGGCCAGCACGGGGTTTGAGTCCATGGATCCGAGGTCGGCGTGTCCGGCCATGATAGTGAACATTTTAAGCATGCACCATACGCCTGCGAACATCGCTGCCATGTAGATGTATGGCCGTATCGACGCCCAAAGACCGCGTGATGCCGGAGCTTCAGCCATGTTGCGGTCCGGCAAACGGCGCCCGATACGTTCGGCAAGAGCATCGAAATATCCGTCGGGAACGGTTATACCGTCGCGGCGTTCGATTCTGCTCAGTATGTCGGTCGTTTTTTTCATGACTGTTTCAGGAGAGTTGCTTTATGTCTATGACTTTATACGGACTGAATGGTTTAATCGTGGTTGTCGAAATAATTCTCGATTTTTTTGACAGCGAGATGATATGATGCTTTAAGTGCACCTACGCTTGTGCCAAGAATTTCGGACATGTCTTCGTAACGCATGTCGTCATAGTACTTCATATTGAACACAAGGCGTTGTTTTTCCGGAAGAGTAGCCACTGCCATACGCAGGCGTGCGGCCAGAACGTCGCCGTCAATGTCGGTGTCGGCTTCGATGGTGTGGATCAGAGAGCTTTCCTGATCGTCGAGCGAAAGGTTAAGGCGTTTGCGCTCGCGGGCAAGGAATGTTATGCTTTCGTTGATTGCTATTTTATATAGCCATGTCGATAATTTTGCTTCACCGCGGAAGTTTTCGAGAGAAGTCCATGCTTTGATGAATGTGTTCTGCAGGAGATCGTCGGCGTCGGCATGGTTCTGGACCATGCGTCGTATCTGGCGGTAGAGCGGTTCGCCGAAAGTGCGGATGACTTCGGAGAAAGCTTCTGATGCGGTCTGCGGGTCACGCAGGCGCTTTATCAGTTGTGGGTTTTCGGCTGGCAGTTCTGACATTATTGCTTCAAAGGTAGGTAATAAAATTTAAAAACGAGATCGTATGACCGGTGTTTTTGGAAAATTTTGGATTTTTAAGCTACCTTTGTGGTGTAATAATGAAGACAATGATACTATTATTTATTATGACTCTTCCGGCTTTAGTGCCTGCGGAGTCCGCTTATGGATATTCTTTCGTGTTATCCGATTCGGTGGTGGCGCACCGTGCGCATGTGCTCAAGCCGCTTGAGGTGCTCGGTGTAAAAAACGGGGCCGATGATGCCGGCCGTGAGGCTGTAACGCATCTCGACGGAGTTGATGTGCGGCGCTATGGACTGGAATCGCCAAAAGGAGTGGCTGAGATAGCTCCCAATTTCTATATGCCGGATTATGGTTCGCGGATGACGTCTTCAATATATGTCCGTGGACTGGGTGCACGTATGGAGCAGCCGGTGGTTGGACTCAGCATAGACAACGTGCCGGTGATGAACAAGGACTCCTATGATACGGATCTGTCGGATATTGCTGACATTGAGGTTCTGCGTGGCGCACAGTCGGTGCTCAACGGACGCAATACGATGGGTGGTCATATAAATATACGAACGCTTTCACCTATGTCCTGGCAGGGCTATCGCGCTACGGTTTCCTATGGAAGCGCAAACACTGTCGGTGTTTCTGCAGGGGCTTATATGAAATTTGATGAGAGATTGGCCACGTCGCTTACCGCCGACTTCGGACGTTCCGACGGTTTTTTCCGAAATACTTACGACGGAAGCAGACTGGATCGATATATTCGCGGAGCTTTGCGTTGGAAGCTTGAATGGCGCCCCTCGTCACGTCTGTCTATGAGCAATGTGGCGTCGCTTTCGCTGCTTGATCAGGGGGGGTATCCGTATGTTTCTCTTTCAAGTGGAGAAATAGCCTATAATGATACTTGCTCTTATCGCCGTACTTATTTTTCCGACGGCATTACGCTGGCGTGGGCCGGGAAGCGGGTGGTTGTGACTTCCCGTACGTCGGTGCAGTATCTTGACGATGAAATGCGCCTCGACCAGGATTTTACAAGCGATGATTATTTTACTCTCCGGCAGAGCCGTCGCGAATGGACTGTGACTGAGGATCTCTTCACGCGTGGTAGCCGCGGGGCTTACAGCTGGTTGGGAGGTGTGTTTGCGTTTTATAAGCATTCTGATATGGATGCTCCTGTCACATTTTATGATACCGGTATAAGAAAACTGATCGAGGAACACCGCAATTCGGCCAATCCCGAATATCCCATTGCCTGGGATGCGAGAAGTTTTGTGCTTGGCAGCGATTTCAAACCGGCCAGTGGCGGTGTCGCACTATATCATGAGAGTGTGGTCAACATAGGACGTTGGCGGCTTGAAGCAGGTCTGCGATGCGATTTCGAGCGTTCTGTGTTGTCGTATCGCAGCCATAGCAATACAGGGTACACTGTGTTTCACAAACTTCCCGACGGCACGCTTGAACCGTACAGCCACACGCCTGTCGACATAGACGACAGTGGGCGACTTGCGCAGAATTTTCTGGAACTGCTTCCTAAATTCAGTGTGAGTTACTCAGCCGCAGGCGGACGGCTGACACCATATTTCACTTTTTCCAAGGGTTACAAGACGGGCGGGTACAATACCCAGATGTTCAGCGATGTTCTTCAGCAACGTATAATGTCCTATATGGGACTTAGCCAGCTTTATACTCTTGAGGAGATTGTCAGCTACCGTCCGGAGAAAAGCTTTAACTATGAAGTCGGCTTGCATGCGACGCATCCTGCCGGACGTTACTCTTTGGATTTTGCTGCGTTCTATATCGATTGCCGAAATCAGCAACTGACAGTCTTTCCGCCGGGAATGACAACAGGACGTATCATGACCAACGCCGGACGCACCCGTTCTTTCGGAGTAGAGCTTTCGGGGCGTTATCGCTTTATCGAGGATCTTATTCTAACAGCATCCTACGGCTATACCAATGCTACCTTTAGAGAATATAATGACGGTCGGGCAGACTATCGCGGCTGCCGTGTGCCGTACGCTCCGGAGCAGACTCTCTTCGCATCCGTCGACTGGCGCATGCCTTTTGCTGCCGTGGCAGGTGTGACCCCATCGTTGCAATTGGCTGCGCGGGGCGCGGGACGTATTTTCTGGGATGAAACGAATTCGTTGAAACAGAATTTTTATTGCTTGCCATCGTTGTCGCTTGATTTCTCCCATGAAAACTGGTCCTTGCGACTGTGGTGCCGCAATCTTACGGATACGGAATACGATGTTTTCTATTTCAAATCCATAGGAAACTCGTTCGTCCAGCAGGGGCGCCCGCGAGAATTTGGTGCTACACTTCGTCTGCGCTTCGGGCGTATGCGGACATATTGATTTTGGAATTCTGCGATTTTTGCATAACTTTGTCGCATACAGCGAATCGCATGATTAAAAACATTTAATAATATTCAGTCAATCTTTAAAACATGGAAATTTTTAGAAAATTCTCTCTTTTCACCGCTATTGCAGTTGCCGTGACACTGGGCGGGACACTCAGTTCATGCAACAATGACAATGAGGATGACAACTACACCCGCCATACGCTCAGCAACAGTTTCGGTTGTGTGACTTCGATAGGCACACAGACGCAGACAATTTCGTCTTCAATGACGTATGTGGTGACTTTTAACTATAGCACCGGAAAAGCAACAGTCGAAATAACAGGTCTTGAGATGCCTGACGGTACAAAATATCCGTCTATTCTTCTTGAAGAAATGACTTGGAAAATGAAAGACGGCTGGCGTACTATCGAGGCGAGTGCTCCGAAATCATCGATTTCCGGTTTCGCACAGGCCCCGATATTCGAAAATGTGAGCATCGGTCTGCTTGACCGCATCTATAATAATGCTTATATCCCGGCTTTTTATGTAAAGGCTCGTGTGAACACTCAGTACAGCCTCTTTTCAGCGCTGAACCAGCAGGTGTTCTTCGGCAAGACAGAAACTGTCGATCCGGAAGGACGTGTAGTCACAACCCGCAGTACCGGTTACAGCTTTATCATAAATCCCCGTACTATGCCTCTTACGGCGACCATCGGTGTGGCTCGAGCCAAGTTCGTCAACAATATGCCGGCTCAGGATTTCCTATTCGAAGATGTTCCATGTACCCTTAACGGAAACGGTACTCTGACATTTGAAGCTGAATCTCTGATTCCGACGCAGAATAAAGTGCCTAATACCAATTTCCCAATAAGTGATCTTGAGGGTGTCTATGACTTTATGAGCGGTCTTGATATGGATTTCGACTGTACGGCATTCGGAAAGAAGTACAGTGTGACAGCAGACTTGGATTACGTTTCGTCGCCTGACGAATAAAATATATCCGGATAAAGAAATGGCCTGAATTCGCATCGGATTCAGGCCATTTCTATTATGTGTTGTATATTATATGTCGTATCAACGGACAATCACTTTGCGGCTTCCGGCGATGTAGATGCCGGGAGCAAGACCGACGGCAGCTTCTGATGCCGGTACGTCATGACGTACGAGAATGCCGGTAGTGGTATAAACATCGACTCTATTCCGGCTTTCGTCCGGGATGATGCTTGTTTCGTCAGTGCCGCTTTCCGGATCGGGATTGTAGAGCAGCCGGAAATTATCGAAGCAGTTCCAGTCGTTTGCCATGACCTTGCTTTTCCGCATGCCTACACGCAGAGTGCCTGTTTCCGGCAGTATTAAAGTGACACTGTTTCCGGTATAGCAAGCGTCTGAGTTGAATGCCTTGTTGGCCTGAGCTACATTATCGGGATAGGTGTAGGGAGAGTTGGTGTAGGGGGCCGATTCGTCGAAGAGCGACATGAAGGGCACGGATTTGTCGTTCATGTAAAGTTCTGCGAGCAGTTGTTCGGAACCGTCGACATGGGCGTTATATCCATCTTTGCCTCCGTAGCGGTAGAATCCTGAACAGCTGAAAGTGTATTTTCCGGCAGGCATGTAGTCGAGAATCTGGTAGGTGTCGAAAGTCTTGTTCCAATGTTCGGCTACACCTTCCGATGCAGCCGTGAACGGGGTTCCGCTCCACCCGTTTCCACCTTTGCTGAAGTCTGGATTGGCGAGCAGTACGGTCAGGTCCGAAGTGCCTTCTCCTTGGAGTAGTTCTTTCACATATTCTTCTCTGGCGGCCTTTATGGCTGTTATTGCTTTTGGCAGTTCTTCGGCCAGTTCGGCCACAGTGCGCAGATCAAGCGCTTGTTCGGCTGAAGCGATAGCATTGTCGAATGCTGAGGTCTGGAGCGAACGCACGTCGGCGATCAGCAATACAAGGTCGCTCCATGCCTGCAGGGCGGTATATTCGTCTTCGGTGACTGTCATGACCGAACCGTGCTGGAAGTTGCCCTCTCCGTCTACTTTTATGGAAGAACCGGGATTGAGTCCGAGGTGATCGGCTTCGCAGACTTTATAGGCAGAACCTCCGGAATATCGCATGTAATATATGTTATGGGCATCTTCGTCGATTCGTCGCACGATGGTAGATCCTTCTACCTGTTCGCCTCCTTCGTTAGTTATGTGCAGAGTTTCTGTCCATGTGCCGCCTACGAGCCTGTCGGATGTCAGTTCGTATACTCCGCGTTCATGGCCGCCGGCGCCTTCGTGTTTTATAAACATATGGTAGAGTCCGTCATAATGGTTGAAGATTATGTCGCCGTCGATAACGGAATATCCGGGGTCGTAGAAAACCCGCGGTTGTGTCAGTGTCTTGAAATCTTTGTCGGCATATGAATAGAATATGCGATCATGGTTGTCGCCGGGGTTGGTGGACAGCAGGGAGTAGTAGACCAGATATGCGCCTTGTCCGTCAGGTCCTATCGGATCCCAGATGAACTGCGGCGCCCATACGCGGTTGATTCGTGCATACTCTGCGTCGGTGTTATAAACACCGGTGACCGCGTCGGGATCGGAGAATATCTTTTTGCCGAGCCGGAAGTCGAATACACTGCTTTCCCAATGGATCATGTCGGTGGAGCGAAGCAGGTCCATACCGTAATTGTTCCATTTCCCGGAAGTGGCATTGCACATGTCGGTGGTCGTCATGAAGTATTCGTCGGGACGTTGTCCGCGGTCGATGTAGGCGTCGCGTGTTCCGTGTTCGATTCCTGCAAGCGAGTGTGTGTCGAATATTTCAGCCCCGCCGAGAAGCTGGTGGAAGCGCATGCCTTTTTCTTCTTTTGTGCCCAGTGCATAATTGGTTATCTCTTTAGTCGATTTCATGTAGCAGTAGAGGTAACCGTAGCGGTCGTCGGTAGGCGCTATAGTCACGGGAAAATCGATGTGTGAAATTTCGCCTGCGGGGTAGGTGACTGTGGCTGTCAGAACGGCCCCTTCCAGAGGAACGGCATTTGTAAGGGGTGATGGTACGGATAGCAATGCGGACCATTTGCCTCCGGAAAGCGATAATGATGCCGGGTTTTGGCCGGATAAGGACCATTGCAGCGAAGCTCCTGAACGGGTACCCGTGGGGAGTGCTGTGGAGGCGTGAAGGAATGTCAGTTTCTGTCTGAGGCTGTTCAGCTCTTCTTTTACGGCCGCTTCGGCTTCGGGCGACGGCTTCCCTCCGCCTGTGCCGGAGAGAACGTCTGATATTCGCAAGCGTATGATGCTGAATGAATATGACGGGATATTGTAGGAAACCGAGCCGTCGCTTTTTATTTCAGCACTCGAACTTACGGGGCTTACGGTCAATGGGGCTTCGGTCGTGTTTTCGTCGGTGCCGTTGGCTGATGTAAGTACTGTTACGTCCTCGACATCTGTCGCGCTGGCGTTGGAGAGCTTTATGGATGTCGCGACGTCGCTGTCGTAGGGGTTTACGAGTTTGATGTAGAGCATGTCCTCGGCCTTGTTTATGGATGAGGATATATAAATTCTGCGTTTCACCGGCAGTGTGACATCATGGATAAGTTCTCCATCGATATAACAACGCACCGAGCCGCCGTTGACATCCACTTTAAGGTGGTATTTTTGTCCGCTGTTTATGGTGCCTGATTTTTTATCGTATGATGTTTTGGAGCCGTTTGTGCAGACTTCTATGGCGTGGGCCGAGTTGCTCCAGCCTCCTATGTTCCACCAGCAATAATTGTCGGCATCGCCATAGTTGAAAGCTATAAGAAATGCTTCGTTGCCCGATTTTTTTACAGCATCCAGTTCAAAAGTGTATGAATCGGGGAGCGCTATGCCGGCCACGTTTATCTTTCCCTGCATGGATGCGTCGGTCTGGTTAAGTGTTCCTCCGTCGCGGTTCCAGGATCCGCCGGCCGATGTCCAGATGTTGTTGGAGCCGGAGAAATCGTCGTTGAACAGTATTGATCCGTCGGGTGCAGTGACTTTGACGTTGTCGAAAGAAGCTGTGGTGCTCCATGTGCTCAGTCCTATTGAATTGCCTGTGGTGCTGACATTGCCGCTTTCCGTCCATCGCACATTCCTGTCGCCTTTCATTGTAGCCATAAGTTTCTGGACGTGGTAGGAAGGTGTGCCGTAGGCCGTAGCGCTGTTGAAGCGTATCATGTCGGGCTTCCACTTCTGGTCGTTTTCATTCACGAAGATCGGAGCGTAGCTGTTCATTACGCATACATCGGAGTTGTTTTCCATGCCGAGCATGTAAACTGCTTCGCCTAAGGCGGCGGTCAGGTGCCCATTGGTGCCGAATCCGTCTGTGACTGCATATTCGCCTACATATACTTTGGGACGCGAACGGTCGTACGTGTCATATTTGTTGTACTGGTTGACGAACCATGAAGGAGAACGGTAGTAATGTTCGTCGACAACTTCGACAGGATTGGAATTGCGCCACGAAGGCGAGTCGGTTCCCCATGATTCCACATTGCCGATAAGAGTGATTTCCGGGTAACGTGCTTTTATGGCGTCGTAGAACTGGCGATAGCGTTCTGCGTAGTGGTCGCTTTGCTGCGATGCGTCGGCCTGATAGTTTTCGTTGCCTATTTCGAGCAGTCGCAGATTGAATGGTTCCGGATGTCCGTTTGCCGCGCGGCGCGCGCCCCATTCGGTGGTGATGTCGCCGTTGCAGTATTCGATTGCATCAAGCGCTTCCTGTATGTATTCCTCGATGTCGAGATAATCGACGCTCCAACCGTGACCCATTCCTACGTTGACTACGAATAGAGGTTCAGCCCCAAGATCTTCTGTGAGCTGGAGCATTTCATGAAATCCAAGGCCGTCGGAAACACGGTATCCCCACGACTGGTTCCAGTGCCCGGGGCGTTCTTCTATCGGTCCTATCGTTTTCTTCCATTCAAAACGGTTATGTCCTGTGCCTGAATTTTGTCCTTCGATGTAGCATCCGCCTGGGAAGCGTACAAATCCGGGTCTCATGGCTTCGAGCATCATTGCCAGATCTTTCCTGCATCCGTTAGGCCTATCCTTATATGTTGGAGGAAATAGGCTGATCATATCGAAAGCCATGGTTCCGGGCTTTGAAACGGTGAGTTGTAGCGATGCGTCAGGTAAAGAAGCCGTAGCGGTAAGTGAAGCGGTTAGTTTCTGCCACGATTCCGATCTTTTTACCGGAATTTCGACGCTTCCGGCGTTTTTGCCGTCGTTGTCGGTCAGAGTGGCGGTAATGATTCCTTCCCATCCCGGGTTTTTGATCCACAGTGACAAGGCGTAGCTTTGGCCGTTAACGGTGTTTATACCCCAGAAGCCGCTGTTGGCTATCCCTTGGTCACTTTGGGCTGCCGTCAGTTCAAGCGCTTTTGTCTGTATGTCGTTGATAAGGCCGTCGCTGATTATTTTCCACTCGGGATTGCCGATTTTGCTCCAGGCTTCGGGCGATGATTCATTGTCTTCGAACGAGCGGTTGCGAATAAGTTCTGCGTACAGACCGCCGTCGCCGGCATGATTGATTTCCTCGAAGAATATGCCATAGTGCAGGTTGCCGATTTCAGGCCCCCGGTTTGCCACATCTATGTCCAGGGCCAATTGGGTTTGCCGGTTGGCCGAAGATATGAAAGATACACCGAGCAGGCATGCGGCCATGGCGGGCCGTATTTTTCTTGTGAAGTTCATAAATGGCTTTATAGACGTTTATGCTGGTAGGAGCATTATAAACAATGCCCCTGCCCGCAAGTAGTTTTATGTTTCGGAATATTTAGCGTATTACGGTTTTCTTGCCGTTGACGATGTAGAAGCCGGGAGTCGGATTTTCTACGCGTCGGCCGAAGAGATCGTAGATAATGGTGTTTTCGCTGTTGTCGGCTGCTTCGACAGAGCCTATGGATGTCTGTTTGGTGCTTATGCGGGTCAGACGGAAGTTGGTGAAACTTTCCCAACGTCCGCTGCCGTTTCCGCGACCCCATACGGAGATTACTGTTTCTCCGCCGGTGCTTTCAAAGTCCAGAATATTCTCTTCCCATCCGCGGCCGTATATGCCGCCTTCTCCGCCGTGGTGCTTGAGGTCGACAAAGCTGTCGTTGGCATAAAGCTGATACCAGCCGAGGTTGTCGGAGCCGCGGGCGGCGAGAGCCAGACGATATTTGCCTTCCGGGAGATTTATTTTCTGGCTGAATTGTGAAGTCCAGTCGTTATTGCTCCAGTTATCGGTATCGTAATAGGCGGGAGTGGTTCCATCGGGGAATGCCGGTGCTTCGCCGGTCTGTACGCGCATGTTTGCATTTCCGTCGGCTTTTGCCAGGTACCATCCGTCTTTGAGTTCATCTTTTACAGTCCAGCGTGCTGATGTATTGGACGGAATCGGGTTGATGATAAGATCGGTGCAGTCTACGCGGGCTTCAAAACCTTCGGCTATGGCGTTGCTCCATACCACCGGGGGGATGGCGGTCATGATGGCGGCGCTTGCTGCTACTGCATCAGTGGCATCGGCGGGAGCGGCTGCATTGAGCTTTTCCTGAAGAGTTTCGATTACTGATGCTGAAGCCAAACAGTCGTCGAGAAGTGTTTCTGCTTCGGCTTTTGATTCTGCATAGCTGTCGTATGCTGTTTTGGCATCTTTGAATGCCGATAGTGCGGCGTTGATTGCAGTGAGGTCTGCTCCGCTTGCTGCTTCAGAGAGGGTCGAGCGTTCGTTGCCTGTTACGTTTGCATATTTTTCGTCAGCCAGAATGCTTTCCGCTTCGGCTTTTGCTGCGTCGAGTGCTTCTTGTTCCGATACTTCGCGCGTAAGCGATTTTATCTGTATGGTGAACCATTCAGCCTGATTTTTGATAAGGTTTTCCATTCCGAGTTCCAGTGTGCCGTCGGTAACATCGATAACCATTGAGTATTCGTCGGCTTCGGTGAATCCTGATGCTTTTCTTGCGGTCATGGGTGTGGAAACGGTATTTTCTCCGCTTCGGGCGTAGACCTGAACGGCATCTTGCGAGTCGCTTGAGAGCCAGCTGTCGCCTTTCCACGCGTTGTTGGCTGTAGCGTAAAGAGTTATGTGGTATTTTCCGTTTTCAACAGTTACTGTTTGATAAAGAGGTTTTTCTCCGGCCGGAACGTCGACATCCTGATAATAGTGTTCCACCATGGCTACGTTGCGTCCGTCGGCCGTATTTACTTTCACGTTGTTGTAGGTGCCTGTGCCGTGCCATGCTTCTTTGCTTGTCTGCACGTTTGCCGTGAAGTCTACAGTCGGTACTTCAGCGGCTGAAACGGTGAATGCCGTGCTTACGGCGAAAGCCGAGATTAGGATTTTAAAATTTTTCATTGTGGGATTGGTTTATAGGTATAGGTTTATTAAGAAATAAAGATTCTTTTAGAAAAAAATGCCTGCAGCAGAGGTTTTTGTTTAAGGTTGGTTTTAAGGCTTGTCGAAGAAGTTCGAATGATTGCGGCAAAGGTAGCAAAATATTTAGACAGTCAAAAAAATAAAGGGAATTTTATTCTATAGCTTTCAAGAATGTATTGCTCTAAAAAAGTTATCAACAAAAATCGGATCATTGAGAAAATTTGACTATCTTTGCAGCAAAATTGGGGTGCATTGCGCCTCGTTTAGCTTGCCCCGGGGTTTTAATATCGGAGTTGTACTTCGGTATTTTTCTGAGGTACAGCGAAATGCCATGTAATGAAATTACAAACACAGATATGATTTTATTAGACATTTTCGGAATCACGAACAACGGACTGCTGGCGTTGACAGCGCTGCTGACCGGCGTTGCGCTTGTGTTTCTGGCTCTGTTTCTGGCCGGATTGCTTTCGCCGCGTTCATTCAACCCTCAGAAAGGCGAGGCCTACGAATGTGGTATCCCGACGCGCGGCGAAAGTATGTCGCAGTTCAAGGTCGGATATTACCTGTTCGCAATTCTATTTTTAATGTTTGATGTCGAAACCGTGTTTCTCTTTCCCTGGGCTGTCCGCATGCGCGAACTGGGCGTGCAGGGCCTTCTGAGTATCGCGGTGTTTTTCGGTGTCTTGGTGCTGGGCCTTGTATATGCCTGGCGGAAAGGAGCTCTCGAATGGAAGTAACGACCAAGAGCATGCCTTATGAGGCATGGAAAGATAACGAGTATATAGAATCACTTGTAAAGCAGCTTCAGGAAAGCGGCACGAATGTGGTTGTAGGTACATTCGATAAACTTATAAACTGGGGTCGCTCGAACTCGATATGGCCTCTTACATTCGCCACCAGTTGTTGCGGTATAGAGTTCGTGTCGTTGGGCGCAGCCCGTTTCGATATGGCTCGTTTCGGATGGGAAGTGGCGCGTTCGTCGCCCCGTCAGGCCGATTTCATGATGGTTGCCGGTACGATTGTCAACCGTATGGTGCCGGTGTTTCGTCGCCTCTATGACCAATTGGCAGAACCTAAATATGTCATAGCCTGCGGCAGCTGCGCTATTTCGGGCGGTCCGTTCCGCAAAAGCTATCATGTAGCCAAGGGTATTGAGGATATAGTGCCGGTCGATGTGTTTGTGCCGGGTTGTCCTCCGCGTCCGGAAGCAATGATTTACGGTATCATGCAGCTTTCACGTAAAATCAAGGTAGAACGCTTTTTCGGCGGCGTGAACCGTAAAGAAAAACAGGATAAATTCCTTGCCGAACATCCCGTAGCCGGAGTCGAAGACTAAACAGGATGTTTTCCGCCGGCCGGCGCAGCCGGTCTGTACCTTATTATAATAAACTGATCGATTATCACGAAATATGGCAAATATCACCGAAAAGATAGCCAAACAATTTCCTGCGGCAAGCGTCGAGGAGGGCAACATACCCCTTATAACCATAGACGATGCCAACTGGCATGAATTAGCCCGCATGTTGCGTGACGATGCCGACCTTCAGATGGATTACCTGGTGACCATTGTCGGCATGGACTGGACTGAAAGCCTCGGATGTGTATATTATCTGATGTCTACGGTTCACAATACAATGCTGGCTGTAAAGGTTGCCACTACTGACCGCAACCGTCCTATGCTCCATTCCGTAGCCGATCTTTGGGCTGTGGCTGTGACTTACGAACGCGAGGTCTATGACTTCTTCGGCATAATCTTTATCGGTAATCCGGACATGCGCCGTCTTTTCTTAAATATCGACTGGAACGGATATCCTTTGCGCAAGGATTACGATGAAAATCCCGAACTCAATCCTGTCAGCATCGAGAATGAGCGTCAGAGCGACATGACCGATGTGTGGGTGGAAACATCCGACGGTGGAGTAGAGAAAAAGGAAGTGGAGATTTTCAAGCCCGAGGACTTTGTAGTGAATATAGGGCCTCAGCATCCGGCCACGCATGGCGTGCTCCGTTTCCGAACTGCTCTTGACGGTGAGGAGATCAAGAAAATCGACGTTTATATGGGTTATATCCACCGCGGTGTGGAAAAACTTTGCGAATCGTTGACATATCCGCAGACTCTCCACTATATGGACCGTCTGGACTACTTCTCGGCGCATAATTATCATCATGGCCTGTGTATGCTGATTGAAAAGGCGGCTGGTATTGAAATCAGCCGTCGCGCGCAGGTGATCCGAGTAATGATGGACGAGCTTTCGCGTATCGCGTCCCACTGCCTGTTCATCGGCACATACTGCATGGACCTCGGTGCGACTACGATGCTTTTCTATGCATTGCGAGTGCGCGAGCAGATTCTTGATATAATGGAGAAAACATGCGGAGCACGCATGACATTCAATTACGATTGCATCGGCGGAGTAATGCAGGATCTCGCTCCTGACTTTGTTGACGACGTCAAGGCTTTGCTCGAAGTCATCCCTGCAAATCTTAAGGAATACAATAAGATATTTACCGGAAATGTAATCGCACGCGGACGAATGGAAGGCATAGGCGTGCTTGACCGTGCCGATGCCATTGCGTATGGTGTGACAGGTCCCTCAGGCCGTGCCTCCGGTTGGGCTTGCGACGTGCGCAAGATTCGCCCTTACAGCATATATCAGGAACTCGACTTCAAGGAAATCATCGCTACAGAAGGCGACTCTATGGCTCGTTTCAAAGTGCGTATGCTTGAAATCGAGGAATCCGCAAAAATACTCGCTCAGCTTGTCGACAATATTCCCGAAGGCGAATACTGTGTCAAAGTTCCGAAGCTGCTCAAGCTGCCTGCAGGCCGTTGGTTTGAAATGATTGAAGGTTGCCGCGGCGTATTCGGGGTATATCTCGAAAGCGACGGCAGCGCCAAGCCTTACCGACTTAAGTTGGCGACACCCTGTCTGCCATTGGCGGCTGTGGTCGATCATATCACGCGCGGCATGAAAATTGCCGACCTTATCACAATCGGAGGTTCGCTGGACTACATCGTGCCTGATATGGACCGCTAATTACGTAAATCCATAAAATACCCATTCCAATCGCGTCATGCAAGATTTATCGATTATCACCAACTGGATTCACAACTTTCTGAGCTCTCTGATGCCCGGATGGCTGACTGTAACGGTTGAATGTCTGCTCATAGGCCTTGGACTTTTGCTGGTCTATGCTCTGCTGGCCCTCTTCTATATATATTACGAACGTAAGCTCTGCGCCGCATTCCAGTGCCGCCTTGGTCCGAATCGTGTGGGACCGTGGGGACTCCTTCAGAGTTTCGCTGACATGTTCAAGATGCTCATCAAAGAGCTTATCGAACTCAAACATGTTGACCGCTTCCTGTTCGCGCTCGCACCTTATCTGGTCATAATAGCTTCGATGCTTTCTTTTGCCGTATTGCCTTGGGGTAACGGTCTTCAGATTATCGACTTCAATATAGGTATATTCTTTCTGATCGCGGTTTCGTCGATCGGTGTTCTGGGTATACTGCTTGCCGGATGGTCGTCGAACAACAAATTCACCCTTATCGGTTCTTTACGCTCAGGAGCACAGATGGTAAGCTATGAACTGTCAATCGGACTGTCGGTGTTGACAATGGTATGCCTTGCCGGCACTATGTCGGTGACGGGAATCGTAGAGCAGCAGAGCGACTTGTGGTTCATATTCAAAGGTCATATCCCCGCATTCATCGCGTTTGTCATATACATGATTGCCGGTACCGCTGAAACCAACCGCGGCCCGTTTGACCTTCCCGAGGCCGAGAGCGAGCTGACTGCCGGATATCATACCGAATATTCAGGCATGCATTTCGGCTTTTTCTATCTGGCCGAATACCTGAACCTCTTCATTGTGTCAGGTGTAGCGTCGCTGCTTTTCTTCGGTGGATGGATGCCCCTGCACATTCCCGGTTGGGACGCTTTCAACCACATTATGGATTATATTCCTTCAGTGGTCTGGTTCCTTGGAAAGGCATTCGCACTTTCGTTTGTCATCATCTGGTTCAAATGGACATTCCCGCGCCTGCGCATCGACCAGCTGCTGTCGCTTGAGTGGAAATACCTTCTTCCCATCAACCTTTTCAATCTGGTGCTGATGGTGGTAATCATCGTCTGCAACCTGCACTTCTAAACCATCCATAAGATAAGCAACATACAATGAGCGATAAATTCGGAAAAATTGCCCAAGTCATCGGCCCTGTAGTCGATGTGATTTTCGACGGCGAGGACAATATAGTACCCCCCATCTATACCGCGCTGAAAATCGACCGTCCCGACGGTACGCGTCTGGTTCTTGAAGTCGAACAGCATATCGGCGAGAACACGGTGCGCTGCGTAGCCATGGAAAGTACTGACGGACTACGTCGCGGAATGCGTGTCGACAACCTCGAAAGTCCTATCGGTGTGCCTACGGGCGACCAGGTGAAAGGACGTCTGCTTAATGTGGTCGGGGAAGCAATCGATAAACTTCCGGCTCTCGACCGTTCGCAGTTGCGTGCCATCCATCAGCCTGCTCCCGAGTTTGAGGATCTGACAATCGGTACCGAAATACTTGCTACAGGTATCAAGGTGATTGACCTGCTCGAACCCTATAGCAAGGGCGGTAAAATCGGCCTTTTCGGAGGTGCCGGTGTGGGTAAGACTGTGCTTATCATGGAGCTTATCAATAATATCGCGAAAGGTCATGACGGTTTCTCCGTGTTCACCGGAGTCGGAGAACGTACGCGTGAAGGCAATGACCTGTTGCGCGAAATGATTGAAAGCGGTGTCATGCGTTATGGCGACAAGTTCCGTGAAGGCATGGAAAAAGGCGAATGGAACCTTAAAGATGTCGATCTCAAGGAACTCAACGACTCTCAGGCGACCCTTGTATTCGGTCAGATGAACGAACCGCCGGGTGCGCGTCTGCGTGTGGCTCTGTCCGGTCTGACAGTTGCCGAGCAGTTCCGTGATCAGGGCGGTAAGGACGTTCTTCTGTTCATCGACAATATCTTCCGTTTCACTCAGGCCGGTTCCGAGGTTTCGGCATTGCTTGGACGCATGCCCTCGGCAGTAGGTTATCAGCCTACGCTGGCTTCAGAAATGGGTGCCCTGCAGGAACGAATCACTTCTACCAAGAACGGCTCCATTACTTCCGTACAAGCTATCTATGTCCCTGCCGATGACTTGACTGACCCCGCGCCGGCAACAACATTCAGCTTCCTCGACGCAACTACCGTTCTCAGCCGTAAGATTGCCGAACTCGGTATCTATCCGGCCGTAGACCCGTTGGAATCGACTTCCCGCATCCTTGATCCTAATATAATCGGAGAAGACCACTATAATACCGCACAGGCTGTCAAGCAGCTTCTGCAGAAGTATAACGAGCTTCAGGATATCATCGCCATTCTCGGTGTAGACGAACTGTCGGACTCCGACAAACTTGTCGTATCCCGTGCCCGACGTGCACAGCGTTTCCTTTCGCAGCCTTTCCATGTGGCCGAACAGTTCACCGGCCTGCCGGGTGTTATGGTGCCTCTGAGTGAAACCATACGTGGCTTCAAGATGATTCTTAACGGTGATATGGACCAGTATCCCGAACAGGCTTTCCTTAATGTCGGTACAATCGACGAAGCCATCGAGAAGGGTAAACGCCTGCTCGCCGAAGTGAAATAATACAGACAATCAACAAGCACATGACGTTAAAGATAATATCGGCCGAACAGATTATTTTCACTGGTAGTGTGACATCAGTGACGCTTCCGGGTGCCATTGGTGAGTTCATGGTTCTGAAAAATCACGCCTCTCTGATCTCGGCGCTTGTGGCCGGCACAGTACGCTATGTCGATGAAACCGGCAAGGAATCCTCGCTCAGCGTTGAAGGCGGTATAGCCGATGTCGATAATAACGTGATATCAGTGTGCATATATTAAAGGCCGTCTTCCAAATGAAAAGAATCATCATATTCCTTACGTTGCTGACAGCGCTTATAGCCGCGCCGGTTCTGCGTGCATCCGGAAATGCCGGACAGCATGGCGACGCCGATGGCTCCAAGGGCAGGCTCGATCCTAAAGAAATAATCTTCGAGCACCTTGGCGACGGTTATGGCTGGGAGGTGCCTTTTGACCACCATCACCGTATCCCTCTGCCCATCATCGTATTCGGTACTGACGGGCTGCATGTGTTTTCCTCGGCGCGAGTGGCTGACGGACGGACGTACGACGACGGTGGCAAACTTTTCCGTATAGCCGGAGCCGATAGCGATCATAAAGGCAAGATAGTGGAGATCGTCGATGGAAAAGAGGTCCGCCCCGTTGACATATCCATTACAAAGAATGTATGTGCATTGCTTATAACGGTTCTTGTTGTAAGTTGCCTCATGCTCTGGTTGTCGGCCTATCTTAAAAAGAACCCCTTCAAAGCTCCTCGCAAAGGTTTGGGCGGTATAGAAGCACTGGTGGCTTTCATCTACGACAGCGTTATAAAGCCCACTCTCGGTCATAATGCAAGACGATTCGCTCCCTATCTGCTGACTGTCTTCTTCTTCATCCTTACGATGAACCTGATGGGCTTGATGGTCATCTTTCCCGGAGGTGCCAATCTTACCGGTAACATCGCTGTGACTCTCGTCCTCTCAATTCTCACATTCCTTGTTACAAACATATTCGCAAACAAGCATTACTGGAAAGAAATACTTTGGCCGGATGTGCCTCTGTGGCTCAAGTTTCCCCTGCCTATAATGCCGGCTATAGAGATATTCGGCATGTTCACAAAACCGGCGGCTCTTACAGTGCGTCTGTTTGCAAACATGATGGGCGGTCACATGATAGTACTGGTGCTTACGGTTCTGATATTTATTTTCTCAGCAATAAATCCGGTAGCCGGAGCCGGAACGACGATAGTATCATTGGGATTCTCTATCTTCATGTTGCTTATCGATGTGCTCGTCAGCTTTATACAGGCATACGTGTTCACAATGTTGTCGACCATATTCATATCTCTGGCACATCCTGAAGAAGAACATCACCATAAAGAAAAAACAGTCGACGAGAGTGTCGGGACGCAAATTCGCGAAGCTCTTGTCGGAACTCCCCGACAGACTATTTAAGAAATAATCAATAAAATAATCAATACCTTTAAAATTAAAGAATTATGTTCGGACTTTTAGCAGAACTCACAGGCACTCTCACCGCTCTTGGCGCAAGCGTAGGCGCCGCAATCGCAGCTATCGCCGCAGGTATCGGTATCGGTAAAATCGGTGCTGCCGCAATGGAAGCCATCGCCCGTCAGCCAGAAGCAGCAGGCGACATCCGCAGTAACATGATTGTAATCGCCGCTCTGGTCGAAGGTGTAGCTCTCTTCGCTGTTATTGTCTGCGTTCTCGCACTCTTCGTTTAATTAAAACACCCCATTCCTGATGGAACTATTCACGCCCGATTTCGGCTTGATATTCTGGATGTTCGTCGCTTTCGGCGTCCTTTTCCTCGTATTGTGGAAATTCGCCTGGCCCGTTATCCTGAAAACCGTCGACTCGCGTGCCGAGCTTATTGACAAAGGCGTAGAATATGCGCAGAATGCCAAAGAGCAGCTCGACAACGCCCGTCGCGAGGCAGAGGAGTATCTCAACGAAGCCCGTCGTCAGCAGGCCGATATGCTTCGCGATGCCGATAAGATGAAAACTCAGATTATCGAGCAGGCGAAGAATGCCGCGCAGACCGAAGCACAGAAAGTGATGGATAACGCCAGGATTCAGATTCAGCAGCAGCAGAAAGAGGCTCAGCAGCAGTTCCGCAATCAGGTGAGCGAATTCGCACTCGAGGTGGCCGGTCAACTTGTGCACCGCCAGCTTTCCGGCGATAAGGCGCAGGAAAACCTTGTCGACAACATTCTCGATGATTTAGAACGTAAAAACTGACGCCGATGAATGAAGGTCTGATTCCTCGCCGCTATGCCAAGGCTCTCTATAAAGTTGGAGCCGATCGAGGCGACAACGATGCGCTATATGCTCGCATGAAAGCCCTTGATGCCGCTTTCGCGGATACTCCGGGAATGAAAGACGTGGTGTCGAACCCTTTTGTTCCCACCGACGATAAAATAGCCCTTTTATGCAGTGCCGTATCTGTCGTTTCATCCGCTAAAGGCGGTGACGATGCCACTTTCGTCGATTTTATGCGTCTGTTGGCTGAGAACCGCCGCATTGGCATGGTGCGTGAAATCGCTGCCGCATATCTTGATGTCTATCGCAAGGCCAAGAATATCAAACTGGTGAAAGTCACCAGTGCGGCACCGTTGTCGGCTGATAGCGAAGCACGCCTTCGCAAGCTGATAGCCTCCCATCTCGGCGGAGCTACAATGGAATACAGCGGCACGACAGATCCGGCCCTTATCGGTGGATTCACCGTGACCGTCGATTCCGAGCGCCTCGACGCATCTATCCGCAATGACCTTAAGGAGTTGCGGTTGAAACTTATACAATAACACATCAACAAACAGCGCAAGCAATCCATACGCACTCAAATGATAAACCCCAGCGAAATCTCCGAAGTATTAAAACAGCAGCTTGAGAGCATCAACAAGAAAGTGGCTTTCGAAGAGGTAGGCACCGTCCTTGAAGTTGGCGACGGTGTGGCTCACGTATATGGCCTCGACAATGTCGGCGCTAACGAGCTGGTGGAATTCGAAAATGGCGTCAAGGGCGTCGCACTCAACCTTGAGGAGAGCAATGTCGGCGTCATCCTTATGAATGATGTCGACAAAGTGACCGAGAATATGACTGTGCGTCGTACCGGTGAAATCGCGTCTATCCCTGTCGGCGAAGGCCTGTTGGGGCGTGTCATCAACGTGCTTGGCGAGGCTATCGACGGTCGTGGTGCCATCACCGGCGACCTGATGCGCCTGCCTCTCGAACGCAAAGCTCCCGGTGTAATCTACCGTCAGCCTGTGAACCAGCCGCTGCAGACGGGTATAAAAGCCGTCGACTCCATGGTGCCTATAGGCCGCGGACAGCGCGAACTTATTATCGGCGACCGCCAGATCGGTAAAACCGCCATTGCTATCGATACAATAATAAACCAGCGCGAAGGATATGAGAAAGGTAAGCCCGTCTACTGCATATATGTGGCAATCGGACAGAAGGCTTCGTCCATAGCGGCAACAGTGGAGACACTGCGCAAACATGGCGCACTGGATTACACCGTCATCGTAGCAGCCTCGGCTTCAGAGTCGGCTGCCATGCGCTACTATGCTCCTTTTGCCGGTGTTGCCATCGGTGAATACTTCCGTGATACCGGTCGCGACGCACTGATAATATACGACGACCTTTCGAAACAGGCCGTCGCGTATCGTGAGATCTCGCTGATCCTCAAACGTCCTTCCGGTCGTGAAGCATATCCCGGCGATATTTTCTATCTGCATTCCCGCCTGCTTGAACGTGCTGCAAAAATTATCGACAATCAGGAAGTGGCTTCGCAGATGAACGACCTCCCTGAAGCACTCAAGCCCATAGTCAAGGCCGGTGGTTCGCTGACTGCACTGCCTATTATCGAAACACAGGCAGGCGACGTATCGGCATATATTCCTACAAACGTTATCTCTATCACCGACGGACAGATATTCCTTGAAACCGCGCTCTTCAACCGCGGTATCCGTCCGGCCATCAATGTCGGCATCTCGGTGTCGCGTGTGGGTGGTAACGCACAGATCAAATCGATGAAAAAAGTGGCCGGTACACTTAAGATCGACCAGGCGCAGTTCCGTGAACTTGAATCGTTCACAAAATTCGGTGGCGATATAGACCCCGTAACTGCACGTGTCATCGATAAAGGCCGTAAGAACGAACGTCTGCTCATTCAGCCGCAGTACCATCCCATGGCTGTCGAAGAAGAGGTGGCTATAATATATTGCGGAGTAAACGGTATGCTTGAAAACGTGCCTCTGGATAAAGTAGCCGATTTCGAAAAACAGCTTCTGCAACTTTTGAATGCGAAGCATCGTACCGACGTGCTCGATGTGATACGCTCAGGCGCTCTTACTGACGACGCGACGGAAAAACTCGTGCTGGCCGCCCGCGATGTGGCCGCCCGCTTCTGACCAATAAAAAACAAGCAACGAATAATTACAGCGATATTAAATGGCCACATTACGCGAACTCAAAGGCCGCATAGGTTCAGTCGCCTCTTCCGAAAAGATTACCGGGGCGATGAAGATGATTTCGTCGGCGAAGATGCATAAGGCCGAAGGGGCACTGCGCCGCCTTCTGCCTTTCCGCGACTGCGTACAGACGATTATCGCCAACCTCCTGTCGTCCGATGCAGCCGTGTCGTCGCCTCTGACAGAGAGGCGCGAGCCACAGCGTGTCACGATAGTTGTGTTCGGCAGCGACGACGGTCTTTGCGGCGCATACAATGTCAACATCTTCAAGCAACTGACCGCTCATCTTGTCGGTCTGCGTGAAAACTATGGGAATGAGATAACAATTGAAATCATACCTGTTGGCAAGAAGATGCTCAAAGCGGTTGCCAAAATCGCCGACGCACGCACTGTCATCGTCGCAGCTCCGGAGGGAGTCACATCAAAAAGCGACGGTGATGCGGTCAAGGATTTCGCGGCCTGTCTTCGCAGCCGCTTCCTTGACGGCGGAACCGACCGCGTCGATTTGCTTGGCATGACGTATCATACCGCAGGGCGTCAGACGTGTGGTGTGGTAAGGTATCTGCCGCTTGATCCGGCTGATCTCGGTGCAGGAGAAGCTTCCGGCCGTCCTTACCTGTTTGAGCCGGATGCCGCAGGCATATTCGACACCGTGCTCCCTATGTTCCTCCTCGCACGCATGCAGGAGAGCTTCGCGCAGAACCGTGCTTCCGAGCAAGCTGCGCGAGTCATGGCCATGCAGAGTGCCAACGATAATGCCAAAAAGCTGCTTGAGCAGCTTCAGCTTGAATATAATAAACTGCGTCAGCAGAGCATTACCACCGAACTCCTTGATATTGTCGGTGGACAGGTTCGCGACTGACATCGGTGCAGACGCAGCAGAAACATGATAATAATTAACCTGTTAACAGATACAGAACGACATCAATGGGTAGTGTAAAAGATTACTTTTCATCACTAGGCTCAGGCCTGCTGAGCCTTGTAAAAGGAATGCAGGTCACGGGCAAAGAATTCATTACGCCTAAGATTACGGAGTGCTATCCGGAAAACCGCAAAGACCATGAGTGGCCCGAGCGTTTCCGTGCCGAACTGCGTTTCATCTACGACGAAGAGGGCAACCACCGTTGCATAGCCTGCGGTACTTGTGAGCGCAACTGCCCCAACGGCACCATTTCCATCGAAACCAAGATGGTGGATACTCCTGCCGGCACCAAGAAGAAAAAACTCGACAAGTATATGTATGACCTCGGCAGTTGTACATTCTGCCAGTTGTGTGTGACATCTTGCCCGACAAACGCGCTTATGTTCTCCAACGATTTCGAACAGGCTGTGTTCACCCGCTCGGCTCTGGTCAAGAAACTCAATTACCTGCCGGAGAAGGAAGAACCCGCACCAACACCCGAAGAACTTGCCAAAGCGGCCGCCGAGCGTGAAGCCCGCATAGCTGCAGCCAAAGCGAAAGCCGCCGCTGCAAAGGCCGCCAAAGAGGCTGCAGCTTCCGCTGCCGGAACTCCTGAAACTGCCGGAGAGCCGAATAACGATAAAATTGAAAATAAATAAACAATATGGAATCAGTAGGAAGTATCATCCTGTATTTTATCGTCGCTCTGGCGATGATAGTATTCTCGGTGCTTGCCGTGACGACACGCAAAATTCTGCGCGCCGCAACCTATCTGCTTTTCACCCTGTTTGCCGCTGCCGTGGTTTATTTCATGCTCGATTATGAATTCCTCGGAGCTGTGCAGATCGCGGTGTATGCCGGCGGTATAGTCGTCCTGTTCGTGTTCTCGATTCTGCTAACGAGCAAACCCGGCGACAACAGAGAGCGCCTCACGTCGAAGTCGCGTGCGCTTGGCCTGTTTGCCGCTGTGGCAATGGCTTTGATGGGCGGCTGGGCACTTGTGAGCCGTTGCGCCAACTTCGTGGCCAAACCGGCCATGCAGGCTCCCGATATGGAACAGATCGGCACCGCGCTGATGGGAACAGGCCATGGCCAGTACCTTCTGCCTTTCGAGGCTGTCAGCATCCTTTTACTCGCATGTATAATCGGTGGCATTGTCGTTGCCCGTAAACGTTAAGGATATGGAAATAACAGCAATATACTATCTTATCCCCGCACTGATAATGTTCTGTTGCGGCGTCTACGGTTTCATCACCCGGAAAAATATGATTGCAATACTGATTTCGCTCGAACTGATGCTCAATGCAGTTGATATCAATTTCGCGGTATTCAACCGTTTTCTTTTTCCCGAGGCGATGGAAGGAATGTTCTTCACCCTTTTCGCCATAGCTATCGCTGCGGCCGAAACAGCGATTGCCATAGCCATCATCATCAATATCTACCGTGCGGCCAAGAACATCGACGTCCGCTCACTTAACGAAATGAAATTCTAAAGCACTATGGATATTACCTTACCTATTCTGATTTTAGCCATCCCGCTGACGATGTTCCTGGTGTTGGGCATCGGCGGTTGCCGGATGAGCCATAAGTTTGCCGGCTTCCTCGGTTCTGCCGGCATGGGAACGACCTTGGTGCTTTCCTACATCACGGCGTTTACATATTTCTTCAGCGGTTCACCCGAATTTGTCGACGCCGCTACAGGCGAGCGCCTTCAGGCTCTGATTTTCAATCAGGAATGGCTGGCCTTCACTCCCAAGCTGGTTATTAACCTCGGCTTCATGCTCGATCCTATTTCGGCAATGATGCTTGTGGTTATTCCGACAATTTCGTTCATGGTCCATGTCTATTCGCTTGGCTATATGGAAGGTGAAAAAGGCTTCCAGCGCTTCTATGCGTTCCTGTCGCTCTTCAGCTTCTCTATGCTCGGTCTGGTCGTGGCAACCAATATCTTCCAGATGTACATATTCTGGGAGCTTGTAGGAGCATCTTCATATCTCCTTATCGGATTCTATTACACACGTCATTCAGCCGTATCAGCCTCGAAGAAAGCTTTCATTGTCACTCGTTTCGCCGACTTGGGCTTCCTTATCGGTATTCTGGTGCTCTCGTTCTACACTGATACATTCGATTTCATCACCCTGACCTCCGATCCTTCACTCGCTCTGAGCCAGACCGGTGGAGCAACATTCCTCGGAGCTTCCGTTATGACATGGGCTTTGGTGCTTATCTTTGTCGGCGGTATGGGTAAATCGGCCATGATGCCTCTTCATATCTGGCTTCCTGACGCTATGGAAGGCCCGACGCCCGTATCGGCTCTTATCCATGCGGCAACAATGGTTGTGGCAGGTGTGTTCCTTGTGGCACGTATGTTCCCTCTTTACATGCTTGAAAGTGCGGCTACAACATTCGTGGCTGTCGTAGGTGCCGCCACGGCATTCTATGCCGCCGTTGTCGCCTGCACCCAGATCGACATCAAGCGTATTCTTGCATTCTCCACCATATCGCAGATAGCTTTCATGATGGTGTCGCTCGGTGTCGCTTCAAACGGCTCGGGAGAAGTATGCCACCATGGTGTAGGCTACATGGCTTCGATGTTCCACTTGTTCACACACGCCATGTTCAAGGCTCTGCTGTTCCTTGGTGCAGGTGCGCTTATCCATGCCGTACACTCAAATGACTATACAGCAATGGGCGGTCTGCGCAAACACATGCCTGTAACCCATTGGACTTTCCTTATCGGCTGTCTGGCTATCGCCGGCATTCCTCCCTTCTCCGGATTCTTCTCCAAGGACGAAATACTTTCGGCTGCTTATGCCTGGAGTCCATGGATGGGAGTATGGATGACAATGGTGGCTGCGCTGACAGCGTTCTACATGTTCCGCATGTACTTCCTCGTATTCTGGTGGAACAATCCCGAATATAAGCATCACAAACCCCACGATGCTCCGTTCTCGATGAGTTTCCCGCTTGTCTTCCTTGCAGTCGTGTCGGTTGTTGCCGGTTTTATTCCGTTCGGACATCTTGTCACATGGGACCGTATGCCTTACGACATTCACCTCGACATGACTATTGCTGTTTCGAGCGTAGTGATTGCTCTGATCTCGATAGCGATTGCAGCTAAGTTCTATATGAAAGAGAATGAACTGCCCGCACGCCTCAAGGCAGCCATGCCCGGCCTTTGGCGATGGAGTCATCACCGTTTCTATTGGGATGAACTCTATATGTTCATAACCCACAAAATTATCTTCAACGGCATCTGCCGTCCTTTGGCATGGTTCGACCGCCATATTATCGACGGCACAATGGACGGTTTCGCGAAAGTCACCAACGACGCATCCGAGGCTATACGTCCCTTGCAGTCCGGACAGATTCAGATGTATGTCTGGTTCTATCTTGTCGGAGCGCTTCTGCTTGCAGCCGTCACCACAGTATGCCTAATCTGATAGTCAAACGGTGTTAACCAACCAATCATAGAAATCACAATGTTTTCCAATATATTAATCTATTTCGTGCTTATCCCGGTGGTGATGCTTCTGGGACTGGGCATTTCGAAAAATATCAAGCAGATTCGCGCGGTCGCTGTCATAGGTTCCATCGCTCTGACCGCACTGTCGGTCTATGTGCTCGTTGAGTACCTTGCAATGCGCCATGCCGGAAATACCGAGCCAATGCTTTTCTGTGGCTCATGGATGTGGTTTGAGCCGCTTAACATCCACCTTGCAGTCGGTGTCGACGGCATATCCATCGCAATGCTGCTTCTGTCGTCGATAATTGTTTTTGCCGGTTCTTTCGCTTCGTGGACAATCAAGATGCCCAAGGAGTTCTTCCTTTGGCTTATCCTGCTTTCCACCGGAGTATTCGGCTTCTTCATTTCCATCGACCTCTTCACAATGTTCATGTTCTATGAAGTCGCTCTTATACCAATGTACCTTCTTATCGGTGTGTGGGGATCCGGCAACAAGAACTATTCGGCTATGAAGCTGACTTTGATGCTGATGGGCGGTTCCGCATTTCTTATGCTCGGCCTTATCGGTATCTACTACCACTCAGCACCCGAAGGAGGACAGCTGACATGGAATATCCTTGAGATAGCCCAGAACGATGCAATCTCCCAGGGCTGGCAGAAGTTCCTGTTCCCGATGACATTCGTGGGTTTCGGTGTGCTCGGTGCCATGTTCCCATTCCATACATGGTCGCCTGACGGCCATGCGTCGGCGCCGACTGCCGTATCCATGCTTCACGCAGGCGTGCTGATGAAGCTCGGCGGCTACGGATGCTTCCGAGTGGCAATCTATCTTATGCCTTATGCCGCACAGGAACTTGCCTGGATATTCCTGATCCTCACCGGTACGTCAGTTGTGTACGGCGCATTCTGCGCATGTGTCAAGACCGACCTCAAATACATAAACGCATATTCTTCGGTATCGCACTGCGGTCTGGTGCTCTTCGCAATTCTGATGCTTAACACCACCGCCATGACAGGTGCGATAATGCAGATGCTTTCCCACGGTCTGATGACGGCTCTCTTCTTTGCTCTTATCGGTATGATTTACGGGCGTACCCACACTCGCGATATCACACAGATGGGAGGCTTGATGCAGATCATGCCCTATCTCTCCGTATGCTATGTCATCGCCGGTATGGCTTCGCTCGGTCTGCCCGGTCTTTCGGGCTTCGTGGCTGAGATGACAATATTCGTCGGCTCGTTCCAGCATACCGACACGTTCCACCGTGTATTCACTATCGTGGCCTGCTGCTCCATTGTCATCACGGCTGTCTACATTCTCCGTGTTGTCGGCAAGCTTCTCTTCGGTCCTGTCCACGATGAACATCACCGCACTCTCACCGACGCTACATGGTGGGAACGCCTCTCGACAGTTACGCTGATTCTATGTGTCGCTGCCATTGGCTGCTTCCCCAACTTCTTCAGCAATCTGATCAAATTCACCTTCAGCCCCGAAATTTTCACGGTGCTCAGCCTGAACTAAAATAGAAAAAGATTAAAATGGATTACTCACAGTTTTTAGCTATGAAGCAAGAAATAGGCCTGTTGGTCGTATTTCTGCTTGTATTCCTCTACGATACGTTCATGCCCAAGAAGGCGCTGAAGGGGATTCCTGCGTTCACTACCGTGCTGATGATTCTGGCAACAGCCGCAGGATTCTGTTCGCATGCTCTTGGCTCGGCCTCGCATCAGGTGGCTTTTGCCGGAATGTATGAAACATCGACCGTCATCAGTGCCATCAAGAACATACTGAATGTAGGTGTGGTTATTGTTCTTATCCAGTCAGCCCGTTGGGCAGGTTCTGAATTCATGGCAGTGCGCCGCGGCGAGTTCTACGAACTTCTGCTTGTGACTCTGTTCGGTATGTACCTTATGGTTTCCGCGCGTCACTTCCTTGTGTTCGTCATCGGCCTTGAATGCGCATCCTTGCCTCTCGCAGCCATGGTAGCATTGGAGAAGAATCATTACGAAAGCCATGAAGCGGCAGTGAAATATATTCTAACTGCCGTATTCTCGTCAGCTGTTTTTCTGATGGGTCTGTCTTTTGTCTACGGACTTTCAGGTTCGCTATACTTCAACCGGATATATTATGCTTTGACCGCCGTAGAAGGTCCGATGCTCGTTGCGGCTCTGGCATTTGTAATTGCAGGTGTAGGTTTCAAGCTCTCGCTTGTTCCTTTCCACCTCTGGACGGCCGACGTCTATCAGGGTGCCCCGACTTCGGTGACATCATATCTTTCTGTAATATCGAAGGGTTCGGCCGCATTCGCTTTCATGGTGATTCTTTGTCAGGTATTCGGCTCGTTCTATAGTCAGGTATGGGAATGGATGCTCTATGCGCTTATCATACTGACCATCACAGTCGGTAACCTTTTCGCTATCCGCCAGCGCAACATGAAGCGCTTTCTGGCTTTCTCTTCCGTGTCGCAGGCCGGTTACATAATGCTCGGCATTATTGCCTATAACGCCATGGGTGTGGCTGCAATGATGTATTATATTCTTGTCTACATATTCTCGAACCTTGCTGCATTCGGTGTTATCGGTGCAATCGAGAATGCTACCGGACGCCTGTCGATGGACGACTATCGCGGACTGTACAAGACTAATCCGCGTCTGTCTGTGGCAATGATGCTCGCCATGTTCTCACTGGCCGGTATCCCTCCTTTCGCCGGATTTTTCTCGAAATTCTTCATCTTCACATCTGCGATAAACCAGGGTTCTGTAGCAATCTATGTGCTTGTGCTTATCGCATTGATCAACACCATAGTGTCGTTGTATTATTACCTGCTTGTGGTGAAAGCCATGTTTATCAGTGAGGACGAATGTGTCATTCCCGCGTTCAGATCATCATTTGGCGAACGCCTCGGCTTGTGGATTACCGTGGCAGGTATTCTGTTGCTCGGTCTGGTAAGCTGTTTCTACACCGGACTGCTCGACATGACCGCTGCCGACGGATTCCTTAACATGTATTTCATTGGTTGATTTATTTGACCGCTTCTTATAGTATAAAGTCCGCCTTGCCTGTCGCGAGGCGGACTTTGTAATATCAGGTATTAAGCATGGACACAAAAAAATTTCGTAGTCGTTCTGCCTTGTATGCTTTCGCCCTTGTTGCTGTCGTACTTGTCGGAACGATGGCATGGACTCTGTCGACAACATATTTTACCGACGACATAACTTACTCTTTCACGGTTCCGGAAAGCGAAAGCGCTTTCTGGCGTTGTCGAGGCGAGGCGTTGATTTCGTTTGGTCAGGTTCCGGAAAGTATCTGGAATCATTATCGATATGTGAACGGACGTCTTACGAATATCATCCATATATCATTCCAGCCGCTTCCGCGCGAGGTGGAGTGTGTAGTCAATTCGCTGATGATAGTTCTGATGTTTATCGGACTTCTTGCATTTGCCGTACCGGAATGGAAGCGGGTGCCGACCGTATATGGAAGCACAGCGGCTTTGGTATTCCTTGGAATGGCATTTCCGTGGTTTGACAGTATGCAGTCGGCCGACTATCTTGTAAATTATGTATGGACGTCTGTCGGCGCTTTGTTGTTACTGTTTCTGTGGCTTCGTATCAAGAATCTCTCAAGAGGAGGGTTTGTAGCCTATGTAGTCTTTACAGTATTCTTTGCCTGGATGCACGAAGGATTTACATGCCCGATGATAGCTTTCGCATTCTTCGACATTCTCTCAGGCGGGAATATCCGTTCTCGTCGTCACTGGCTTGTGTTCGGAGCTTTATGCACAGGTTTGATCGCTTGTGTCTCCGTCGCTACGATAAACCGTGCGGTCAGCTACCTTTCCTACACTACACCGGGACTAATGCTTGCGCAGGCGACTCATATAATAAGTACGGCCTGGCCTCTATACGTAGCGTTGGTGCTGATGCTTTTCTGCCATTTGCGTTTGCGGGAATCCATGAAAGGCAAGTGGCATTTCATACTTTCGCTGTTTGTTGCGGCTTTGATCGGCATCATAATGGCATCGCTTCTTCATGTGATAAACCGTGGTGTATGGGCTTCGGATCTTTTTTCGGTTGTTATATGCCTGCGTGCTATTGCACTTTTGCGATGGGGCGCCGGCGCCCCATCGCAAAAGTTCCTGCGGAACGCGCTTCAGCGTTCCGCAGGAACGGCGCTGTTCTGTGCTGCTGTTGTGCTGCTGACTTCGCTATGGTTCATGGAGCTTGTCCGTTGGCAACGTCGCATCACTGCCGAGGAAAAGACATTTGTGCGCGAATTCCGCTCACTCGCAGCTCCGACATCGGTCATCTATTCAGACTATACGACCAGAGAGGAAGTTCCGTTTTATCTTATGGGCATTCCTTATCATGCGTTCGATGACTGGGCCAACAACACTTTATATACATATCATCTGGCACCCAATGACAGTACGTTTGTTGCTGTCCTGCCGCCGGAGATGAGTCCGGAGGCAGGCGACAGTATTGATGCGTTCAGCCGTCTTGCACCACTTAATGCCGATGGGAGCTGTCGTGGAAAGTGGCCATTCATATTTTCAAAGCATCCTGACGGAAGCGTACTTCGTGTCGAGGTCGCTGAAATAAACGGCAGTGTCAATCCTCTCGACCGTCTTATCATAGCTTTGAGGCATGGATGCCCTGCACACCGGCATTCATATTATCTATGGTCTGCGACGAGTCCGGTATTTTTTCAGGATGGAACCAAAGCATACATGCACCTGCCGTATATGCTTGTCCGTTCGGCATTCGGGCGCAGGATAGTCGAGATAGAGAATTGTGCCTTATCCGCTTCATTGCGCCAAGATGAGGATGCAGGGGAAAGCATGGGACGAGAATGAAATTTATTGTACTTTGTTTGCACACGTCAACATTTATTATTACTTTTGAAGCGGTGAAAGGCAGAAGGCCGTGAGCGCCTGAATGTATGCCTCTGACCGTTCTTTCATAAGATATATGTTTTTATAGATTGTAGATTATTAGAGGGCTCTGTCGGGAGATACAGCCCTTTTTATTATATTGTCTTTGTTATGAAAACATTCTTTTACATTTTCGAACCGCAGTTCCGGCGCCGCAACATAATTTTTATACTTATCGCATTGTTGACTTTTGCGGGAGCTTGTGTGTGGATGTTGTCTACGACATATAATACGGATGACCTTCTTTATTGTAGGGAAGTATTGCCGGACGATGATAATCTGTTTTGGTTAGGATATGGTCCGATGATAGATGATATCTCGCAGATATGGCCGAGTCTTGTCAATCATTGGATATTGATAAATTCGCGTCTGGCGAACTTCGGACATATAATTTTTCAGATTTTCCCGCGTCAGCTTGAGATGTTTTTTTCTGCATTCATGCTTTTACTGATGTTTCTCGGTATAGTGGCTGTGGGGCAGGGGAGCCGTAAGGTTCCCGGGGCGGCAGTACTTGCGCTCACGCTTGTTATGGTATGGTGCGCTTTGCCGTGGTATGACCACATGCAGTCGGCCGACTATCTTGCCAATTACGTGTGGACCTCTGCTGTGTGGATGGCGGTATTGTGGCTTTTGCCTTCTGTGCCGAGGATGCGCCGGTGTCGCCTTGTTGCGTTCTATGTGCTTGCTGTTGTAGCCGGATTGATGCACGAGTCATTCACTTGTGTGGTTGTGGCATTTGTCTTTTTCGAAGCTCTGATGTCCGGCCGATGGCGTTCACGCCGTTACTGCCTGCTTGAGATATTATTGCTTCTGACAGTGGGTTTGGCTATAATGTCAGGGCTGTCGCAGCGGACAGGACACATGCTCCGTGCCGTGTCGATTTCAAGTCTGCCTTATTTGATGTCACGCTACATCAGCGCATCATGGCCGGTGGCACTTGCTGTTTTGTCGGTGCTTTGGTGCAGATTGAGGCTTTCGCGCACGATATGGCTGCGTGAGCGCCCGTTTTTTGCCGCATGTATAGGAGCCTCTATCATAAGTCTGATTATGTCTATGGTTCTTGGCATGCAAGGTCGTGCCTTGTGGCCTCTTTCGCTGTTTTCCACACTTGCCGTTGTGCGGGGCTATTCCGTTCTGTTTCCTTTGCGTAATAATGATCTTGGGCGTGGCGCTTTGATCTTATCCGTTGTCATGCTCGTTGTTTACGCCCTATGGCTGACAGAACTTGTGCGTTGGCAGCGTATTACAACTGCCGAGCGACTTGATATCCAGGCTATGGCCGCATCCGGTAGTAATGATGTGCTGAATGATTTCTTTTTCTACGACCTCACTCCTAATGAACAACATCCGTTTTATCTGATGTCTATTACCGACAATAAGATTTCTGATATAAACACCCGTAGGATGTTTTCATCCTATATAGGCAGTGATTCCTGGGGCATAGCCGTATTTCCTACGGAATATCGTTCCGGTGCTTTTGAAGACTTGCCGGCTGTTCCCGGAAATATCGGATTGCGTGGGGTATGGCCTTTTTATGTCAGCCGCGATTCGGTTTCGGCTGCCCGTATCTCATTCCGTGCCCATGAGTTCCTGCCTCAGGCTACGCCTATAGATCGGGCGCTTCTTTTTGCACTCGACGGTACTACGCAGCCACGGCCGCGTGAATCGCATACGTGGATGCACGTCGGACATCTTACATTTCCCGACGGCACACGCGGTTATGCCTATTATACAGGTTCGCTACAACGTCTTGTGCGAGGCCGTCGGATAGAAGTTCTCAGCGCCGACAGTATCGGCACTGAGAACTGAATGGTTTTATTTACGGATATCGCGTTTGTCCCATGAAGGGTGGGCGGGATCTTCAGCAGTGAGGGCTTCGGCAAGATCGATGTTCAGTGTTTCTGCAAGCATCCGGCCATATTCCGGATCGGCGTTGTGGCAGGCACGCACGTGACGCTGTTTGATAAAAAGGGGAATCCCTTCCATCTGGGTAGCTGTATTCCGGCATGTTGCCAATTTATCGTCACTGCTCATCAATCGCCATAGTTTGCCAGGCTGAGTGTAATAATCGTCGTCATATTGACGTTCATCGTAGTTATATACATCGCCGTGCAGTTCCATGGGAGGCTCTTTAAGCGCCGGGTTGTCTTTCCATTCTCCGAAACTGTTTGGCTCGTATGCGATTGTGGCGCCGTAATTTTCATCGGTGCGCATCTGTCCGTCGCGATGATATGAGTGGAAGGGACATTTAGGACGGTTGACGGGTATGAGGTTATGGTTTACACCGAGTCTGTAGCGTTGGGCGTCACCATAAGAAAACAGTCGTCCCTGAAGCATTTTATCGGGAGAAAAGCCTATGCCGTCCACGATGTTGGCGGGATTGAAAGCTGCCTGTTCAATTTCGGCGAAGAAGTTCTCCGGATTGCGGTTCAGTTCAAGTATTCCGACATCGCGCAGTGGAAAATCCTTGTGGTACCAGACCTTTGTAAGGTCAAAAGGATTGATATGGTACTTTTGGGCCTCGTCTTCGGTCATAAGCTGCACCTGTAGTTTCCATCGTGGAAATTCACCGCGTTCGATAGCTTCGAACAGATCACGCTGATGCGATTCGCGATCTTTGGCTATGATGGCCTCAGCCTCTTTGTCGGTCAGATTTTTTATGCCTTGAAGGGTACGGAAATGGAATTTCACCCATGTCCGTTTGTTATCCTTGTTTATGAAACTGTATGTGTGGCTTCCGAATCCGTGCATATTGCGGAATGATGCAGGAATTCCGCGCGGCGACATTGTGATAGTAATCTGATGGAGCGCTTCGGGAAGAAGAGTCCAGAAGTCCCAGTTTGCAGTGGGGTTGCGCATTCCTGTACGCGGGTCGCGTTTGATGGCATGGTTTAGATCCGGAAATTTCAGTGGATCACGCAGAAAAAACACAGGGGTGTTGTTGCCTACGAGGTCCCAGTTTCCCTGATCTGTGTAAAATTTCATAGCGAATCCGCGTATATCGCGTTCGGCGTCGGCTGCTCCGCGCTCTCCGGCCACTGTTGAGAATCTTACCAGACATGGAGTCTGTTTTCCTATTTCAGAAAAAATTGAGGCTCGCGTAAACTCGCTGATATCGTTGGTTACTGTAAATGTGCCGAAAGCGCCGGAGCCTTTGGCGTGCATTCGTCGTTCCGGTATCACTTCGCGGTCGAAATGGGCTATTTTTTCGAGATACCACGGATCCTGGGCGGAGAAAGGTCCGCGCAGACCGGATGTCTGAACATTTTGGTTGTCGGCAATAGGGCGTCCGTTTTCGGAGGTGAGTTTTTTCTTGTCCATATAATCATTCTTTATTGAGTCGATATAGCGATAATTAAAACATCCGTATGCTCTGAAAAGTTTTTTGTCGCTCAGGCGGACTGAAAAGAAAAAACAGGACATTATAAGGAAACAAATAAAGAAAAAATGCTAAATTTGCAATGGTGAATATACGGTATAAGCGACAATTCCGGCTATTACCACATACTTGAAATTATAGAAAAATGGCTGCGGGCAACAAGGAAATCGGACGTTGGGGCGAGGATGTCGCTTGCGACATGCTTGTCGGACTCGGTTATGCGATTGTTGAACGTAACTGGCGCGTCGGTCACCTTGAGATCGACATAGTGGCTCAGAAAGGAGGCCGTATAGCTTTTGTCGAGGTAAAGACCCGTACCGCCGATTCGCCCGAAGATCCGTTGGATGCCATAGACCGCCGCAAGCAGGCTCACATGGCAGCTGCGGCTAATGCTTTCCTTAGGGGAAACCATTGGCGTGGAGAAGTTCAGTTCGATCTGTTCGGTATCCGTGGTTGTCCTTCCGACTATACTGTCGAACATATTCCGGATGCGTTCCTGCCTCCACTTAAAACTTATTGAGATTTGATCTCCTAACCAAACATATCATTTAGTTATGAAAGATTTGCAGAATAAAAACATAGAAGCTCTGCGTGCCGGAATGGCATCTGCAGGCATTGCCGCGGCCATCATACCGCAGGCCGATCCCCACATGGGTGAATATCTGGCTGACCATTGGCAGGTGCGTCGCTGGCTGTCAGGATTTACCGGTTCCGCGGGTACCCTTGTCATCACTGCCGATGCAGCCTTGTTGTGGACTGATTCCCGCTATTTTATCCAGGCGGCACAGCAGCTCGAAGGTAGCGGTATAGAACTGATGAAGGACGGACTGGCCTCTACGCCTTCTGTCGTCGGGTGGCTTGGCTCACATCTGCCGCAGGGAGCTGTAGTAGGCATTGACGGAATGCTCCTTTCTGTAAGCGATGCCGAAGACATGCGCGACGATCTGGCTCAGTACGGATTGACTCTTGATACTTCTTTCGATATAATTGACAGTATATGGATAGATCGTCCGGCTTTGCCGCAAGACAAAGTTTTTGTCCACGATATCAGGTTTACCGGATGCCGTGCAGCCGATAAAATAGCGTCGGTACTCGCTGAAATGTCTGACCATAGAGCCGAGTCAATATTCATCTCGGCTCTCGACGAAATAGCATGGCTGCTAAACATACGCTCTTCCGATGTGCGTCACAATCCTGTAGCTACTGCATTCCTTTATCTCAGCCCGGGCCGCTCTGTCCTTTTCATCGCGCCGGAAAAACTTGATAGTGATACGATAAGTTATCTGGCTTCGGAAGGTGTGACCGTGCAGCCTTATGGTGATGCCTTGAAATTTATTTCCGCTCTTCCTGCCGGAGAAAAGGTTCTCGTAGACCTTACCCGTACTACTATTACAGTCCGCGAAACTCTCGGCGATCGAGCCGTAGGCGTCGGCATGTCGCCTGTCGCTCTTCCTAAAGCCTGCAAGAACGAAGTCCAGATAGAAGGTATACGTCGTGCCATGGTTCGCGATGGAGTTGCTCTTGTCAAGGCTTTTATGGAAATCGAACGGCGTGTGAAAGCCGGAGAGCCGACAACGGAACTCGATGTGGTCGAGATCGTACACGACAGCCGTGCCGCTGCTCCGGAGTTTGTCGACGACAGCTTCGGTTGCATTGCCGGTTATGCAGCACATGGAGCTATTGTGCACTATGAAGCTACGGCCGAATCCAATTCTGCCTTGCGTGCCGAAGGACTGTTGCTTGTCGACAGCGGAGCACAATATCCCGACGGTACTACCGACATAACCCGCACTATCTCTCTCGGCGAAGCTACAGACCGCGAGCGTCGCGACTTCACTTTGGTGATGAAAGGCCACATCGCTCTTGCTGAGATGGTTTTCCCCGATGATACGCGTGGAGCACAGCTTGACGCTATCGCCCGTCAGTTCCTGTGGAAACATGGCATGAGTTATCTGCATGGTACAGGTCATGGAGTAGGGCATTTCCTTGGCGTCCACGAAGGACCTCAGAGCATACGCCTGAACTATGTGAATGTGCCCCTTGCTCCCGGCATGATTACATCGAACGAACCGGGTGTCTACGTAGAAGGCATTCATGGCATACGTTGCGAGAATCTTACTTTGTGTGTGCCTGCCATGACTACGGAATTCGGCCGTTTCCTGCGTTTTGAAACACTTACTCTTTTCCCATTCGACCGCAAGCTGTTCGACACTACTCTTATGACCGATGATGAAATCGCATGGGTCAACGCTTACCACGCACGCGTAGCGTCTGAACTTATGTCGGCTCTCGAAAACGAGCCGCAGCGCATGTGGCTGGCAGCCGCTACTGCTCCAATCGTACGATAATTCTATAGCTATCAATATGCAGAAACCACTGATTATACCTTTGCGCGGATTCACTCCGCGACTTGGCCGCGATTGCTTCGTGGCACCCAATGCCGCCATAATAGGAGATGTGACTGTAGGCGATGAATGCAGTATCTGGTTCGGAGCCATACTCCGCGGCGATGTCAATACTATCACCATAGGCGACCGTGTCAATGTCCAGGACGGTTCAGTGCTTCATACCCTTTATCAGAAATCCACCATTGAGATCGGAAACGATGTGTCGATAGGCCATAATGTGACTATCCATGGCGCCAAAATCCGTGATTTTGCCCTTATTGGCATGGGTTCGGTAGTAATGGACGATGCCGAGGTGGGCGAGGGCGCAATCGTTGCTGCCGGAGCTGTAGTTCTGTCGCGTACAAAAATAGGCCCTAATGAATTGTGGGGTGGTGCGCCGGCAAAATTTATCAAGATGGTCGATCCGGCGCAAGCACGTGAAATCAATGTCAAGATAGCACGCAACTATCTGATGTATTCCAAGTGGTACGACGGCGCTGAAAATATTGCCGAATAAGCATCCACATTCGACTTTAAAATAAAATCCGCAATGAGGCAAGTTTTTATTGCCTGCATTGCGGATTTGTCGTAAGTTATGTATCCTCCTTATTTTACCGGCATTTTCTCGATGCGGCGCAGATGACGACCTCCGTCGAAAGGAGTTGACAGGAACACGTCTACAATCTCAAGAGCTACTTCGGGAGCTATGAAACGAGCCGGCAGAACAAGTATGTTGGCGTCATTGTGGGCGCGGGCCAGACGGGCAAGCTCGGGAGTCCAGCAAAGGGCGGCGCGTATTCCCTGATGCTTGTTGAGGGTCATTCCGATACCGTTGCCGGATCCGCACATTGCTATTCCCGGATAGCACTCCCCCGACTCCACGGCCACAGCACACGGGTGAGCAAAATCGGCATAGTCGCAACTTTCGGTACTGTAGGTGCCAAAATCATGGTATACGATGTTTTTGCTTTCGAGATAGCCTTCGATTATACATTTTAGTTCATAGCCGGCGTGGTCGCTGCACATTGCTACAGCTTGGCCTTCTTTGATGATATTCATGACTTTAGAGCTTTATTCCAGTTTCAGATTTTAGAGTGTCAGTAAAGAATCGTACAAAAATAACAAAAAAAAGTGGATGGAAAGTTTCCTGTTTTGAAAAAAAGTGCGTACCTTTGCAACGCAAAAGCCCCGAGAGGGCTGCGAGCAAAGCCCAGGTGGCGGAATGGTAGACGCGCTCGTTTCAGGTGCGAGTGCTGCGAGGCGTGCAGGTTCGAGTCCTGTTCTGGGCACCCCAAAAGCGAGATAACTAATTGAATCCTCAATAGTTATCTCGCTTTCTTTTTATTCTACGTGCATATTACGTGCAAAAGGTGTCAACCAAAGTCCGCCATTCACCCTCCCCTCGAACCTCATCCGGCGGCACCGACTATTTTTTTTCGGAACTCTTGCCCTTGCCTTTCGCTTTTGCATTGAGAACTTTTATCGTGTCAAGGTAGGCTCGCTCCACGGGGGATAGTTCGCGGACTTGGAACAGACGGTATTCCTGCTCGGCTTTCTCCATCGCCTGCTGATGACTGATTGTGCCGTGACCGTTGAGCAATGCCTCGCCGGTAGATGAAAGTATATTGTCGAGTTGCTGCACATAGTCGCTCATATACATCGGGCGACGTTTCATCGCCTGAATCTCGGCGAAGTCAAAGTAACCTGACACGAGATTGTTAAGAATCTTCAGTTCATCCTCGCTGAGATAGTTCTTGGCAATCTTGGCATCACGCAATGTCGGATGGTCACCTTTGAAAGAAGTAAGCCCCATCATTGGAGACTCGGCATTAGCCCTATGAAAGATAACCTCAGCGGCAGTGTGACCGTGTGCGGCGAAATGAAGCTTGTTCTGCACAATCTTGAAGAACTCCACCGAGATGTCACTGCGAGGGTCGTAATCAACGGCGGTAGCATAAAGATCAAGCACCTGACGGTACATCACCTTCTCCGAAGAACGGATGTCGCGGATACGGTCAAGCAGCTCACGCCAGTAAGCACCACCGCCATTCCCTTTCAACCGTTCATCGTCCATTGTGAACCCCTTGATGATATACTCCTTCAACCGCTCCGTTGCCCACCGGCGGAAATGCGTGGCGATAACCGACCGAATCCTGTATCCCAACGAGATAATCATATCGAGATTGTAGTAGGTCACGTTGTACGACTTACCATCGGCGGCAGTTGTTCGGAATTTCCGAACAACTGAATCCTCATCAAGTTCTCCGTCCTCAAAAATATGCTTGATATGCTCGCTGACATTAGCCTTGCTCGTCTGATATAACTCGCAAAGCTGCTGCTGCGACAGCCAGACCGTCTCGCCGGTAAACTTCACCTCAATACGAGTCTTGCCGTCCTCGCCCTGATATAAGATTATCTGATTGTCTGAATCCATACTATTTTACATATCAAAACATTCGTTTCGTCTCTTAACGTTCAAAATAGAAGGTATCTCTCTGTGAGTCATAAATACAAGCTGACAACACACACTACCTGCTTATCAATTTCATTCAATTAGTTTATTGATAATGTTTATTGAATGAACATTATCCAAATTATAATTATAGATAGAAGCAATTATTATCTGATTATCAGAGAAGTCCCGTTTAAGAATATTAATCATAGCTTGGATATTCTGTTGATCTATTTCTTTACCACTAGGAGAATCCAATATTATGGGGAATTTAATTCCTAAATGCTTCTCAACTTCTGAAAGACAAGCAAGTCTAAATGCAAATACAGTCTTATGAAGGATGGCACCCGACAGTTCTTTTAAATTGGAGGTAAATAGATAACGTTCTGTTATCTTTGATTCATCCAAACCTAATTCCAACAGATATTTTTTAGTATTAGCAAATATAGACGATATAATGTTCCGAGCATTTTTTGCGTTTTGAGATACATCCTTAATTCTTGTACTGATTGTTTTAATCTCTTGCTCTATACGAGTTATGCCATTCTTTACCGCCATTTCATTAATGGGAATATTAGCAATTCGTTTATCAAATATCTGCGAAATTGTCTCTTCATCTTCAAAAAAAGACAGCTGAATATCTTCGGCTCTGCGTTCTCTTTCAATCTCAATTAATTTGTTTTGGAGCTGTTTATACTGAGAGATTATTATTTGACGTTTTGCGATTAAATAATCAATAGTATCGTTAAGGCCCACTATATTTTCTTCAGTTACAGAAATGGTTTGCCCATCCGGTGTCCTGATTAATAAGCCTATTTCTGCAATGAATTTTGTAAAGGCTTTATTGTCTTTCAAAACCTTGTTTATTCTACGTAATTCTGCTTTCAATAGATTTAGTTCCATTCTACACTGATTGAGACTAATATCAATCCGTGTATTATAGGAATCCTGGGCAAGATTATTGGATTCAACGTCAATCGTTTCTTGATACTTTGCGACGCTGAACATTTGTTTATATTTTAGTAAATCTTGTTTTTTTGTCTCTCTTTGTTTAATTAGTTCGGAACAATCAATGTTTGCAATCCCTCTAATAAGTTCTTCTATATTGAAACGAATGCTACCGATTACGACACCCCGGTTAAGAAGTGTCCAACCCTTTTCCTGATCAAAATAAAACAATCCCAACAGATTATTGATTAAATCCGTATTTGAAGCGTTGAACACTATTTTATGGAGTTCAGTCTCTTGACTATTAAGTATAAATACTTCTTCTTCACCGCCTTTTTTGATAACAATGTAGTCTCTTGAGCTTCGATGTAATGTTACAGTATCTCCATTATCGAGAGTAATTAAACTCTCAATTTCCAAATCTTCAAATTTGATGTGTTTTGTGTTTGGAATATTATACCCAATTGAATACAGCAGAAGTCTCAGCAAAGTAGTTTTCCCTTTGCTATTTGTCACGCTGTGTATTAGATTGTTTTTATTAGAAAATTCAATCAATCGTTGAACAGAGCCTTCCTTTATTTTTATTGAATTGAATATCATAAATTTACTGCATCTTTAATATGGTTAACTCGTATTCGTTTGCGTATAATATTTCGTATTATGATTTGGATTAATATTTCCTGAAGGTCATTAGATAGTTTTATGCTGGTATCATCAAATAGATATCTAAAGTTAGTGCCTTCTGATTTGATAAAAGATTCCAGTTTTGTGCTCTTATCTTCTGTCTTAAAGTTATTATAGTCACTCAATACACGAGTAACAAATTCGTATTTTTCAGAACAGATGTTAATAATGTCTTTATATGCTGATAATAGCTCATCTGCCTCCGAATCATCAACATCATACTCATCATAATCGTCATTATCGGTAACAAGAACTATTATTGGCCAAATCAAATCTTTCTTTTTGAGATTGATACTTTTATCTTTTCGTGTACCGCTCAAGAATAGGTCTTTAGCCCATATTTCATGAATTCGACTTCGTTCTATCGAATTGGTTCCTAAATGAGAAATAAAATCTCCAATAACGGCGATTACGGCTTTGTACCGTTCTGTATAATTATCTGTTTCAAATGGAAGGATTTGAATTTTTAATTTGTCTGTATCTAAAGGATTTTCAATTCCTTCCAAGGCTTTGAAAACCTTTTCTTGCAGATCGTTAGGCAACGAAGCAAATTTTCTTTGAGCAGGTCCCCAAAATATCGTATTCGGGTGTTTCTCCTTAAATGGATTTAGAGAGTTCGTTATGTATATCAGCTCTTTAACATTATCGTGAGAAGTTCGATATGCATCTGATAATGAGATTAAAGACTTCTTCAAATTTTTTAGAACGTTTGTAAAATCTGAACTACTTTTAACAACAGATTTAGCTTGAGCGAAGATGTGACTGCCATCATTTAGCTTAATATCAATATCTTCACAACCTTCCAAACGAATATGCGACATATCTTTGATATTCTCAAGCATAAGCACAATTGCTGCATTTGCTTGAAAATCAAATCCAAATAATACTGATGTCGCGCTTCTATCTGCCATAGCCGTAGATTCTTAATTTTTGAAGTTTTCGTACTAACTTGCGAAAAGGTATCCGCCATTTTGAGATGCACGGATAATGAATTGATTACATAGGAGCTCATTTTTCTCTCTGAATGTTGTACGGTCGTAGCAGTCTGGCAACGTCATGTCAAGAGTATCTCTAACGAACAAGATGAAGGAGCTTTTCTTAGAACTATCTTTATACCAATCAGTGGTAAACAGCTGGTCTTGATTTGATTTCAATTTTGAAAGCAAATCACGGGCGGCGGCTTTTACCTTAACGACATCATCTTTTGAGAGATTTTCCTTTCGGAGAATATCAAAAACTTCAAGTTCTTCTTCCGTCAGCCCCTCCTCGGAGGCACGGCGTTGTTCCGCTGACATCCGTGTAAGCAATTCCATCAACTCGCGGAATGCTTCTTCAGACTCAGTACTACCTGCATTATAGCGTTCGATTATCCTTTGAAACTCCTCCGCAAAGGTGCGTCGCTCGCTGTTTTGATTGAGCATAGCATCGAGTTTCTGCGAAATGAAATCTTCAAGATCAGCGATTTCGAGAGCCTTGCACTTCGATTCGCCGTATTGATCGCGGAGTTTGTCAATATCAAGACGACTAAGGTCAAATTCGCCAAACTCTTTGATTGTGTATTCTCTATTGTCAGCCGGGCCGTCACCTTTCGGCACGATGCTCTGATTGAGCAAATCTTTGATACGGCGGCGAGCCGAATCAAGATTGCCTCGGTCAACCGAGTTATCCATAACCTGTCGGAGGTAATGGATAACCTCGGCCATCACAAAATCCTCTTTGATGCTGATTATGTCGGGCAGACATTCATCATAAATCTGAGAAATAGTGTTGTCAAACACAGCGAATTGAGCTTTGCGCTCAATCGGATTTATGAGAATGTTGGCGTATTGGTCAAAAAGAGAAATTTGATTGAAAGCTTTATTGAGGTCGAGAATCTTCTGTAAATCAACATCAAGACCACGACACCACTCTACGCATTGGGCGATGGCTGCGCGAAGATGAGTGTATAACTCATCAAGCGTCATAGCGGCAGGTGTGTTTCCTCCGGGTGTATCTGTGCCGGGATTATCGGTTTCTTCTTCGTCGCCATCTCCTTGCGCGTCTCCGTATGTGGCAAAAGCCTTTTTCAGACTACCGAAAATATTGCAGTAAGAAATAATCTGACCGCAAGATTTTTCACGTCCAAGCACGTCAAGTGTCGAGCATCGACGATTTGCACGTGCGATTGTCTGCATAAGGTTTTGCCCCGCAAGTGGCTTATCCATGTAGAGAGTTGACACCATAGGCGAATCGAAGCCGGTGAGCCACATAGAGCAAACAAACACGACACGCAACGGATTGTCTTCGTCGCGGAATAAATCTTGCAGTTCTTGCCCCTCCTCGTTGACATCGTTCATCCGCTCAATATGCGGACGAAGGTTAAGACCTTCGGCTGCGAAGCGTTCTTCATCTCCTTGGCCGGTGCTGATAACGACAGCCATATCGGTAGAGCGCATCCAATCGCGAATTTTCAGCTTGGTCTGATACTCTGCCGCTGAAGGATTGAGCGTCATAAGCTCATGGTTGATGTCAGAAATTTTTTGCTGCCATTTTGCAGTGACAAGGTCATACATCCTTACTGCGGTAAAGCGGTCAACGCTTACCACCATTGCCTTGCCGAGATAACCTCGGTTGATGATATGCTCCACAATATCGTCGGCTATCTTATTCAAGCGAGCCGGACGGCGAAGAATTTCAAGCTCCTTGGCATACTCGCGTTCGAGGCGTTGACGACTGTCATCATCGAGTTCTTCATCTTGAAGAATGTTGATGAAGTCGGCACTGAACGTCGGGTTTTCATTCTGCACCTCAGGCAGGTGGTTGCGATAAGTGAGGCGCACGGTGGCCTCATCTTGCACCGCCTGACTGAAATTATATTCACTGACGGTCTCGCCAAACCATCTGTTTGTAAGTTTTTTGCTACCAAAAAGCGGTGTGCCGGTAAATGCCATATATTTGGCATTTGGCAAACCTGCCCTAAGGTTTTCTGCAAGAGACTTATATTGTGTGCGGTGAGCCTCGTCTATAAACACAATAATATCGTTGCGCTCCGAGAGAACAGGAAATTTCTTGCGCTTATCGTAACGAAATTTTTGAATGAGCGTAAAGAGTATGCGGTGGTCTTCGCCAAGCATAGTGCGGAGACGGTCGCTTGTTTTGGGTTGGCAATCTTCCTCCGCACTCATAAAACCGCTGTGCAAGAAGTTGCGGTAAATCTGACTGTCAAGGTCTTCCCGGTCGGTAATGATAAGGAATGTGAAATTGCCGGAGAAGCGGTTTTTAAGCAGTCGCGCGAGATACACCATTGAAAAGCTCTTGCCGCTACCCTGGGTGTGCCAAAAAACTCCCATCTTACCACGGTCTTCTTCGCGTGGAGAGCCGCAAAGATATTTATATCGCTCTACGGCACGATTCACTCCGAGAAATTGATGGTTTTTGGCACATATCTTTATCGAGCCGTTGTAGAAAAGGATATAGTTGTGGATGTAATCAAGCAAGTTCTCTTTTTTCAACAGCGATCGAGCCATAACATCAAGGCTGATTTTCTCATTCTCGATTTCCTGCTTGTTGATTTTATCATCTTCCGAAGCTCGGAACCAAGGAGCGAAAAAAGCCCACTTGGCAAAAGTCGCTCCTACTCGTGTATGCAAGCCGTTGCTTGCAACGAGCACAGCGTTATAAGCCATTAGTTGAGGAATGGCCGCTTTATACCTCGTCAAGTTATCGTCAAATGCTTGTTTAACGGGAATATTGCTGTCTTTAAGTTCAATGGTAATCAATGGTATGCCATTGACGTAGATTATAACATCGGGGCGCAGACGGTAAACATCACCTTGAATCCAAAGTTGGTTAACGACATCAAACTGGTTGCTTGTCGGATTCCCCCAATCTATGTATTGAATAGTTCGTTGCTCACGTTTTCCGTTGGCTTGAAGCACGTTAATCTTGAACCCGTTGATGATTCGTGAAAGAATCGTGGCATTAAGAGAAGCCGGGTCAGAGTGCAAGTCTATATCATTGAGTGCGGCCACAGCCGTATTCACATCTGAATCATCGAAACCTTGTGGACGGTCAGTTGCCGAAGCATTTATACGCTTAACCTCGCGGCGGAGTACATCAAGATTCAGCACACCTCGCTCCGAACTGCGATGCAAATGGTCGGTCACATAGCAGTTGAAATGATTGTTGTAGTCCAATTCATTGAGGCACACATCAATCAGTTCGCGTTCAATATCATCTTCCTTAATAAAGTATCTCATTGTGTCAAGCGATTTAAGGTGTCACTTCAAGCTGACCACTCATAAGCTGTGGCAACAAGCGGTCACGCATCTGCTGTAGTGTAACATTTAACTTTTTAAGATATGTCAACTCATTAAAAATAGCCGATATGGATTGCTCAAAAAGCGTTCTGTATTTTTCATCCGGAACAAGCAATTTAAGGCATGATAGAATTTTGATTGTCATGCTCGGAAGAGCTGTCCCTGAATTAAACACTTCCATATCAAAAGCTTTAAGTTGAAAAAAAGCAAGTTTACAGATTTTAGGAATTTTAGGTATCGAATAAAACATAGTATCAATACACCAAAACTTGCCATCCGCTAATATTATGTTATTAAGAGTACCTTTTCTGGGTATTAGAACAGATTCTCCTTCATATAAATATTCGTTTCCATAACGCATTATTCCCCCAGAGCCATATATAGGAAACAATCCATCATAAACTAACTTATGGTCTTTGCCATAAAGAATCTGCAAAATATCTGTAACAGAGCGATATTTCCACCCTTTAGGGAGACCATCGACAAATTCGGTGGTTTCGTGGCCGGGGAAGCGGAAAAACACGAACCACTCACGATATGTACGCATTGCCATTTCTTCCAAAATTGCTATGCGTCTACGATTAACCTCAATGAGTTCATCGTATTGTGAGAGAATATCAACAACCTTATTCTGAATATCAATCGAGGGCAGTCTTAGTTTTACCTTTGAAAGTATCGAAGTGTTAAGATTTGGCATTGTAGATCCGACAGTCGCCAACTCTATACAACTTGTTGAGTAGGGTTGCTGTAAGTGATAATAAACGTATTTTGAATTAGCCCTTGCTTCATCAATGGTTACTTTTAGACAGCCAGTGCCGCATAGCCAATCCGTTTCGTTGTCAGTGATATAAGCGCACTTGGCCAAGTCACCTCGTCGAGGATAAATAATGTCACCTTCATTTGTTTTATGCCGTTGTAGACGTTGCACGTGTTCTTCCGAAACACGCGCAATTTTTTGTTCTGATATTTTCCAGTCCACAATATCCTGTGGCATAATAACAGGAGTTCCCTCATCAGAATAATCTGATGAATGGAGTTGGGAGCCAAATGGCCCGGTTTGTATGTTGGACGCAACAGCACCAAGTGTCGTTTCTTGCACTTTCATACTCCCAACTGATTAAGATGTCCAACGATGCTCTCCATCAGCTCATTGCTTTTATCGTTTAAGGCCGAAAGTTCTGATTTAAGAGCTGTCATGCTTTCGCGGAAGTCGTTGAGGTCTTCAACGTCGAAGCTTACGCCGACGTAGCGACCGGGATTTAGCGAGTAGTCCTGCTCGCGGATTTCATCGATGGAGGCCGCTTTGCATAGGCCGATAACATCGCGATACTTGCCATCGGGGAAATTGTCTATGAGCCATTGGCGCATAGAGGTAAAATGGGTCAGCACTTTTTCAGCATCTGCGAGAGCGGCATCGGCGGCATCAATGCGTCGCTTAATATCGGTTTTAAGATTTTTGCCGGGGTTTTCCGAAAGGAAAGATTCTGCCTCAATGGTCGCAGCATTTTTTTCTTCGACGCAACTTTCGTATTTTGCAGTTAAATCGTGGATTCGGCTGTCGTAATGCGACATGAGTAGGTGCCAATGAACCTCATCACCTTGATAAATGTGACGGATGCAAGCGAGGTTTGCGATGTGTTCATCGGTAAACTCACGATGTGCACGGTCAATCTGCTTATAGAAATTTCGGGCGTTGATGAAAAGTACTCGCTTATCTTCACGTCGAGCTTTATCAAAGAACCATAGAGTGGCAGGTAGTGTGACCGAGAAGAACATATTGCTCGGCAGTGAGAGCATTGCGTTCACAATGCCGTCTTCGACCAATCGGGCGCGGATTTCAGCTTCTGACTTACCGGCATCTGTGGCAATTGAGGCCATGACGAGAGCTGCTCGCCCGGTGTCATTGAGTGCCGTGGCAAATTGATTTATCCAAAGATAATTCGCATTTGGCACGGTCTCGCCATCCTTGCTCTTGGACTTTGTTTTGTTTTTGGGTATTCCGAAAGTGTTGAAACGCGGGTCGTCCTTTACTTTGTCGTAGCTGACATCATCGACATTGAAAGGGGGATTAGCCATTACGAAATCGAACGTGCCGAATGAATTGTGAGGGTCGCTGTAATAGCTGTTGGCTTGAACGATGTTTCCGTTCAAGCCGTGGAGAAACATATTCATTCGAGCGAGTTTTACGGTCTCGTTTTCTTTTTCGATGCCGTAAACGCTTATGCGGTCGGGGCGGTCATTGCTGCGCTGAACGAAGTCGGCGCTTTGCACGAACATACCGCCCGAACCGCAGGCCGGGTCAAGGATGCGCCCTTTGTACGGCTCAATCATTTCAACCATTAGGCGGACAACTGAGGTAGGAGTGTAATATTCGCCGCCTCCTTTGCCCTCGCTGCTTGCAAATTTGCCGAGAAAGTATTCATAAACCTTACCGAATACGTCACCCTCCAAGTCACGAGGAATAGAATTTATGATTTTCAGAAGCGAGGCAGTGAGAGAGTAGTCACGTATGGTTTCTCCGTCTTCCTTTGGTTCAAGGTTGAAATATTCATCTTTGGGAAGCGAGCCTACAAGCTCGGGCTTGTGTTGCTCGATGCCCTCCATCGCTTGTTTGATCGCAAGTGGAATATCCTCTTGCTCGCTCAAACTGAGCAAATAGTCGAAATGAGATTTCTCCGGCAGATAATATCCGCATTTGCTCAGTGCAATTTCCTCTCGTGTTTTCGGATTGCGGGTATTCTGCGAAGCTGAAAACTCTGCTTCTATTTCATCTTTGAACTTGTCGTATTTGTTGGATGCAAAACGTAGGAATATCAGCCCCAATAATGGGGTTGAATATTGTGTCGATTTAAGACCGCTCTCCGAGCGCAGCTTGTCGGCTGCTTCCCACAGTCTATCCTCAAATTGTTTCAGTTCCTCTGCCATATTGAATCAGAAAGGTGAAGATAAAGAATCAAAATTGTCAAGAGTCTCTTCATAATTCGGGCGATTGATGAAAGGAACTTCAGGCTCATATGATTTCCAATCCTCGAATTTGCCGGTTTCCGGAGAGAATTTAAGTCTGATAGTATCTTCTCTACCCATATGATTTTTTGCGATAATAACCTCAGCAAGTCCTCTGATGTCATATCCATTCTCATCCTCGGTGCTACGGGTATAATACTCGGGTCTGTAAAGTAACATTACGACATTCGCATCGTCGCAAATGGTGCCACTGTCGCGCAAGTCAAACATTTGAGGCATCTTTTCGCGGAATATTCCCGTCGTGCGGTTCTCGACATTGCGGTTGAGTTGCGAAGCAACAATTACAGGCAAGTTCAATTCTCTTGCCAGTAGTTTCAATTCCCGGGTACAGAGAGCAACTTCTTCATATCGGTTCTGTAGTCTCTCTCGTGTCGAAAAGAGTTGCAGATAGTCAATGAAGATTATCTTAGCCCCAGTTTCTTCGACATCCTCTCTTACTTTCTTACAGAAATCTTCGATTTTCCAGTCGCACTTGTCAGTGAGGTAAAGGGGATATTCTCCCATTCCTTTTCCAACTTTTATAATGGTTCCCCATTCTTCTTCCGACATACGACCAGAAGATAGTTTATTGCCCTCGATTCCGGTTATGTTGGAGAGCATACGGTTAACTATTTGCGGATTGCTCATTTCCAAAGAGTAGAAAAGCACAGGAATTTCTCTTTCCGCCATGTTGATGGCAAGAGTAAGAAGGAATCCGGTTTTACCCATAGCCGGACGTGCGCCGACTACGATTAAATCCGAGTTATCAAAGCCACATAGAGTGTTGTCTAAATCTTTAAGACCGGAAGGTAATCCAACAAAACCGTATGGATTTTTGGATGCATTTTGAATCGAAAGTAACGATTCTTGTAATATGTCGCTAAAGTTTAGTGTCATAATTTCGAAAAAGGAAACTCCCGCGTAGCATCTGAAGGCTGACCTTATCGAGCTATGCTCGCTTTGCAAAAGCAAAGAATGCCTGTAACGACTACTCAGGAGTTTTCAAAGGGTTTTCAGCTCGCGCCGTATGTCTTTTGTTATTAGTTGGTCATTTTCAGACAGACGTTACTATTCCTAATTACAAAGTTACAAAGAATTTTTGAGACAACAATCGGTTATGCCGGAAAACATAACCGATTGTTGTTCGGGTTAAACGCCCTGTTGCTCAAAATTTAGGCTCATTTCACTTCGCCGATGCGGTGGCTGCGGAGAAAGGCGTTTAGGTCGGCGCGGTTGACGTAGATTTTGCGACCGATTTGGGAGAAGGGGATGACGCGCTGGTCGCGGTAGTTCTGCCATGTCTTGGGCGAGACTCCGAGTTGTTTGCGGGCGGCTTCTGATTCCAGCCATTCGGCGTCGCGGTCGGAAGCGTTGCGGTTCTCAATCATCTCTGCGAGGCGGTCGAGTTTGTCGAGGAGCGATTTCCATTCTTCCTGGGGAATCATGACCATTGTGATGGGTGAGATTGTTGAAGGTTGCGAGCTTTTGCTCATTCGTGTTGATGTTTCAGCAGTCTTGACTGCTAATTTCAGCTTCTTCTCCAATGAAAAACTGTCGGAGGAATGAAGTTGCCGGTGTATCAAGGTTTGGCATCCAACATAAGAAAAGATGCTGTTTGGTATTGAAAGAACTTACTAGTTCCTCATTGAATCATTGTCACAATGCAAAAATAATATCGGGAAGTGCGGAATTCCAAATATTTTTACCCCTTGGACGCACAAAGTATAGTTATGGCCGCATTTGGCCACTTGAAGCAGCCAATGTCCAACCGATATTTTACCGATAATTATCTGCCATTTCTCGCGTTGCAACGTATAGCCCATATATCCATAAGTCCTTATAGACCTATATCCAAAATATTAAGATAAATATGTTTATATATCGCTGTCTGAATAGTAAGAACTATAATTGTATTTTAGTATCCGTATTGATATAGAAATATCTCAGTATTCAACGATTTATAAAAATCTATATGGTAAAAACAATATATGGATTTCAATATAAATAGGCATTGATAGAAATACATCCCTCTTACTTTGTATTCTTAAAGACGCATTGAAGTATTAGTATCCACACTAATCTACATTGGAATATTTGTCAGCACATGACCGCAAAATGTATGGATATAGCCGTATTTCAGCCCCCTCGGGCATGGGCATTCGTACATGAGTACCTTAGGAATTGAGGAACTTAGAAATCTATTGTTCAATAAATTGACTTTTCAATCAGTTGATAGCTCAACAAGATTGCTAATACATTGGATTATAGATGATTCAATTGATAAAAATAACAATATAAGTGTCGTTCCGAAGATTAGAATATTGAACGCCTTATTTGCAGGTCTGTCAATCAAATTCTTTGCAAATATACAATCCAATCATTCAGATTTCCAAATATTTGCATAGCTCGACCGCATAAAGCACCCCTATTTCCGCATATTTCCGCGTGTTTTCCGCTCTGCCGTTTGGGTGCAGAGCGGATTTTCTCATGATTTTTGTTGCAACAAGCTTATTCAGCATTGCGCATCAGTTATAATATGCAGAATGTTCACAAGAACATAGCAAGGTGTCTTTTGAGGAACTCAAAAGGTTTTGGGGAACCGAGGCCCCACAAAACGCCCTTGCAATGTAAAGGGAGTGCTCCGAAGTCGCACTCCCCATTTTCCGTTCCGCTGAAAGCAGCAATGGCATGTTCAAACGGCGTTGGAATTTCAGGCAGATTCCGTTGCCGTAGCTTGCTTACAGCAATTTTTTCAGGTCTTCCACATCTGGCAATGCCTCGCGTAGTTTCTCCGGCATGTCGGAATTCATACGATAAGTGGCTACGCCCATCGGCTTGGCGTAGTCCTGAATCACGTATTCCACGAAGTCTTTGTCGGCGGTCTTGCACAACACGATGCCTATGGACGGATTCTCATGTGGCTTCTTTACCTTGTCGTCAAGGATGCGGAGATAGGTCATCAGCTGGGCAAGATAACTGGTCTTGAAATCGCCGGTTTTCAGTTCCACAACTACGAGACAGTTCAACTCTCGGTTAAAGAAAAGCAAGTCTGGAAAGAAGTCGTGAGAGAAAACCTCAAGATGATATTGATTGCCGACGAAAGCAAAATCCCGCCCGAAGGTCATGATGAATTTCTTGATGTTGTGGACAATCTCTTTCTCTACTACCCGCTCGTCTATATCCTGATAGTCGCGGACGCCGAGTTCTTCGGTGTTGATGAAGTCGAGAAGATATTCATCCTTGAACATGTTTAGGGCCTTGATTGCATCGCGGCTGTCCTTGATGGTCACCCCGAAATTGGACGGCATCACACCGTAATGGTCGGCGACATTTTCCTTGATTTGCTGCTGAAGGAAACGTGTGTCCCACTTGTTTTCCAGAGCCAGTTTAATATATTTCCAGCGTTTGGCAACATCCTTTTCACCATTCAAGATTCTGACATGGTGAGTAAAACTTAAATTGCCGAATAACTCCAAATCGCCAATCACGATTGACGATTTGGGTGATAGCAATAGCGTGGTCTCAATTTCGCCAATCATGATTGGCGAAATTGCCAACGTGTCCTTGGATTCAAAAACCGGCGACCATTCTTCATAGAACATTCTCATATTCTTGAGACTGCTTTCCGAGAACCCTTTCAATCCGGGCATTTCCTTGCGCAGGCATTCAGAAATGGTCTTGATGGCTCCGGTGCCCCAGAACCCCTCGCGGGAATTGGCAGAGATGTATCGACCGATGCCGTAGTATAGCGACAGCATTTCACGGTTGACCAACTTCGCCGCCTGATACTGACTGCGGAGAATGGCCTCTTTTATGGTGTTGACCGCAACGCTATAATCGCTTGTCGGTTTCGATGAGAATTTTTCTATCTTCATGGTGATTGCGAATTTACGAATTATTTTTTGAACGCGGATAATATTGCAGCGATCTCTTCGGGAGACATTCCTTTCAGAGCCTCGATTACCTCTTCTTTCTTATCCTTCGGCTTCTCAACGCCGCCGAATAGATTGATGAGGGCGTTGTCGGTTTTCTGCGTGTCGAAGTTGCCCATATATCGCTCGGTGGTGGCGAGATTGCTATGGGCCAATAGCTCTTTAACGATACCGCTGTCAAGCCCGGTCTCCTTTGCAACTTTGGCGAATGAATGGCGCGAGATATGAAACGACACATTCTTGCTGATTTCAGCCTTCTCTGCAATCTTTTTCAGATATTTGTTAATGATAGCGTTTTTGGCGGAGACGGCGGCATAGAGCGTTTTGCGCATATCTGGTGTAATTGTCCTCTTGTCGGCGGTGGTCACATATTTGGCATACGGAGCCGTGTTGTCAAGCAACGGGAAGATATAATCATCGGGCTTGGCTTCTGCTCGAAAATAATGTCTCAGAATCTCCAACGCCTGCGGCACGAGGACAATATCGCGGAATTTACCGTTCTTATCCATCGAATAAGTCAGCCTTCCCTCGGAAGACACATTGCGCCAGCGCAACTGAATGAAGTCGGCGGCGCGGATTCCTGCACAGTAGAAACTAAACAGGAAATAATTCCTCACGTTCCATATCAGCGACCCTTCCGGCAGATCAAGATTGATGATGCGCTGAATCTCCGCCATCTCCAACTTCTCTTTCATCGTAGGCACACCCTTGTAAGAGAATTTCAAAAAAGGATTCTTGTCGGCCGACATATAACCGAGATTGATGGCGCGGTTGACAAGCGTCTTGAAGATGTTGAGCTGTACCTCTATGGTGTTCGGGTGGAGTAGTTTTTCGGGATTCTTCTCATTCTTCCACTTATGGAGGAAATTGTTGAACTTGGTCAGGAACTCCACTGTCAGGTCTTCCATCGTAATGTCGTGCATACGCATCTTTTTGCGGAAAGCGTCGAGCTTGTTGCAAAGACCCACATACTTGCGCATGTTTCTGAATCCACCTTCCTCCTCAATCTCTTTTGCCCGGTCACGGGCAAAGGCAAGAAACGAGGGCGAGACAATCTCCTTGTCCATTGTCTTGATGATACGGGCCGACGACACCTCGCCATCATCTTCAAGTTCATTGTAGGTTTCCTGCGCCTTGACAAGCATAAGCCGCAATTGCTCGTTGAGAGCCTTCGCATCGAGCACATTCGCGCGAATCCAGTTGTTGCCTTTGCACGACGGATTGAAATCGTCAATATGTTTCAGTTGGAGTCCGGTTTTCTTCTTGGTGCGCTTTTTACCCACCGTCACCATCAGGTAAAGGTTGTAGGTCTTGTTTCGTGTCGGACGGTGGTCCAGCTCAAATCGGAATGTAGCCATATCGGAGAGAATTAAATGGTTAAAATCAGACGGAATCACAGCCACTGCGCGCAGCAGCACGTAATCCCACTGCAAATATAACTCAAACACGCTCTACGTGCAAATTTACGTGCAAAATTCCTCATTTTTAACACTTAAAAACTCCCTGAAAGAAAATGTTCTATTTGTATAATACACTATATCAGTGCAATATAAGCGGTATTTCAATGTAATAGAAAGTAATTACATTAGTTCTGTTCTGGGCACAAGAAAGGCGACTTAACAAAGTGTAAATCACAAAGTTAAGTCGCTTCTTTTATTTTCTACAGGCAAATTACAGGCAAAATTCAAATATTCCGCGTAACTTTTGCCTGCCGATACACATAGAAGGCATTAGAGAGTAAGCCTACTCTTCCTCGTAGTAATATGAGTAGTCGATGCCTTTCATGAACATTTCGCGGTCATTGATCTTGTCGGTCAGCGCACCTTCCAGCAAGGCTTTGATATGGGTTGAGTCAATAACGCTTTCTCTCATCGCTATCAGATATTCGTTCTTGTCAATCTTACTCCAGTCAACACAGCGTTTCAGTGAACGTCGGAGCATCAGGTCAAGCCAGATGCGTGTGCTGCGTCCATTACCCTCCATAAACGGATGTACGACGTTCATCTCTACATACTTGTCGGCGATTTCGTCTACCGTCGTTTCCGGCATACGTTCAATGGTCGGAATGATAGTTGAGAAATGTAGGCAGTTGGCAAAAGTGAAACCGCCCTTTGATATGTTCTTGTTTCTAATCTGTCCGGCAAACTCATATAGTCCGCCGAAAAGGTAAGCATGAATCTGTTGCAGACATTTCATGCTGCCCGGTTCAAGAGAGTTCAGCAGTCCGCTTTCAAACAGAGTATATGCCTTCTTACGGCTCTGCCCGTCGATGGTATTGTCGCTATACGTAAACCAGTCAAGAAACTTGCTCGCTCGGTTGTTTGGATAATGTTTGGCAAGAAGGACAATATCCTCAGCCGACAATGCATCGCTGTTGTATTGCTTACCATCCGCAGCAACGATTTTCAGCTTGTGAGTGCCACTCACGAACTGAACGCCATCCTGTTTCAGCTTGCGCTTTAGCCAACGCCAATAGTTACCTGCCTTAGTATAGTCCGGCTCATCGTTGATAGCACGCACCACGTCAGTAGCCGAGAACCACCAGCAGTTATTCTCGTCATCCCAGACCGCCCTCACCTCGCGGTCATTGAAAAACCGTATCGACT